>JANNWY010000178.1:0-12851 GCA_031409335.1 Chthoniobacteraceae bacterium | reverse complement strand
TGGACCTGTCCAAAAGTTTGTGTTTAAGGGCGGGTTGATGTGTTGATGGATTGGCTAGGGAGCCTGCGTTGTGGACGAGGCAGCCTGGCAGAAGCGCGGGCCGAATTGGATGGCGAATTGGTTGGCTGCGGACTTCCAGTTCAGCGGTGGGGATTTCCACTTTTTGGTGATGTTTAGCAAGGCTAGATAGAGCAATTTGGTGGCGGCTTCGTCGGACGGAAAGTGGCCCCGCGTTTTGATGATTTTGCGCAGTTGCATGTTTACGCTCTCGATGGCGTTGGTGGTGTAGATGATTTTGCGGACCTCGGGCGGGTAGGCGAAAAAGGGGATGATTTGCTCCCAAGCCCGCCGCCACATGGGGGCGATGGTGGGGTATTTGCGCGCCCATTCTGTGGCTTCAAATTCGGCGAGGCGGGCTTCGGCGGCTTCGGCGCTTTCGGCCCGGTAGATGAGTTTGAGGGCGGCGGCTTCAGCTTCGGCACGGGTTAGGGTTTCCCAGATGATCCGCTCTTTTTCGACGAACTCGGCGCGGCGCTGGTCGAGGGGCAGGAGGCGCTCGGCGAGATCGGCGGCGCTGGGGAATCTCCGCGCGGGGTCGCCATCGACGCAGGCGGCGATGTCTTCGCGCAGGAGCGGGTCGGGGATGTCGCGCTCCCAACCGGGCGCAAGCGGGTCGAGCGGTTTGACAGTGATGAGTTGGTAAAGCAGGACGCCAAGGCCGTAGATGTCGCCCTGAATGGTGTAGGGCTTTCCGGCGAGGTATTCGGGCGGGCTTGTAGGTCGGCGTGCCGGTGCTGTGCTCGACGTTTGTGCGGGTGAAACCGGCGGCGGTGACTCCGTGTTCGCCGAGCACGGCGCGGTCGGTGAGGGTGCCGATGCCGAAATCGACGAGGCGCGGGCGCGGTTCACCACCGGGGCCGTCGAAGATGAGGATGTTCGTCGGTTTGATGTCCTTGCGCAGGACGCCGATGCTGTGTGCGGCGGCGAGCGCGGTGGCGGTGTGGGCGACGAGGGCGATGCGCTGCGCGAGCGGGATTTTGTCGAGGCCGCCCTGGCTTTCGGCCCACTGGAGGAGGTTGCCGTGCTGGGCAAGGTCGCTTTCGAGATATACTTCCCGTCATCACAATTTGTGATTTCCGTGTCAGAGGTTTGGGCGTGTTTGCAGACTGCCATTTCAGCTAGCCCGAAGGGCTGAGACATGCCAGCCCAGGGCAACGCCCTAGGTTTCGGGATTCGAAGAGGCGAGCCCTGAATGGGCGCGACAATGGCTCCACGCGAGGATGGTCACGCCCCTTCAGGGCTTGGCCGCTTTCGCATCGATACCCAGGGCGTTGCCCTGAGCTGGCGTCTTTCGGCTCTTCGAGCCTGTGGACCCAGCCTACATCCAAGCCCTGAAAGTCAATGCTGACCTCGGACCTAAAAATTCACAATTTGTGATGACGCGCAGTATAAAAGGGCGGGGCGTCGAGCTTGAGTTCGTGGATGTGGACGATGTCGTCGCGCTCGCCGAGGGCGCTGCGGAGCAGGCGGACGAGGGTGACTTCGCGCTTGAGGGCGCGCAGGCGTTCGTCGTCGAAGCAGAACTTGAAGGCGCGGCGCTGGTGGAGCTTCGCGTGTTCGCCCGTCCACACTTCGCCGAAGCCGCCCGCGCCGAGCCGCTCGGTGAGTTGCCAGCCGGTGCGGCCCGGAATTTCCAGACCGACGGCGGGACGCCAGCCGAGGGTTTCCTCCTCGCCGGGACGGATGGCGCGCTTGGCTTTGTCGCCATCGGGCGGCGCGATGAGCGGGGCGAGGCCCTCCGCACCGACTTCGAAAATATCCATCGGCTCGTCGCGGCCTTTGAGCAGGTAAGGACCGTGCGCGAGCCAGCGCAGCGGCGGCATGGTTTTCCCCGCGACGGACGGATGCTCGCGGATGAAGTGGCGCGCTTCATCGAAAGGGAAGCGCGTGAGCAAAATCTGTCCACCCATCGCGAGGCTCATCACCCGCGCCGCGAGGTCGGCAGCGGGGGCGACGACACCGCTACCGCCTTCGGAATCGACCACGCCGATTTCACCGGCATGGATGCCGGCGCGCGTGGTCAGGCACACTTCATTCCACGGTCCGTCGCGCATCGCATCCTGAAACAACAGCGCGAAACGCACTGCCTCCGCGACGCCGCCCGCTTCCGCGAAATAGCCGTCACCCATGTTATGCAGGATGCGGACATTCCTGCATTCGCGGGCGATGCGCTCGAAGTGCCCGTTGTGCGTGCGGAGCGCCTCGCTGTAAGCGGGGACGCCGTGCCGCGCCTTCAATTCCGTGGAGCCAACGATGTCGGTGAAAAGCAGGACGGCAAATCTGGTTTCCGAATCCGGCATGAGTAATGCCTGTAGCGAGCGACTGCGGGGCTGTCAGCAGCAAATCAGGGTCTTCCGGTTTTCATGCTCGAATGGCAAGGCGAAGCCCGAGCTTCGGGAGGTCACCGCAGCAGCATAAACGCCGCGCCCATGACGAGCGTGGGCACGAGTGCGGCGAGCAGGAGCTTCAGCGGCGCGATGCCGTCTTCGCCGAAGTGTTTTTGCAGGATGGACTGGCCGGCGGGATTTGGTGCGTTGGCGATGACGGTGAGGCCGCCGCCGGCCATGGCTCCGGCGACGACGGCGTATTTTAGCTCGTCGGAAAATCCGGGGACGAGGGAGGCGAGGTAGGTGATCGCGGCGTTGTCGTTCACGGCGGTGAGCAGGGTCGCGCCGATCATCAGCGGCCATTCGCCGAGGCTGCCGAGCAGCGGGGCGATCCACCAGCGTTGCAGGCCGCCATGGACGACGAGGGCGGCGAGGAAAAAGCCGACGAGCATGGGCGCGCGCAGGGCGATGGCATCCTGATGGCGATCGGTGGCCTCGACGTAGGCGAGGAAGAAGAGGAAGCCGAGGACGACGAGCGCGGGATGGTGCGACGTGAGGACGGTCCAGAGGATGAAAAGGAGATGCGCGGCGACGATGCGGAAGGGCGGCGGCAGTTCCTGCTTTTCGTCGTCGTCGATGGCTTGGAGGCCGCGCAATTCCCTCCGGAAAAAGACGAAGTAGAGCGCGGTGGCGAGGCCGATGCCGAGCGCGGCTTTCCAGCCGAAATGCATAAACATGTGCGGAGTGCCCCAGCTCCATTTTTGCGCGACCATGACGACGGGTGGCGCGGCGAAATGGGTGAGCGTGCCGCCGACGGAGATATTCACGAAGAGCAGGCCGAGCGTGGCGTAGCGGAGGCGCGGGCTGGGATTGAGGGAATAGAAACGACGGCTGAGGAGCAGCGCGCAGATTGTCATCGCCGCGGGCTCGGTGATGAAGGAGCCGAGCAGGGGACCGACGATGAGGATGGCGAGCCACCACGCCGCGGGAGTGCTGCCGCCGAGCGCGGCGACTTTGCCGAGCACGCCTTCGGCGAAAACGAGCACGGGTTTCGACGCGGCCATCGCCATGATGACGGTGACGAACACGGCTTCCGAAAAGCTGGTGTCGGAGACGTAGTGAACCATCGCGTTCCAGCCTTTGAAGACGACGATTGCGGCGAAAAGTGGGACGAGCCAGATGCCGAAGACGGCCTCCACTTCACCGGCGAAGTGGAGCATCTGCGCGCGGAATTGCAGGCGGTCGCGATGGGTGAAATCGGGCTCGGTGTGCGCCTCGAGCTCGTGCTGGTAGCGATGCGAGAGGGCGCGGAATTTTGACGTGAGAAACGTGTGGATGATCGCGAGGACGAAGAGTGCGCTGGCGAAGACGTTGAATGGTTCCGATCTGGCGCGATGCAGCAGCTTCGTGCCGAGGTCGGTGATGCCTTGATCCTGGAAAGTCTCGAGGGGGCGGGGGAATTCCGCTGCAGCCGCGAGATTCGCGCACCCCGCGAGCAGGAGGGCGAGGATCGCACGGCGGAGAAAACGATGGAGTGTGGATTCGTGGGGCACGTTGGGAAGATGCCCGATGAGTTTGGGCGGAAGCAATCGTTTGCGTGCTTGCCGCGGTGCGACCGGCTCCTAAATTCGCAGGCATGTTCACCGGGCTCGTCGAAGAAACAGGCACGCTCATTTTACTGGATCGCTCCGATCTCGGCGCGCGACTCAGCGTGCGGGCCCCGCTTGTCAGCAGCGACGTGGCGATCGGCGATAGCATCGCCATCAACGGCTGCTGCCTGACGGTGGTGATGCGTGAGGGCGAAACGCTTGCGTTCGATCTGCTCGCGGAAACGCTGGCGCGGACGAACCTCGGCGACCTGGGCATCGGCGCATCGGTGAATCTCGAACGCGCGCTCGCTGCGACGGCGCGGCTTGGCGGACATTTCGTGCAGGGGCATATCGACTGCACTTCCGGGGTGCTCGCGTTCGAGCCGCGCGGTGCGGATCACCGTTTGGAAATCGCGCTGCCCGCGGAGTTCGCGCATCTTGTCGCGTTCAAAGGCTCGATCGCGATCGATGGCATCAGCCTCACGGTCGCGGAAGTGCGCGCGGAGAGTTTTGTCGTGTGGATCATCCCGCACACGCTCGCGCAGACGAATCTGCGCGCGCGCCGCGCGGGCGAGCGCGTGAATCTGGAGTTCGATCTGCTCGCAAAGTATCTGGACCGGATGCTTGCGGTGCGCGCGGGAAAGTAGTCCCGACTTTAGTCGTCCAGAGCGTGGCTGTGTTTCGATCGACTATTTTTTAGACTCGGCGATGAGAACCGCGGACGACGCGGAAGACACGGAGAACGCGGAGAATACGAGTCTTGAGCCATCTGCCCAATGGGTGAACGACGCCCTTTCGGTGATGCGGAACCCAACCTCTTCCTGATCCGCGTTTTCCGTGTCCTCCGTGTCCTCAGCGGCAATCTCCATCGCCGCTTTTTGGCTAAAGTCGGGGACTACTCTTCCGCCGCGCGTCGCGCGATGAAGGCGGCGAGGGCGCTGATGCCGGCGGCTGGCTGGCGAGCGGCGGGTGCTTTCATTTGAAAAAGCGCGCCGTCTTTCCAAATCCACGCGTCGGGATGGTAGGGGCCGACTTTCGCGGGATCGCTCCATGTGTGGATGGAAACGACGAGCGGGGTGATCGCGGCAGCGATGTGCATAGGCCCGCTGTCCACGCTGACGAAATAACTCGCGCGGCGCACGAGCCAGATGAGTTCGTGGAGTGAAGTGCGATTGAGGAGGTCCGTCACATTTCCAAGCGGCGGCACGCGCTCGTCCGTGCGGCCCACGAGGACGACGCGCGCGGGCGCGAGTGCGTGGCAAAACTCGGCGACTTCCGCGACGCTGAGTGACTTGCCTTTTCCACGCGAAAACGGGTGCAGGACGATGAATCGCTCCGCGGTGGAAAAATCCATGGGTGCCGTGCCGCCGGGAAGCGGCCACCAGTGGCCTTGCGGCGGGCTGATGCCGAGCGGGCGGAGTAGCGCGAGGTAACGATCGACCGCGTGCGTGCAGCCGGAGACATCGACGACTTCATCGTAGAAGTGGCGTGCGCCTTCGCGGGCATCGGACAGCCCGATGATGCGCCCGCCTGCGCCGCGGCAGAGTTTCGAGATGAGGGCGCTGCGGAGCAGACCTTGAAAATCGAGCACGAGACCCGCATTCACCCGCTC
Source organism: Chthoniobacteraceae bacterium (assembly GCA_031409335.1). Lineage (GTDB taxonomy): Bacteria > Verrucomicrobiota > Verrucomicrobiia > Chthoniobacterales > Chthoniobacteraceae > JANLQB01. The sequence goes on along the minus strand of JANNWY010000178.1, from coordinate 7,263 downwards.
GCGCAATCCTCGCGCCCACGGCGCGATGCGCATCATCCCGCGCACACCGCGGAAATCGCGGCGCGGGAAGAGCACGATTTCATCGACGTGCCGGTTGCCTTCGAGCAGCGGTGCCCACTCGGGATTCACGATCCAGCGCAGATGCGCGCCGGGCCAGTGCGCCTTGATCGCGGCGACGGCGGGCAGCGTGTGGACGATGTCGCCGAGCGAACTCGGCTTCACGATCAAGATCGAACTGATGACGGATGGGACTAGGCTCACGCGCCCGCTGCTTTGAATCCGCAATCCGCAATCCGCAATCCGCAATTCAACTACTTGCCCAGCGCCAGCCGGTCTGCGAGCCGCTGTGGCAGGCCGGCGTCCACGATTTTATCCTGCGCGGCGTAGATGTCGTACTCGAGACGGCGCAACTCCACGATCTGGCGGTCCGGGTGGTAGAGGCAATAGGATGCGTGCCAGTCGCCATCGCGTGGCTGACCGACGCTGCCGACATTGATGAAATACTTTTTCCCCTGCTCGATCGTGAGCTTGTCGAGCGTCTGACTTTTCACCGAGGCGTCGCGGATGTAAGCGCGCGGTGCGTGGGTGTGGCCGTAGAAACAGAGCTGCGTGTGCTGGTAGTTGAAGCTCGCCGCAGCATCGAGCTGGTTGAAGACGTAGCCCCATTTGTGCGGGGTATCGAGGGTCGCGTGGACGATCGTGAAATCGCGCACCTGCCGCACCATCTTCAGGTCGCGCAGCCATTGTTTGTCGGCTTCGGTGAGCTGGCGGCGCGTCCAGTTGATCGCTTCCTCGGCGAGCGGATTGAAGCCGGAGAGATCGTCCGTGAGTGAGGCCTGCTCGTCGTGATTTCCCTTTACGACCGGGCAATCGAGATTGCGGATGATTTCGACGCACTCGTGCGGGTTTGCGTTGTAGCCGACGACATCGCCGAGGCAGACGTAGTGGGTGACGTCGTGCGCTTGCGCGTCCTTGAGGACGGCTTGCAGGGCTTCTAAATTGGCGTGGATGTCTCCGAAAACAGCGAATCGCATTGGGGAAAGATTAGGGAATTCGCGGAGTATAAATCCTCTGTTCCTGAGGAACACTCAATTTTTCCTCTAACTCGCGAAGTTTTGTGTAGAGCGTTGGCACGCGTTCCGCCTCGCCCATCTTGTAGAGGGCGACGAGCTGGTCGTAGGCTTCGCGTTCGTGGCCGGGGCACTCGGCGAGGCGGAAGGCGGCGAGCCTTTTCACGTAGGGAAAGGCATCGGGAAACGTGGCGGCTTTCGCGAAATATTCCGCCGCCTTGCAGGAGTCGTGCATCTTCTGATCGTAGAACGCGCCGGCTCTTTCGTAGAGGAAACCCTTGTCGGGATTGTTCTGGATGCCGTGCAGGAGGAAGTCTTCGCCGACCTTGAAATACTCGCGCTGAGCCTTGATCCGCAGCGCCTCGCGCGGCTGATTGCGATCGTTGAAGGCGGCGACGCTGGCGTTCCAAGCCATGTGCCACGCGGCCATGTCCCAAAACATCACGCAGCGCGGTTGCAGTGAGGTGACGGCATCCAGGTGCAACTGCATCCGGCCCCACTCGGTGCGCTCCCAAGCGGAATGCGCCTCGATCCAGAGCATGTCGGCGACGACCGCGCGGAAGCCGCTGAGTGCGGCAAGAAAACCCATCTGGCCGAGTTGTTGGCGAAGATCAAGGTTGAGTCGCGCGCCGTGGAAAAACGCAGCGCGGTGTTCCACCGCCAGGCGCTGCTCCAAAGGCATGCGGATGATCCCGAATGCAACGATGATGCCGAGGGCGATGAGGCAGGTTTTCACAGTTCCTTGTTTGCGAACATCAGGTAACCCACAAGCGTGTAGATGAAAACGTAGCCGCAGCCAAGCCCGGTGGTTTTCAGAAACATGGTCGTCGATACCGCGTTTCCGACGACGATGTCATCGACGAGATTGAACAACTGGAAATCGGGGAAGGCGACCGCGACGAGACCGAGGAAGATTTTCAATACCGGCGAGGCGACGGTGCCGCCGGGAACGGCTTCCAGCCAGTATTCGCGGGCGATGGGCTGGACGTGGCCGATGATATACATCATCACGGAAACGATGATCGTGAAGATCCACGACGAGGCGAATGTGGAGAGCAGGAGCGTCAATGCGGCGACGACCGCAGCCTTGAGATAGATGATCGCGATGCCGGGCAGCAGGTTGACGTTGAAGGTGAGATCACGCACGTCGCGGAGGGCGGCTGCGAGTTCGTCCGGCGGTGTGACTTTCACGGTCTCGGCGAGCACGATTTGCTCGCGCGCATACAATACTACGAAGAAAAGCGCGCTCATGCAGACCAGCGCGATGGCCAGCATCGCGAGCACGCCAAAGAGTTTTCCGAGCAGGTATTCGAGGCGCGGGACGGGCTTCGCGAGGATGGTGTAAAGCGTGCGATCTTCGATGTCCTTTGGCAGCAGCATCGCCGTGGAAAGCGTCGCGAGGAGCCAGGTAAAAACGGACATGGCGCCGAGCGAGACATCCTTCAGCACTTGGAACTGCTGCTGAAAAGAGAACCGCACCATGAACGCGGAGCTGCCGATGAGCAGCAGCGCGAAGATGAGCATGAAGTAGAAGACTTTCAGGCGGACGAGTTCGAGCAGCGTGTTTGAGGCGATCGCCGCGATGCGCGCGGGGGAGAAGGCGATGTGCTTGGTGGGGGCGGCGCTCATAAAAGGGGGATGCCTGCGGCGCTGAACATCGAACGTCGAACATCGAACATCGAACATCGAAGTTTTCGGAGTCTGAAATCGCGCGGCCACGAGTTCTGCGTTCGATGTTCGATGTTCGATGTTCGACGTTCGATGTTCAGCGCCGCAGGCACCTCGCAAAGTGGACACCCCTTCATTTCAGTCCTCCCGTCACATCCAAAAAATACTGCTCCAGCGTCGTCTGCGGCTTCCGCTTTTCCACGATGCGCGCCCCGCCCGCCGCGCTCTGCCGCTCAATCGCCGCGAGCAATTCCGGCGATGCGTTTTCCAAAATCAGCTCAGTTTGGTTTTGGATCGAAATGAGTTCGCTCAACCGACCTTCGCGGATCAGCGCGCCTTCGTGCAGGATGCCGATGCGGTCGCAGATTTCCTGCACCTGGCCGAGCAGATGCGAGCAGAGCAGGATGGTGATGCCGCGCTTTTTGAAATCCAAAATCAGATCGCGAATCTCGCGTGAGCCCGCCGGATCGACGCCCGCCGTCGGTTCATCGAGCACGAGCAAACGCGGCTCCTGCACCAGCGCCTGCGCGAGTCCGATCCGCTGGAGCATGCCTTTCGAGTAGCCGCCGATGCGCCGGTTCGCGGCGTTTTCCAGGCCCACCAGCGCGAGCAATTCCATCGTCCGCTCGCGCAGCTTCGCGCCGCGCAGCCCGCAGATTTTCCCGTAAAATTGCAGCGTCTCCTCGCCAGTAAGGAATTTGTAAAAGTAAGGATTCTCCGGCAGAAACCCGACATCCTCCCGACTTTCCACTTCCGTGGAACTCCGCCCGAAAATCTCCGTCTTCCCCAAAGTCGGTCGCACGAGCCCGAGCACGATCTTCATCGTCGTGGATTTGCCCGACCCATTCGGCCCGAGCAGCCCATAGACCTGCCCCGGCTCGACATCGAGCGAGAGGTCTTTCACCGCGACCACCTTCTCCCGCTTGAAGGGAATTGGGTAAGTCTTGGAGACGTTCTTGATGGAAATGGCAGGATCGGGCATGGCTGCTCGAATGTGTGTGGGTCGTGTTACCGATTCGTTACCGCGATTGGCAACTACTGCGCGATTTCAAAACCTCGCGCACCGACCAGCGGCGGGATCACGGTCGCCGTTACGCTCTTGATGTGACTCTTGAGCTGGCTCTCTGCGATCCCTTCGAGATACGCCTCCACTTCCTCGACATCGCCGCCGCATTGCAGTTCCACGCGGCCATCGGGCAGGTTGCGCACCCAGCCGACGACTTCGTAGCCACTCGCGATTTGTTTGCACGAAAAGCGAAAGCCCACGCCTTGGACGCGGCCTTCGTAGAAGACTTGGCGGGCGGTCATCATCCGGAATATGTCAGGCAGCGCGAGAGACGGCGAGCTTGCGGCCTTTGAATTTGATTCCGTTCAGCTTTTTCAACACAAGCGCCGCGGCATCGTCGGCGACATCCACGAACGACGTTTTCGTCTGCACGCGGATCGCGCCGATGTTTTCCTTTGGCAAACGCGCGACACCGGCGATCACGCCGACGAGATCGCCCGGCTGGATCTGGTGGTCGCGTCCGAGGTTGAAATTCAGCCGCGTCATTCCCGCTTCGTGGGAAACCGGCGACTCTTCGCGGTCCGGGCGCTCGGGGCGTTCGGGGCGCTCGGGGCGATTCTGCGGACGAGTTTCCGTGCGCGCTTCGCGAAATGGCGGGCGCTCCCTGCGATCATCATTTCGCTGAAAGCCGGGCGCGCGCTCGCGCGGGCCGGATCGCGGTTCGTATTTTGGATAATCGCGATTCGAGCCGTATTCGCGGCGGGGCGGGGCCGGGTTATCCTCGGGGATCGGCGCCGCGGCTTTCGCCTCGTCGCCGAGGAGATGGATGAGCGCGCTGGAAATATCCGTCGGCGAGTGACCCGCTTCGAGCAGTCGGTCGATGATCGCGTCGTGGCGTTTGTAGTCGCCCTTTTCGAGGGTCTCCTTCAGCGAATCGAAGAACACATTCGTGCGCTTCTCCTCGACCTCTTCCGCAGTGGGCACCTTCTCGCGTTTGATCCGTCCGCGCGTGAACTTAATGATGTTCTGCATCTTCCAAATCTCCCGCCCCGCCACGAACGTGATCGCGCGTCCCAGCTTGCCCGCGCGGCCTGTGCGCCCGATGCGATGCACGTAGTCCTCGCCGTCGTGCGGCAGGTCATAGTTGAAGACCACTTCGATGTCGTCCACGTCCAGCCCTCGCGCCGCCACATCCGTCGCCACGAGAAACTCGATCCCCTTCTTGCGAAATTTCCCCATCACCCGCTCGCGCATTTGCTGCGTCATGTCGCCGTGCAATTTGTCCGCGGCGTAGCCACGCGCGATCAGATGCTCGGTCAGCTCGTCGCACATCATCTTCGTCGCGCAGAAAATCAGGCCGTATTTGAAATCGTGAAGGTCGATTAAACGTCCGAGCACTTCGAGTTTTGAGCGGCGATCCACTTCATAATAGACCTGCTCGATCGCAGGCACGTCCAGCGTCGCCGCCTCGATCCGCACGTTCACCGGATCGCGCGAGTAGTTCTTAATCAGCATCTTGATCGGCTGCGGCAGCGTCGCCGAAAAGAACACCGTCTGCCGGTCGGTGGGTGCTTGTTTCAAGATCGTCTCGATGTCCTCGCGAAAGCCCATGTCGAGCATTCGATCCGCCTCGTCGAGCACGACCATTTTCAATTTATCGAGCTTCAGTGAGCCGCGGTCGAGATGATCCATCACGCGTCCCGGCGTGCCGATGATGATCTGCGACCCGGCCTGCAATCCCTTGTATTGCCGGTCGTAACTTTGTCCGCCGTAGATCGGCAGTTCGCGCACACCTTTTTTGAAAAACGCGAGCTTTGCGACTTCCTCGGCCACCTGCACCGCCAGCTCGCGCGTCGGGCACAAAATCAACGCCTGCGGAGCGCGCAACGCCGCATCCACTTTCTCGATCGCCGGCAGCGCAAACGCCGCCGTTTTTCCCGAGCCCGTCTGCGATTGCCCCACCACATCGCGCCCCGAAAGCAGCACGGGAATCGCCTCCGACTGGATCGGCGAAGCCTCCTCGTAGCCGACGCGCGTGATGGCCTTCAGCAAGTCCGGCGACAGCCCGAGTTCCGAGAAAAGTTTCTTTTGCATAGCCCGCAACCTACGGGTGAACGCTAGGCGAAGCGAACGGATTCCCCGGCTTTTTCGTGAAACGAGACGCGGCCTGCGTTTTTTCACGCTGCCGGATCAGTCGCAGAGCGCGCAGCGCCTTGGGTTGCCGCCTTCCGGTTGAGTCAGGCTGCACAAAAACAGCGCGGCGAAGGAAGCGCCGCAGTCCCTGGGCGCTGCGCGCTTGAGCTTCCACGCGATCTTCGTAGCTTGGCGACCGCGTAAAAAACGCGGCCCTCAAATCTCAACTTTCCCTTGTCCCGCTATCTCGAAATCTACTGGCTGATGATTCGCAACTCGCTGATTCGCGAGATGAGTTTCAAGGCGAATTTTCTGCTCTGGATCGTCGTCGAGTTTCTTTGGTTCATCGGGCAGATGGTTTTCCTGGAGGTGCTCTTTGGGCACGTCGATCGGCTCGGCGATTGGTCGAAGTGGGAGTGCGTGCTGCTGGTCGGCACGAATCAAATTGCAGCGCAGATCTTTCAGGGATTCTTCTACGTCAATCTCGCGGAGCTGCCTGATCTGATCCGCACGGGGCGGCTCGATCTGATGCTGTTGCTGCCGGTCGATTCCCAGTTTGCCGTCTCCACGCGAAAGTTCGGGATGGATAACATGGTCAACGCGCTGGTCGGCGTCGCGATCGTGGTTTTCTCGCTTTGGAAGTTGGGTGTCGTGCCAGAGCCGCATCAGGTCGCGCTGTTTGCCGTCGGCATCGCGCTGGCGGTGGCGGTGCATTATTCGGTGATGTTTGGCCTCGCGACCGGGGCGATCTGGATCATGCGCGCGCAGGGTCTGATTTACGGCTATTTCAATGTGTTCAATATCGCGCGCTATCCGGACACGGTGTTCCGCGGGGCGTTTAAGTTCATCTTCAGCTTCATCATCCCGGTGATCCTCGTGGCGACCGTGCCAGCGCGGGCGCTCGCGCGGGCGGTGGAATCGCCGTGGGCCGGGCTGGCGCAACTGGCGGGAGCGGCGCTATTCGTGGTGCTGGCGACGCGGGCGTTCTGGCACTTTGCGCTGAGGCGATACGCGAGCGCGAGTTCGTGAAGCGCGCGGTTGCGGGCTATTTGCGGGGAGTATTTTCGTGGCAGCGCGGACGATAAAATTCATGGATTTTCCCCCTTGCGTGGCCCGGTGAAAGCCATTACCTATCGCCCCTCAAATTTCCGCGACACACAGGATCCGAGATTCTCCCACCGAATATGCCCAAGTCGAAGCCCTTAAAAAACGTCGCCAAAAGCAAAAAGCCCATCGTGAAAAAAGCCGTTAAATCTGCGAAGGTTGCGAAACCAAAAAAGGTGACGCTCAAGCTGCGCGCCGCCGTGAAGACTGCAAAGCCTGCCACGCAAGCAGCGAAGGGGAAAATCGTGCTCAAAGGCGGCAAACCGAATGGCAGCAAACCGG
>JANNWY010000177.1:0-21216 GCA_031409335.1 Chthoniobacteraceae bacterium | reverse complement strand
AACAACCGCCTGCGCGTTTACCTCGCCCGCCTGCGCCGCAAGACCCATTGCTACACCAAGAAACTCGCCAATCTCGCCGCCAGCATCCTCTTTTACCTGCTCACAAAATCATAATCAATACCTACTGAGCAATCCCCGAATCGTGTTTACCGCGACTACAAAGCCTCCACTGCCCCCTCTCAAGATCACTGGCTCGACCTTAACGACCTTTTCAATGGGAACCTGCGCGATTGCTCCCGCAGTAGGCCGATCGGGGAGCTTCAGATAGACCCATCCGCCTAAGGCAATCTTGTGCGTCGGGTCGTTCTTAATGTTATCGGCATTCTGCGCGATATTGATGGTCGGTCCGCCTTCCCATACAGCTTGGACCGCAGCTTTGTCGTCCACATCGTCGGCCACGAGCATTTGGCGGGCGGAATAGAAGATGCCCGAGCCACCCGGCTTCTCGATCATTTCAATTTCCGTCTCGTCGTCATCCCACATGGTCCTGGGTCCAAGAGGATTGGGAGGGCTTTTCGTCGAAATCCACGCACTCACCTTGCCTCCCGCAATTCCCTTTTTATCCGGCAGGCTCACTTTCACGATGAACTGATCTGCATCAAGGACGATACAGTCGGCGGCCGGGGTAAGGCCCGAAAACGAATGACTCAGCGTGCCGATCCTCAGCCCTTGGAAATCCGTTTGCTGGTAGGAAGGCCATTCCGGTCCGGCTGGAAAGGGATCAAGGAGATTGCGGTTCTTCTTCACCAGAACCTCCACCTCCGACAACAGCGGGATTATGATCTCGCCCTCCGGGGTGGTCATCGGGGTTCCTTGGACCATCACATCCTTGATGTTGCGGCCCGCCGGTGAGATGGCCGGTGGATCGCCTTCTGCGGAACCGTCGTCGGCGCGAGGCCGGAGAGTATCCATGAGCCGCACAAAGGTCTTGGCAGGCTGGCCGCCGCTGGCCGCAGTCATTTCCATCGAGCCGGTTCGTGGCTTCCAGGCTCCCGATTCCCCCTCTCCCTCCCAGCTTTCCGCGGAGAACGTAATCTTCGTTATGTTAGTCGCGGGGTCTTCGTTGGTAATTAAGAACGGAACGGCTGATCTAAGCTGCTTCCGGAACTTCCCCGGGAGGAGGTCGTGGAAAACCTTTATGTTCGTTTCCTCATCCGGGTTCCAATAGAAGCCGAAATAGCCGCGGCCCGTACGCTTTCCACTAGGTACGTTGGGGTCGGTGATTTCCACCTCTGGGTCTTCCCAGGCGTTGCGGATGGCACCGACGAGTTGGTTGCTGTCATTGATGGCTTTGGGATCGAGGGAAAGCCGCACGGGCGGGGTGGTGCGCGTATCGAGCGGAACGCTCACTGGAATGGCGGGTTGGATTTGCGTGCCGTCGTTTTTCCACACGAAGGTGCGGGGCAGCACGGGCGGGACGGCGAAGGGCTCCTCGGGGACCGTTACTACCAGCGAGGACCGGCTGAGTGGGCCAGGCCGGGCGCGCTTGTCGGGGAAATACTCCTGGACGCCGCCGCGGCGGCGGAAGGTTATCCGCCGGTATTCGTCGCCCCCGCTTGGCCGTGCCACGTAGTTCAAGTCGCCAGCCATGATTTCGGGCAACTCGAGCTCCGGGTCGGCTCGCAAATAGGCCGTGGCCGACATGCCCACCGCTCCCTGCACATCGTCCTCCCAAGGCGCCCAGTCGTCGGGAACGCTCGTCGCGAGCATATCGGGGAGCAGCAGCGCATTGGGCACACGGTGCTCACCGGGAAACCCGCGGTAATACTTGGACCCGCCGCTCGACACGTGATGACTGCCAAACGGCTGGCCGCTCCCGAGCAGGCCGTTGAATTGGAAATCTTCGAAGAATTCGTCGTACGAGATGTTGGGTGGGGGGGCGTCCTCGTCCTGGAAAGTCCATTTCCAGTAATACCTCTGCACCTCCGCGACGTTGGTGATCGTCCCGTCAGCAAAGGTAGGAATGTTCGTCTTGGTGATGGTTTCGCTCGTCATACCTCCGGGGCTGTGGATGTTGCCGCTGGTAGTCGTGACCGGCTCACCCTGAACCATCCATGAAACGCGGTTTTTGTCGTCGATGGCGACGTGGGACAGCGTGCCCTGTGGTAAAGGCTGCCCTTGATATTGATACTGGCTCAGATCAATGACTCCATAAAACTTCACCGGGATATCCTCACTCCGATTTTCGTCGTCGGGATACCGGTCATCGGTGTCCACCACGCCATCGCTGTCATTGTCCGGATCACCATCGCCGTCGCCATCACCGGGGATGCCTGCATTTCCACCGCTTCCGCCATCACCTCCGGGAGGGTCGCTGGTCGGGCCGGAGCCGCCGCTGGGTGCGCCAATGGGAGGCTGGAGGATGCCATCGCGCAGGCGCCACATGGTGGCGAGGTAAAGATTACTCGGTGCTGAACGGCGATCGCCGAAGAAGGCGCGCACCCGGTAGATGGCAAACTGGCCGGGCAACAGCCGGGTATCAAAATAACTCGTGCTGTCATCGCCCACGCGATCGAGTTCATGCCAGTGGGTGTATGGGCCAAATGCCGTCTTGCTTTTGCGGCGTTCGATGATGAAGCCGCCGCCGGTGGGTGGTTCGCCGGGCGTCCACTGAACCAAGATACCGGCAGGCTTTGTGGAAGTCCGCGCGACATAATGTGCGGTGAGACCATGTGGAGCCGTGACGGCGATCCAGTTCACGAAATCCGGGGTTGCGCCGGGTGGATGGAACGGGGTGAAAGCGCCATCTGTCCGGTCTTCCAGCCGCCACGGGAGAAAGCCATGCCAGGGGACCGATGCGTCGAACCAGTAGTAGTCGGTCCACCAGGACGCGCCGGAGGCCGTCAATTGAATGCTGCCCTGTGTGGCGTTTTGGACGACCTGCGACTCGCTGCCATCGGGATGCACTAACCAGAGATCGTGGCCCCAGCGGGAACTTGAAAGTTTTAGGGATTTCCCCGACTGGGGCGGAAACCATCGCCCGAGATTGGTGACTCCCTCCGGGGCGGTTTCGCCGGTCGTGACATCCCGAATGCGAAAGGGGCGGTTGCTGTTGTAGGCGATGGTCACCCGAGAGATTTCATAGAGCAGGTTTTCCGCGTCTTGAAACCAGGCATATTGATTGTCCGCCACGTAGTTACCCACGTTCACGGTCACTTGCGCGCCAAAATCGTTGGTATAAGAAACCGTCGTCCAGCCATCCCCGATCTGCCAGGCCGGGTCGCCGGGCGTGAAGGAGAAAAACGTTTGCCAGTTTCCCAAGCTATCCGGTTGCTCGAGGAAAAATTGGTGATCTTTCCGGCCTCCGAAAACTTCCAGAACCAGCGTGCCGGGCAACAGCTCGGGCGGTTGCTCGTGGGTGGGGGTCCACACCACGGCGTCGGTGCCAGCGACCTGATTCATACCGTCCGTCGTATAAAGAAACGCCACCGAAGCACCCAGCGGGATTTCGACATAGCCGCTGATGACCTGCAGTGTAAAATCGACCTGGCCAGAGTCGTCGTAGGAATAGAGGGTCGTCCAGTTTTCCGGGGTGATGGGAAAGGAGTCGTCCAAATAAGTGCCATTGCCATCCGGCGCATAGCAGTACGCCAGCCATGTTTCAGAAGGGTCGGGAACCCGGACGGGAACGCGCGTGGTGGGCGGAGGCAGCGGCGGGAACGCTCCCAATAAAGAGGCATGGGGAGCACCGGACGGCGCCACCAGTCTGCGCGGGCTCGCCGCGCCGTCCGCATCGCGGGTCAGCCAGAATTCCATGCCCAGACCGATCTGGCCTTCGAAACTGGCGGAACCGTTTGGCACAGTGATCGGGCCGTAGAGATGATCCATCGTATAAAGCGTTCCTTCCTCATCGAAATAGCCAACATCCGAATATAAGGTGAAAGAATTCAACGGCTCCGCGATGACCGACTGCAACTGCTCCGAACCGCCTGGGGAGCGGCTATGCAGCGTGAAGGTCCGCCCCGTTTCCTGCCCATCGAGAAAGAACCGGAAGTATCGCGTGGGCAGTGGCGCGGTGTAGGGAACCCAGGAAGCCAGCGCCAGATCGAGCGTGTGCGAGGAAGAGCGTTGCAATGTCGTGAGATCGAGAATCCAAAAATCGGCAGCGGAAGGATCGAAGAGCGAGGACAACTCGCGGCGCGGCCCGCCGGGAAGATTGGCCGTGCCCGGAACGACCGACCCGACCTGGGCCAGGTAAAACGCGCCGCCGGGCTGTTCCAGCAGGAATCCATGCGTCGCCCGGCCTTCACCGATCAGGAAGAATTGCCGGTCGGATGCGGAAGGAACGCCGGTGGAGCCATCCTCGCGAAACCACTGGACCAGACGCTGGTCGGGGTCGTTGAAAGCGCCGGTTTGCATGTGGAAAAAATCTCCGTTGGTGTCATCGCTGATCGCGACCCCCAAATCCACATCCGCCCAAATCGACAGGTGGGTAGCCAACCCGTTGTAGTCGGCCAGCCCGAAATGAGCGGCGCTCGCGCCAATCAAATCCGGTCCCAACAGGGAAAACTGATGCCCGTTCCGGCCAGGATTCACCCAGAGTTCAAAAGACTGCCAGTTTTCCGCCAGCGCCGTGGAAAACGCCATGCAGACGAGGCCAAGCCCTCGGAGAAGCCAGCGCCAGCGTCCATTCGTGAAATGCTGCGACGTGGCTGCGGGGGGGGGGACGGGCGGGTCTTCATGGGGTGGGCTAAAGGGGCTACATGCGGCGGGCGGAGAAAAGTGGGTGGGATCGTGCCGCCATGAGCAAAGGCCGAAAAACCGTCGGCGATTGGGAAGGCGTGCAAGTCATGGGGATGGAAAACCTCGGGGTTAGCGGGAAGGACGCTGGCAAATCGACACAACGTCCGTCAAGACTTCGTTTTTCAATTCAAGGAATGAAGGCGCGAGGTACGCCCCACGCCTGCAACTACGATGCGGTTTAGGCGGTATTACCGTTAGTATTGCCGCCGGAAGAGGTGTGGCAGATTTACTCGGGGTAATTTTTCCGCGCGGGCAGCGGCGGGAGGCCGGGATGAACGCGGGGCCGCAGGCTTTGCGTCGCGACCATGCCAATTCGGCGTGATTTGGGGAGTTGCCAGCGGAAAATCCCTCATCCATAGTCCCGGCCCTTTCCGCAAGCGCGGCGCTCAACTCTCAACCTTCCACTCTCAACTTTTCCCAAAAATGGCCAACGCCAACGATCTCCGCAAAGGCATGTGCATCCGCTACAACAGCAACCCCGCGATCGTGCTCGAGGTGATGCACCGCACGCCGGGAAATCTGCGTGCTTTCGTGCAGGTCATCATCCGCTATATCGGCACCGGCAAATCGGCGGACATCCGCTTTGGATCGACGGATAAAGTGGATCAAGTCGATGTGGAGCGGAAGGAACTCGAGTTCTCCTACAAGGATCAGGGGGGCTACAATTTCATGGACCCGCAGACTTATGAGACGGTGACGTTCGACGAGAGTTTCGTCGGCGAGGCGAAGGATTATCTGATGGAGAATCTGAAGTGCGAAATCCTTTATGTGGAAGGCAAGGCGGCGAATCTTCAGTTGCCTTCACAGGTTATTTTGAAGGTCATCGAAAGCGCGGAAGGCGTGCGCGGCGATAGCGCGAACAACGTGCAAAAGCCCGCGGTGCTGGAAACCGGGAAAACCGTCACCGTGCCGCTGTTCATCAAGGAAGGCGAGATGGTGAAAATCTCGACGACGACGGGCGAGTATCTCGGACGGGCGTGAGGTCTGCGGGAAAACTCCGCCCGCTTCACGCCTCAAACTTGTAGCCAAACTCCCGCACCGTTTTGATGTGGTGCGGGTTGGCGGGGTCGGGTTCGATTTTGTTGCGCAGCGCATTCACGAAGCGGTCGATGCTGCGCGGCGTGACCATGCAGTCGTAGCCCCACACGTTCGTCATGATGGTGTCGCGACTGAGCGCGCGCCCGGCGTTGTTCACGAAATAGGCGAGCAGTTCGAACTCCTTTGGCGAGAGCGGGACTTCCTGGCCATTGCGCGTGAGGGAGCGGGAATTGGCGTCGAGCTGGCAGTCGCCGAACTCGCGCAAATCGGGCGCGCTTTGGCGGCGGCGGCGGAGGATGGCTTCGGCGCGGGCGAGGAGTTCCTTGATGCTGAAAGGCTTGGTGACGTAGTCGTCCGCTCCGAGTTTGAGGCCGAGGACTTTGTCTGATTCGAGACCCTTGGCGGTGAGCATGATGATCGGCATGTCCTGCTTTTCCTCGCGGAGAAAGCGGCAGATTTCGTAGCCGTTCACTTTTGGCAGCATGAGGTCGAGGATGATGAGATCGGGCTGCACGCGGAGCGCTTCTTTCAGCCCGGAGTCGCCGTCGGTCGCGGTTTTCACGGTGTAGCCTTCAAACTCGAAGTTGTCCTTCAGCCCGCGCAGCATCACGGGGTCGTCTTCGATGATTAGGATGGTTTCCATGGGGGAGGGGATGAACGTCGAACGTCGAACATCGAACATCGAACATCGAAGTCGGATGAGCCGCCGCGCGCAGCGATCTCTGCGTTCGATGTTCGATGTTCGACGTTCGATGTTCGATGTTCAGATCGGTCCATTGAATTCATACGGGCGTTCCCAGCGGGTTTTTCGCGGATGTCGCGATCGGCACCGATACCGTGAACGTGGTGCCGCGCCCGAGCTGGCTGCTCACATCGACGCGACCACCGTGCGCCTCGACGATGTGCTGCACGAGCGCGAGCCCGAGCCCGCAACCGCCGCGCGAGCGGGAGAGTTTTTGGTCCACTTGGTAAAAGCGGCGGAACACGTTTTTGCGTTCGGATTTGGAAAGACCGATGCCGTTATCCTGAATGCTGATGAAGACCCGGCCCGAGGCGTCGCGCGCGAGGAGGTCGATGTGCTTGTCGTTGCCGGTGTACTTCACGGCGTTGTCGAGCAGGTTCACGAGCACGACGACCATCGCGTCGCGATCGGCGAGAATGTCGGGGAGCGATTCGCCTTCGTCGCAGGTGAAATGGCAGCCGGGGACTTCGAGCTTTGCGCGCATCGCGTGGACGGCTTGCTCGATGATTTCATGCGCCGACGTGGGCTGAAGGGTGATGGCGTGCTCGTTGCGTTCGAGGCGCGAGAGCGTGAGGAAATTGTCGATGAGCCGGCTGAGCCGCAGGTTTTCGCTGGCAACCATGTCTAGATATTCCTGAAGCTGCGATTCGCCGCGGTAGCGCCCCTCGCGCAGCGTGTCCACGAGCATGCGCATGGATGCGAGCGGCGTGCGCAACTCATGCGCGACGGTGGCCACGGAAGTCGTCTTCAATTCATGCAGCGCGATCTGCCGCCCGACCGTGATCGCCGCGGTGATCGCGATGAGCGCCACCGCGACAATCGCCACGATCACCGTCCAAACGTAACTCCGCATGCGATCCTTCACGCCCGCATTGAGCGCCGCCGGATTCGCGAGCGAAATCTCGACCGTCCACGGCAGCGAAAGATTTTCCAGCGACACCTGCGCGATGACTCCACCGGCCCCGCGACCGCTCCCCGCCACGAGCTGCCCCGCATCGTCGAGAACGCTCGCGGCCTGATCGCCCTCGATGATTCCCCCGTAGAACTCGGCCACGTCCGCCGCGGTCACCGCCGCCGCGAGTCCACCGATCTTCTTCGCAAAACTCATCTCGCCTTTCAAAAGAGTCTGCCGGCCCGCGCTCGCGAGCCCCTCGATCGCGGACGCGCGGTCGATTTCCAAAAGATCGCCGACGAAGCGCACCATCAGCACGATCGGGATCAGCGGCAGCAGCACGAGCAGCAGCAGTAGCGCGCGCAGTTGCTTGGGCTTGATCTCATGCGGAGTCACGAGGGGACTATGATTTAGGAATTGGGAATTGGGAAACAGGAACCCACGCACACTCGCCAAACTCCGCGGGTAAGTGTCGCGCTGCGCGTGCAGGGAGATTCATGCGGGGGGCCGCATGAGCTGCTTTGCGCCGCGCTACTTCCGCCAGAGCCACTTCACCGCGTCGGGGAAAATCGCGCCGCCGTGTTTGCTGTTGTGCGCGCCGTCGCCGAGTTCGAAGCGCACGTCGTACTTCATGTATTTGAGCGCGGCGTGCATTTGTTTGTTGGCGAGCGGCCAGTTGCCAAAGGGATTGTCGAGATCGTTTTCGCCGTCTTGCAGGAAGACGCGGATTGGTTTCGCCTCGGTCTTGCGGACCAGCGATGGATAGGCGTCTCCGCCGCGGAGATTCACGAAACTGCCGATGGTCGAGAGCACTTTGCGAAATTGATCGGGACGCTCCCACGCGACGGTGAACGCACAAATTCCCCCGCTGCTCGCGCCGCAAATCGCGCGCTGCCCGGGGTCTTTCGTGAGGTTGTAGGTCTTGGCGGCTTCGGGCAGCATTTCATCGATGATGAAGTGCGCGAAACGATCGCCGAGCGAGTCGTATTCGAAGCTGCGATTGCTCACGCTCCACGGATTTTTCGGCTCACCTTTCGCGGGATCGTGCCCGGGATTGATGAAGATCGCGATGATCGGCGGCAGTTCGCCGCGCGCAATCAGATTGTCGAAAACGATCGGCACGCGCCAGTTGCTTTTGGCGCTGACGTAGTCGTGGCCGTCTTGAAAAACCATCACCGCCGCGGGCTGCGCGGAGTTGTATTGCGCGGGCACATAGATCCACCAGTCGCGCGTCGTGTTCGGGAAAATCTTTGACTGCCACGGCTCCTGTTTCGTGACCACGCCGCGCGGCACATCCGGTTTTTCCTCGTGGTCGGGCGTCAGCTTGTAGTCGTCGATCGCCAGCGCCGTCGCGGTGGCGAGCAGCAGTGGCAGCAGGGCGCGCATCGCCCGCTTATTCGCCGATGCGCTTCAGCACCTCGGCCTCCATGTCATCGATGTGGTCTTTGATGCTCGGCTCCACTTCCTTCATGCGCTTGAACATTGCCTTATTGTAAGCGCGCAAGGCTTTGCGCGACTCCTCTTCGTTCGCCGCGAGATCGGCCTTTCCGCGAAGCTCCTGGATCTTCGGGTCGGCCACGGCCTTCGCTTTGGCCTGATCGTATTTCTGTTTCTCGACGATCTCGGCATCCGGGTTGTCCGTCGTCGGCGGGAAATTCTGGCTCTTGTCGCCCTTCTTCGGTTTGGGCTTCCGCGCGATCGGCGGCTTCGGATTCTCCTCAGTCATTGCAGGCGGCGTCTTCCCCTCCTCGTTGGTCCCTGGCTCGACGTTTGCGGCGTCGGTGCGTCCGGGAGTCGGAGCGGTTTCGTCCGGGCGGGAGGTGGTGATTTTGGGCTTGGGCTTTCGCGCCTTGGTGATCGCCTTCTTTTTATAGGCAGGCTTCGGAGTCGGTGTCGCCGGCACGGGTGTGGGCGCGGCCTTCTTCTTCCCGAAGACGCGCTCCCAAAAACCGGGCTTTTTCGGAGCGGGCGTCGCTGCCGGGACCGGTGCCGCTTTTGTCACAGCGGTGCGCGGGCTGGCGGTCGCGCGCCGGATCGGCACGGATTTGGTCGGCGCGGCTTCGACCACGGCTTCGGCCTTTCGCGCCTCCGGCTTCGATGCCGCTGCAGGCGCGGCGTCCACAGACGGTCCCGGGACGAGTGCGATGGCTGCGGTGAGAGCGATTCCGACGAGCGGCGCGAAGCGAAAAGTGAGCATAAATCGGGCGGTGAGATTGAAGGGAGATATGGGTTTTAAGGACGATTGCGGCGAGTGCAAGCAGCTTTGCGCGCGAGTCCGGGATTGAAGTCGCGCGACCTTTCTAGGAAAAGCCCGGCCTTGAACCCACGACCGCCATCACCCGAGCATCCCCGCACCTGGGCTGAAATCGACACCGCCGCGCTGCGGCACAATGTGGCAGTGGTCCGCGCGCTCACCAGCGAGCGCGTGCGGATCATGGCCGTGGTGAAGGCGGACGCGTATGGGCACGGCGTCGGGATCGTCGTTCCGGCGCTGGCCGAGTCGGTGGAAATTTTTGGCGTCGCGAATGTCGCGGAGGCACGCCTGGTGCGGGCGCTGGCGGAGCAGCATCCCATTTACATCCTCGGCCCGGCGCTGCCGGAAGAGCGCGCGCAGATCGTGGAGCGGCGATTCATCCCGCTCGTTTCGGATCTGGCGGAAGCGCAAGCCTACGCGGCGCTCGCGGCCGCCGCGCCGTTCGATATTCACGTAAAACTCGATACGGGAATGGGCCGGATCGGCGTCTGGCAGGATGATGCGCTGGAAATTGTCCGCGCCATCCGCGCGCTCGATGGCGTCCGCATTGTCGGACTCGCGTCGCACCTGCCAGTGGCGGATTCGGATGAAACATTCACGCACACCCAGCTCGGGCATTTTGAAAAACTCGTCGCGCAACTCCGCGCCGACGGGCTCGCGTCGCCGATCGTCCATGTCGAGAACAGCGCGGGCGTCATCGGCTTTCCCGCCCACGCCGGCGACATGGTGCGCACCGGGCTGATGCTTTATGGCAGCTCGCCAGTGCCCGCGTTTCAGCCGGAACTGCGCGCCGCGCTGACGTGGAAAACGCGCGTGGTGCTCGTGCGCGATGTCGGCGAAGGCCGCAGCGTGAGCTACGGGCGCACCTTCACGACGGATCGCCCGATGCGCATCGCCACGCTCGCGGTCGGATACGCCGATGGCTACCGGCGGCATCTATCCGGGCGCGGGGCCGAGGTGCTCATCCGCGGCCAGCGCTGCGCCGTGCTCGGGCGGGTGACGATGGATCAAATTTTGGCGGACGTGACCGCGCTCCCCGAAGCGTCGGTCGGCGAGGAAGCCGTGCTGCTCGGCGCGCAGGGCGACGAGGCGCTTCTCGCCGCCGAACTCGCGGAAAAAGCGGGCACCATCGCGTATGAAATTTTCACCGGAATCGGGCCGCGGGTGGTACGCGTGGATTGCGCTGCAAACTAACCCGGAGCGCATCGCCCTCGGCGGGCGCGAGCCATTTCACCATGCGCGGGCGCAATCGCCGCGACCTCAATTCCGCCTGGGCCACTGGCGTCGGCTACGCGCGTTTCCTCAATCTCGATCAGCGCCACGGCGACCTCTTGAAGATCGCGAACCTCGGTGATTTCTGCGGCGCGCGCTGGCAGACGAAAGCGATCCTGATCCCCACGCCGGGCGGCAAAACCATTTCATGCCCTTGGGAAAAGTGATGGCGCTCTGGCTCTCGCTCATTTTGGCTCGCGAAACGGCTCAATCCAATTGCTGCAAAAAACACTCCTGCATGAAGCCGTAAAAGTTGACTTGAAAAAGGGCGAGGCCGCGGGCGTCGGCGGCGAGGGATAGCGGCTTTGTCATGTCCTCTTCGCCAAAATCGTACTTCGCTGAAATGGCAAGGCGCGCCTGATTCAGGGTGTGAATCCATGCCTCGAGATGTTTGATCGGGATCCGCAATGTGGCGGATTCATCCGATTCGGTGGGTTTGAAGCGCTTGAGATCGCCTTCGACGATTTCCTGCGCGCTTCGGAAAATATTGCGCAAGTCTGGATGCACGTAGTCTTTCCAGTCCTGCTCGAATTCCGGATCGCGGCCATCCGTCGGCGCGCTGTAGAGGCGACGGGTCGCGGCGGGGCTGTCGGTGGCAGTTGCGCTGGGGATGATTTGGAGGACGAACTGGCTGCACAGGAAATCCATTTCCCCGAGTTCCATGTGATCCTGATCGTCCCGGTGAAGATGCATTTTCCTAACGGCTTTTCTCGATGGTCGCGAGCAGCAGGTGGCTGTGGAGCTGTTGCACGTAGGTCTCGGCCCGCTCCCGTTCGCCGGTCCAGACGATGGATCGCCCGAGCTTGTGGACTTCCATCATGTGTTTCTCCGCCCGTGGTTTTGCAAAGCCGAAGACGAGTTGGAAAATGCGCGTGACGTAACTCATGAGATTTACGGGGTCATTGTGGACCACCACATTCCAAGGGGTTTCCGTTTCCTCATCCGTTTTGGTTTCGCGTTCGACAGTCGTCTGGGCCATTGCAAATCACTACTCAGCAGGCGGTGGCGCGAGCGGGGCGTCGGGCTCGGCGGGTGGCGGCGAGAGGATTTTCTCGAACGCCGCTACCCATTCGGTGGCGCGCGGATGGGTCGGAAAGGTTTTGATCAGATTGAACATCTCACCCACCGCCCGATTTTTCTGCCCGAGCAGAAGGACATCCTGCGCGCGGCCCCAGAGGATTTCGGGTCTGCGCACTTGGTTGAATTTCTCGATCTCAAACGCCAGTTTGGATTTCGTTGCCTTCTCAGAGTCCCGCTTGAGGCGAATATCCCAGAATTCCAGCAGGCGCGGATCGCGGCTGGCGCGCAGTTCCGGGAGGATGACCTTGTTGTAAATCCCGTCGAGGTCTCCCGCGCTCATTTCCCATCCGTCCACATCCAGCAGCGGCCCGATTTTGAGCACCTGCGCGGCGATGCTGTTGCTGACCGGTGAGCGGATGATCTGATCGTGGACCCGCTTGACGGCCTCGTCGTTGGTTTTGCGATCCTTGCCATGCTTGCCGCTGCCAGCGGCTTCCCGCTCGCGGCGGATATCGTCGCCGAGCGATTCGATGGCGATTTGATCGGCGGCAAGTTCTTTCGTGAAGCCGATGATCAGCGGGAGCAGATCTTTCATCGGCGTTTCCATCGAGCGTTGCAGGGTGAGCGCCATCCATTTGAAGTGAAGCTGCGCGGCGTTCGCCGCTTCTTTTTCCTTCAAGGCCTCGCCGTCGCGCTCGCGCCATTCCTTGAATTGCGAGCCTTCCCGCGCTGCCCCCTCGAACTGCGTGGTGCGCACCGCTTCCTCCCATGAGGCGGCGGCGGCGGCTGCGCTGGCGGCGGCGGCCTGCACTTGTTGCAGCGCCTTTTGCTTTGCGGCCTTGGTCTGCTGCACTTGCTGGGTTTTAATGCCGCGCAGGGCTTGCAGAAGCTCGTTCAAATTGACCGGCGGCGCATCCTGCTGGGCGGAAAGCGTGGCGGTGGCGGTCGCGGTGGCGATGAGGATCGAGAGCTTGGGTGAAGGGAGGAAGCGCATGGTGTTTTTAGAGTTCGGGCAGCTTGGCGAGACACTCCTTCAGCACGCGGGTCTGGACCTTTTGCATCCGCGCCGCGGCGCGCGAAGTCGCGTCGTCGAATCCATTCAAGTGAAGCAAGCCATGCACGGTGTAAAGCGCCAATTCCTGCTCGATCCCGTGGCCAAAGTCGGCGGCGTGGAGCTCGGCGGTCTGGGCGCTCATGACAATCTCGCCGTGCTCGAAGGTGAGGACATCCGTCGGCCCGGCGATGCCCATGAACTGGACGTGCAGCCGCGCGATCGTGCGGTCGGAGACGATCGCGACGCTGATTTCCCCGATCGTTTTCAGGGCAAATTTGCCGTCGTCACAAAGTTCCCGGCATTTCTCCAAGGCGAGCGGTCCGAAGCGCCGGAGCCACGCGAGATCGAGCGGGATGGCGCGCTGGCGGTTTTGCAGGAAGATGCTCACGGGCGAATAACGGACGAAAGAAGTTCCCGATGCGATAGCGGAAGTATCCGACCAAGCGAATGCGAAACGGCGTCGCCACATGGAGATTGAGTGGAGCCGGGCATTCGCGCAATTCTCCGGTATGACTATTACCGACCACGAATCCGTCGATCTCACGACGCCGACCGGCCCGATGCGCACGCATGTTTTCCGCCCGGTCGCGGCGGGGAAATATCCCGGCATCCTGCTTTACTCGGAGATTTTCCAAGTCACGGGGCCGATCCGCCGGACTGCGGCGCTGCTGGCGGGAAATGGATTTGTCGTCGCTGCGCCCGAGATTTACCACGAATACGAGGCGGCTGGGACGGTGCTCGCCTACGATAGCGCGGGCGCGGATCGCGGAAATGCGCTGAAGACGACGAAGCCGCTGGAGGCTTACGACGCCGATGCGCGCGCGGTTTTGAAATATCTCGCGGAGCATCCGGCATCGACCGGGAAGCTGGGCTGCATGGGGATTTGCATCGGCGGGCATCTGGCGTTTCGCGCGGCGATGAATCCGGCGGTGCTGGCGACGACGTGCTTTTACGCGACCGACATTCACAAGCGCGGACTCGGCGCCGGGATGAATGACAACACGCTCGATCGCATCCCGGAACTGCGCGGGGAAATGCTGATGACCTGGGGCCGGCAGGATCCGCATGTGCCGCTGGAGGGACGCTTGAAAATCCACGCGGCGCTGGAAGCGGCAGGGACTTTTTTCCAGTGGCATGAGGTGAACGGAGCGCACGCCTTCCTCCGCGATGAAGGGCCGCGCTATAATCCGGTGCTGGCGCAGCAGTGCCATGGGCTCGCACTTGAAATGTACAAGCGACGGCTGGGCGACGGAGATGTGATGGCGGCGAAAAGCGCCGGGGCAGGGGAAACCCGCCACTGAGGCGCAAGATTCGACGATGGATATTCCGCGCCGGATGCAGCATAGTCACGCCAGATGAGCGCGACGATTCACGATGCATCTCCCAAGGCCGGCTCCGCGGAACTCGATCGCCTGACGGCGCGGCTGGCGGCGGCGGATCGCAGATTGCAGCAAGAGGAAGGGACGCTGCTGGTGTTGCGTTCGTGGCGCTGGCTCGTGCCGTTTCTGTTCGGGGCATTTGCCGCGGATGTGCTGTTTCATTTGTCCGGTCCGGTCCGGCTCGGGTTGTCGCTCGGCTTTGTCGCGGTCGTCGTGGCGACATTTGCGCGGGCGATTTGGATCGGTGCGATCCGCCGCAGTCCGCTGGAGCACACCGCGCGCGTGCTGGAGGCGCGGGATGCCCGGCTGGGTTCAAAGCTCATCAACATTCTCCAACTCCGCGCGCAAACGACCGATCCGCAGCTCTCGCCGCTCACCCGCGACCTGGCGGGATACGCGGTGGCCGATTCCGCGAGAGAACTCGCCGGGTTTGATTTTCAAATGCTCACCGCGACGCCGCGTCCGGCGCGTGAGGCAAAGCTGCTGGCCTTCGCCGTCGCGGGCTCGCTCGCGATCCTCGGTTTCGGCCACGACATCACGCGCAGCGAAGTGCCGCGGTTCATTGATCCGTTTGGCGATCATCCGCCGTATTCGTTCACGCGCGTCACCATCACCGAGCCGGCGGTGGATGGCGTGCCTCTCATCTACGGGCAAAATGTGATGATCGCGGCGCAGACGCACGGCCATCGCCCGGCGGATTTGTTCGTGACTTTTTATCCGCCCGACGAGCCGGAAAAGGCGGTGACGGTGCCGATGTTCGGCAAGGCGAAGCAGGGTTTCGCGCAGCAGATCGAGGGCGTGAAGACCGATCTGATCGTGGTCGCGCATTCCAAAAACAAACACAGCATCAGCATGCAGCGCCGCGTGGCGGTGGTGCTCACGCCGCGTCTGGAAAAGGCAACGCTCACCATCACCGCGCTCGCGTACACCAGTCTGTCGCCCGAGGAGCGCGCGGTGCCGATCGGGAAAAGCGTGAAGGTGCTCGCGGGCAGCCGCATCGAGGCGCGGCTCGAATCGAACCGGCCGCTGCGCGACGGGCGCATCGAGTGGGTGAAAGGTCCGGGCGATGTGCAGTCGATCGCGCTCGCGCCGGCCGCGGAGCGCGCGGTGAGCGGCGGCTTCGTGGCGACCGCTCCAGGCGTGCTCCGCTTTTCGCTCGTGGATGAAGCGGGAAACGCGTCGAGCGATGCGTGGGAATGCTCGCTGCAAGTGACGCATGATCTTCCACCGGAAGTGCAGGTGACGCATCCGTCCGGCGACTCGTTTGTGGCGGTGGATTTCAAGGTCGAGGCGGTGTTCGAGGCGAGCGACGATTACGGGGTGAAGACGCTGCGGATTCATCAGGGAATCAACGGCACGTACGGCGAGCCGCGCACCATCGCGCATGAGCGCGCGGCGCGAAACGCGCGTGAGACGCTGGCGCTGGATTTCGCGACGATGGAGCTGAAGTCCGGCGACAAAGTTTCCTTCTTCGCCGAGGCGATCGACACCGCGCCCGATCCGCATCTGGCGCGCAGCCAGACCGTGACGCTCACGGTGATCAGCGTGGAGGAATACAACGATTTCCTCCGCGAGCGCACCGATCTCGACGACATCGCGGCGAAGTATTCCGATCTGCTGAACAAGCTGCAGGAATTGATCGAGGAGCAGAAGCAACTCGGCGAGCAGGGCGCCGCGCTGAAGAAGGAAGTGGAAAACGCGACGGACAAAACCGCGGCGCAGCAGAAACTCGATGCGCTGCTCGCCAAGCAAAATGAACTCAACGCCCAGCTCAACAAACTCGCGGGAACGATGGAGGATTTCGTGCGGAAGGACCCGCTCTACGATGTGGAAAAGGAACTCGGCGACACCTTGAAAAAATTCGCGGAACAGCTCCGCGAATCGACCATGAACAACGACGAGGCGACGAAGGACATCGCGCAACGCAGCGCGCCGCCGAATTCGCCGAGGCAGCTCGACCAGCCGATGGTGGAGGATTTTCAGAAGGCGTCCGACGAGCAGCTCGCCAAACTCGGCGCGACGGAAAAAGCGGCGCAGGAAGAGGTCGTCCAGCCGCTCGAAGACATGGCGCTGATGAATGAAATCCTGAAGGACAGCAACCGCTTCAAGGAACTGGACGCGGCGCAGAAACAAGTCGCTGAACAGGCGAAAGTCTACAACCGGCGCGGACCGTTGAGCCGGGAGGATCAGCTCGCGCTGAAGGATCTCGCGGCGATGGAAAAGCGAATCGGGGCGCAAATCGAAGCGGTGCAGGAACAGCTCGCGGAAGACGGCAAGGCGGCGATGGAGAAATTTCCAAAGGCCGGCCAAAGCGCGCAGGATCTTGCGCGGAAGATGGCGGACTTGCGCCTGTCCGATCACGCGGCGAGTGCGATGAATGCGATGCTCGCAGGCCGGGGCGATCAGGGCGCGCAGCTCGCGCAGAAGCTCTCGGAGGAAATGGACAAGATGTTTTCCGAGTGCAACGGCAACTGCCCGGGCATGGGCAGCGAGCTGGATCAATACATGAAAATGCAGCGCGGGATGAAGCCGGGGAACAACTTCAAGCAGATGATGCAGTCGCGAAAATTTGGGGATGGCGCGAAGCCGGGCTTTGGAATGGGACAGGGCCAGACGGGACCGGACGGGACTGGCGGCTACGTGATGGAGGCCGCGCCGGAAGCGCCGGTGCTCGGGAATGAATCGCGGCCAAACGACAGCCGGTCGCGGCGCGCGGGCGAAAAGGGTTTCAACCAACAAGCGCCCGAAATGCACAAGTCGGCCGCGGCGGTGGGCGAGTCGGATGTGTTAAAAGACGTGAAGGCGGTGACTCGCGAATCGGAGGCGGCACAGGGAGAATCTTCGTTCGAGCAATATCACGATCTCGTGGAGCGTTATTTTAGGAGCATCACCAAATGAAACGATCGACCTTCCTCGCGCTGGCCGCCTTCATCCTTCCCGCCATCGCGCTCGGCGTCGGCGCGGGCGCATCGGCGGAGCGCAAGCAGCAGGAACTCGAAGCGGCGCTCGTCGCCACGGCCTCGTCGGTGAAAGCCGATCTCACCAAGCTCCAGTGCGGCAACCTCGTCTATGCGAACAACAAAAGTTCGGTCTGTTTCGCGGACAAATTTCTCGGCGACCTCGCTGGGAAAACGCATCTCGATGTCGGGAAAAACTTCGTTCCCGTCCGGTTGGATGCCGATGCGCTGTTCGACTTTCCGTTTTGTGTGTGGTCCGGCGAAGACACGTTTTCCCTGACGGCAAAGGATCGCGAAAATTTGCGAAAATACCTACTCAATGGCGGCTTCATCCTGTCGAGCCCTGGCTGCTCCGATCCGCGCTGGGACACTGCGCTGCGCAACGAATTGAAACTTCTCTTTCCCGAGCAGCAGCTCACGAAAATCCCGATGACTCATCCGCTGTTCTCGACTGTGTTCAAGATTCCGCGGCTCACGGACAAGAAGGGGAAGGTCGCGGAGATCGAGGGGCTCGAAATCAACGGGCGGCTCGTGTTGGTGTATTCGAAGGACGGGCTGAATGACGTGGGCAACGCAAAAGGCTGCTGCTGCTGCGGCGGAAACATGATCACGGAATCCGCGCAGGTGAACGTGAACGCCTTCACGTATTCGCTGCTGTATTGAGTGACCGCGCGCCACTTACTCATTGCACTCGCCATCGTCGCGGCGGTCACCGCGGCGGTTTTTTTCACGAGGAAGCCCGCGTGGAAACCGTCCTCGCTCACGATTCAATTTACCGCGGGCGTTCATGGGCGGCTCGTTCCGTGCGGATGTTTCTCCGGGCAAATGGGCGGGCTCACGCGCATCGCCACGCTCTTCCGTGGCCGACCGGCGGAGCACCTCCTGCGCGTCGACGCGGGCGATGCGCTCGAAGGTCCCGCGGATTTTCAGCGGATCGAACACATCGCAATTCTGAAGGCATTCGCGGCGATGGATTACGCTGCGGCAAATATCGGCCATCGCGAAGCCCAGCTCTCGCTCGCGTATCTCCGCGAGTTGCACGGCAAAACGCCGATCCCATTGATCAGCGCAAATCTTCTCGATGCCTCCACGCGCGAGCCGGTGTTTGCGACCCATCGCATTCTGAAAACCCCGGCGCGCATCGCGATCGTCGGCGTCGTCGACCCGCGCGGACTTTCCGAATCCCTGGGTGAAGGACTCGCGGTGGAGAAGATGGAAACCGCGCTCGGAAACTTGCTGCCGAAGCTCAAGACCGAAGCGGATTTCATCGTGCTCCTCGCCTTCACCGACGAGCAAACGCTGCACGCGCTGGCGCGAGAATTTTACGAGATCGACGTGATCCTCGGCGGCAATGTGTCGCAGCCGGCGCAGAAGCTGGAACGTGAAAACCGCAGCGTGATTCTCTACACCGCGAATCAATCGCGCGCCGTCGGGACGCTCACGCTGGAACTCGCCGCACCGCATCGCGCAAAGGTGACGGAAGGCGAAGTGCTGCTTGTCTCCGACAAAATCCCGGAAGATCCCGCCATTCGCGAGATCGCCACCGCTTACCGCGCCGAAATCCGGCGCACCAAACTCGATCTCGATGATCCCGCAAATCTTGGCGCGGACATGATTCCCGGGGTGAAGGCTGGCGCGAGTTTCGCGGGGAGCGAATCGTGTCTCGGCTGTCACGCCAGCGCGGCAAAGGTGTGGAACAAGAGCCATCACGCGCGCGCGTTTGCGACGCTCGTCGCGAATCAAGCCGACGCAGACCCGAACTGCATCGGCTGCCATACCGTCGGCTTCGGTTCACCGGGCGGCTATCGTCGCGCGTTCGGCGCGGACAGACTGACGAATGTCGGCTGCGAGAGTTGCCATGGCGCGGGCGCGCAGCATGTCGCGGAGCGGCAGCGCGGCAGCGGAGACGGCGCGAAATTTCGCCCACTCGGATCGGGCGATTGCCAGACGTGCCACCACGGTGAATTCAGCCGCCCGTTCGATTTCGAAAAGTTCTGGCCGCTCATCCTTCACGGCAAGGAGCCGGTCGCAAAGTAGCTGGCCGCGCTCGAGCCCTAAAGGATGCGAACGTTTGGCGGCGGAACCGGAACGGGGCGGACGCGCGGGAGATTGATGCCGTGATCGGGCTCGACGTGTTGCACGATTTGTGACGCGCTGATCTCGATCACGTTGCTCTCCTTCGCCGCGCGGGGCTTTTGCACGACATCGGTCGGCAGCGGTTTGTGGCGCGCAGTTTGGGCGGTCAATTCTTCGAGCAATTCGCGCTGCTCATCGACCATCTTCGCGATACGAGCGTGCAATTCGTCGCGCTGGCGGACGAGGACATCGCGATCCCGCCGCATCCGGCTCACTTCCCGTTCAAAGCGCGCCGCCACCTCCGATTCCATCTTCGCAAGATTCGCCTGCTCGCGGGCGAGCGCCGCGGTTTTTTCCGCCAGTTCGCCGCGAACGGTGTCGAGAACGCTGGCCGTTTCGTCACGCTGTTTCACCACTCCTTTGAACTCGCGCGCAAACACGCCGCTTTGCGCTTTGTGCTCATCCCGCGCCGCCTCGAGTTGGAGCAAAAGCGTCTGCCTTTCGCTCACCGCGGCATCGTGCGCGCGGCGCAGGTCGTCGAACTTGCGATCGGACTCCACGGCGAATGCGGCGAGGCGCTGGGCGAGTGCGGTGCTTTCACGAACGGCTTCATCGCGCGCTTCGGAAAGTGTATTGATCTGGGAAGTGAGCGAATTCTCGACCTCGTCGAACTTTGCGGTGAAGTCCTCGCGTTCGCGACTCAGCGACGCCACAGCCTTTGCGCGCTCAACGGTCAGCGCGGCGAGTTGGCGATCCTTTTCCGCCGTTAGCGAATCGAGTCCCGCGCCGTGTTCCTGCGCGAGCGCGGCGAGCGCGGCATCGTGCTCGTCCTTTAGCCGCACGATTGCCGCATCGCGTTCGCTCAGCGCGTTGTCGCGATTGCGCACGATCGTATCGAGCGACTGGGCGCGATCGGCGATTTCCGCCGCCGCGCGTTCCGCATCCGCGATTCGGTCTTCGAGCGCCTTTTTCGTATCGTTAAATTCGTGGGCGCGTAATTCGAGCTGCGTGCGCAATTCGTCCTGAAGCTGCCGGGCGCGATCGAGTTCCGCGGTGGCGTCCGATTTGGTTTGGGAAAGTTCTCCCTGAAGATTGGCGACGGCGACCTCGTGGGTTTGCAGCGCCATGCTGAATTCGCCGGCCGCGGCCTGATGAGTGGAATGCAGGGCGGTGTGCTCCGCGCGGATTGCGGCGATTTGCTTCTCGTAGTCCGCCTTGCCCTTTTTCGCTTCGGCTTTCGCAGCCTCGATTTTTTTCTGAAGCTGGGCGCGCTCGCCTGCTGCCGCGGTCGCCGTCTTTTGAAGTTCGGCAACTTCCCCGCGAAGTCCGGCGAGGGCCTGCTCGTGCTCCGTGCCGAGTGATGCGAGACGGGTATCGTGTCCTGTCTGGACGCGATTCAGGAGTTCTGTCGCGGCATTGATGTCCTTCTGGAGTTGCTCGCGCTCGGCGGCACTCGTTGCCGCGGTTTTTTGCAATTCGGCAATCTCCACCTGGAGCCCCGTGATCGCTTTTTCGTGCTCTGCATTCAGGGCCGCGATGCGGGCGTCGTGCCCGGAGCGATCCTGATTCAAAAGATCCATCGCCGCTTCGAGGTCTTTCTGAAATGCGGCGCACTCGCCGGTGAGGCGATCGGCTTCGGATTTCGACTCGTCCAATTGCCGGGTCAAATCGGCCAGAGTGGTTTCGCGATCCGCGATCGTTTTGGCGAGGTCGCTGGCGGAAGCGTCGCGGCTTTCAAGCTGTTTTTTGTGGGCCGCTTGCAGATCGGAAATTTCCTTCGCGTAGTCCG
>JANNWY010000176.1:0-63556 GCA_031409335.1 Chthoniobacteraceae bacterium | reverse complement strand
GCGGATTGCGGATTGGAAGCAGTGAACGCCGCAAACAATCCGCAATCCGCAATCCGCAATCCGCAATCGAAGGTCGTCCTCCTCTCCCCCGCCGGCCGCCCATTCACCCAAAAGATCGCCGAAGGCTTCGCGAAACTCGATCACCTCATCCTGCTCTGCGGCCACTACGAAGGCGTCGATCAGCGCGTCATCGACCATCTCGTCGATGAAGAAATCAGCATCGGCGATTACGTCCTCACCAACGGCGCGCTCGCCGCCGCGGTTCTCGCGGATGCTGTGGTGAGGCTGCTCCCCGGCGTGCTCGGCGATGAAAACAGCGCGCCCGACGACAGCTTCTCCAGCGGCCTCCTCGAATTCCCGCAATACACCCGCCCCGTCGAATTCCGCGGCTGGCGCGTGCCCGACGTCCTCCTCAGCGGACACCACGCCGAGATCGCGAAATGGCGTCATGAGCAGGCGCTCGAGAAAACGAAACGCGTGCGACCCGATTTGCTGTCAGAAAAATCCGAACTCCAAAATCCCAAGTCTGACGGTTAGTCCAAGATTCGGCGATGGGAACCGCGGACGACGCGGACGACACGGAGAACGCGGAGATGACGAGTCTTGAGCCACTCGCCCAATCGGTGAACGACCCCCTCCAAGCGATACGGAACGCATCCTCTTCCTCATCCGCGTTTTCTGCGTCCTCCGTGTCCTCCGCGGCAATCTCCATCGCCGCATTTAGGTTTACTGCGCGCATTCAAAACCCGCCACCGCGAGCGCGTCGAGCAACTCGCCGTGGCGTTCGTGGTGGTAGTGGTGCGTTTGAAATCCGAGCGCGCGCGCGGTTTCGATATTGGGCAGCAGGTCGTCGATGAAGAACGTGGTCGCTGGCTCCAGAACGTGGTCGCGGCAGGCGATTTCGTAAATGGCACGGCCTGGTTTTGAGGCGTGGACGACGTCGCTGAATGTGCCTCCGGCGAAGTGCTGGAAGACCGGGTAGCGCCGCGTGAAATACTCGCGGTGGATGTCGTTCGTGTTGCTCAGGAGATAGAGCGGATGGGACGCGCGCAATTTTTCGACGACGGCAAACATCTGCTCGTTCGGGTCAAAAATATTTTCCCATGCAGCGATGAATTCCGCCTCGGTGCCGCGGTAGTTCAGCACATCAAAAACGGCGCGGAGGAAAGCGGGGCGGTCGATCTGGCCGTCTTCGTACGCGGCTTTCACCTGATCGAAACGCGAGAAAGTGGCGATCGGATCGCCCATCGCGCTGTGAGCCGCGAGCGCATTCAGGCAGATGGAAAAATCGAATCGAAGCAGGACGTTGCCGATGTCGAAGAGAAAGGCGCGGATCGGTGTGGATGGGTCGTTCATGCGCGGGCGCAGAATCGCGCGATCACGCGGGCCGCGTCGGGTTTGCTAATGCGGGCGATGTTTGCCTCCCAGCGTTTCCATCGCTCAGCGTCGTTTGAGAAGAGCGACTTTACCTGCGCGGCGATCACTTCGGGCGTTTCGCAGAGTGCGCCGCAGCCGTTTTGGAAAAGAAGCTGCGCATTCCCCTCCTCCTGGCCGGGCACGACCTGCGTGATCAGCATCGGCGTGCGCGCGGCAATTGCTTCCTGCACGGTCGCGCCGCCAGCTTTGCCGATGAGGACGTGGTGCGACATCACCAGCTCCGGCATGCGATCGGTCCAGCCGTGGATCTCGATCTCGCGGCCGGCGTCGCGGGCGATTTGTCCGATGCGCGCGCGGAGCGCCTCATCGCGACCGACGGCGACGGTCAGGTGAATGCCATCGAGCCGGACCAAGCGCTCGACGACGGCGGGCGCGCGATCCTTTCCGGCATTGATCACAAACAGCACGCGTCCCGGCGAACTGTGTCCCGGAAGTGGACGCGGTGGGCGCGGATCGGCAAAGCGCGGCGGCACGGGGAAGCCGCTGGCGTGAATGCTTTCCGCGGCGATTCCGGCGGCCCGCATCACGCGGGCGCTGTCCTCGTTTGGCACATGAAAGGTGTCGCTCGCGCAGCGATACCAGACGGAATTGATCGTGATGGAATCCGTCACGACGGTGTGAAAATCGAACGCGCGATCGGCGCGGCGCGGGAAGAGTTTTCCGATGAGGTAGCCGTAAACCGGATAGACGGAGATGACGGCGTGCGGCTTTTTTTCCGCAAGCAGGCGGGCGAGCGCGGACTGCATTCTCCCGAGCGCGGGAAGCGAAAACTCCGCGATGGGGAAGCGGTGGATCAGACCAAAAACGAAGGCCCAAATCTTCGGCGCGCGATTGATCAGCGTGATGTAGCCGCGCCGGGAGCGGTCGTAAAATTCGCCGCCAGTGAGGGCGAAGACATCGACGATTTCCGACTCCGTTCCGAGTTCCAAAAACGCGGCGTGCAGTCCCCGGGCGGCGGCATTGTGCCCTTCGCCGTAGCCGGCAGTGAGAATGATGAAACGCATCGGCGGAGTGAAGACGGGCGCCATCGCGCGATCTCAGCGCGTGGCTTTGATGCGCAGGAGCATGCCCGATTCGCGCTTCATTTTGTCGTCGCGGACCCACGCATTGCGCGCGAGGACGAGCAGCGCGCCGTCGGGAGTGCCAGCGAGATCGACGGGGCCGGGAATGCGTTTTGCGAAAGGCTCGCTGGTTTCTGGTTTCGCCGGATCGAGCACGCGAATCCAGCCGCCCATGAAATCGGCGAAGAAGTATTTGCCCTGGTGAAATGCGCCGCCCGAAATGCAGACGCCCATCGCGCGATTGTAAGTGTGGAGCGGTTTGGTGAATGCGGGCTGGTGGCCGACGAGCCCCTCCGCAGCGGGCCAGCCGTAATTCGCGCCGGGCGCGGCTTCGTCGATTTCCTCGAAGAGTTCCTGCCCGACATCGTTGATGAACATCCGCCCGGAAGCGCGATCCACGGCGAGGCCGAACGGATTGCGCAGTCCGATCGCGTAGATCGCGCGGTATTTTCCGGAGGTCTGTTTTGAAAACGGATTGTCCTCGGGAATCGAGCCGTCGGGATTGAAGCGCAGCAGCTTTCCATGCAGCGACTCAAAGCTCTGCGCGGGATCACGCAAATTATGCTCGCCGATCGTCGCGTAAAGTTTCCCATCCGCGCCAAACCGCATCGCGCCGCCCTGATGCGCGCCGGGATACTTCCCGACCTTCAGGCTTTGATCCTCCGCCTCGATCATTACGAGTTCGCTACCGACTTTCGCGACATCGCCATCCGCGGTGAAGCGGCTGATGACGTGATGCGTGAACGGCTCTTTCCGCACGTAGTGAACGTAAACGAATGGCTCGTCGGGAAATTTCGGATGCAGCGCGACGCCGACCATTCCGCGTTCCCAGAAGTCATCCACTTTCAAACGGAGAAACGGCTCGTCGAGAATCTCGCCGTTTTTCACCACGCGGATCGCGCCCGTCTGTTCGCAGACAAACACGCGCCCATCCCGCGCCATATCCATCGTCACCGCGCCATTGAATCCTTCGCACACCGTATCGACGAGGAAACCGTCGGGGACATCAATGCCATCCTGCGCAAGCAGTGAAGCGCCGAAGGTCGTGAGCGAGAGGATGAGGTGAAAGAATGATGCGCGCATAGTTTCGAGCCGACGCATCCAAGTTGAAGCCGGCATCCGCGGCGAGCGCGAAAAAATCACCGTCCGCCGTCCGGCACCAGGACGCAGCGGAAGCCGTAAATCACATCGCGCTCCGAGCGATCGACCACGTTGCGATACGACGAGCGCAATTCCCCGCGCGCCGCCGTGCCCCACGAGCCGCCGCGCAGCACGCCCCAGCGCGAGCCCGCTTTGTAAAGGCCATCGCACCATTGCCAGACGTTTCCGCTCATGTCGAAAAGGCCGAGCGCATTCGCGGCGAAACTGCCCGCCGGCGCAGGCTGAAGCCCGGCCGGCATCTTCGCGGAGATGAAAGCATCGATGGAAAGTAGCTTGGGCTTCAGCCCAACATCACCGTTCGGTTCGGCTGAAGCCGAAGCCACTTTCTGATACGCCCACAAACCCTCCGGCTTGTATTTCCGATTCGTCCACTCCGCCGACAACCCGCCCACCGTCTTCACCGGGTTGCCATTCTCCGCCGACCACTTCACCTCGTTCGCTTTCGCGATCTCCGTCACCCGCGCCTCATCCGGCCAAGGCGCGCCGCCCGCGATCCATTCTTTGATCCAACCCATCTGCTCCGCGTAAAGTTTGTCCGCCTCCTTCGGTGGCATCGGCTCCCAATCGTCCTGATGCACGCGGGACACCGCGAGATAGAGCGGACTCTCCTCCGGCTTGCCCGCCACGAACCCGGGTTGCTCGCTCTCGCCACCCTTGAGCGTGGAAGCGCGCGTGCGCATGTCGAGCCCGCCCTCAATCTTCGCCTCGTCCTTGCCGTGACACGCGAGAAACTTCTCGTGAAACAACGGCGCAATGCGGTGGACAGAAATCTCCTCGACGTTAGGCGCGTCGGCAAATCCCTGCGCGGGGCCGATCAGAGTAGCGAGGGTGGGAATGAGCACGCGTTTCATAAGCCGAATAAATGGCCTGTTCCTTTGCATTCTTCAACAGGTTGCCCCTTGACAACGCTTACAACCGATGACGAATGTATGAATGCGTTGACCAATTTGAAGACAGGGAAAGTAGTGACTTGCGAAAATATTCTCCTGACTCTTCCGCCACTTTCGCCACGGCCTGCCGCGTAGGCGTTACTCCGTTTGGAAAAGACCGGGTGGTGATTCTGCACTCCGGCCCTGCGCGATCATGGCTTCCGCGAGACGTTTTTTGAGCGCGGGCTGGAGCGTGCGCGATTCTCCGTTTTCCAGGAGCAGTTGCTCGCAGAGTTCGAGGTTGGTTTTCGCGGATGCGTCAGGGCGCAATTCCAGCACGCGTCGATAAGCATCGGCGGCGGTGGTCAGGCGCTGGCTGGCTTGCAAAAGATGTGCGCGGGCGAGTTGGTAATCGGCGTTGTCCCAAGCGACATCGACCGCATAGCCGAGGTTTTCCAGCGCCTCGGTAAAGCGGCCTTCCTTGATTAAATCCCCGGCGCTCGATCTGAAAATGGGGCCGGCCTTCGACAGGCGAGCCAGCACATCCTCCGCGATTTTGGTCGTCTGCTTCGCCTGGGCCAACGCGGTGGTCGCGAGATCGCGTTCAATGTTCGCGCGGTGGTTTGCCCGGATGACGCCGACGGCATAAAAAGCGGAGGACAAAATGAGCAGGGCCAGGCCCGAGGCGACCGCGATTGAGACGCGCCGATGCCGGGCGACAAACAGTCCGAATTGTCGCAGCACCCCCGCGCTTTCCGCCGCGGTGGCGAAGCCGCTTTGATACGCCCGCACTTCCGCCTGCAAATCCTGCACCCGCGCGTACCGGCGCATCGCGTCGCTCGCGCCTGCCTTTTCGACGACCGCCTGCAACGATGGAGGAACGACGCTGCCGGGGGGGACTGCGAGAATTTCCCGGAGCAAATTTCCGAGCGCGAAAACGTCTTCACGCAGATCTTTCTCCGCCTCGCTTTCCGGCAAGACTGGTCCGGCCCTAGTCCAACCCATCAGCAGCACTTCGCCGAAATCGCCAATCATAGTACTCGCCGCCCGGAGGTCGCGATGCGCGGTGCCTTTGTCGTGCGCAAAGGCGACGGCGTCGCAGATTTTTTGAAAAACCGTCAACAGTGCCGCCGCGGGGTAAATGCGCGATGCGGCTTCTTCGCCCCGCGCGAGCGCCGCGAGCACGCCCGCGAGCGAACCGCCGCGCACCAGTTTCATCGTGTAAAACGGATCGCCTTCGCAGTTCACGTCATGCACCGGCACGACGTTGGGATGCTCCAGCAATGCGGTGATTCTGGCCTCTTCGACAAAGGGCTCCACGAAGGTCGCATCGCGCAGTTGCTTCATGGCTACTTCGCGGCCCGTCGTCCTTTCGCGAGCGCGGCGGATCACGCTGCGCGCGCTTTCCGCGACGATTTCGCCGACCGTGTAGCGTTCAGATTCCATGAGGCGATTTCATTTCGGCGGGGTGGCTGCGGGCTTTTCGAGGATCGGGGCAAGGCTCAGCGAAACCTGTGCTGTGACATCGTTTTGGAAGTATTCCAGCACCACTTCGACTTCACCTTCCTGCGCCTGCGTGTGCAGGCCGGTGATGGTTTCGGGGCGCTGGCCGCGCCAGCTTTCCATGAGCATCCGGCCATTGACGAGCACCCGGCATCCGTCATCGCTGCGAGCGGAAAAACGCCATGTGCCAGCGGGCAGTTTGAGCCGGGTTTTCGCAATCATACCGAAGAAGTTCGGCCCTGGATCATTTTGTGCGAGTGCTGGAGAAATGCCCAAACGGCCCGGCGAGGAATTGTCGAAACGGAACGCGATGGCGGGCACCTCGACTTCAGTGGCGGCGGCGCTTTTGGCGATGGAACGCCAGGCTTCGAGTTGGGCCACAGGGTCCGCGCTGGATTTGAACCACGCGGTTTTCCAGCGTCCGCGCGCGAAGATCGCATGGGCGGCGGCCAGGATTTCCTCGTCGCCAGTTTGGGTAAAAAGTTCGCGGTAAATCGCGAGGGCTTCCGCGCTCTGGTCGGCTTCCCACGGCGCGATCATCGTCTGCACTTTGGCTTTGAGCGCGGCCAGGCGTTCCGCCTCCTTCGCATCCTGCGCGGGTGTGGTGAGCGTGATCTCGTCGAGGTCCGTTTTTTCCCGGGGCTCGCGGGCGAATTCCGCGCGAATCGAGATTTGCTCAAGCTTCCCGAGCACCGCCTGCAATTCCTCCTTCGTGGCCAGCGGCTGACCGGGCCGGTTGGTTTTCCAATTGGCGGATTCGTGGAACGGCGTGGTGAATGTTTGCCATCGTTGCGAAGCGCGCTTGGGCTGGGTGTAGCTCAGCCGCGTGGTGCCGGAGCGCAGCTCGACATCCGGGCCGCCATCGCTCTGCGCGTGCAAATGGCGGACACGGAATTTCAGCGTGCCCCCGTAAGCCGCCTGCTGATTTCCGAGGAACGCGGCAGATGCCACCAGCGAGGCAGGTGAATTGTCGCTGCGCGTTTCCAGCAGCGAAAGGTAGCCGCCGCCGCGCCCGCCTTCGACGTTCGGGTCTGAAGTCCAGACGATGGTGGTATTTTCGCCGCGCAGATTTTGCCCGCGCCAACCGGCCGCGAAGGCTTCCGGGTTGTCGAAGTTGGCGGCGGCGACCGCATTTCCAGGCAGAAAACATCCCTCGGCCGCCATCCTCGGACCGGGCGCAAAGAAGTCCGCAACCGTCGTGCGGGGTCGGCGCAAAACGGTATCCGACTGATAGCTGAGAAAGCGGAGCGTCGGATGATTGCGGAGCAGATGCACATCCGTTGCGTTGCGGCTGATCGTTACTGATTCGAGTTTCGGGCAGGTGAAGACGGGGAGGATGGCAGGCACGTTTGCATCGACAATATCGAGATCGATGACGGCGGAACGCTGGAGCGGATTGAGGTCGAGCTTGGTCGCGGTGTTGAGGAGCAAACGCGTGGGTGGCAGCACGGCGAGCGGGGCGAGATTCTGGATTTGGATGTCGCGCAGATTGAGTTCGATGATGCCGCGCGCATCGACGGTGAGGCGGTAGGGCAGAAGATCGGTCGCGCCCGTTTTCGCGATGGTCGGGCTCCACTTGGCCCACGCGGCATCGCTGGCGTCGGAGAGTTTGAAAAACTCCGCCGCGGGCAGGTCGCCGGGGGCGAAGCGCGGATGATGCACGAGTCGGAGTTTCGTCGCGGCTTTCAAAAATCCGAGTTGCGCGGAGTGTGTGGGGAGCAGGATGTTATCAAGCTCGCGGAGCGTGGCGAGCGGGGTGAAATCCTTCAGATTTCCCGTGGCGAAAAGGCGCAGGCGTCTCAAGGGCATCCCGCGGAGCGGGGCGATGCTGGCGGTGGGGGAATAGTCGATGTCGAGATTTTCCAGCGGCGCTCCGGCGAGCGGGGAAAGATCGGCGACCCGGCAATTCCAAAGGTTCAGGACGCGGAGGGGCATCCCGCGCAGCGGGCGGAGATCGGGGATCGCGAGGCCGCCCAGATCGAGTTGGATGAGCTGCATTCCAAAAAGAGGGGAGATGTCGGTGACACGGGTGCCGCCGATGTGCAGAATTTTCAGCGGAAATCCGGCGATCAGTTTGAGGTCGGCAAGGTCCGATGCACCGAGGTAAAGTTCCGTGATTTTCGTTCCGCGCAGATGCGTGAGGCTGCTAAAGCTCAGGCCGTATAGATCGAGCCGCAGTCCGCCATCCGCTGCGCGGGAAATGCGTCCGTCGTTCCAGCCTGGCTGAAAGGTGTAGCCCCCGAGCCGCAGGAAGAGCGCCTTCTCCTCGGGCGAGTACCGTGCGGGAGGCGTCGGCGGTTTCACCTGCGCGATGCGGCCTTGGGTGGTGAGCGCGGCGAAGAGTTGGCGACGGAGATCGGGCCGGAGCTGCGGTGCGCCGCCATTTTCCTGCTGCAGCCGCCGGGCGAGCGCGAGATTGTTGCTCGTGCGCTGGTCGGCCTTGATTTTCATCGCGCGTTCGTAGTCCGCGATGGCTTCGGGAAAGCGTTCATTCGCCTGGTAAATATCGCCGCGCGAGACGCGGTAGCTGGCGTTCTGCTGATCCATGTCTATGGAAAAGCCGATCAGCTTGAGCGCTTCTTCGATGTTGCCCTCCTTGACGGCGCTGTCGCTCTTCACGGCAAAAGTCGGCGCAGCTTTTTCCAAACGTTTCAGCGCGCCGTCCGCGCGCTCCTTCTCCGTCTCGGTGACGACGCGCGCTTGCGTGGCACGATCCCGTTCCTGGATCGCACGGCGGCCCTCGAGATCGACCCAGATGGTGTAGGCGGTGGAAAGCAACGCGAGCAGAGCGGCAGAAGTCGCGAGTGCTCTGGCGACACCGCGATTGCGCCGGACGAGCATGAGAAACTGCCGCCCCGCGCCCGCGCCTTCCGCGGAAGTGGGGAAGCCATTTTGAAAAGCGCGCAGGTCCGCCTGCAAATCCGTGACACGCTGGTAGCGGCGCTCGGGCGAAAGTGCGAGCGCCTTCATCACTACGGCGGAGAGCGAGGCGGGCACTCGACCTTGGACGAGGTGCGCGGGTGGTTTCGGGCCGAGGCGATTTTCGGGCGGGTCAATTTTTCCCTGCGAAACTTTGTGCAGGACTTCGGCGACGTTGCGGCCTGCGACGGGCGTCTTCAGCGTCAGCAATTCGTAAAGAATCGCGCCCAGCGCATAGACATCGCTGCGCTCATCAATCGCCGCCACGTCGCCGCTCGCCTGCTCGGGCGGCATGTAAAGCGGCGTGCCCGCGACGGTGCCGGCGAGCGTGAGACCGGCACCGGCGCGGATGAAGGCTTCAGGATGATCCGCGGCAAATTTTTCCGCCGCGTCGCCGACCAGTTTCGCGAGCCCCCAATCCATCACGAGCACCTCGCCGAATTCGCCGATCATGATGTTCGCCGGTTTCAGATCGCGGTGGATCACGCCTTTGGAATGCGCGAAGGCGACAGCGTCGCAGGATTTTTGGAAAGCGAGCAGGAGCTGATCGAGCGAATATTTTTCGACGACTGCCCCGACGCGCTGATCGAGAAGCTGGAATACTTTTTGGAGCGAAATGCCGCGCACCATTTTCATGGTGTAAAAGCGTGCGCCGGAATGGGCGGGGCCAACTTCGTGAACGGGGACGATGTTCGGATGTTCGAGCAACGCGGTAATTTTGGCCTCTTCCAGAAAGCGTGTCCCGAGCGCGGGGTTGCCGCTTTCGAGTTCGGGATGCATTTGCTTCATCGCGACTTCGCGGCCCGTCGCCACCTCCCACGCGCGCTTGATGACGCCCATCGCGCCCTGCGCCACCAGCTCGCCGATCTGATGGCGTCCGCCGGATTCCACCTCCGGCACGACCGGCCCGGCCACGGCCTCGTTCCAGATGCGGATGGTGAATTCGCCGATGTTGACCGCGGCATGATCCGGTAGCGTGCGCGGACGGCGCAGCGGAAAGCCGGCGATGAAAACGCCGCGTCCGCCGCTGATGTCTTCGATGGAGGCGATGCCCTGCTTGATGAAAAGTCGGGCGTGTTCCGGGGCGACGAGTTCGCTTTCCAAGCGCAGCAAAGCGGATGGGCTGCTGCCGAGAAGGTATTCGCCCTCCGCCAACTCGAACTCGCTGAGGATTTCGTCGCCGTTTTGAATCCGCGCCTTCATGCCCTGGAAAATCCGCTGCGCCGCACTTCGGCCTGGAGGGCGCGCACGGTGGGATAACGGGCGGCGGGATCGAGCGACATGGCTTTCATCGAGATGTTCACCAATGCGCCCGGAAGCCGTCCGCCGGGAAGGTGTGAAAGAGGGTGATGGCCAGCCGCTTCCCGCGCGGGCACGAGACGACCGGCGACGACGTTTTCCAAAATCTCCCACGCGTCCGTGCCCTCGACCGGCGGACGCAGCGTGAGGAGCGTGTAGAGGATCGCGCCGAGCGCATACACATCCGACCGCGCATCGACCGCGTAAGAGCGCCCGTCGGCCTGCTCCGGCGACATGTAGTGCGGTGTGCCGAGCACTTCACCGGGCAGCGTGCCCACCGCGCCGGTATCCTCGGCCCGTGCCGAGTGGACCATGGTGCGGACACTCGCGTCCTGTGCGTCGGGAAAGGAATTTGCGGATCGCTGGAGGGTTTTCGCGAGGCCCCAATCCATGAGCAGCACTTCGCCGAAATCGGCGACCATGATGTTGTCGGGTTTGATGTCGCGATGGATGACGCCTTTGGAATGCGCGAAGGCGACTGCGTCGCAGACGTGATGGAAAATTCGCAGCAGTTCTTCGAGCGGACTGTGGGCGAGCGCGGAAAGGCGTTCGAGGTAAAGCGCCGCGAGGGTGTTTTGGAGGGATTCGCCGCGCACGCGCTTCATGACGAAAAACGGCTTGTCGAGTTCGTTCACGCTCAGCTCATAAACGGGGACGATATTCGGATGTTCGAGCTGGGCGGTAATCTGCGCCTCCTCGACGAAACGCGCCATGTCGATCGGCGAATCGACATTTAGCAAAACTTTCATCGCCACGATCCGTCGCGTGCCAGAGTCCTCGGCTTCCAAAACGGCACCCATGCCGCCAATCCCGATCACCCCTTTGATCCAATACTTGCGTTCACCCCGAAACTCTTCGGGCAGATACCGCAGCAGCGCCGCCGTCTGCGGAGGCAGGGACGCGCCGGCATCCTCCGCACGCAGGCGGCGCAACTCGATAAACACATTGCCCACGCGTAATTCCTGCCGCGGAAAAATGAGCGTTGGCCCGGCGATGCCCTGACCGCTGACAAAGGTGCCATTGGTGCTGCCGAGATCTTCGATCACCCAATCGTAATAATTCAGCGTGAGGAGTGCGTGGCGGGCGGAGACCCGATCGGCGTGCAGACGAATGCGAATGCCCATTTCGCGCCCGATCACATACTCGCCGGGCGGCAGGATTTCCCGATATAATTCCCGACCCTCCAGCGTGGCGATGACTTCGGTTTGCGGGATGATCATGGCAAACTCACTTCATCCCAGAAATGGCGGTGGATAGCCGCAATAAAAAGCCTTTCACCGTCCGCCGTCCGTCACCAGCACGCAGCGGAAGCCGTAGATCACGTCGCGCTCGGCGCGATCCACCACGTTGCGATACGATGCGCGCAATTCCCCTCGCGCCGCCGTCCCCCACGATCCGCCGCGCAGCACGCCCCAGCGCGAGCCCGCTTTGTAAAAGCCATCGCACCACTGCCAGACATTCCCGCTCATGTCGAAAAGCCCGAGCGCATTCGCCGCGAAACTTCCCACCGGCGAAGTCTGCGTGAAGCCATCGTGATAACCCGCGATCGTATTCCCGCGCCGCCCCGCACCGTCCGCGAAATTTCCCGCGCCCGCTGGCGGCGGCCACTGTTTGCCCCAAGGAAAATCCTTCGACTTGCCATCGCGCTCCTCCGGCGAATTTCCGCCTTCATCCGCGAGCCCCACCGCGAGGCTCCACTCCGCGTCCGTCGGCAGCCGGTAGAATTGTCCCTCCTCGATCTGCCCCGCTTCGAGTTCACGCTTCGTCAGCCATTCGCAGAAGGCCACCGCGTCCTCCGCGCTCACGCGCACGACGGGATGCGTGTTGTCCTGCTCAAAATCCGCGACCAAACGCGCGCGTCCGGTCGCCGCGCAAAAGCCGTCGTAATCCTGCACGCGCACGAGCCATGCGCTGATCAGCACATCACCGACCGGCAGAAATTTCACACCGAGGCTGCTTTCCCACGGCTCGCCGCGCTGCGGCCCCGCGCGGCTCACGAAACGCGCGGGCAAAAAGGTCTGCTCGCCCGGCTTCACGACCCCGCTCACTGCCATCGGCTTGAATCCCGCGAGCCGCACTTCGTAGCGCACTTCGCCTGGCGCGATGTCTTCGAGCGGCAGTGGCGTGGTGCCGATTTCCACGCCGTTCGCCAGCACCATCGCGCCCGCCGGAGCACTCGTGATCTTCACGCTCCCGCACACAAACTCGAACGCCGCGGACGCCGGCACATTTCCCGCGCTGCGAATCTGGCGGCGTTGCTCCGGCCACGATTTGTACTTCGCCGCGATGTCGTGCGGACCCTCGGGAAGATCGACCTCGATGGGCGCGATTCCGCGGCTTTTGCCATCGACGAAAATCTCCGCGCCGGGCGGCTCGCTCGTCACCGAAACATGCCCCGATGCAAACTCGACTTCCTTCACCGTCTCCTCGCCGCGCTCGATCTTCACCGGCTCCGTCACATCGCGCCCGTCGTGGTGAAACGTGAGCACGTAGTCCCCCGTCGGCAGATCGCGCAGCGTCGCGGGCGTGGTGCCGCGCTGCGCGATCCGCTCGCCCTCGCGCAGCTCGAACTCCGCGCCCGCCGGCTTCGATGCGACGTTTAGCACGCCGACACTTCGCACGAGTTTCACCTTCGTGGGACGCGCCTCGCCGCCCGCCGCGACCTCCAGCGGCAGCTCGACCGGATCGTATCCCGTCAACATCACACGCGCGGTCTGCGCGCCGGCGGGCAGACTGTGAAATTGCGCCGGGCTGTGTTTCATCGTGCCCGCCAGCACGATCATGGCATTCGGCGGATCGGTCTCGATCAACGCGCCGCCGCGGGCGTTTCGCGCGGAGAAAAAATAAAACGCGCCTGCAATTGCCAGCGCTGCGATTGCCGCCAGCGCCCACGGCCAGCGCACCGGCCCGCGGGCAGCCGCCGATTTTCCCTGGCGCAACCGCGCGAGGTCATCGTGCATTTCCTCCGCGCTCGCATAGCGCAGCGCGGGATCATTCGCGCACGCGTGGAGGAGCACTTCATTCAGCCGCAGCAGCCGCTCGCGATCCGGCAGCGCGGAGAGATCGGAATTCAGCGCGGGAAAATCCAGCCGGTCTTTCCCCATCGCGATTTCATACATCACCTTGCCGAGGCTGTAGATATCAGCCTTCGCGGACCCCGGCCCTTCCGGCGGCACGTAGCCCTCCGTGCCGACGTACGAAAGCTGCCCCGTCGAAGCCACGAGCCCGATGTCCGCGATCTTCGGCTGACCGCCGACAAAAATGATATTCGCCGGTTTGATGTCGCGATGCACCAGCCCGTTTCGATGCAGCTCGCCGAGCGCCTGCGTGAGCAGGACTCCGATGGAAAGACATTCATCCACGAGCAGTCGCGACCGCCGCGCGAGTTCCGCTTTCAACGTTTTCGGAACGTAATGCGCCGGATCGACCCGCGTGCCGGTGACGTGATCGTCGGCCAGCTCCATCACGTAGTAAAAGAATCCGCCCGCTTCATCGCGACCGACATGCAAAATATCCACGAACCCATCGTGACTGCGCGAGATCGGCTCGAACTTCGCCATCCCCTCGAACTCGCGCTGAAACGCCTTCTCATTCGCGAACGTCGCCCGGTCCACGATCTTCACCGCGCACCAACTCCCCGTCAGGCTGCGCGCCAGCCAGATTTCCCCATAAGCCCCGCGCCCGATCGTCCGGACCATTTCATGGTTCGGAATTTTCGGCGGGATGCGGTCGGTCGGAGCAGGCGGCATTGTGCGGCGGAGTTTAGGGGGGAAATGACCGATGACCAATGACGCAATGACCAATTTTCCCCACGCGCGCGCAGCGCCAGTTCATTGGTCATTGGTCATTTTCTTCACCTCCCGCTTCACCATCCCCGACACGCGATGCTTCACCAAATAGACTTGCGCGATATTCACCCCGAGTTCCCGCGCCACCTTCGCCGCGCTCCATTCCTTCAGCACCGCGCAATCGAAAATCTGGTAATGCCGCGGATCGACTTTCCGCTTCACCCGCTCCAGCGCGGCAGCGAGCAGACTCCCCTCCCATTCCTGCTGCCATGCCGCTTCCAGGTCGATGCCATCGGGATCGGGAATGCGCTCGATCGTCGCCGTCCCCGTGCGCGTCCGGTCGCGTGAGCGCGCGGCTTCGGGCGCGCGCTTGCGAAATTGATCCGCAATCCGCCAGCGCGTGACGTGCAGCAGCCAGCCCTTGAACGACCCTGCCTCGCGCTCGTACTTCGAAATATTTTTCGCGACCGTGATGACCGTCTC
The DNA here is from genome assembly GCA_031409335.1 of Chthoniobacteraceae bacterium. Classification (GTDB taxonomy): domain Bacteria; phylum Verrucomicrobiota; class Verrucomicrobiia; order Chthoniobacterales; family Chthoniobacteraceae; genus JANLQB01. The sequence continues at coordinate 49,036 of JANNWY010000176.1, read as the reverse complement.
CTGCACCACATCCTGCGCCTCGGCATCCGTCAGCCCGGCCTTTCGCGCCACGCGATAAATCAGCCGCCAGTAAGTCTGAAAAAATTCCTGCCAACGCGCGCGATCATCGAGATCCACCAGCCGCCCGATCAGGCTCTCGCGCGTCACATCGAGCGGATCGTCCTTTTTTGAAAAAGACGAGCGAGGCATCAGCCGCGCGCTCCCTCGCGCAACACCGCCCGAAATTCCCCCAACTCCGCCGCGCTAAACGGCACCCGCCAAGTTTCCAAAATCCCATCCAGCACGCCGCACCGCTCCGCCACCTCCGCCGCCAGCCCACGCTCCCGCGCCTCGCGGATGAACTGCGGAATGATCCGCGCGAGCAATCCGAGATGCACCGCGTCCTTGTTCACCAATTCCCCCGAGCGGTTGTTAAACGCGTGGATTTTTCCGATCATCAAACTCAGCGGGTCGAGAATGCGAATGCCCGCGAGTTCCAGCGCAAAACCCTGCGGCGGCAAATCGGGCGAATCGACCAACGGCATTTTTTCGAGGACTTCGACGGAGATCGTCCCGAGTTCGCCCATCTCGACACTCACCACGAAATTGCACCCGAGCCCCGGCGGTTCTTTCCGATGCACCGTCGTGAGCGCCACGATGCGATAACCTTCTTCCCGCAAAATTTTGCCGAGCAGGTATGCCGAGGGCTTGTCCCCGCGAAGATCAATATCCTTGCTGTAAAAGGGAGCGGTGGTGCCATCCGCAGGCAGAATCCCAAAACTCTGGGACCAGGCAGCAACAGCGAGGCCGCCAATCAACAAGCAATCGGCTTGCTCAGTCGCAGCCTTGCGCAAGGCCGCTTCAAAGTGGGCGAGTGTGACCAATCCCATCGAAAAACCTTCTAGCGTTCGCGAAGAATGGGCTTCGCCAACCGCCATTCCGGGCGCGGACAATCCGCTTTTCCGAGCGCTGCCATCTCCGCCTTTGCCATATCCGATGCCCAAAACCACACGCGCGCCTTCGCCTCCTGCGCGAGTAGCTCGCGATAGCGCGGGTCTTGATCGGTAATGGTTTCAGTAGGCCAGTCGGGCATGATCGGAGGATAGTTTCGCGCGCGCCGTTTGCCAACGCGCCATTTGCGTTTCGGCGCGTGGTGGCTTCCGGGTAGCACGCTCGTCCCGAGCGTTGGTTTCGGCGTCCCGCCGAAACCAACCCTCGGGACGAGGGTGCTACCCGGAATTGCGCCACGCGCGTTCGTCGCAGGGGGCGCGCGGGATTTTTAGCGATTTTTGAAAGATCGCGCGCGGGGCTCCGTATTCAGCGGTGAAACTCAACCATCTTTATGAAACTGCGCCTCCTTCTCGTCACACTCACCGCCGCGCTCGGCTTCACTACGTTCGCGGCGAAGCCGGTCGAACTCATCCTCAGTTCGCGACAGCTCGAACCGACCACGACTTTCGAGATTCGTTTTGCCGAGGCGATGATCGCCGGGGATCAAGTGGGGAAGCAGGCTGAGACGCCGCCGGTCTTTTTCCGCCCCGCGGTGAAGGGGCGCTTCACCTGGTTGAGCGAACGCAGCGGCGTGTTCGCGCCGATGGAGGCGCTGCCGCTCGCGATGACGCTGCAACTCGCGCTCTCGCCCGGCTTGGTGAAAGCGGATGGCACGCTGCTCGACGCCGATTTTCGCGAGACGGTGCGGACGCCGCCCATGCAACTCAAGGGCTCGCACTCGGCGGGGAATCTTTCGCAACACGACGCCACGGCGCAGCCGAAGGTTGCGCTGCTTTTCAATGTGAACGTCGAACCCGACGCGGCGGGACGCTTTTGTAAATTCATGGACAAGTCTGGGCTGGAAATGGCGGCGCGGGTCGCGCGGGCGAATGGCTCCACAAACGAGCCGGACTATTTCCCGACGTGGAAAAGCAGCGACCGCACGCTCCACACCTGGGCCGAACGCTTCGCTGCAAAATCGAACGACACGGGGCTTGCGACGGAAACGCGCGGGAATCTGGTGACGGTGACTCCGGCGCATCCACTGCCCGCGGGCGAAGGCTGGAGGCTGATCGTGGCGGTGGGGCTGCCCGCGTTGGAGGGCGGCGTTTCGTTGATCGACGGCACGGAAATCCCGATCGGAAATGTGCGCGCGTTCGAGTTGGTGAGCGCGGAGGCGAGCAATGTCATCAACAACCAACGCCGGATCGAACTCACGTTTTCAAAGCCGCTCGCGAAAGAAATCACGGCGGAGAATCTCGCACGCTGGATTCGGCTCGAACCGACGCCGGAGAAGTTCGTCGCGACGGTCAGCGAAACGCGCGTCGTGCTCAGCGGCGATTTCGTGCTCGATACAAATTACCGCGTTGAGGCCGATGCGGGGTTGCCGTCGGCACAGCCGTTTGTGCTCGCGAGTCGATTTGAGAAGAAAGTGGAATTCAAACAGATCGCGCCGCGGCTCTACTTCGAGGAATTCAACACGCATCAACTCACGACCGGGAGGCGCAAATTCCATCTACTCGCGATCAATGTCCCGCGTTTGAAAGTGAGCGCGAAACTTTTTCCAAACGACACCGTCGCGCTCGCGCTCGGTCCTTATCAAAAGTATCTCAGCTACGATTCCCGGCGCGGCAACGACGATGGCGGCTTCGCGAAGGTCGATCCAGACAGCATTCCCGGCCAGGTCATCTGGCAGCGCGAGATCGGCGGCACGACGGCGATCGACGAGCAGCAGCCGCTGATGCTCGATTGGAATGAAATCCTCGGTGCGAAAAAGAGCGGTGTGGTGCTGCTGACTGCCGAACAGACCGGCGATGGCAAACGGCCCGGCGCGCAGGCGCTCGTGCAACTGACCGATCTGGGCGTGGTGTGGAAACGCTCGGCGGACGAGTGCTTCGTGCATGTCTTCTCGCTGTCGTCGGCGGAGCCGGTCGCGGGTGCAAAATTGCAGGTCGTGAAAATGGACGGATCGGTGTTCGCGGAGGCGCAGACCGATAAGAGCGGATTCGCGCGGCTGTCGGAGATGGCGGATGAAACGTGGCTCTACGTGGAATCCGCGGGCGACCGGCATCTCGTAGATGTCGCGAGTGGCGAAGGCGACATCCGACCTTCGCGGCTGCGCGTGCGCACGCATTTCAACGAGGAGGAAGAGGACGCGGATCGCGACCGGCCCACGTTTCTTTTCAGCGAACGGCCAGTGTACAAACCCGGCGAGACGCTGCATCTCAAAGCCATCGCGCGCGACTGGCGCGACGGCCACGCGCGCATCCCGGCGGGCGTCGAAGTGCGGCTCACCGCGCACGATTCGCGAGGCCGCGCGTTTTTCACGAAAACCACGAAACTCTCCGACGCGGGCGCGATCACCGAGGACATCAAACTGCCCGCCGGCGTGCTCGGCACTTACCGCGTGGAGCTTGCCTACGCGGGCGAAAAGGCGGAGGCGGAAGCGGCGGCGACGCATGAATTCGAGGTGCAGGAATATCGCCCGAATGCCTTTGAAATCAGTATCGGCGGACCGAGGAACGCGGTCGGCGAAACCGCGCTCGAACTGCCGGTGACTGCGAAATACTTCATGGGGAAATCGCTTTCGTCGGCGCATCTGAACTGGTCGATCGAGGCGGGTGACGAGGGATTCGCGCCCGCGGGTTTTGGCGAGTTCGCATTTTGCAGCAACATCGCGAACTACCGGCTCGAACAGGCGCTGAATCGCGCGGGGCATTTTGCGCAGCAGGGCAAGGCGGAACTCGATGCGGAGGGTCTCGCAACGATCGCGGCAACGATTCCGATCAACGCGAAGGCGCCGCAGCCGCGCACCGCGCGCGTGCTGTGCGAAATCACGGATCTCAATCAGCAGACGGTTTCGGAGGCATCAGCTGTTACGATTCATGCATCGGATTTTTATCTTGGCGTCCGGCGTCCGCAGGCCGTGGTGCGCGAGGGCGAGGCGCTGCCTGTCGAGATCGTGGCGATCCGCACGGACGGCACGCCGATGCCCGAACCAGTGAGCGTGACGCTGCGGCTGACGCGCATCGGCTGGCAGACGAATCGCATCGAAGGCGCAGGCCACAGCGACGAGTACCGCAGCGAGCCGCGCTTCACGCTGGTCGCAAGTAGGACAGCCGCCTCGGCTGTCAAAAGTCCTACGGGTGCCTCGCCCGCACAACCCGGAACTGCGGGCGGGGCGCTCGCGGGACTTTTGGCAGGCGGGGCGCCTGCCCTACTTGCCAGCAAGCCTGGGCAGTATTTGCTCGAGGCGGTGGCGAAGGATGCGGGCGGACGCGACGTGCTGACGACGCTCAGCCTGCACGTTTATGGCGCGACCGAGACGACGTGGAATTATCGCAACCCGTACGAAATCGAACTCGTGCCGGACAAAGACGAATACCTCGCGGGCCAGGTCGCGACGCTGCTGGTGAAAACGCCGATCGCGGGCGAAGCGCTCGTCACCATCGAGCGCGAGAAGGTGCTGCGTTCGTTTGTGACGAAGCTGCATGGTAACGCGCCGAGCGTGCAGATCCCGCTCGTCGATCTCGATGCGCCAAATGTCTTTGTGTCGGTGATGATGCTGCGCGGCGCGGACAAGAGCCCGCGCAAATCGCCGAAGCCGGAATACCGCCTTGGCTACTGCGAACTGAAAGTCGCGCGGCCCGATTCGCGGCTGCAAGTGCGCGTGCAGCCGGATGCGAAAGCGTATCGCCCTGGCGAGCAGGTGACGGTCGCCGCGCAAGTCCTGGACTTCGCCGGGCAGCCGGTCGCGGGCGCGGATGTGACGCTCTACGCGGTCGATGAAGGCGTGCTGAGCCTGATGGGTTACGAGACGCCGAATCCGCTGGAATTCTTCAGCCGCGAACGCGCGCTCGCGGTCACGACCGGGCTCACACTGCCGTCGCTGCTCAGCGAGGATGCGGAAGAGCGGCGCTTTGGAAACAAAGGCTATCTCATCGGCGATGGCGGCGAGGACGGTGTTTCGATTCGGAAGAATTTTCTCGCGTGCGCATTTTGGAATGGCTCGTTACGGACCGATGACGCAGGCCGCGTCGAGGTCGCGTTCCTCGCGCCGGACAGCCTCACGCGCTATCGCGTGATCGCCGTCGTGCAGACCCTGCGCGATCAATTTGGCAGCGCGCAATCGGCCTTCGAGGTGAACAAGCCGCTGATGCTCGAACCGGCGATGCCGCGCTTCGCGAACGTCGGTGATGCGCTGCTGCTGAGCGCGGTGCTGCACAACACGACGGACTTTTCCGGCGATGCCGAAGTCGCGCTCGAACTCGACGACACCGCGAACGTCGAAGGCAAAACGCGCCGCGTCTCGCTCGCCGCGCGCGGCTCGACGGCGATTGATTTTCCAGTGTCCTTCACCGCCGTCGGAAAGGCCGTGTGGAAATGGACCGCGCGCTTCGTTTCCGCGGATGCTCCCACGGCGTTTCGCGATTCTGTGCAGACGGAATTGAACGTCGGCTATCCCGCGCCGCTGCTGCGCGAAGTGCGCGCCGCGCACACGAGCGATGCGGAAACGACGCTGCTCGATGGCATCGACCCGCAGCTTCTCGAAGGCAGCGGCACGGTGCGCGTGAGTGTGTCGAATTCGCGGCTGCTCGAACTGCGCGAGTCGTTGCGCGAGCTGCTGCATTACCCATACGGCTGCGTCGAGCAGACGACTTCGAGCACGCTGCCGTGGATGACGCTGCGCGACATGCGCGAGGCGCTGCCGGAGTTGCAAAAGACGGACGAGGAAATCGCGGCGGCGGTGAATCACGGCGTCGATCGGCTGTTGAAAATGCAGACGGATTCCGGCGGGCTTTCGTACTGGCCGGGCGAAAGTGAGCCGCTGTTTTGGGGCAGCGCGTACGGCGGGCTCGGGCTGGCGATTGCGCGCCAGAAAGGATTCGCGGTGCCCGACGAAGAATTCGACCGGCTGATGAAATACCTGAGCGCGCAACTGCGCGGGACGGGCGGCGATGGATTCGATCAGCACTACGCAAGCGGCGGGCCGTCGGATCGCTGCCTCGCGGTGTATGCACTCGCGGTCGCGGGTCGCGGAGAGCCAGCGTATCACGAATTGCTTTTCAAAAAGCGCGCCGCTCTTTCCGCCGAGAATCGTGCGCTACTCGCGCTCGCCATCGCCGAAAGCGGCGGCGGAAAAGAAATGATCGCGACGCTGCTCGAAGTGCGCGGCGATGAGCGCGCGTTCGATTCCTATTTCGGCAGCCGCGCGCGGACGATGGCGGTGCGCCTGCTCGCGTGGGGTCGCGCGGAACCGAACGCGCCGGGCGTCGATGCGCTCGTGAGCGAATTGCTCGGCGCGCGGCGCGGCGGGCATTGGACGACGACGCAGGGCAACGCCTGGTCGCTGCTCGCGCTCGCCGATTACGCGAAGCGCACCGAGTCCTCGCATCGCGCGCTCACCGGCTCGCTCACCTGGGGCGCGCAGACGGCAAACTTCGATCTGAGCAGCAAGCCGCAGATGGCGGGCGTGACGTTTTCCATCGCCGCGAAAGACGCGCTCGCGCCGCTACGGCTCGCGAATCCAGGGCGCGGCAACCTTTTTACCGAAGTGACCGTGGAAGCCCGTCCCAAGCTGATCGCGCAGCCCGCGCAGGATCGCGGCTACGCGATTCGCCGCGAATATCGAAAGATCGCGGACGACGGTTCGCTCGGCGAATTCAAGGATGCGCGCGTGGGCGATCGCGTGCTGGTGATGCTCGACATCGAGGTGCGCCAGGAGGCGGGATACATCGCGGTCGATGATCCGCTGCCGTCGATTTTGGAGGCGGTGAATCCCGGGTTCAAATCGCAGGAGATGGCCGGTGAGCGGCTGACGCGCGACTGGATGAGCGATTATCACGAGCTGCGCGAAGACCGCGCGCTGTTCTTCGCGAATCACATCGCGCCGGGCCACTACACGATCCGCTATCTCGCGCGGGTGTGCGCGGCGGGCTCGGCGACCGCGCCGGCGGCGAAGATCGAGGAGATGTATCATCCCGAGCGCTGCGGGATCACGGCAACGACGCAACTCGTTAGTCTGCCGTTGAAATGAAACGGTTGAGCTACCAATCGCGCTTCATCCGTCGCCGCATCGTTCTCGCGCTTCTCGCGCTCGCCGTCTCCGCATGGTTTACGCTCAAGCTCGTGCGGATTCCAACCGCATTGGATCACCCGCCGGTACAGAGCCGCGAGCTGCTCGACCGTCACGGACAAACGCTCCGCGAGGTACGTGTGGACGAGCGGTTCAGTCGCGAAGTGCGGTTCGATGAAGTGCCCGTGCATGTCGTGCAGGCGCTGCTCGCGGCGGAGGATAAACGCTTCTTCCGCCACTCCGGCGTGGATGTCCTCGCGACGGCGCGCGCGGCGTGGACGGGCGCGCGCCGCGGGCGCGTCACCTCGGGCGCATCGACGATCACGCAGCAGCTCGTGAAGCTCGCGCAGCCGCGTCCGCGCACGGTGCGGACGAAGGTGATCGAAGCCGTGACGGCGCTGCGGCTGAATCAAGTTTGGACGAAGGAACGAGTTTTCGAGGCTTACGCGAACCGGCTGGATTTTGGGAATCTGAACATCGGCATCGCGAGCGCGGCGAATTACTATTTTGGAAAACCGCTGGCGGATTTGAGCGACGCGGAGGCGGCATTTCTCGCGGGGCTGCCGAAAAATCCGCGCAAACTGAATCCGCACATCGCGCCTGGCGCGGCACAGCGGCGGCAGCAGACGGTGCTGCGGCGGATGCAGGCTGCAGGCTGGCTCGCAGACGAGCGCGCCTTCTTCGAGCCGCTACGGCTGCTGCCGCAGCGCCGTGTGTTTCGCGCGCCGCATTTCGTGGATCTCGTGCTGCGGGAAGTAGCGCAGCCGCCCCGGCTGCCGACCAGTCTTGCGACCGCCTCGGTTGCACGAACCGGCGGGGCGCCCGCTGGACTGACCGGCAGCCGGGGCGGCTGCGCTACTTTCACGACGCTCGATCTCGATTTGAATCGCTTCGTCGAGAAAACCGTGTGCGATCGGCTCGTGCAATTGCGCGCGCAGAATGCGCGCAACAGTGCGGCGGTGGTGATCGACAATGCGAGCGGCGATGTGCTCGCGCTGGTCGGGTCGGAGGATTATTTCGCGCCTGGCATGGGACAAGTGAACGGCGCGTGGGCACGGCGCTCGGCGGGCTCGACGATCAAGCCTTTTACCTACCTGCTCGCGCTCGAACGCGGCGCCACTCCCGCGACGATCATCGCAGATGTGCCCGCGCTTTTTGCGACTTCGACGGGCGTTTACCGGCCCGAGAATTACAACCATCGCTGCTACGGTCCGGTGTCGTATCGGCAGGCGCTGGGGAATTCCCTGAACATCCCGGCGGTGCGCGTGCTGGCATCCATCGGCGGTGCGCCGGTGCTGGCGGAGCGGCTGCGCGCTTGGGGAATGACGACGCTGGATCGACCATCGGAGGAATACGGACTCGGGCTGACGATTGGGAATGCGGAGGTGCGGCTGCTGGAGCTGACGAATGCGTACGCGGCGATTGCGCGTGGCGGGGAATGGAGGCCGTGGCGAGTGGCGGAGGTGCCTGCGGCGCTCAACGTCCAACGTTCAACTTTCAACGTTCAACATTCAAAGGAATGCGCATGGCTCATCGCGGATATGCTCGCGGATAACTCGGCGCGGATGCTCGCATTCGGGGCGACATCGGCTTTGCGGTTTGAATTTCCGGTGGCGTGCAAGACGGGGACGAGCACGGACTTTCGCGACAATTGGGCGATGGGATTTACACCGGAATTTACGGTCGGTGTTTGGGTGGGAAACTTCGATGGTTCGCCGATGCGGGATGTTTCGGGGGTGAGCGGGGCGGGGCCGATTTTGCACGCGATCTTCGAGCATCTGCACGTGCAGCGCGGGACGAGCTGGTACGAACGGCCCGCGTCGATCATCGAACGCGACGTGCATCCGCTCACGGGAAAATTGCTCGCAAGCGCGCGCCCGGATGGCGTGCGCGAAAAGTTTCTCGCGACCAAACTTCCCGAAATGGAATCTGCCGCCGACTACGACGCGACCGGCAAAGTGAAGCTCGGCGCGGAATATGATAACTGGCTCGCGAGCGCGGAGAATTCACTGCCGACACGCGCGACCGCAGATGAAGCGGCGCGCGCCACGCTGCGCATCGTCGCGCCGCTGCCGGGTTCCACTTTTCTACTCGATCCCGATGTGCCGACTTCGCGCGCGGTGCCGCTCGTGGCGGCGGGTGGCCGGGCATTCGTGTGGGAAAGTGCGACGCTACGCTGCGCGGATGGACGCGCGGAAATCGTCGAAGGCGAGCATCGCATCGAGGTCCGCGATCCGGCGACGGGCGCGCGGGCGGAGACGTGGATTCGTGTGAAGGCGTTGTAGGATTGATGCGCGGCGGGTGTTTCGTTTGTAGTTCAGCGCATGAAGCTGTTCCCACTTTCGATTTTTCTTTGCTGGATCGCGCTGGTTCCGTTGCGGGCGGAGAAGATGATGCTCATCGCGGGCGGTGGTGCTGCGGAGAAGGACGCGCCGGCTTTGGAATGCAGGCTGCGGGAGCCGTTCGGCGTCGAGTTTTCGCCATCCGGCGAAATGCTGATCGCGGAGATGACGGGCGGGAATCGCATTTTGAAAATCGACAAGAGCGGCGTGCTGCGCGTGATCGCGGGGACTGGGGTGAAGGGATTCACTGGCGATGGCGGAGCGGCGACGGAGGCGACGTTCAACGGCATTCACAACTTCGTCGTGCTCGCGAACGGCGATTTGCTGATCGCGGATTCGTTCAATCACGCGATCCGCAAAATCGACGCGCGGACCGGAATCGTGAGCAAGCTTTCCGGGAATGGCGTGAAGGGCTTTCGCGGCGATGGCGGTCCCGCGCTCGATGCGCAGTTCGACACGCCGATCCAGATCGCGCTCGATCCCGCGCGGACGCATTTGCTCGTCGCCGACATCGGCAATAAACGCGTGCGCCGGATCGATCTCGCGAGCGGCGTCATCACGACCGTCGCGGGCAATGGAAAGGGCGGCATCCCGACTGATGGCGCGCTCGCGGCGGATGCGCCGCTCGCCGATCCACGCGCGGTCGCGGCTTTCGCGGACGGTTCGTTTTTCATCCTCGAACGCAGCGGACACGCGCTGCGTTTTGTGGATGCGACTGGGAAAATCCGCACGGTCGCTGGAAGCGGGAAGCAAGGCTTGAGCGGCGATGGCGGCCCGGCGATTGAGGCCACTTTGAACGGGCCAAAATACATCGCGCTCGACCGCGACGGCAGCGTTCTCATCGCCGACGCGGAGAATCACGTGATCCGCCGCTACTCGCCGAAGGACGGCAAAATCACGCGCGTCGCGGGCACCGGAAAACGCGGCACCGCGGGCCTCGGCGGCGATCCACTCGCTGGTGAACTTTCGCGCCCGCACGGCATCACGATCGCGCCCGACGGATCACTGGTGATCACCGACAGTGGCAGCGACCGCATTCTGAAAGTGGCGCCTTGAGATCGTGCAGAAGCAGTCGTATCGGCGTTTCGCGGAAATCACTTTGCGTTCTCTTCGCTTTGTCCGATTCCTTGAAATGAAGTTTCTGGCTAATTGGGCTCTTGTGAAAAAACCCCTGTTCATCCGCGCGGCATCGCTCCCTGGCTTGCTCTAACAAACGTATGGAAACCGCAGCGCGCATGTATCTCTACGGAGCAGGGGGCCACGCGAAGGTGGTTGCGGACCTTCTCACCTGCCGCGGCGTGAGCATTGCCGGCGTGTTCGACGACAACCCGCCCGCTGCCAAACTGCGAATCATGGAAGTGCGCGACGGCGTTCAGTTGCTTGGCGCGGGATTTCCAAAACTGGATGCGCCGATAATCATCACCGTCGGACACAATGGCCGGCGCGCGGAACTGGCCGCGACGCTCGGCGCGACCTATGGCACGGCGATCCATCCCAGCGCCATCATCGCGGAAAGCGTGTCGATCGGCGCGGGTTCGATGATCCTGCACGGCTCCGTCGTGCAGGCCGACGCCCGCATCGGCCGGCACGTCCTCATCAATACCGCCGCGAGCATCGACCACGACAACGTGCTCGGAGACTTCGTACACGTCTCGCCGCACGCGACGCTCTGCGGCCACGTGGAAGTGGGCGAGGGCACGCACGTGGGCGCGGGGGCGGTGGTCATCCAGCAGGTTGAAATCGGGCGCTGGTGTACGATCGGTGCGGGAGCTGTGATCCTGCGCGACGTGCCGGACTACGCCACCGTGGTCGGCAATCCGGGCCGCGTCATCAAGATCAAGGAGCCGCAGGCCACGGAAACTGCTCCCATCGGGTGGAAAAATGACCGGGGTTTATGACATCGCATTCGTCGGAGCAGGCGTTTCCACCGCCTACACGCTCCGGCATTACCTCGCGCTGCTGGCGGAAAATCGGCCTGCAAAGCCGGTGCGAATCATCGTTTTCGAGAACTCGGGTGAGTTCTGGTCGGGCGTCCCGTACGGCAGTGTCTGCGGTCGGGCATCGCTGCTCATTTCGCCGCTGAAAGAGTTCATCCCCGATGAAAAGGAGCGCGCGGATTTCAAAGCGTGGCTCGGAAAAAATCACCGTAGTCTGATGGAAAATGCCGCCGCGCCCGGCGGACCACTTTCCGCCCGATGGCACCGCGAAAATGCCAGCGCGATCGCCGCCGGCCAGTGGGACGACATTTACCTGCCGCGTTATTGGTTCGGCATTTACCTGCGCGAAAAAGTCGCCGCCACACTCGACGACGCGGTCGCGAAAGGTCTCGTCGAGTGCCAGCTCGTCGCCTCCGGCATCGCGGACATCGAGCGGATCGGCGACCTCCTGCGAGTCGTCCCGGACTCCGGGGAGAGCGCCGCCATTCTCGCGAAGCGCGTCATCCTCGCCGTCGGCAGCCCGCCGTATCACGGCATCGCCCGAGCCAGCACGTCCACGGATGCGTGCTTCATCGACGACATGTATCAGCCGTCGCTGGACGCGAACATCGAGCGCATTTGCCAAAGCCTGCGGCAATCCACTCGCCGCCAGGTGCTCATCATCGGATCGAATGCGAGCGCCCTGGAAACGCTCTACAACCTCGCCGACTCCGCCGAGGCCATGAGCTTGATCGACAAGATCCTCATGCTCTCGCCGGACGCCGCGTTTCCCCATCGCATCAATCGCGAAATCCCCGCGACTCATTTCTGTTTCACGCATTTGGACGCCCTCGCGGAGCGCCAATCCCTGGTCTCGCAGGACATCCTGATCGCGGTGGAAAAAGATGTCGCCGCCGCCGCCGCGCACGGGCTCAACATCGCCGATCTTTACCACGCCATTTCGCAAAGAATGATCGCCGCCCTCGGTCGCCTGACGCGCGGCGAGCAGGACAAATTTGTCGCCATTCACGGAGTGGAAATCGGGAAACTGCAACGCCGCGCGGGCCCGGAATACCTCGACGTGGCCCATCGCCTGATCGCGGAGGGAAAACTGGAACTGCACGAGGGCCGCTTCGCGCAATATCTCGCGCCGGGCGAAAACGGGCCGGGTTTCGAATATCTGGAAGGCCGAACCGGGGGACCCAAAATCATCGCCGCCCCGATTGCCGTCATCGTCAGTTGCGCCGGATTTCAGGACGTGACGCAGACATCGTCCTTCCTGATGCAAAACCTGATCCGCCGCAGGCTCTGCACTCCGAACGCTTCCAAACGCGGCCTCGTCATCAACGCTGATTATGAAGCGAGCCCGGGTTGTTACATCATGGGACCGCTGGTCGCCGGCAACATCATCGGCACCGCCAAAGTCTGGCACGCCGAAAGTTGCGCGCGGATCATGCAACTGTCGCAGCACCTCGCTGGAATCCTCGCGCGCGAGCCCGCGAGCCCTGCGTGCCGTGCGCCGGATCGCGTGGTCGCAAAACCCACGACCGCATTACCGTTCAGCGCATCGCTCGGTTCAGCCTGAGTGACCGCGCGTGTTGCTCCGCTATGCCTTTGCCGCGATCATCCCGCTGGCGCGGGCGTAGTTGAAGATGCCGCCGGCGTCGATCACGGGGCGGACTTCGCCGAGCGGTTTTAGCGAGTAGGTCGTGCCGTTCACGGTCAGCGTGTCGTGGTCGAAATCGAGCGTCGCCACGTCCCCGGTTTTCACTTTTTCGCAAAGGCGCTCCTTCGCGTCGTAGGGATAGAGTTCGCCGGTCGCGACGCAGTTGCGGAAAAAGATGCGCGCGAAACTTTCGGCGACGACGACGGCGACTCCGGCGGCACCCATCGCGATCGGGGCGTGTTCGCGCGAGGAGCCGCAGCCGAAATTCCGGCCGGCAATGACGATCTGGTACGGAGTTTTGATGCCGCCCTCGGGCACGAAGCGCGTGGGATAAAGCGCGTCGGGCAGGCCGATGAGCGCATAGCTCCCGAGCTTTTCGTATTCCTCGGCGATGGTCGGCACGAGCGTCAGATATTGCGCGGGGATGATCTGGTCGGTGTCGATGTTGTCCTGGCAAACATAGACGGGGCTGGTGATGGCGTTCATGCGGGATTTAGGAGTTAGGAATTGGGAATTACTTTGGCTTCGGTGCGTTGACTCGGAAATTTGGTTTGGGCACGGCGACTTCCTCCGTCATCGGCGGCGGCAGATCGCTCATGTCGAAAAGCGGATCGCCGGGGACGGAATCGACGTTGCTGTTTTTGCGCGGGCCGGAAAACAGGCGCGGCGATCCTCCGCCCGTGTTCCGGCGTCCGCCTTTCGCTGCGACGCGGCGCGGTTCCGGCGGCGCGGGGGAGAGTTCCTCGCTGGCGACCCAGCCGGTGATCCCGTCGTCCGTCATCACGCGACTAAAGCCAAACGACCGATCGAGCATGATGATGCGCTGGCCTTTCGGCAGGACGAAATCCGCGCCGAAACTCTGCGCGGGTCCGTATTTGAAAAATTGCGCACTTTGCGCGGAAACGAGGAAACGACTGCCGGGCGGCGCGAGTTCCTTGGCACAGGATGCGAGGAGGCCCGCGGTCATCGCGACTGCCAAGCGCCCACAAATTCTAGTTCGCACGAACGACACAGCCCTTCGTCTATCGCTTCAACTGACAAACTCGCGCGGGTCGGTGATCCTCCCGGTGAGCGCGCTTGCCGCGACGGTGTACGGACTCGCGAGGAAAACTTCCGACTCCTTGTTGCCCATGCGTCCGGGAAAATTGCGGTTTGTCGCGGAGATGCATTTCATCGGCGTATTCAAACGGCCAAACGTATCCACCGGCCCGCCGAGGCACGCTGCGCACGACGCGTTTTCCGTCATGCGCACGCCCGCGCTTTCCAAAATGCTCCACACGCTCACGCCGCCCCACATCGTGTCTTTCAACTCCTGCACCACCTTCGTCGTCGCCGGCACGCCGAACGTGTCGATCTTCACCGTCCTGCCTTTCACGACATGCGCGAAGGCGAGGAAATCGCTCGTCTTCCCGCCCGTGCAGGAGCCGATGTAAGCGCGGTCGAGCTTCACGTTCATCTCCTTCGCGAGCCTGCGCTGGCCGGGATCGGGATGGCACGCGACGGTCGGCTCCAGCTTCGAGAGATCGAATACTTTGTCGTACATGAACGACTGATCCGCTTCCAACTCGACCGGCTCAAACGTGCTCTTCGTCCCGTTCTCCGCCACGCGCTCGCGCACATACGCGCCGGTCTTTTCGTCGTAGGGAAACATCGCGTTCTTCCCGCCCGCCTCGATCGCCATGTTCGCGATCGTCATCCGGTCATCCATGTTCATCGCGAAAACGCCCGGCCCTTCCCACTGCATCGCACGATACGTCGCGCCGTCGAAACCAATGTCGCCGATGACGTGCAGGATCACATCCTTAGCCATCACGCCCGGCTGCATCTCGCCTTCCAGGAAAAAGCGCATCGACTCCGGCACCTTGATGAGCAGCTTGCCCGTGCCGAGGATGAACCCTGCGTCCGTGTTGCCAATGCCGGTCGCGAATTGGTTGAACGCGCCCGCCATGCAAGTGTGCGAGTCCGTTCCAAAGAGGATCTCGCCGGGCCGCGTGTGGCCTTTCCACGGCAGCGTCGTGTGACAAACGCCCGTGTAGTTTTTCCCGTACTGCTGCTTGAGCTGGCCGCGCGACGCGTCGAATTGCCAGTGCCCGTTCGGGTCGTCGATCACATCGTAGAAATAAGGCAGCCCCTGCTCGCGGGCGAAGTCGCGGAGAATATCGACGTTGCGATTCGACATCGAGTCCGCGGTGAAAATGTAGTGGTCCGGGATGATGACGAGTTTGTTCCGATCCCACACTTTCGCTGCCTGACCGAACTCACGCTTGAAAACCCCGATCGTGCCCGGCCCGCACACGTCGTGCGTCATCAGCACATCGACATTCACCCAAACGTTGTCGCCCGCCTGCACGCGAGATTTGCCGCTCGCGCGCGCCAGGATTTTTTCGGTCAGAGTCATAATAGGGAGTCGAGTATCACACCTGCGCGCCGGTCCGCGCAAATGGAATGTCGGCGCGTGGCCTCCGGCGCAGGAGGCGGGACGCCCTTTCGCTATGCCGCCTGCTTCTTGATCGCTCCGACCACTTCGATCCGCACCGGCACGCCCTGCACCTCCGCCGGCAGCATCTGATTTTTGTCCGGCTCCTTTGCCAGATTGATCTTCAACCCATACCCGCTCCCGACCCGCGTAATCCCGACACCCGCGACCGCCGCGAGGCGCGCTAAGACGCCATGCGCCTCCTCCTTGGCGGCTCTCGCCATTTCCAAGGTGCAGCCCGCGCTGCTGGCGTCGTGTTTGTTCATGCGTTCCGAATAGGAAGCTTTTTTTGAGCCTGGAGCAATTGGCGGTTGTCGTGCGCGAATGCCGGGAACGTCACAGCGCGAGGTCCGCCTTCAGCGCGTCGAGCACGGCGCGAAGCGGGTTGGCGTAGGTCAATCCCTGGCCGTTCGCGCCGCCCTGGTCGCCGCCGGCGAAAAGCAGCGCCACGCCACGTTTGTCCCGGCCCACGATGAGCGAGCCGCTGTCGCCGCCGTCGCTGAAGGGGCCGTCGCCCGCGCCCTCGATCTCGATCTGATCGTCGAAGCGCAGATTCCCGATGTCGAAGCCGACCACCACGTTGTCGAGGTCGAAGGCGGTCACGCGTCCGCGGGTCAGGCCGGTGGTGCGCCCGAGCTTGGCGACCTCCGTCCCTTCGTCGAGGAAGGCGTCGCCCAGTCCGGCCAGCTTGCCGAGGCCGTGGCGCTTTGAGCGCTACGAGTGCTTTCTCAGCACCCGCTCCCGCCACCGCCGCACGCTGCTCAGGTCGAGCCGTTCGCCTTTGAACTCGATCTGCTTCACCGGCTTCGTCCCGTTCGCGCTTTCGCGTTTCAGCACGCTCGTGATCTCCATCCAGCGCACGTCGGCGAATTCCAGCTTGTCCTTGCCGAGCGCCCGCTCGTCGTCCTCCGAGAACGTGCCGATCACCAGCATCACCGGATGCGGCTGCTGGAGCCAGTATTCCACCCAGCGCTGCTCTTTTATCCTGAAAATCTCCGCGCCGTCGGTCTTGCGCTTCGTGAGGTGGGAATTGCCCGACTTCAGTTGCAGGTAGAGCGGGCGCCCCGTGCCTTCGCCGTCGTCATTGGTGAATTCCAGCTCCATATCCAGCCCCTCGTCCTCCGTGGCCGGAATCTCGAAGCACTTCTGATCGGAACTGGTGATGCGCGCGCCCACCTCCAGCGCCAGCAGTTTCCCGCGTCGGCGGGTATCCAGCTTCGCGAGATCATCGGCCTACAATTGCTCGACCTGCGCGCGCACCGCCTCGCTGGCAAACTTCTTCTCCAGCGCATCCCACAGCGGGAAGCGCTCGCCGCAGCCGTCGCATTCCGTGTCGGCGTTCTGCTTCTCGCGCAGCAGCTTCTTCATCAGCACCTCCGCATTGCCTTTCGGCGCATGACACTTCGGGCAGACGTAGTGCCGGAGGCGCTGCGCCTGCTCGCAGGAGGTCTGGAGGTGCGCGTGGATGTAGTTGGCAAAGATCACCTGCTCCTGCTGCGTCACGCCCTTGCCGAAATACACGCTGATGTCCCCGTCGCTGCCGCTCTCGCGCGTGAGCTTGATGCACACGCACTTGGCCCAGCTTTCATTCCGTTTCTGGGGCCTCCGTCGACTCCTGTGCGTGCGCCCTGGCATTGCTAGCCTCATGAGCTTCGATATAAGAATGTAAGGTCTCGTACGCCTTCCTGAGCTTTGAGCGGCGTTCCTTCAAATCGAACGGGATTACGGGATACTCGATATTTTCCTTCCAGAGTCGCTCAAGAACCGTCTGCTTCGGTTCGATTCCTTTTCGTAGGAAAAGTTCTATTAGCATAGGTGGCGCGGATTCGAACGTGTCAGCCGCCAGGGGCTTTGGAAGCGCCCCGATTTCAATTAAGGTGCTTGAGCAGCCTTGTGTTGCCAAAGAGCAGTAGTTTCCGTCGTCTGACTCATTCATCAACTGCCTCTTAATCCCATTGGGATAGGTGGTGACCTTCGTAAAGTATTTGGCAAACGTGGAGCTTGTGATGAGGCGCTTCCCCTCAAGCAAACGACCCCTTACTAGCGGCTCGGAGGTAAGGTCACGAAGCCAATCGACTAGAAACGAGCGCTTGCTGCGGGCATTGCCATCGAGCCTAAACCAAAGCCATGCCGGAATGCAGCCTTGCACGCTTTTCAGAGGATCAATGAGGACCGCGTCGCCGTAGCGATAGTCGGTTCGCAGAAGTAAACTTCCAAAATCTAAACGCCAAAGATTCCAAGTCGAAAACGGACACATCCCTTCCTCGGTAATGATCCACGGTAATACTTCGAGGTCTGAACTAAACTTTCCTGAAGAATATCCCGGGTATTTTCGCATGCCGGCGGTCTCCGCATACGCGCCGCCGCACGGAGTATTAACAATCAGAAACGCCAGGAAATCTTTCGACACATCCTCGGATAACATGTCTTCAAAAGGATAGGTCGTCGTAGCAAGGCTATCGCGCTGTAGATTCAACGGAAGAACGCCATCTGGGTCGAACACACAGAGATTTGGAGCCGAAAGCCGGTAGCCGTTTTCGTCGACCAATTCCTTGCGTGCATGCGGCTTTTCAACTCGGATTCCATTGCATGTCAGAGAAGGGGCGTTCACGTAAGACCAGTAGACCGCTTCGTACCCGACCGGGCAAATCTTCCGCCAATGCGAATAGTTCTCCAGATCCTTCAGCTTGATTACTGTGTGCTGCTCCAGTTTTCGATTCGATGGACCGAGCCGCCTTGCGACTCGTGGATCATCCAAGCAATACCAGTCCCAAGATTGTCGGAGATGGGGCTTCTTGCTTTGAAGCCGATCATAAACCTTCGGTCGCAACTTCACCCTGATCGTTGTGCCAATATTTAGTGACTCGTCGTGCCGCATCTCGATCGGAGCTAGGTCCAACCTAGAAACAAACTTTACACCCTTTGAAGCCATGACATGCCGTGTGGAAACATGAACTTCATCTCCCAGCAAGAATGTTCCTAAAGCCCCCACACCAAAACGGCCTGAGCGCAGAACGCGAGACTTTGTAGACGGCACCAGTGCCCCGTATTGCTGATCGGATTCAAACTCGCGCTTCCATGTTTCAGAATTTCTAAAAGAAGCGCCGGCTTTTAGGAAGTAATCCTTCACAACCTCTTCAGTCATGCCGATCCCTTTGTCACTGACGATCAACCACGATGTTCCGGTGCGATCCGGTGGTTCTAAACTGATTTCGACTTCGGCGCTCTGACTCAACGTGTGGGCGTGATTGAGGCGTGGGTGCCTCTCGACGAACTCCCGGAATTCACGTACTGCGTCAACCGCATTCTGCATCAGTTCACGGACACCAATTCCAGGGTCGTCGCCATACAAAGGCCCGATGAGAAGTTTCAATAGATCGGCACGAGCAACATCGAGGGTAATATGTTCCGGCACGTATCGAACGGTCGCAGCGAAGCTCTCAACATCGTCCAGATTTGACCTGATGCGTCGGAGACGCAGCCCAAACTTGCTCAGCCCTTCATGTTCGTAGCGTCCGTAGACTTCACCCAAAACCGCCCACGACTGATCAAGCTCGGATTGGATTCCCGAAAGCCAGCCTTTCAATCGGAGAAACGTCTCGACGTCATCGGGGTGGGCTGTCACGTGAACTGCTTCTGGATCTTCAACCGCATGAGTGACGCTCTTGACCGCAAGATGGGTAGCGTGTTCCAGCTTGGAGAACTCGCTGGGGATATGTTTGTACCGAAAAACGACCTCTGACGTCCGGTCGGCTTCGACATGCAGGTAGTCGGCCAACCTGATCAACGCCATGAGATAAACGGCGTGTACGTTGTTAAACTCACGGAGCGGAATCCGTTTGATTGCGAGGTAGTCGAGACAAGCCCGTATCGGTCGGCCATGGCTTCGCGCAACTAACCCAGCGAGGTCGCACAGCGAAGCGT
Organism: Chthoniobacteraceae bacterium; assembly: GCA_031409335.1. Classification (GTDB taxonomy): domain Bacteria; phylum Verrucomicrobiota; class Verrucomicrobiia; order Chthoniobacterales; family Chthoniobacteraceae; genus JANLQB01. Next base: position 29,667 of record JANNWY010000176.1, on the reverse strand, counting down.
CGAAATCCTGCGAGAGTGCTATCCGCTTGGAAGACCCTGGGCCGGCAACCCCAAAAACCGCAAACTCATGCGCCAGCCGAGGATGATACCGGCGTATAAACTCTCCGATGAGCTTCCGGTCGGTGTCGGCGAGATTGTGATAGGAATCGAAAGGATCGCGGGGAGATCCCCGAATCGCCCCGTTCTCATCTGTACCTAGGATTTCTTTCAGTTTTTGGTCATCCCAGCGTTTCGCGGAAAAGAGATATTCATCCCACAAATCTGGCCACGCTGCTTTGTCGAGGCCTTCGATTCGATTTGAAGCAGCCTCGCCTTTGATCAGCGAGTAAAATCCAGCTTCGCTAAGGTGAAGCGCTGAATCGTGCAACAGAATTGCTGCAATAAGAATGGCGGCATCTTCCGCTGAGAATTTCCCCATGGCCTCTGACGGAATCAGCGCGGCTGCGGTGAGCATCACGCGGTTCAAGTGATCGGTCCCGTGATCCGTGTAATCGGTGAAAAAGGGCAATTTGCTATCTTTCAGCCAAGCACTGAATTGCACGACTGTTCCATCCACGGCGGAGCGCATCTTTCGGTTCTTCGCCAAGCACTGCTCGAACAATTCAGGGTAATCGAGACTCATTTGTTATTTACGGCTTCCGTCCCGCAGGGGAAGGAAGCGGCGATCCTTGTTCAGCGGGTCGCGAAAGCGGAACGTGCCGGACTCCAACTGCGCCCAGTCCGAGCCGAACGCATTCGCCGACATGCAGAGCATCAGCACGCGCGAGCGCTCCAGCCCTTCCTCGATCTTACTCGGGATGCTGTCGCCCGGCTTGAGCACCCATTCATCGAACCACACCTTCACCCCGTCCTTCCGCAACCGCTCCGCCAGCGGGCGCACCACGGCCTTGTCCTTCGCGCTGTGGCTCAGGAAGAGGTCGTAGGGGAAGTCACCGGGCGTCATGGGTTCCAAATGTTCACTGCCGGATTCTTACGCGATGGACTTCGATGAGGAAGAGTTTGCCGTGGTAGAAGTCCTGCGCCGGGTGGCTGTCCAGAAACGCGGCGAGCAGTTCCATCAGCGGCGGAATGGTTTCGGGGTGGTTGTGCAATTGAATGGCCACGATCCCGAGGTGCTGCGCCGGCGGATAGGCCACGATGACCGAGAAATCGCCATTGAGGGAAACCAGAATCGCGCCGAGTTCCCGCGCCTTGCCGATGACGACCGGGTCGGGCGAGCGGATGGGGAGGACTTCCCTCAGGAGCGTGGCTTGGTGTCCTTGGCGACGAAGCGTTTCGGTGATTTCCGCAGGCACACATTGGTCGCTGAGGAACCGCAGGCTCATGCCGGCACGGCTTCAAATTCCGCCAGGTCGCGGGCGTAATCCAGGCACGCCGTTACGTCGTCTCGAGTGAGGTCGGGGAATTCCCGCTGGATGGCCGCCGCATCGCGTCCCGAGGCCAGGTAGCCCAGGATGAGCGCCACGGGAATGCGGGTGCCTTTGATGCATGGCTTGCCGCGGAGGATTTGCGGGTCGCTGAGGATGTGTTCGCGCCAGTTCATGCGGTGGAATATGTCATGCGTTCGAGGGAAGGCGAGAGCTTCGGCTGGGGGGAGTCGTTCATGGGGAGTCGTCGAGGCGCAGCGGAAGGTTGCGGCGCTCCTTTTTCAGCGGGTCGCGAAAGCGGAACGTGCCGGACTCCAACTGCGCCCAGTCCGAGCCGAACGCATTCGCCGACATGCAGAGCACCAGCACGCGCGAGCGCTCCAGCCCTTCCTCGATCTTCGCCGGAATGCTGTCGCCCGGCTTGAGCACCCATTCATCGAACCACACCTTCACCTCGTCCATCCGCAACCGCTCGGCCAGCGGGCGCACCACCGCCTTGTCCTTCGCGCTGTGGCTCAGGAAGACGTCGTAATCGAAGGATTCGCTCATGGTGCGGGCGGTAACTGGAGTCAGGCTATCTCGCTGTCATCGCGCGGGTCGAACGGGCCGCGTTCAGTTTCACAAATTATGCGACGATGCCTTTCACCAAATGGCCTTCCACATCCGTCAGCCGGTAACGACGGCCTTGGAATTTGTAGGTGAGGCGCTCGTGGTCGATGCCGAGCAGGTGCATCATCGTCGCGTGGAAATCGTGTACGTGGACGCCGTCGGCCACCACGTTGTAGCCGAACTCATCCGTCTCGCCATAGACCGATCCCGCCTTCACACCGCCGCCCGCCATCCATGCGGTGAAGCAGCGCGGATGGTGATCACGCCCGAAGTTCGTGCTGATTTTCCCCTGACAATAATTCGTCCGCCCGAATTCGCCGCCCCACACGACCAGCGTGTCATCGAGCAGCCCGCGCATTTTCAAATCCTTGATGAGCGCGGCAGCGGGTTGATCCGTCTCTTTGCAAAGACCGGGCAACGCGCCAGGCAAGCCGCCGTGATGATCCCAGTCCTGATGATAAAGCTGGATGAAACGCACGCCTTTCTCCGCGAGTCGGCGCGCTTGGAGGCAGTTCGCGGCGAAGGTGCCGGGCGTCTTCACATCCGGGCCGTAACTCGCGAGCGTGGCCTCGGATTCCTGCGAGAGATCGGTCACTTCGGGAATGCTCGTCTGCATCCGAAACGCCATTTCATATTGATCGATGCGACCCTGAATTTCCGCGTCCGGCGTGCCTTCGATCTGGTGCTCGTGCATCTCGCGCAACCGATCGAGCATCAGTCGCCGACTGGCTTCATCGACGCCCGCCGGATTGCCGAGATACAGCACCGGATCTTTCGCCGCGCGAAATTGCACCGCCTGATGTTTCGCCGGAAGAAAACCGCTGCCCCACAAATGCGAGCCGAGCGGCTGGCCGCCCTTCCCTTTCGTGACGAGCACGACGAAGGAAGGCAGATTCGCATTCTCCTGCCCGAGCCCGTAGCTGAGCCACGCGCCGATGCTTGGCCGTCCCGCGATCTGCGAGCCGGTTTGGTAGAACGTCACGCCCGGCCCGTGATTGATCGCCTCGCTGAACATCGAGCGCACCACGCAAATATCGTCGGCGATCGACGCGGTGTGCGGCAGCAGATTGCTGAACCATGCGCCCGCTTTTCCGTGCTGCGCGAATTTGAACGGTGAACCGACGAGCGGAATCGAGGATTGATTTCCCGACATGCCGGTGAGCCGCTGTCCGCCGCGGATCGAGTCTGGGAGCTGTTCGCCGTGGCGTTGGTTGAGCAGCGGCTTGTAGTCAAAGAGGTCGAGCTGCGACGGACCGCCCGACATGAACAGGTAGATCACCCGCTTCGCCTTCGGCGGAAAATGCGGGAGGCCGAGCACGCCGCGATCGCTCGCGCCGAGCACGGTTTGCGGCAGCATTTCGGCAAGTGCGATGCCGCCGAGGCCCATTCCGAAGCGGTTCAGGAATTGGCGGCGATTGAATGGGAGAGTGTTCATGAATTCAAATTGATCGGCGCGGGATATTCCGGGTAGCACGCTCGTCCCGGGCGTTGGTTTCGGCGTCCCGCCGAAACGAACTTTCCTGACGACAGGTTGCCATAGAATTCAACGCGCTTCGAGTCGCGGGCGCGCACCAAAGTCCGCGAAGGCGGGACGCCTTCGCCAACGCTCGGGACGAGCGTGCTACCCGGATTCTGTGGTCCACGTCGTTCATCGTTTCACCACGCACGCATCGTGGTTCATCAGCGCCTGCCCGAGCACGGTCGCGGCCGCGGCTTCGGGCGCGGGAATTCCGGCGGCGGGTTTCGTTTGGCCGTGGCCGAGCAGCGCGGTCGCCTCGGCGGGCTTGGATTGGAAATGCGCGAGTTGTTCGCGGTAAAGTCGCTGCAAAATCTCGCGTTCGCGCGCGTCCGGTTTTCGACTCAGGCAGCGGAGGAAACCTTCGTCGATCATCGCGTTCACCTCGCCCTTCGACGATACGTGCAGCTTCTCGCCGAGCACCCGCGCGGCTTCGACGTATTGTGTCCCGTTCAAAAGAATCAGCGCCTGCAGTGGCGAGTCCGTGCGCTCGCGTTTTGCCGCGCAGACGGCGCGGCGCGGCGCGTCGAAAGCGATCATCGCAGGCGGCGGGCCGGTGCGACGCCAGCTCGTGTAAACGCTGCGACGGAACACTCCGTCGCCGCCGCTCGGCGCGTGTGGTTTGAATGCCTCGCTCATTTCGTAAGGCATCACCGGAGGACCGCCGATTTTTTCGCTGAGCAGCCCCGCAGCGGCGAGCGCATTGTCGCGGATCATCTCGGCGCTCAGGCGAAAGCGCGGGCCGCGCGCGAGCAGTTCGTTGTCCGGGTCATCCGCCATCGTTTTCGCATCGGCGATGCTGCGCTGGCGGTAGGTTTTGCTCATCACGATCGACTTGATCAGCGCCTTCGTATCCCAGCCGCTTTGGATGAAACGAGACGAAAGCCAGTCCAGCACTTCGGGGTAAACGGGCCGCGCTCCCTGGCTGCCGAAATCCTCCGAAGTCTTCACCAATCCTAGCCCGAAGATGCTTTGCCAGAAACGATTCACGAGCACGCGCGAAGTGAGCGGATGCTCCGGTGCAGTCAGCCATTGCGCGAGGCCGAGGCGGTTTTTCGGCGCGTCTTTTGGCAAGGGCGAAAGCGAAGCCGGTGTCCCCGCTCCGACTTCGTCCCGGCGCTGATCGTACGCTCCGCGGAAGAGCGTGAACGCCTGCTTCGGCTGCGGCAGTTCGCGCATCACCATGATTTCCGGCAAGCCGTCCGCCGCCTTCATCGCCTGCACACGCACGGCTTTCAACGCATCGAGTTGCTTTGCAAAATCAGCGTCTGCGGTCGCGAGAAAATAGTCCCGCACGACTTCGCTCCCGCCCTTGGCCAGCAAAGCATTCGCGCCGGCTTCATCGCTCATCGCCAGCGCTTCGAGCGCCGTCAGTTCGCGATTGAAAACCCGGAATTCGTCGATCGCGCCGCCTTTGAACCCGCGGTCCCGCATCCGTTCGCCGAGCGAGATATTGTCGCCGCCGCCGCCCGTGATGTCCCTGGTCAACTTGTCCTTCACCACGTCGACCGACGCGGCCTGGCCGTTCACATAGAGCTTCAATCCAGCCGCGCGACTGCTGCCATCGTTGCTCACCACGACGTGCGTCCATTCGTTCAGCGGCACCGCGGTTTTCGCGCGGATCGAGATCGCATTGCCCGGCCAGAAATGGATCAGCGACCATTTCAGCTTTCCGTCTTCGATCAGCAATTCGTAGCCGCGGCTCGCCGCATCCGTCCAAGCCTGCGACCGGTGAAAAACGACCGCGCGCTCTTTCACATCCGGCGTTTTAATCCAAAGCGACACACTGAAAGGTTCGCTGCGTTTGAAATTCCCGACCGACAACGCCACCGAGTCATCGCCGGTCAATTGCACCGCGTTTCCCACGCGCCCCGGCACCACCTTGTTCTCGCCATTCAAAGTCGCGGGCTGCTTTTCATCCACCCAGTTCGCGAATTTGCGGCCCTCCAAAAACTCAAATCCGAATCCCGCGATCTCGCCGACGGGCGTCACCTTCATGGGACGGGATGGGAGCCATGCAACGAATGCTGCGCGCTTCGCATCGCGCTGTTCGGCGAGCTTTTTCTCCGCGTCGAAAACCGCGCGCTGCAAATCGGCGAGACGCTCCTTTTTCGCCGCATCCGCGAGCGTCAGCGCAGGCGTTGGCACCGAGGTCGTGAAATACGAATACAGGCCCGCCTCGTCGATGTTTTGGAACATCGAGAAGAACTGGTAGTACTCCTTTTGCGTGAGCGGATCGAACTTGTGATCGTGGCAGCGCGCACACTCGAACGTGAGCCCGAGAAACGCCGTCGAAAATGTCTGCACGCGGTCGGCCACATACTCGACGCGGTATTCCTCCTCGACGCTGCCGCCCTCGGTTTCCTGCTGATGCAGCCGGTTGAAAGCGGTCGCGAGGATTTGCTCGTCGGTCGGATTCGGCAGGAGATCGCCGCCGAGCTGCCAGGTGATAAATTGGTTGAACGGCAGGTTTTCATTGAACGCGCGGATCACCCAATCGCGCCACTGCCACACGTCGCGTTCGCGATCGACTTGAAAGCCGTAGCTGTCCGCGTAGCGCGAGATAGCGAGCCAATCGCCCGCCATGCGCTCGCCGTAACGCGGCGAGGCGAGCAGGCGATCCACGAGCTGTTCATAGGTCTCATGGGACCCATTCGACCCATGAGTCCCATCCACAAAAGCTGCGACCTCCGCCGGAGTCGGCGGCAAGCCCGTGATGTCGAAGCTCACGCGGCGGATCAGCGTATTGCGATCCGCCTCTGGCTGCGGCGCGAGTCCGCGCGCGGCGAGTTCCTTTTCCACAAATCCATCGAAGCCCGGCGCGTCCGATGGCTTCAGCGAATTGAACGCCCAATGCGCCTCGTACTCCGCGCCTTCCGCGATCCATCGTTTCAGCGTCGCGACTTCCGCGGGAGTCAGCCCGCCAAGTTTCGACTTCGGCGGCGGCATCACTTCATCGCGGTCGCTGCTGGCGACGCGGACGAGCATTTCGCTTTCATCCGGCTTGCCCGGCACGATGGCGCGGAAGCCATCGTGTTCCTTGATCGCATCCGCGCGCACATCGAGCCGCATCCCCGAGTCGCGCTTCTTCGGATCGGGGCCGTGGCAGTGAAAACATTTGTCCGAAAGGATTGGGCGGATGTCGCGATTGAAGCGCAGCTTTTCCGCCGCATGGAGCGGAAGGGAAAGCGCGAGCAGGAAAATCAGGAAGCGAAGGCGGGACATGGGCTGGCTGCAATTAAGAATACGGAACGAAGGATGTCTCTTATACGAATTTCAAAAGTTACGTCCGCCGCGGCAAGCCGAAGACCCGTGGAATGCGACTTTGATTTCAGAGATTTCGCCGACTCATTCGTAGTGAAAGATCGCCGTCGCATTCGTGTCCTGATCGGAAACGACGCGCAGCCAGCGCGCCTGCACTTCGGACGGGAATATTTCCTCGACTGCCTTTCCCGTGGCGACCGCGAATGTCTTCCACTCGACCCACCGCCCGTCGCCGGTCAGGTCGAGCTCGATTTTGAAAGTGACGCTCTCCGCACCGCGCTGGCTGAGCGCGAGCGTGCGGCGGTCGTAGCCCCAGAGCAGATACGGATCGCTCGCCGCGCCCGCTTTCACCGCGGTGTCTTTCCACGGGCCGCCGACGCCGCGCGGCGCGCCGAGTTTCCACAGGTCATCGACCGCGCCGAGCCACAGCGCGGCTTTGCCATCGTCGCTGCGCACGATGTGCTCGCTGGCGGGCGCGTCGGCGGCGATGCCGCTGAGCACGAGCAGGCCGCGCCACGAGCAGTAGTCGTGGACGCGCCGGTTGTGCGTGGCGATAGGGCGCACCTTGGCGAAGCCGCCGGCGTTTTCAGCGGGCAGTTCGTAGAAGGTGCCGTGCGCGTTGAAGAGGTCACGCTCGGTGCAGACTTCGCGGCAGACGCGCGCGTGGCCAGCGGCAGTGTCGCGATCGAAGGCGGCGTCGCCTTTGGGCAGGCGCCAGCGTCGGCCAGCGTCGTCGGTGTAAATGACGGACGCGGCATCCACGGAGAGCACGCCAGCGGGGATCGCGGAGTTTTCCCGGTGAAACTTGAGCGCCGCCGCGTCGTCGGTGCGCGTGAGCTTGAGGTCGGCGTCGAGCTCGTAGAGCGCGTCGGCGCCGACGGGCGCGAAGTGCAGCGTGCGTTTGTTTTCGGCGCGCGCGCGCACGGTGCCGGCGATGGCGCGCTCTTCCCCGGCGGCGGCGAGGCTGGCGAAAATCGGGTCGGGCTGCTTGCCGAAGGCGATGTGCGTGTAGCCCGCGGTGAAGAGCGCCGTCGCACCGGACAGCGCCTGCTGGGCGCGGACGCGGATCCAATCCACATTCGGCCCCTCGGCGGCAAAGTTGATCCAGCGCCCGCCGCGCGCGGGCAGCTCCACTTTCGACCACTTCGCCCACTCGCCGTTGCTCTTTGCGTCCCACTCGATCAGAAGCGTGACGGGCTCAGCGCCGCGGTGGGCGAAATACGCGCTCGTCGCGTCGCCCGCGTGAAGAAACGGATCGGAAGCTTCGCCCGCCGCCACGTCATCCCCGAGCCAGACGGCACCCTGGCTCAGTGTCGGCCCGAGGTCGCGGAGCGCGTCGCGCTTTACAAACCAGAGGTTCGACTGGCTCTGCGGCGCGGCGATCCTCCCCTTGGCCTTGCGCTTGTTGAGGAACTCGTTCTTCGCCGTGTCGTCGCAGCCGAAGACGATCCGATCCCCCCATGCCGCAAAATCGCCGATCACTTTCACATACGAGCTGAGCGGCCGGAGGCCCGCGGTGTTCGCGGCGGAAAAGGTGCGCGGGAAGCTCCAGAACATCCCGTGCATCGTCATCAACAGCGGCCCGTCGCCGATCTCGCGGATGCGCGGCCATTCCGTGTTCCAGCCGTGCGCGCCGTCGTAGCTGTTGCTCGCTTTTGGCAGGCGAAAGGCGCTCCATTTTCCACCATCGAGCAGCATGAGAATGAGTGAGCGATGATCCCAGCCGATGCTCCACGCGGGCGCATCCGGCGCGCTGCCCTCGATGCCGCCGGGGCCGGTCACGTCGGTGAATTGATTGCGCCGCACGACCGTCCACGCGTCCGCCTTGCCATCCCACTCCGCCAGCACGCCGCTCGGCACCGCGGGATCGCGCAGCGCCTCCCGCGCATGGTCGCCGTTGTTCGCGTAAATGTAGCGGCCTTGCGCTGAGTAGAAGCCTTTCCCGTGATAGCCCGGCAAGCCCGCGTGCCGCCCTTCCTTCACCTGCTCATCGGCCCACAGCGTCGTCGGCGCGAGCGTCTTCACGTCCACGTCATAGATCCCCTCCTCCATCGTCGCGAAGACGATCTTTCCCGCCGGATCAGTGAGATGCCGCGCGAGTCCCGTGTGCCTGCCGAACATCGTCGCGTAAGAAATCGCGCGCACTTGCCGCTGCGCATCGATCGCATATGGCCCGATGAAAAGCTGCCCCGACTCGCGATGAATCATGCGATTCGCAGGAGTGCCGCCGATGCTTTCGGGCCGGATGATTTGCTCCAGCGCGGGCGTGATTTCGTAAAGTTTGTCGCTCGATCCGCGCGGCTGATGCGGCGCGTAAGTGAGGACCCACAGCCGGTCCGCCCACGGCACCACCGCGCCCGTGCCGCATTCGCTCTCGTCGTTGAACATCGCGAGATGCGGATAGATGCCGGACACCGCGCGCGGCTCGGCCGCGTGCGCGGAAAAAATGAGGATGGCAAACGCGGTGAGCCGCAGCGAGTGGGTGACGAGCTTCATGGGATTCGAGCGCGGGATTATGATTCCTGATGTCCGCAAAACGCAATCACGGCTCGTCGATGCGAATCGCAAAGCGGGCTGCCTTGGCAAACCGGGATCGCGCTGGCGCGGGGCGACCGGATTTGTTTTACTCGCCTTGTGAAACTTTTCCTTCTCTTCGCGGTCGTGGCGCTCTCCGCGGCGGCGGCGGAGATTTCGCTGCACGATGTGGATGGCGCGGCGCATCGGCCGCTCGCCGATGCGGGGCAGGCGGCGACGGTGCTGATTTTCGTGCTGCACGATTGCCCGATTGCGAATGGCTACGCGCCCGAAATCAGCCGCATCGCGGAGGAATATGGGAAGCGGCGCGTGCGGACCAGCGTGGTCTATGGTGAGGACGATCTTTCGCCCGCCGACGCGAGGAAGCACGCGCGCGAATACGCCTACCGCTGCCCCGTGCTGCTCGATCCGCGACAGGCGCTGGCGCGAAAAGCGGGCGCGACCATCTCGCCGGAAGCCGCCGTTTTTTCAGCGAAAGGCGAATTGCTTTACCGCGGCCGCATCGATGATCGCGCGATCGCGCCGGGGAAACATCGCGTGGAGCCGCGGCAGCGGGATTTGCGTGATGCGCTGGATGCGATCCTTGCTGGCAAGCCGGTTCGCGAGCGTTTTACAAAAGCAATTGGCTGCTATCTTCCCGAGTCTTCCAAAACAACCCGCCCATGAAAACCATCCCCATCCTGCTGCTGCTCGCCACCGTCTGCGTCGCGAGCGAACCGATCCCCGAGAACGTCACTTTCACCGAGCACATCGCGCCCATTCTCTTCACGAAATGCGCGGTGTGTCATCGCCCCGGCGAGATCGCGCCGTTTTCGCTGCTCACCTTCGCCGATGCGAAAAAGCGCGCGAAGCAGCTCGCGGAAATCACGGCTGAAGGCACGATGCCGCCGTGGCACGCGGACAGGGACAACCCGGCTTTTCAAAACGACCGCAGCCTCGATGAAAAGCAGATCGCGCTGCTCGCCGCGTGGCAGCGCGCGGGCGCGCCCGAGGGCGATCCAGCACACCTGGCGACGCCGCCGAAATTCACCGAAGGCTGGGCGATGGGCGTGCCGGATGTGGAACTGAAAATGCCCGAGGCGTATGAAATTTCCGCCGAGGGCCGCGATGAATATCGCAACTTCGTGCTGCCGCTGAATTTCGCGGAGGACAAATGGATCAGCGCCATCGAACTGCGCCCGAGCGCGGCGTCGGTCGTGCATCACGTCCTCATCTTTCTCGATACCGACGGCTCCGCGGCGAAGCGCGATGCGCGCGATCCCCTGCCCGGCTACCGCGGTTTCGTCAGCCTCGGCCAGACTTACGTCGCGGGCTGGGCGCCCGGCGCGGGCGCGCTGGAGCTGCCAAAGGATCTCGCGTGGCGGTTTCCGAAAGGCGCGAATCTCGTCTTGCAGACTCACATTTCGCCCAATGGCAAATCCGCGAAAGAAGCGACGACAATCGGCCTGCGCTTCGCGAAGGAAGCGCCGCCGCATACTTACACGACCATCCAGATTCCACCGCAGTTTGGCATCCTGAATGGCATCCAGATTCCCGCTGGAGAAAAAAATTACACGGTGCGCGATTCATTCACGCTGCCGATTGATTGCGACGCGTTTGCCGTCGCCGCGCACGCGCACTATCTCGGCAAACGCTTGACGATGACGGCCACGCTTCCCGACGGGACGCGGCGGAATCTACTGAAGGTGACGGACTGGGATTTCGCGTGGCAGGAGCAGTATCTCTACCGCGATCGCATCCCGCTGCCGAAAGGCACGAAGCTCGAAACCGAAGTCGTGTGGGACAACTCCGCCGACAATCCGCGCAACCCCGCGAAGCCCCCCGTGCCGGTGGGCTGGGGCGTCGCATCGGCGGATGAAATGGGCAGTGTGACCGTCGGCGTCGTGCCGCGAAAACCGGAGGACCTCGAAGTCCTCCGCGCGGCGCTCAGCGATCACATCGCGGACCTGATGATCGACGCGGCGCATACCAAACGCGACCTGCCCGAGGGGCTCGGCAAACGCCTGGAACCCGTCGCCGCGCTGCTCAAAGGCTTCGACAAAAACGCGGACGGCGATCTCGACAACGACGAACGCACACCGATTCGAGGGCTCATCCAGCTCAGCGGTTTTCCACGGCAGATGCTGAATGCTTCGCCGTAGTGCATTGGCCGGCTAGACGATTTCGAGCGTCCAGCGCGGGGATCCGCCGCGGGTCAATTCGAGCCACGCGTAGCTGGCGGGTGCGCCGCGGTTCGGGCGGGTGATGCAGCCGGGATTGAAGAAGCGCGTGGTGCCGATAATTTCGTTGCGCGGGACGTGGGTGTGGCCGTGGAAAAGCAGATCGACTCCCGCGGGCGCGGCGGTCGGCGGGATATGGATGAGCCGGATGCGGAAGCCTTCGAGTTCAAAATCGAGCGTGAGCGGCCACGCGAAATTTTCGTCGCAATTTCCGCGGACGATCCGCAGCGGGATGCCGGTGGCTGCAAGCGACGCTTCGACCGTGGCATCACAAACATCGCCGAGGTGCCAGATTTCATCCGCGCGACTGATCGTGGCGAGGATGCGCGGCGGGAGCCGGTCGTGAGTGTCGGCGATGACGGCGATCCGCACGGTTGCGCGTCAGCGCCGCCGCGCAGTGTCCTGGACGACGAAGGAATTCTGGATCACGTCGCGCACCCGCCCGCCGGGCAGCACTTTCGTCGTCTGGTAGTCGATATTGCCATCCTGGCCGATGATCGCGATGGCGAATTTTCCGGTGACGTTGTAACGCGCGGCGACGCCGGCTCCGTCGTTCGCGGTGACGAATGGAATGTTTGATTTCACCGGACCTTCACCCTCCTGAAGCGCGGCGATGAAGATCGCGCGTTTGCTGGCGAGTTCCTGGTAGATCGGCGCGAGTTCTTCGAGCTGATCCTCCAGCGCGCCGTTGCGGGCATCGCGGGCGAAAACGATGACGACGGCCTGGCCGCGCAGGCTGCGGAGGGAGCGCGCTTTTCCCGGCGCGGCGAAGGTGAAATCCGGCGCGGGTGTGACGACGGAGGAAACTTTGCGGGCGCGCTGCGCGTTTGGCGGCGGCTCGGGCTCGGCGGGCGTTTCCTTGGGGGCGCGCTTGAGAAAGGGGATCTGCGCGCAGGAAACCAGGAGCAAAAACGGGAGGACGGCGGCGAGTCGTTTCATACCTCAGACCTTCATGATGTCCGCTTCCTTCATCGCAAACGCTTCGTCGATCTTCTTTACGAATCCATCGGTGAGCTTCTGGATTTCCTTCTCAAAAGTCTCGCGATTGTCCTCCGAAACCTTGCCCTCTTTCTCCGTTTTTTTGATCGCATCAATGCTCTCACGCCGCGCCGAGCGCACGCGCACGCGCGCTTCTTCGGCCATTTGTTTGATGCTCTTCACGAGATCCTTTCGCCGCTCTTCGCTGAGCGCGGGGATCGGCAGCCGGATGATCTTTCCATCCACGATCGGATTGATGCCGATCTTCGATTCCTTGATCGCTTTCTCGATGTCCTTCGTCGTCGAGCCGTCGAACGGCTGGATGACGAGCAGGCGCGGCTCGGGCGTGGTGATGAGGGCGAGTTGCTTGAGTTTCATCACCGCGCCGTATGCTTCCACGTCGATGTTTTCGACGATGGCGGGCGAGGCTTTGCCGGTGCGCACGGCGGCGAATTCATGGATCATGTACTCGACGCCTTTTTCCATGGTGGCTTCGGTTTCGAGCAGGATTTCGTCGGGGTCCATATTTAGAATCTTAATCGCAAGTCACGAGCGTGCCGACCTTCTTGCCGAGCACGACGTTCTTGATGTTATCCGCCTTCATCATGTCGAAAACAATGACGGGCACCTTGTTATCCATGCACAGACTGAAGGCCGTGGAATCCATGACGGACAGGCGCTGGCGCAGCGCTTCACTGAAAGTGAGGCGGTCATATTTTTTGGCGTTGGGATTTTTGAAAGGGTCGGCGGTGTAGATGCCATCGACCTTGGTCGCCTTCAGGATCACCTCCGCGCCGATCTCGCTGGCGCGCAGCGCTGCGGTCGTGTCGGTGGAAAAATACGGGTTGCCCGTGCCGGCGACGAAGATCACGGCGTGGCCGCTTTCGAGCTGGTCGATCGCGCGTCGCCGGATGAAAGGCTCGGCAATATTTTCCATGTGGATCGCGGTGTGGACGCGGGTCGGCACGCCCATTTTTTCGAGCGCGCTTTGCAGCGCCATGCCGTTGATGACGGTCGCAAGCATTCCCATGTAATCCGCCGTCGTGCGCTCCATGCCGCGATGGCTCGCCGCGAGTCCGCGCCAGATATTTCCCCCGCCGATCACGATCGCGACTTGCACGCCCATTGCCACGACAGCGCGGATTTGCAGGCAAATGCCGGACACGATTTCGGGCGAAATGTTGTCCGCGCTGCCCGGCGCTTTCAGCGCTTCACCGCTCAGTTTCAGAACGATGCGGCGGTATTTCGGCTTCGGGGATTTGCGGGGTTCGGAACGTTTGAGAGCTTTCGGCATCGGGCGGCGAGTGAATACGAATGCGTGCGGGATTGGGAAGGGAGAAAGTTCAGAGCTGCGAAATCGCGAGGGTGCGTCGGACCCAGCTTGCGCCGCTCTCAACGCGCAACGCTCAACTCCAAACTGCTCCGCCTCACGGCCCGACCGTGACCGGCGTTCCCATCGAGACGTTATTGAAAAACGCATCCGCCATGAAACCCGGCATCCGAATGCAGCCGTGCGACGCGGCATAGCCCGGCAGGAAACCTTCGTGCATCCCCACGCCACCCGTGAAGCGCATGAAAAACGGCATCCGCGCTCCATCGTAAATCGCGCCTGGCGGCTTTGGATCCTTCTTCGTGTCGATGTCCTTCTGGATGATGTTGCCATCGCGGTCCACGTAGTTGCCGTAGAGCGAAGAGACGTGGTCGCGGTTTTTCTGCAAAATCTTGAACCGCCCCTGCGGAGTGTCAAAGCCCTCGCGGCCCGTCGAGATCACCGAGATGCCGACGAGTTCCGTGCCTTTGTAAAAATACGCGCGCTGCTCCCCGAGGCTGATCGAAATCGAGGGCGAACCCTGCGCGTGATCGCCATCCCAGTAGGACACATTGTCAAAGTTCGCGCGCTGCTCCTCCTTCACCTTTCCCCGCCGCCCGCCGATGTAGATCGTCTCATCGCTGAAACGCGGATCGTGGCTCTTGCAGCCAGTGAGGGCGCTGGCGGAAAGTAGGAGGGCGCAAATCGCACGCCGTATGGATAATGTGGTTTTCAAAAGCGCGGAGCTATGCCTCACGCTCCCGCGAGCGTCAAGAAAGCAGTCGGCCCAACTTTCCCGCTCTCCACCGCGCGGCGGGCCGGATTTTTGCCGGTGGAAAAGCCGCATTGTCCGCGTTAGGCGTGCGCGATGCCGACGAGCCCGCCAGCCTCCGCCGACGCGCGCGGATTTCCCGCGACGATGTGGACGGTGCTGCTCACGGCGCGCGATCCGGCAGCACCCGATGCCCGGGCAGCGCGGGAGGCGGTGTGCGCGGCTTACTGGCAGCCGGTCTGCGCGTATCTCCGCGCGCTCGGGCTGGCGCATGAGGACGCGGAGGATGCTGCGCAAAAGGTGCTCGCGGATTTTTGCCACGACGGCTCGCTGGAGCGCGTGGACCGGGCGCGCGGGCGGCTGCGGCACTTCTTCAAAGCGGCGGCGCGTCATGCGCTCTACAATCACCGCCGCACCGCGAATGCCGTGCGCCGGGGCGGGGGCGGTGCGGCGCTCTCGCTGGATGAACTGCCGGATGCGGCGATCCCGTCCGCGGCGGCCGCGCCGGACGCGGCGTTCGATCACTCGTGGGCGTGGACGGTGTTTGACCGGGCGATGCGGGCCATCGGCGAAAGTTATGCGCTGCGCGGAAAGGGTGCGCTGCTGGAGGCGCTGAAGCCGTCGCTGCTGCCGTCGGGCGCACTGCAATCTTACGCGGAAATCGGTTCTGAGTTCGGCGTGGGAGAAGCCCAAATTCAAATCGAAGTCCACCGCCTGCGCCGCCGGCTCGCCGACCGTCTGCGCAGCGAAGTCGCGGCCACGCTCGGGCCTGCCGCCACGCTGCCCGAGGTGGAGGATGAATTGCGCCAGCTCGTGCGCGCCCTGTGCCATGAATCCGACGTCTGACGCCATCTGCCCGCAGTGCCGCACGCCGCAGCCGCTCGGCGAGATCGGCGGGCTCTGCCCCGGCTGTCTCGCGCTCGGTGGGCAGATGGACTGGCTCGCCGCGCCCGCGCCGGTGGCGGTGGATGCGGAGCCGGACATCCCCGGCTGGCGCATCACGGGCACGCTGGGCGCGGGCGGCATGGGGCGCGTCTTTCAGGCAGAGAGCGCGAACGGCAGCCTCGCCGCAATCAAAGTTCTCGATGCGAAATGGGCGCGCGATCCGCTGATGGCGGCGCGTTTTGAAAACGAAGCCGACGCGCTGCGAAAACTGGAGCACGCGAATATCGTGCGCCTCATCGAAACCGCCGAGGCCGCGGACGGGCGGCTCTGCATCGTGATGGAACTGGTGGAAGGCTGCGATCTCGGCCGTCTGCTGCGCGCGCAGCCGCTGCCGCACGCGCGCGGCGTGGAGATTTTCGGGAAAGTCTGCGCCGCCGTCGAGGAGGCGCACGCGCAGGGTTTCGTGCATCGCGACATCAAGCCGTCGAATATTCTCATCGGCGGCGATGGCGCGGTGAAGCTCGCGGACTTCGGCTTTGCAAAACAGCTCGCCGCCGACGGCCCCGCGCTGTGCGGCCTCACGGCGACGACGGATCAGTTTGGCACGGCCTACTATCTCGCGCCGGAGCGCATGACGCCGGGCACGCCGTGCGACGGGCGCGCGGATGTCTTCTCGCTCGGGGTGCTGCTCTATCACTTGCTCGCCGGGCGGATGCCGCTGGGGAAATTCACGCCGCTCTCGCAGCTCACCGGCCTGCCTGCGGCGCTGGATGGCATCGTGTCCCGCGCGCTGGAGGCAAATCCCGACCGCCGCACCGCGACTGCCGCCGCGCTGCGCACCGAGTTCGATGCCACATGGCGCGAGCACATTTCCGGCAGATCACGCGCGCGAAAATTTCGCCGCGCGGCCCTCATCGCCGCGGGCTTCGTTTTCACCATCGCCGCCGTCGCGGGTGGCGCGCTCTGGCAGCACGAACGCATGAAGCCACCGCCACCGCCGGTCTTTGTGCGTCCCGAAACGGCGACGATCGCGCAGCCGTGGGAGAACAGTCTCGGGATGAAATTCGTGCCCGTGCCGGAAACGAAAGTGCTTTTTTCCATTTGGGAAACGCGTCGGCGCGACTACGCGCCGTACCGCGCGGATGACTTCGGCACGGTCAGCGCATGGCGCGCGGATTATTTAAGTTCGATGCGCTCGGGCGATGAGCGGATCAGCACTTTCGATGAAGGCGGCAACGTCATCCACAATGCCACTTGGGAAAATCCCGGCGGGTCCATCACCCCCGAGCATCCCACGGGCGGCATGAGCATCCGCAATGCCCAGCATTTCTGTCTGTGGCTGACGTGGCGCGAACGCGCCGAAGGCCGCCTCCCGCCGAGCTGTTACTACCGCCTGCCCACCGCTGCGGAATGGCTCACCGCCGCTGGCGGGGAAAACGCCACGCCCCGCCCCGGCAATGTGGCCGGTGCGGAACTGCGCGGTTCCTCGCACTGGCTCGCCGGCCGCCCGACTTTCGACGAGAACGACGGCTACGAGCAGCTCGCGCCCGTGGGCTCCTTTCCCGTGGAGCTCCACGGCCTCTACGACATCTCCGGCAATGTCGGCGAGTGGGTGCTCGACGAGGACGAGCCCACCAACCGCCGCCCGCGCCAAAGCAAAGCGCGCCCTCTCGGCCCCAACTACGTGGACGGCACGCCAGCGGACATTGCCTTCTCGCGCGTGCGGCTCCCGCTCCACCATCTGCGCATCGCAGCCTACGGCTTTCGCGTGGTACTGGCCCGGGAAGCAGCGGAGTAAGTCCGATCCAGCGAGCCTGCATTGCGACAACGCAAAAATTTGCAACTCCCCTGCAATGTCACGGCCCGGCTGGTTCTTGGGGTTGAAATGAACTACCTCAATCTCCTCCACGCGTCGCGGGTTCTGAGCTGCATCGCTGCTTTACTCACGGGTTCCGCTGCGTGCCTGGCCCAAGCTCCGGTTTCTGATTTCCCGCCGGGGACCTGGTGGCAGCAGGACAAGCAGGTCGAGTTCTGGCAATTGGACCTGGACCCGGACGGGGATGGCTTCACCACCCGCAGTGAATATCTGGCGGGCACCGATCCGCGCTCACCCGCGTCCAGATTGGTTCTCAGCATCGAACGCGACGCGGCGGGCATGTTCCTCCTCTGGGAATCGGTGGCGGGCGCGCGTTACGAGATACAGGACTCGCCGGACCTGCTCCAGTACAAGCCTTGGTCCGGTCCCATTGCCGGAACGGGCAGTATCTTGGAAGTGCCTTTGTCCGGATCCCTGGTGCAAAAAGCCTTCTACCGCCTACGGCCACTGGACCCGACCGATGCCGATGGCGACGGGCTCTCGTCGGTGGAAGAGGGGCTGCTCGGCACGGCTCCCAACAATGCGGACACGGATGGCGACGGCTTTCGCGACGGGCGCGAGGTGGTGGAGTATTTCACCAACCCGCTGGTTTTTAACAACGCCGGCGGAACGATCACCGGAGCCGTCCGCACAGACCCGAACCGTGACGGTAACACGGCGGATGGCGTGCCAGTCGTGGGTGCCATCGTCTGGCTGGATGCGGACTACGACGGGGAGCTGGATGCTACCGAACGGCAGACGGTGACGGACGCGGCGGGAGGTTACACCTTCACGCTGCTGACACCCGGCTTCTATCATGTGAGGCAATACTTGGAGCCCGGAAACACGCAGACGCTGCCGGTCGAAGTGACCCCGCTGGTGCTGGATGGCTGGCCCGATGAGGTCGTGAACTACACCCACTCCACGCTCGGGTTACCCGGTTTTCCAGCAGGTGCCTATGGCGCGCTGGCCAACCGGACTTGGCCCGGCGACCGCTGGGTCATCGTGAGCTGGACGAGCCCGACGCGCTTTTCCTATGTGGACCCGGCCATCGTCCTAAAGCCAGCGGGCAATCGCTACGAGATACCACCCATCGGCAGCTATAACACGACCGAGTTTCTCACCCTGCCGGAGAACGCCCATGTGACGCTGCGCTTCGCAGAGACCATCGTGGATAAGGCTGGCCCGGACTTTGCCATCATCCGGCCCACACAGGGCACGACTACTGAACTGGCCGATGTCTATCTCGGTCCGACGGCGACGAATCTAACTTTGCACAGCACCATCAATCAGGCGACGAGCAGCAACGTGCTGAACCTCGACCTCGCCAACAGTCACGTGCGCCCGCCGGTGAACTTCATCAAAATCGTGGCCCGCTCCACGCCTCGCAATGGGGGCGACATCGACTGGGGCGTGGCTCTGACGGCGATTCAGGCGCTGAACTATGTCTCGCCCACAGCCGATGCGCGCGCCGTAGCCATCGTGGGTAGTGAAACAATCGGCGGTCAGGATTTTGGCCGCGTCTTCCTGGATAACCCGCCCGTGGTCCTGCTGGAAACTGGCGGCGCGCAGACCCTGCGCCAGGGGCAAACGACGACCTTGCGCGTGGCCGCGACGGATGACCTCGGCATCGTCTCGCGCTCGGCAGTGGGCAATGGCACGACTTACCCGCTCGATGCCAACGGTAACTTCACCGTGACGCCCAGCCAGCCGGGGGTGCTAAACATCACCGGCTCCGCCACCGACACAGGTGGCCAGACGACGGCGGAGTTCTGGACGATCTATGTCACGGATACGAACGGTAACCTACCCTTCGATCCGAATACGACGGGCGGGGGCGATGCCAACGTCATCCGCGTCTTCTCACCCGCATCCGGCGCGGTAGTCGCCGCGCCCACGCCCATCGTCGCCAGCATTGGCGGCACTTCCCCGCCAATCTGGGAGGTGGCCTATGCGCCGGTGAATCTGGTGGACCCTTACAATCTCGCGGCTGTTGACCCTGACTATATCCCGCTCGCTTCCGGCAGTGGCTATCTAGTGAGCCAGACCGCAGCCACCTTTCCCGGCGATACCGTGGCCGATGGCATCTACTTCCTGCGCATCACCGCCTCCCCGTCGCTCGGCGGTGCCGTCTCTTACTTTGGCCAGGTAATCGCCAAAGGCGTGGACCCAGCCTCGCTCCAGCCAGTCATCAGCATCACTTCGCCCAGCGATGCCACGCTGGCCGGGCTGGTGCAGAACGTGGTCGGCAGCATCACTTCGGATCGTCCGCTCAACGAGTGGTATGTGGATGTGGCCCCGCGCGAGTCGGTTGATTTGAATGACCTCGGCGGCACGCAATCCTTTTGGAAACGCCTCGCGCAGGGCACCGCGACCGTGCCCGCCGCCACAGTGCTGGCCAGGCTGGATACCAGCACGCTGCCCAATGGTGCCTATGTCATCCGCGTGGTTGCCTACAATGACTTGCGCCTCGGCCGGGTGGAGGCCCGCGTCGTGGACGTGACCGGAGAAAACAAGCTGGGTCGGCATCGGCGTGAGTTCACCGACGTGAGTATCGAGCTGGCCGGATTCCCGCTCATTTTGAAGCGGGTCTATGATTCCTTCGAGGCTGGGAAGGTGGGCGATTTCGGATTTGGCTGGTCGCTGGCCCTGGCTAATCCGCAGATCGGCGAAACCGCGCCGCGGACTGGCGTCGGCATCTTCGGAGCCACGGCTTATCGCGATGGCGTGCGAGTCTATATCACCGGCCCGGATGGCAGGCGGAATGGCTACACCTTCCATTCGGTCTATGTCAGCCCCGGTCTGTTTGGTGCCAACTACCGCGTTAGTTTCACCCCAGACCCCGGCGTGTACGACAAGCTGGAGGTGCCGGAGGGCGCCACGCCTTTCCTGACGGTAGCCCCGAATGGCGACCTGACCTTTCAGCTCATCCCATTCACTTGGAACCCGGACACCTTCGTGCTCGTGCGCCCGGATGGCAGCCGCTACACTTACCACGAGTCTCGCGGCTTCCTTGAGGCGGAGGATCTCAATGGCAATAAACTGAGCTACACGCAGAATGGCTTCGAGCACTCCGGCGGGTCGAAGCTCCTCTTCACGCGCGACGCACAGGGCCGGATCACCACAGTCAGCGCGGGTAGCCAGACCTGGAGCTACGCATACACTGCGGCGGGGGATTTGCTTTCGGTCACGGACCCTGACGGTCGAGCCAGCACCTACGCCTACCTCGCCAGCCCGGCGCATTTCCTTGCCAGCGTCACCGATGCTTTTGGCCGCACGGGCAACTCCTTTGAATACGGCCCCGACGGGCGGCTCCTCGCCATCATCGATCCGGCGGGGAATCGCGTGGAGCAATCCTGGGACCCGCTCGGCTTCACCGGCAGCATTGAAGACGGGCGCGGCAATGCCACCCAGCTCACCTACAATTCGCGGGGCAATGTGCTGACGGCGACGAATCCGCTCGGCGGCGTCACCAGTTATCTCTACGAAGACACACGGCATCCTGACAAGGAGACGCGAGTGACGGACCCGCTCGGCCAGGTGACGCGCTACACCTATGACGCGGCGGCCAATGTGCTGACCATTATGCGCCCTCCGGATACCTTTTTCGTGACCGAGACCTGGACTTACAACAGCCGCAACCAGCCGCTGAGTATGATCCGCAGCGACGGCAAACGCGACTACTGGGAGTATGATGAGCGCGGCAATTTAGTCAAAGAGGGACAGGTGACTTTTGATGAGCCAGTCATTGCCTATACCTACACGCCGGAGGGCCAAGTGGAGACCACGACCATCGACGGTCTGACCACCCGCACGCAATACGACAGCGCCAACGGCCTGCCGAAGGAAATCACCGACCCGAATGGTCTGCGGCTGACCTACACGCGGGACGCGCTCGGACGGATCACCGGCACGACGACCTCCGGCGGCGAGAATGTCAGCGCGACTTATCATTCCAATGGCCTGCCAGCCACGATGAGCGACGCCGCCGCGGCCTCGGTCAATACCGTGGTCAACGCCGACGGCTCGGTGACGGTGAATGACTGGAACGGCGGCACCAGCCGCTTCTATCTCGATGCCAATGGTGACCCCATAGCCATCACAGGCCAGGATGGCTACACCGTCACGCCGGTCCGCGATGGAAATGGTAACGCGACTTCCCTGGCGGACGCCGCTGGCAATCAGCATCAGGGCCAATACGATGCCATGAACCGGCTGACGCATTACACCGACCCCAACGGCAAACAGATTGTCATGACATACGATGCCCTGGGCCGCGTCACCGAGCGCATCGACCGCAATGGCCGCAAGAAGCGCTGGACCTACAATGCGCGGAACCTCGTCACGCAAGAGCGCTGGCTCACTGCGGCGGATGCGGTGGTCAAGACCTGGACTTTCACCTACAACAGCTCCGGGCGCTTCGATGCTGTCAGTGATGGAAGTTCCACTTGGTCCTTCCTCGTCAGCGTTCCTGACCGGCCTTCGCGGGAGCGGGTGACCTACGCCGGCCAGGCTCTCTTTGATTTGAACTATACCTGGGCCGACGACGACACCGGCGCGCCGCTTTCCATCACTCTCGGCGATACCGCGGACCTCAATCCGGACGGCGGCATCGTGGCCAACAACCGGCGTTCCGGCGGCACGATCTACAGCTCCCAATGGGATTTACCGGAACTGACCGGCGCGACCAAGTCACGCCATGTCCGGCATTATTTTGACGCCATGGGTGCCGAGACCAGACTTGAACGCTACAAGGGCTTTTTCACCTCAGACTTCAATCAGGCACCCTTCGCCGTGACACACTACACCCGCGACACCAAGGGCCGCGCCACCCAGATCAGCCACAAGGACAATGGCGGCGCGCTGCTCTTCCCCGAGGCCACGATGAATCTCACGCGCTCGCCCGGCGGCTGCATCACCAGCATCGCCGAGCCCGGTAACACCGCGACGATGAGCTACGACGCCGGCCTGCAACTCACTGCCGTGACCCATAGCGACCCGGCCCGGACGGATGAGACCTATACCTTTGATTCGGGAGGCAACCGCCTGACTTCACACTTCCAGCCCGTGGCTAATACCGTGGCGACGGGTAACCGGCTGACCGTCGTGGGTAACCTCGCGCTGGAGTATGACTTCGAGGGCAATCTCACCCGCGAGACCAATACAGTCAGCGCTGCAATCCGCGAGTTTGGCTATGATCATAACAACCAGCTCACCCTCGTGCAGACGAAAGCCAACGCCGGCGCACCCCCCGTGAACGTGGGCGAATACGCCTACGACTGGCGCAGACTCCTCATCAAACGCGTCGAGGGTGGTAGCACGACCTGGATTCTTAACGACCGCGGGATGCCGTTCGCCGAGTTCGCCAACGGCCAGAACTTCATCAAACGGATGTATTTCTATGACCTGGACAAGCTCGACCGCTTCTTCGCCATGTGGGATGCCACGCTCGGCGAACGCTGGTTCCTCCAGGACCAGCGCAACAGCATCCGCGGCGTCATCACCGTGGATGCCAGCAGCAGCAGTCCCACCGTGCCCGGCGCGGTGACGCCCGTCGTTTGGGCCGACTACGACGCCTTCGGCCAACTCATCAGCGGCAATCCCGCGCTGCTGGGGAATCTACGCTTCGCCGGCCGCTTCTGGAGCGATGCCACTCAACTCTACGAAAATCGGGCTCGCCACTACTCGCCATCGCTGGGGAGATTCATTCAGGAGGATCCTGCCTTCCTTGAAGGCGGGGATCTAAATCTTAATCGCTACGCCGGCAACGACCCGCACAACCGCACCGACCCATCCGGCGAGACTGCTGCGGTCGAATACCAAACGCTCGTCACGCGCATCGCGACCCAAACGATCGAACAAGCCACGAGGGTCGGCGAGTGCGTGTGCAAATTGCTCGGAGCCGCTACGCTCGGGCTCTATGGCGTGCAGGTCGATGTGTCCACAAATTGCGCCATCACCTCCGCCATCCCGCGTCCGAGCAATCCAAAACTCGGGTCGGCGAGCAGCGCGAACAAAGGCCTAAACAAAGCGATTCAAGGTGCGCTGAAGGTCATCAAAGACTGCAACAAATGATCGATGCCCTGCCAGTGAATCAGCGGGTTTCCACAGCGTCTTCCACATCCTCGCGGCTGCGGTATTGCTGCGGAAGTTGCCAATTCATCGACGCTCGTTAGTATCCCGCCTTTTCCAGCTCGATGTCTATTGTCCGTTTGTTTCATTTTACACTCCTAGTCCTGTTTGCCGCGTGGGTTCTTCCGCTTCGCGCCGCCGCCGCGCAGGCCGCCGCGTGGGTCGTGGCGGATACCACGACGGGCGTCATCCTCGACAGCTCGAATCCCGCGAAAAAACTGCAAATCGGCAGCATCACCAAGGTCGCGACGGCGATGGTGGTGCTCGATTGGGTGGAGGCGGAACGTCGCGACATCAATGAATTTGCGACCGTGCCGCAATCGGCGGCGGGCTTGAATTCCACGGCGAGCGCGGGGCTCACGCCGGGCGACCGCGTCACGCTGCGCGACCTGCTTTACGCCGCTCTGATGCAGAGCGACAACCAGGCCGCCGAGACGCTCGCGGCGCATGTCGGCGGAACGCTGGGACGCGGCGCGCCGGGCGAGGCATTCGTGGCGCAGATGAACGCGCTCGCGCGGCGGCTCGGCATGGCGCGCACGCGATTTTTGAATGCGCACGGCCTCGACGGCCTCGAACGCAGCAATCCCTACAGCACGGCGGAAGACCTCGCGAGGCTGGTGGCATACGCGATGGACAGCTCGGCGTTCCGCTTTTACGTGAGCCAAAAAGAGCGCAAGATCGCCATCGAAACCGCGACGGGCGAACAGACGTTTTATTTGCTCCGCAACACGAACGAACTGCTCGGCCAGAACTCGATCGACGGCGTGAAAACGGGCACCACGCGCAAGGCCGGCGGCTGTGTGGCGATCAGCGCGGCGCGTCCGCCGGAGAGCCGGCAGGTGGGTGAAAAACACATCATCACGCCGCGTCGGTTGAATGTGATCGTGCTCGGCGCGGCGGATCGTTTTGGCATCGCGAAGGGCCTGCTCCAGCGCGGCTGGCAGCGTTACGATTCCTGGGCGGCGGCGGGGCGGCCGGTGAAAGGCTGGAAGCCGCAATGAGCAAGCGGATCGGGGTGCTGACCAGCGGCGGCGATTGCCCCGGACTGAACGCAGTGCTGCGCGGTGTGGTGCGCGCGGCGACGAATCGGCGGTGGGAAGTGGTGGGGATTCACGATGGCTTCGAGGGTCTGCTCACGGAGAACAAAGAGAATTTCGAGACGCTCGATCTGAAGCGTACCGCGGGCATCATGCCGCTCGGCGGGACGATCCTCGGCACGACGAATCGCGGACACTTCATCACCAAAGTCGGCGCGGGTGCGAAGGCGCAGGTCGCGCCGGAAATCATCGCGCGGACCAAGGCGACGCTTGCCGCACTCGGCATCGACGCGCTGATCGCCATCGGCGGCGATGGCTCGCTGACGTGCGCGCTCCAGCTCCACGAGGCGGGCATCCCGATCGTCGGTGTGCCAAAGACGATCGACAACGATCTCGAAGCGACCGCGATGACTTTCGGTTTCGACAGTGCCGTCGCTTGCGTCGCGGATGCGCTCGATCGTTTGCACACGACGGCGAGCAGCCACAAACGCGCGATGGTGATCGAAGTGATGGGTCGCCACGCCGGCTGGATCGCGCTCTACGGCGGGCTCGCGGGCGGCGCGGATGTGATCCTGATTCCCGAGATTCCGTTCGACTACGAAAAGGTCGCCGAAGCCGTGCGCCAGCGCGAAGCCGACCACTGCCTGAGCAGCCTCATCGTCGTCGCGGAAGGCGCGCACGCGATCGGCGAAAGTGAAGTTTTCCAAAAGACGACCTCCGGTGAACACAAGCTCGGCGGCATCGGCGAGCGCGTCGCATTTCAGATCGAGCGGCTGGCGAAAAAGGAAACGCGCACGTGCGTCCTCGGCCATCTCCAGCGCGGCGGTCCGCCGACCACGCTCGATCGCATCCTCGGCACGCGCTTCGGCGTTCACGCGGTGGAACTCATCGCGGAAGGTCGGCTCGGGCAGATGGTTTCGTATTCAAACTATGAAGTCGGCGGCGTGCCGATCGCGGATGCCGTCGATCGCCTGAAGGTCGTCCGGCCGGACAGCCAGATGGTGCTGACGGCGCGCGCCGTGGGGATCAAATTTGGCGACTGATCACTCCGCGAGCGTTGCCCGCTGGAGCAGCCAGCCGACGTGGCCTTGCAGCGCGGGAAAGCGATTCGTGCGCAGCCATTCCGCGGTGGCGGCGGTGATGCCGGCGTAGCGCGCGGTGGCGTTGTCGGGCGGCTGCACCGTCTCGAGCAGACTGTCCGAAACGAAGCTGCCGGGCGACGCGATGGCATGGAGAAACTTGGTCTTTTCACCGGCGCTGACATCCGCGCGATCGAGATAAGTCTCGACCGCTTTGCGCTGCTGTTCGTCGCCGAGATTGGCTTTGGCAAAGTAGTCGGCGCGCACATAGGGGATGTCGGCGATCGTCTCGGGATGGGTGTTCAAATACTCCATCACGGCCAGCGGAGAACTCTCGGCAAGGCGATCGAGCGCGACGGTCGCGGCGCGCTGGAGCGGCGGATTTTCGCCGCCGGCAAACGCGGACAGTGTCGGAATGAAACTCGCGTCGCGCGAATAAACCGCGACATCAAACGCCTCGAGCATTCCGCTGGTCGGCGTCGCGGTCCACGGTTCGTAGCCGAGCATCTCGTGCATCTTGGCTGCGAGAAACGGGAGCGATTTCGGCTCGTCCCACGCCAGATTGCGCAGCGCGATCGCCCACTCATCGGGCGAATCTTTTTTGGCAAGAATCTCCCGCGCGACTGCCGCACCGGCACCGCCGCCGGTCTGACGCGATAGTTGTCCCAATTGATCGAGCAGAAAAATCCGCAGCGTCGGCGCGCCTTCCAGTTTGCCGCCCGGCCCGACGGTGAATTTCTGCCCGGTGGCCGCGTCTTCTTTCGTCGCCAGAAACTCGCGGATCGCCACGATGCCTTCTGTCTGATTTTCAAAAAGCGCGCGCCTCAGCATTTCGAGGCCGGAGGCGCTTGCCGCATTGCGGCGCAACGTCGCAAGCATCCCGGCGATGCGACCGCCGAGCGTGCCATCCGGGGCGGATGGTGCCGTCGCATCGATCGCGCCATCGGTCGCTGGCGTTCCCGTTTTACCGCGCCCATCAGTTTTCCCCGCAAACAGCCAGTAGCAAAGTATCCCAACCGCCAGCCCGCACGCCCCGATCAGGATCGCGTGACGCCGCTCCACGATCACCGCGTGGCGGGCGCGCCGAGATATCTCTGGATGAAATCAGACGTGGTCCCATTCACGATGCGGATCCCTCCGGTGACAGGATCATCCGAGCCGGAAACGACGACGCCGCAAAGCGAGCGCGTGCCGTCGGGCAGGGTCGCGATGATCGGCCCGCCGCTCATGCCGGCTTCGATTTCGGTGCCGTAACTTTCGTAGAACGCGCTGTAAACCGGGCTGAACGGAGTCGCCCCGACGACGAGCAATTCTTCCCCGCTGTGAACGACCGCGCCGTATCCAAACGCCGCCTTCGGCGTGGAAGTCAGCAAGACATTCCGATCCGTCGTCCAGCCGATATAACCGCCGGCCGCTGGCCGTGTCTGAAATGAAAGCCCGCCGGTATCCTTCGCAAACGAGCGCGGGTCGTCCGCGCCATAGTTGCTGACATTCGACTGGTAGCCGCCGAGCACGTAAATTTTCGAAGCGTAGCGCGAAGACAACTCCGTGTCGTCGTAGTGCGCGCGTTTGAAAAGCAGATCGGTGGACCAGCCGCCGGCCGGGTCATAAAGATTGTGCGCCGCAGTGAGCACGCCATACGCCTGCACCACCGTGCCGGTGGCGACATACTGGCCGTCGCCGCTGTAAAACGTGAGCTGCCCGATCATCGAGTAGGGAAAGGTGCGGGCCAGTTTCACGCCAACCGCTCGCGGAGAGCGAGCCACGACGGCGAGTGGAAGGAGCGCGAGTGCAATGAGCAGGATGGTGCGTTTCATCTGAAAAAAATACGTTCCCAAGTGGCCCGAGAATACGCACCTTTCACGGGGAAGCAAGGCGGAGGCCGGTCAGGATTTTTCCAACATCATCCGGGCTGTGCGCGCGGTCGCGCCGGCGTGGCTCGCGAGCGCCGTGGCAGCGGCGGCGGCCATCGCGGCGCGGGCGGCGGGATTGCGCAGGAGCGCGGCGGATTCGTGTTCGAGTGAAGCGGGATCGGCGACCGTGCGGGCTGCGCCGTGCGCGAGCAGGTGGTTGATGATCGCGGTGAAATTTTCCATCCGCGGGCCGCACAGCACGGGTTTCCCCAGCGCCGCGGGTTCGGCAGGATTTTGCCCGCCGGGCTGCGCGACTTGCGGGAGGCTTTTTCCGACGAAGACGATCGTCGCGAGCGAACACCAATCGCGGAGTTCGCCGGTGGTATCGACGAGCAGCGCATCGAGTGGCTGCGCGTGCGGGAGCGCGGTGCGGCGCACGATCCGCAGCGGTGCGAGCGAGCGCAGGATTTCGGCGGAGCGCTCGACGTGGCGCGGGACGAGGATGAGGAAAAGATCGGGAAACTCGGCGCGCAATCGGAGCAGCGTGTCGGCGAGGACTCTCTCCTCGGGAAACCACGTGCTGCCGCCGAGAAGGATAGGCGTTTTCGCCGTGACGCCGAGCGGCGCGAGCAGCGCGCGAAACTCCGCTTCGCGCGTCGGCGTGCCGGTTGGCGAGTCGAATTTGATGCTGCCCGTGACGCGGATTCTTTCCGCCGGAACGCCGAGCGATTGCCACCGCGCGATGTCGTCATTTTCGGGAACAAACACCTCGTCGAGCAGCCGAAAAATCGGGCCGACCCAGAAGCGCGTGACGAGCAGGCGGCGCTCGCTGCGCGGGGAAAGCCGCGCGTTCACGAGCGCGACGGGGATGCCTCGCTCGCGGCATTCGGCGACGAGATTCGGCCAGACTTCGCCTTCGATGAGCAGCAGCTTTTCGGGCCGGATCAAATCGAGCGCCTCGCGCACGCAGCGCGGCGAGTCGATCGGATTGTAGAGCGCCGCGAGCCAGTCGCACGCGGCGTCGTTTGCGAGCGCGAGCCCGGTGGAAGTGGTGACGCTGAGCGCGATCTGAAACTCGGGAGCCTGCGCGTGAATCTCGCGCGCGAATTTCAGCGCGACGAGCGTTTCGCCAACGCTGATGGAGTGAATCCACAACCAGCGCCCGCCCGCAAACCGCGCGCGATCCGCCGCGTCGTAACGCCCGAGCCGCTGGCCAAATTTATCGCGAAAATTCCCGCGCCGAAGTGTCCGCAGCAGGATTCCCGGCAGCAGGAAAATGAGGACGAGCGGGAACGCGAGATTGTAGATGAGCAGCGAACGGCAGGCGTCGCGGGGAATTGCGCCCGGCTCGCTCATGCGCGGCGCGACTTGATCTCGTCCCACAGCACGTCGAGTTCGGCGAGCGTGAGTTTTTCCAGCGCGAGCGAGCGTTCGCGGGCGAGGGCTTCCACGGCGTGAAAGCGCGCGATGAATTTTCCCGTCGCACGGTGCAGCGCGACCTCGGCGTCGATCTTCAGTTTGCGCGCGAGATTCACGACGGAAAAAAGCAGGTCGCCGATTTCGTCTTCAAGCGCGTTGGCATTCTGCGCCGCGATGGCCGCTTCGACCTCGGCGAGTTCCTCGCGCACTTTCGTGATCACCGGGGCGGCGGCATCCCAGTCGAAGCCAACTTTTGCCGCTTTCTTCTGCACCTTCTGCGCCCGCATCAGCGCGGCGAGCGAGCTGGGAATGCCGTCCAGCACTGACTTCGCCGCATCGCCGCCTTTTTCCGTGCGCTTGATTTCCTCCCATCGCTGCAGCACCGCCGCGGAGTCCGCGCACTGGTCTTCGCCAAAAACATGCGGATGCCGCCGGATCAGTTTTTCCGAAATACTGCGCGCCACATCGTCGAAATTGAACCGCCCTTCCTCGACCGCGATCTGCGCGTGAAAGACCGACTGGAGCAGCAGATCGCCAAGTTCCTCGCGCAGATTCTCGTCGTCGGAATTGTCGATCGCCGTCACGACTTCATACGCCTCCTCCAGCAAC
Source organism: Chthoniobacteraceae bacterium (assembly GCA_031409335.1). Taxonomy (GTDB): domain Bacteria; phylum Verrucomicrobiota; class Verrucomicrobiia; order Chthoniobacterales; family Chthoniobacteraceae; genus JANLQB01. The sequence goes on along the minus strand of JANNWY010000176.1, from coordinate 229 downwards.
CCACCGCGCAAACTCGCGTGCGTCTGCTCGCGATCCCACGGGCAGCCGCCCGGCGCGCGGAGTTGCGCGACGATGCCAACGAGTTGATCGATGCCCGGCAGCGCCGGGTCAGGTGGGCGGATTTTTTCCATGCAAACAGCAGAGCGGAAAGTGCGCGGAAGTAAAAGCGCCCGTGGCTGGCCGCTCCAGCGGCGAGCGGGGCTCAGTGGCCGGAGCCATCCGCGTTACC
>JANNWY010000175.1:0-2242 GCA_031409335.1 Chthoniobacteraceae bacterium | reverse complement strand
ATTCGGCGCGCTGAACGAGCGGCTTGCCGGCTTCGCAGCCAGCGCGCATAGTCGCGCCATGACTGCAACGCTCGACGACATCCATCGCGATCCTGCGATTCTCGACCAGGCCATTGCCCGCGGAGAGTCGCTGGAAATCGTGAGCAACGGAACCGTGACGGCGACGCTCGTTCCCACAGTAAAAACGACCGAACCAGATTTCCTCGCGCGCGAAATCGCACGACAACGGCCGCCGGATGCATTGTTCTCCAACCACGGCACGAATGCTGCGCAGGGCAGGGTTTCCACTATCTGCGAAAAACGGGATTTCACCCCAACTTCAACAGCTCAATAACAAGCCATGAAAACCATTCTGATCGCCGAAGACGACGTAAAGATCGCGACCGCACTTAATCTGCGGCTCCGAGCCAATGGCTATCGAGTCTTAACAGCGCACGATGGCTTCGCCGCGATGGACCTGGCGCTGGAGGAATGGCCGGACTTGATGGTCCTGGATATTTGGATGCCCGTTGTCGACGGGATGGAAGCGCCCTTCGGCATGGGGCTGGCGCTGGAGATGAAGGACTCAGGGGTAAATGTCCCCTTTATCATCATGACCGCGAGCAAGCGGCCCGAGTTGCGAAAGCAGGCTGAGGAGGCCGGAGGTGCCGCGTTCATCGAGAAGCCTTACGATTCGGATGAGTTGCTCGAAGCCATTGAAAAAGCGCTTTCAAGCAAGACTGCGGTTCCGGTTGGTGGGTGAGAGAAGGAACATTCGGATTTCGAATAAGGTCGATTGCTTCCGACCCGCGACCGCTCGCGCCCTCACTACGGCGGCGTCCTTTCTCGTCCGAGCAGGCGAATGCCGGATGAGTCAGTTACTTAGCGTAGCCTGAACGGCGGCGAGCAGTTCGCTCGCGTCGAATGGCTTCTCGAAGAAGCCAGCCGCGCCCAGCTCGTTCGCTCTTTTGCGAAACTCCGGTCGTTTGCTCGCGGTGAGAAAGATGATTGGGGGTAACTTGGGCCCCAGCTTTTGAATTCCTTCCGCCACGGAGAATCCGTCACCTCCAGGCATGGAGACATCCAGCAGCACAGCGTCTGGCTGTTCTTTGATGGCGGCGTCCAGTCCGGACCGCGCGTCGGTGGCTGTGCTCACCGCATAGCCAGCCGACTTCAATCGGATGGCGAGCACCATCGCGATTTTGCGATCGTCTTCCACTACCAGGACCTTTTTCAGAAGCGGCAAGTCAGCTAGGAGAGATTGTATTCCGCATTCCCATTCCGCAAAGGCCGAGCTGTCAGACCTTCGTTCCAGCATGGCTTGCCAAAGGCGACGGCAGAGTGAACGGCTTCGAGGAGTTGCGCGCCGGTGCATGGCTTGGCGAGCACTTTGAATGGCGACTCCTGCAAGGCCCGCATGATCGCGTCGCTATCCGGATGGCCGGTATGCAAGATCACGGGCACGTTATCCCAAGCCTTGCGGATTTCGATCAGCGTGTCCGCGCCGGACATATTCGGCATTTGCAAGTCCAGGAGCACGACATCCGGGAGCTCACGAGCCATTTCCTGCAGAGCCTCCTTGCCACCACTGGCTGCGGTCACGGTGAAATGATCCAGTTCCAATTGAGCGCAAAGAATCGTCCGGATACCCATGTCGTCGTCCACGACGAGCACTTTGCTCTGACTCGCCTGCGGGCTCGTGGGTAACTCAAAGTGGAAGGTACTACCCGAGCCAGGCAGGCTTTCCACCCAGATGTTCCCGCCATGCGATTCGACAACCTCGCGGCAGATATAAAGGCCAAGCCCGAGACCGTCGCCCGTGACGCTATCTCCGGACTTAATTTGGTAAAGGCGATCAAAGATTTGTTCCTGCTGATCGGCGGGAATCCCACGGCCCGTATCCCTCACGGAAACGCGCAGGAACTCGCGACGTTTCGGGGCCCTTCCGATTTCCACGCTGACTTCTCCTCCCGTGTCGGTGAATTTGAGAGCGTTGCTTAGTAGATTTCCAAGAACCTGCAGGATGCGGTTTTCATCCAGGCTGGCCTCGGGAAGGTCCGGTTCCGCCTGCGCTTTCAGGTCAATCCCTTTGCTCTTCGCCACCGGCTGCATCAACTGAACAATCCTCTCTGCCAGGCGTCCGGGGGACACCTGCTTTAGTTGCACGGTAAGTTTCCCGGTCTCCATCCGGGTCACGTCGAGGAGGTCGTTAATATAGACCCGCAGTTGGTCGCAGCTCTCCTTGGCAAGGCTCAGGTATTCC
>JANNWY010000174.1:0-8192 GCA_031409335.1 Chthoniobacteraceae bacterium | reverse complement strand
GTCTCGCTCGCATTCGCCCATCCGAGTCCATAGCCGAGATTCGAGGTGCCAGCGAGCAGCGACTCGATTTTGCGGGCAGTGACCTTGCCGTGATCATAGGGACTGGCGCCGTTGTCACTGAGGAAGATGACGAGCGTGTTTTCTTCCTCGCCGAGCTCCTTGATCTTCGCCAACACGCGGCCGATGGCCTGATCCATCCGGTCCACCTGCGCGGCATAGACGGCCATCCGCGCGTCTTCAAAATCCTTCTCCGCGTCCGTCAGCGAATCCCACGCAGGGATCGTGTCGGGCCGCGGTGAGAGCGCCCATTCCTTTTTCGTGATGCCGAGTTCGATTTGCTTTTGATATCGCTGCTCGCGCAACTTGTCCCAGCCGATGCGATACTTGCCGCGATACTTTGCGATGTCCTCCGGCCACGCCTGCAACGACGCGTGTGGTGCATTGAAAGCGAGGTAGGTGAAAAACGGTCTGCCGGGGTTTTGCGCGTGAGCCTCGCCGATGAATTTGATCGCGTAGTCCGCATTGGCATCGGTGGTGTAAAACTTGCCATCGTTCGCGGGCACAAATGGCTTGTCGTCGAGTCGATGCGTGCGGCTGCCTTTGAAGTAATCACTACCGCCGCCGAGATGCCCGAAGTAATGATCGAAGCCACGCTCGACCGGATTCCCATCGAGGTGCCACTTGCCCAGCGCGAATGTGTCGTAGCCCGCCGACTTCATCGCCTGGCCCATCGTCAGCCCGCGTTTCACGCCGAGTCCACAGTCCTGCCAATACTGCCCGCTCATCAGGGAAGCGCGTGACGGCTCGCACTTCGCGGAATTGTAGAAGGAAGTGAAGCGCACGCCGCCCGCGGCGAGCCGGTCGAGATTCGGGGTCGCAATCTCACTGCCGTAGCAGCCGAGGTCCGAGTAGCCCATGTCATCGGCAAGGATGAGCAGGATGTTGGGTTTGGAGGACTCAGCCGCGGTCAGTCCGGCGAGCGAAGCGAGCAGCAGAGAGATGATGAGAGCGTGGATAGTTTTCATGGTTTCCAATCAATGCGGGCGACTTTGGTTTCGAGATTTACGAACACGGAGGCGTGGGCGAATTCGCGGGTGGCGGTGAGACCCTCCCACTTGGCGGCGGCTTTGGGCGGACCAAGCGGGCGATCAAATTCCGGATAAGCGTCGAGCATACCGTGGCGATCCGTGTAGCCCCACGAGTAGCAAAAGTGCGAGCCGGGTTCCGCCGCGATGAGGAAGCACGCCAGCGGAAACGTGATCCGTTCTCGCGCGAGTTTCAGCAACTCCGCGTAGGGGCGCTTCATCATTTCTTTGTCGAGCCAATCGAAGCCCGGCCAGCCTTTGATCACCACGAACTTCCCCTTGGCGGCGGTGAGCGCGATCGAATCGATGTCGGCTTTGATGTCCGTGGGCGAGTCCGTGTTGAAGCCGCCGAAGTGTTCGATCATCACGCCGTCGATGCCCTCCCAGTCGAGGATCTCACGAAAATCCGTCGTCCGCAGCCCGTTGGCGACAACGAGACTGTTTGGGCCGAGCTTGCGCTTCGTCAGCGCGATCATCTCGCGGAGCCCGGCAACGACCGCGCGGGCTTTCTCCTTGCCGACTTGCTTCGCGAGGGCGGGAGTCAACGCCTGCGGCAACGCGTCGATAAACACGCCGCCGAGCGGCGCGGACCGATTCGCTTTTGCCACCACCTCGGACCACCATTCGCGAAACTCGGCGTTGGACGGATCGGGCCGCGGCGTGCCGGAGCTGTGCTCGACGACCTGGCCGGCGGCCGTGCGCAGCGTCCACACGGGACGGTAGGTTTTGAATGCCTCGTAGCCCGGCCAGTTGATGAAGGCATTGAAATAGAAGAGCACTTTGGCCGCGGGATTGCGTTGCGTGATCCGGCGCGCCGAGTCGGCAATGCCGGCCTCGGTGCTCCCGTGCGGGGTGGCGCCGTGGCTCTTTTCGAGGGCGATCAAGCTGCTGTGACTCGCGATGAAATCGAACTCAGCATCGGTGAGATCGGGGCTGCGCTTGCCAAAGTGGAGGTTGAGCGGGACGCGGTCCCAACTGAAGCCGGGGAAAATGTTGGGCTGCGCAGGATCGGCCAATCCGGCGAGTGGCACGATCAGCAGTGCAGCAATGAATGATAAGACGTGTCTCATGGGTGTCGTGGAATTCAAAAAGCCGGGGGCTAACGGTTTTGCCCCAGTGCAGATGAGAGCCACGCTCGAAGTAACAGCGCCAAGCCGGAATTCCGGACATGAACTCCACGTTCCAGATTTGGGAGTTCAAGCGATACCTCGCATTGATCGCCGCGGGGAGTATGACGGACTGACTATCCGTGGAAGGTGCGCATTTTTACACCCTGTGAACACAGCATCGGAGATCGCGGAAGCCGAATGACTTCGGTTCCGGCAATCGCTCGCTGATCCATCGATCCTCGAACAAGGTCTGCGGTGCTAGATCCGCCGGGAGGGTGGCGGCAAATGGCAGGGGCTTTGTCATGACCTCCGACAACATGAAAACCTGTGCCGATGAGATGAGGGGCACGGTCATCGTGGGAGAAAGGGAGAAAGGGGTCGCTTCTTGAATTTCGCTCGGTGGTTTGCGGCGGCACCACTGTGATCACGCTGGATTCCCCCCGCACGGCCTTGATGGGCCGATTCGTGAGTACGCCGGCCTCGCGAATCGCCGCGTCGATCCGCCTGGCGAAGGCCGCATCATCTCGATTCTCCGTGCAGACGATGATGCCAGGATGAGTGGCATCGTTCGGTGGAGCCGTTGGAAGTCCTGGCGATGGATGGTGAGCACGCAGCGATGGGTTTCGATCGCAAATCGAAACACCGCGTCATCCTCGATGATCTTCTGGTTGGATCGGCCCACGTCGTGCGTCGTGAGGACATCGTGCCCCAATGCGCGGAGACGTTCGACGACTTCGAGTGGGAAGTTTTCGGTGGCATAAAGTCGCGCCAATTCACTCCTCCGCGTTGTTTTCCTGAATCTCCCGATCGATCTCTTGCGGGTGCCGGGTTACCTACTGCCAAGGCGTTGAGCAGGTCGGACGGTTTCAGCGTGGGATGGCTTCTCGGAATCTCCTCATCGCCCGCACCGAGTCTGCGCCATGACTCGAGCGTCCACACCCGGAGCCTCGTGCCTGCGAGGCGCGTAGAGCCGTCACAAACGCGGGGATGGAACTTGATGCCGGGCAGTTGGTCCGCGATATCGGCGGCCATCCAGAAAAGAGGCGTGCGCGCCTGCCGCGGGTCGGCGTTCGCGGCCTGGGAGCGCGGGCGCAGGGTGATGGGCGAGATGACGACCGGGCGCGGGGCAAACTGCCGCGCACTTTCAATCGTCGCCGCCTGCGCACCGAGATTCTCGATGAGCGAGGCGTCGTCGAACGCATGGACCTGCGGATTCATGGGGAAGCACGGCAGCGCGGTTTCCGCGGCGTCGGGCCGCGTGCGGTTGAGTTCCGCGAAATTCGCGTCGGTGCCCGCGGCGGACGGCGCTCCCGGAGGCAGCACGGCCTCCGCCATCCGCACCCATCGTGCATCCGTCGCCGATTCCTCCGTGTGAAAAATGAGCCACAGCGAAACCGGCGCGGGATGCGCGGCCATTTCCGACGCGAGCGCCGCGAGTTCGCGCGCTGCATCGTCGGTGACAAAGACCGCGGCGTGCAGCGAGGCACCGACCATCGCCGCGTCCGCGACCGCCATTCGCCAGCGCGCCGGCCATCCGCTTTCGCCGAGCCGCAAATCCACGCGCAGACGCCGGAGCAAAGCGGCTTCGCTGTCCGTCAGACCCATGCCGTGGCCCGTCATTCCAAAGCCGACCGGTGGCAGCGGACGCGAATTTTCGCCGGTCACGGAAAGTTCGGGAATCGGCTCAGGCTCGACCCTGCGCGCGACGGGGACACGAGTGGCCGGTGCGTGCATGAGCCGCACCGTCACCGATTGCGTGATGCGCGTGCCGTGCTCGACCCACACCGGGAAAGGTTCCGCGAGCGGCGTGCCGTAGGTCTTGAACGAGGCATCGGTCCAGTTCCGCTGGTCCTCCGTCTCGAATATCTCGCCCTCGAATCGCACCTCCACTGAGCAGTCATCCCCCGCCGCGTGCGTCATCGCGCGCACGTTCCGAAAGGGCTGATGTGGTGAAATGAAGCGCGGGAACATTTCCTCCGCCACGCTCCCCTCGCCCGTCTCGACGCGACACTTTTCCCCCGCGCAACCCTCGATGGGATGCAGCACGCACAGGCCGATCCGATTCCGCCAAAACCCTGTGAGCGCCTGACCGGCAAAATCGAAACGCAACACTCCGTATTCTTCACCAACAATTTCGCCGCGCCAGCGAAACGCCATCTCCTCCGCCACACACTCCCCCGCGAACGAAATGCGAAACGCGTCTTCCTCATCCACGATGGTTGGCACCTCAATCCACGGTAAAACCGTCCCCCATCCGCGATCCCGAACCGCGCCGTAAATCGCACGGACCACTTCGCGCCCCTCCACACGCAGGCAACGCAGCCAGCCACCCGCTGGGTCGAAATGCACCTCCAGCAACCCGCACCGCAAACGCCGCCACGCCGGCGCCACATCCATCTCCCCGCAGGAAATCCTTTCGGGAGGAGAAGCATCGGCCTGGCGCAATGCGGGGTCGCGCAATTTCGTTTCTGTAAATTCGTGCGGCATCACATTGAGGCTAGCTTGCGGGTGGTGTTTGTTATTTTCGAACAGCGTGATCGGCAGGTAACGACGCTCGCATCAAAAACGACCCGCTTGTCAGCAGCGACGCGGGTGATGAGTTCGTGCGGCGACTTCATGGGACCGTCGAGCTTCGGGTCGTTGATGTGCTGTCAACGCGGTCGCCCAGCGTGCGCGCGTTCATCAGCAGCCCTTCAATCTTGTGCCCGCGCCACTCGCGCCCCGCTTGGATCGGTGTGCCATTGAGGTGCAACGAGTCACCGACAATCGGGACCTTCGCCTTGCGTGCGGAGGGCTTTTCAGCGGCGAGGGCGTGACTGCAAAAGAACACCAAGAGGGTAGAATGAATTTTAAGAATGGGTTTCATGGCTAGTTATCTGGAGCTGAAACTTTATCCGATTCCCGAAGGTGCATGTCCGTCAGGTCGAACTCACCCGTAGCGTCTTGAGGCAGAACGAAGCGCAGGCGCGGCTCATCCTTAAACGGGGCTTTAATTTCGAACTCGATGACGTGTTCCTTCCATTCCGATGACAGCGGTATCGTGGTCTTTGAGGAAATGCCACGCCAGCCATCGGCCACCCGAAACTCGACGGACTGCCCAACTGTCCCCCGGACGCGGAAGGCGAAACGGTAGCGGCCGCGGTCGAGCTTGTAGTCCCGGCCGAACGTGTGCTCAAGGCGTGTGCCTTTGCCGAAATCACCTGTGACTCGGATGACGTGGCGGCCATTGGGGCCTGCCACGGGTCCGTCAGTGCGCATCTTCATTTCCACGGCATCGCCGTCTGCCTCAAGCATCCAGTAGCGCCATGGGTTAATAAGTTCTTTTTTGGGATCAGGTGTCCACGGCTGGACGGCTTTCACTGGCGGTATCGGCGGCGGGCGGACAGCCAGCAGCTTTTCAGGCACTTTGTAAAAAAGGCTTTCGTCGAAGGCGGGGCTGTCGAACTTCATATCCTTCAAAGCGGCCTCAACAGGTGCCTCGCCGATGCCAATGAACCCCAACGGATGCCAGCCACCGCGGAAGTAGTTCGCCATCGCAAAACGTGCGCTCGGCATCATGCCACCCTGACGGTCGAGGATGGCGAGGGCGATGAGGTATTGGCCGGGCTTGATATCCTCCCGCAGCTTGGCTTGGCCTTCATTGTGATGCGGCACGGCAGGGCGGCGATAGGCAAAGGCCGTGCTGTCCCAGTCCTCGCCGGGCAGCCATTTGCGTAAGTCCACCTCGCGGAGCGGTGCAGACCAAACGGGTTTTTTCGTCACGGGATCGAGCAGCCCGACGGCCACCGGCCAGTCGAGGTAAAAAGGGGCGCTGCCCGTGTTTCGCACCGTCAGTTTCACCGTGAGTTTTTCGCCGGGCTGCACGGCAAGCGGATAGCCTGCGGAATCGAGCACGAAGCGATACCCGAAAGCTTTTTGCAGCTCGGCCGCGCCAGCCAGCACCTCGCGATTCGACGCGTCATAGTTGTCAATCCAGCCGAGGTAGCTCGCGTGGTAGCGACGGATTTTATCGATCATGTAGCGACGGTAGGCCGGCACCTTCATCGTCTCATCCGGCGTTAGGCCAAAAGTCTCCTTTGGCTTCGCGCTGTCGTGCCTCTGCTGCCAGTTGTATTCCACCTCGCCTTCGATGGGCGCACGTTTCCAGATGTCGCGATGCACATTCATGGCCTGCCAGGGAAACTGATCCTGCGGCCCTGTCTCCGGCTCGCGGTTGATGTTGGCAAAGGTGTCGTAGTAGATGCCGAAGCCCGCCGCCATGAACTCCGGGTCGGTATGTCGGACCAGCACCGGCTTATTTTTGAACGCCTTTTGAAAGGCCTCCGCGAGCAGGCGGCGCTGGTCAGCGGTGGGTGCGGGATTGTGATGCTCGCCAAAGTGTCCGATGAGACCCATCTGCACGGCGAAGATGCGCGGGTCGTCGTCCCAGGCCTGCCCCAACTTCTCCACGAGCCGCCTTAGCCTGTCCTGAAAAGCAGGGCTATCGTAGTCGAAGGTGTGCAAGTCGGCAGGCCAATGCTGCTGCGTGCCTTTCTCCGACGCCGTTTTACCATCCCAGTCGAGATACACACGGGGCACCAGCTTGACGTTCAGTTCTTCAAAGCGCTTGCCCTTGGTGCTGGCGATCTTGTTCGTGTGGGCGATGATGCGCTCGACGGTGTCGTCCGCGCTGACCTCGATGTCGTTCCACTTGATGTATTGGCGTTCCAGAAGCCCGTAGCCATCCTTCTTGTAGTCGCGGAAGCCTTTGAGCGGATTGTTGATGGCATCTGGAAATTCCTGCGGCACGACAGTGACCCAGTCTGTTCCCGTCTTGGCATCTTTGGCCACCGTCACGGAGCCATCACCGCGCTGGGCGGATGCCACTGCGGCGATTCCGCAGACGAACGCGATGCAAATCAGAAAGCACTTGAGTTTCATGGCGACAGTTCTCGATCCTCGCCGACTCCGCTTGGTAGCTGGTTGAAAAGAGGCACCTGTATGCGCGGATGGCGATGGGAGTCCTGATGTGTTCATTCTTTGTCGGCGGCGGGCTTTTTCGAGTATTCGCTGCTCACCATTTTGAGCGTGTCAGCGACGAGGGTTTTGTTTTCGCGGTCGGCGAAGGCTTCGGTAAATGGGTCGCCGGTGCGGCGCATGAGCGCGAGGAGTTCCCCGCGCGCGGCTTCGATTTCCTCGCGTCGCGCAGGCTCGGCGATGAGGTTCGTGCGCTCGTTCGGGTCGGTGGTGAGGTCGTAAAATTCCTCGGGCACGCGACGCAGATAGAAGTCGGTGCGGGCTTTGATGGCGGGGCGCGTGGCGGCGGCGGCGAGCATCGCCTTCCATGTGAGGCCGGACATGTTTTCCGTCTGATACTGGCGCTGGCCGTCGCTCCATGCGTTCCAAATGTAGGCGCGGTCGCGCGTGCGGATGCAGCGCATGGGCAGCCAGTTGTTGCCGAAGGCGGCGTTGTAGAAGGTGAACACGCGGTCCCAGCCGGGCAGCGTTTCGCCTTTCACCACGGGCAGGAACGAGCGCCCGTCCACGCCGGGAATCGGCGGCAGTCCGGCGGCGTCGAGCAGCGTGGGCGTGAAGTCGAGCGCGGCGACGAGATGCGCGTTGTCCACGGCACCCGGCTTGGCGAGGCCGGGCCAGCGCACGATGAGCGCGCTGCGCGAACTGTTCTCATAACAGTTCGACTTTCCGAACGGGAAGGACATGCCGTGGTCGCCGGCCCAGAAGACGACGAGCGTGTTGTCGGCGAAACCTTCCGCCTCCAGCGCCGCGAGCACCGCGCCGAGCGCGTCGTCGAGACGACGCACATTCGTGTAGTAGCCCGCGAGTTCGCGGCGGATGTCCGGCAGGTCTTCGAGAAAGCCGGGCACGGTGGTGATTTCCTCCAGCTTCACGCGGCGGCTCGGCTCCTCGCCGCCCGCGAGGTCGTCCGCGCCTTTCATGCCGATGAACGGGCGGTGCGGGTCGTAGCAGTTGACGTTGTGAAAAAACGGGCGGCCCTGCG
>JANNWY010000173.1:0-4176 GCA_031409335.1 Chthoniobacteraceae bacterium | reverse complement strand
GTGTGGTCACTTTGGAACGGCTTCCATCTCATCAATCTCTACGATCTAAGCTCCGGCCTCGATGGCAGGCTCACCGATGCGGTGATTGTCGTTTTCAACGCGGCGATGGTGGACGCATTGAGCGAAGACCACAAACGACGTGTGTTGAAGGAGTCGGGAGAGTTCGCTCGTTGGGAACAGGCGAGTGCGGAAGCGTCCGAGGACGATGAGGTGCTGTATCCGCCATTTCCCATGAGCACCGATGGACTTCGCCGAGTCGCACACTCAGCCGAACAGAGCGACAAGCGCATCGAACAACAGCGCCGTGCTGAGCAAGCCCACTGGACGAGCGATGAGCGATAGGCCACCACCGAACGGGATCAACTGCCGCCGCCTTCGCAGACTCAGGAAGCGGCAGTTCATCCCGTCCGCCACGGAGGACGCGAGACCAAGCGCCCAGGCTTCGCTGCGCCTCCGCTTTCGGCCTGCCGCCCGCTGGCCCATCGGCAGCCTGACGCTTCGGCTTTCGCTTCGCCTGAACCCTTGGACTCGCGACCCTCGAAAATTCGAGTCAATGGAAATCTTTCACTCTGAGCCTGCATCTGTAAGTCTCTCATAGCTGTCCGCAATCGGAGAAACCGAAGAGTGCCGTTTGGTAAAATAGCGGCTATGACTGAATTAGAACGACCGATCAAACGACGCTGCCGGATGCCTTTCGGCCACTACCGCAAACGCATGGTAGTCATGCTTCATCCCGGCGACAAAATCGCTATGCGGCTGGAAAAAACGCGCACTTGGTATTGGGCCGAACTGGATGACGTGTTCCGCATTCTCGCGCAGTGGCACGCAGCGCGCGAACTCCGGCGCCGCCGGGAGGAACGCAAAGCGCGCCGAAGCAGTTAAGCTCCGGCAGTGCCGCTTTCCAGACGCTTGCGCGTCTTCTCGATCTCCTCCGCCAGCGTCTTTTCCTTTGGCAGTGCCGTGAGGTATTCCCGCGCAACGACCTTGTTTGCCAATCCTTCCAGCGCGTAATGGGCGACGGCATCGTTTTTCTGCGCGCAAAGAATCAGACCGATGGGTGGATTCTCGCCCTCGTTCGTCCAGTGCTCACGGGCATAGTTGAGGTAAAGGTGCATCTGTCCAGCGTCGGCATGAGTGAACCGGCCGAGCTTGAGATCAATGACGACGAGGCAGCGCAGTTTGCGGTGGAAGAACAGCAGATCGACGCGATACCATTCATCGCCGATGCGTAATCGCCGCTGGCGCGCGATGAAGGCAAAATCGCCGCCGAGTTCCATGAGAAAACTTTCCAGATGCCGGATAAGCGCGTCCTCCAAATCAGATTCCGAATACTCATCTTTCAGTCCGAGAAATTCGAGCATCAAGGGGTCTTTGATTTCCTCGTCGGCACTCACGGCGTCTCCCACTTCCGGCTTGCCCGCTTTGCGGAGCATCGCGGCCTTGTTGCGCGACAGCGCCGTGCGCTCGTAGAACTGCGTCGAAATTTGTCGATCAAGCTGGCGCACCGTCCAGCCGCAGCGCAGAGCTTCGGTTTCGTAAAACTTTCGTGCCTCATCGCTGCGTAGGGCCAGCAGACGAACGTAGTTCGACCACGGCAGCGGAAAGCGTGCGGCGATGTGCTTGAGCCGCGCGGGAATTGAGGGCGCGCCGTCCGTTCCAGATTCGCCCGACAGCGTCGGGCGTTTGTCCCCGATGAATTCGCCCGACACTGTCGGGCGAATTTCCCGGTAGCCCAAAAAGAACTGGCGATACTTGTGGAGATTCTGCCGGGAAAAACCACGCCCGAACTTCGCGGTGAGATCAGCGGACAATCGCTCCAGAAGCATCTCGCCATACTCCGCGCGCTTCTTGCCGCCCTGCTCAAAATCCACGATCCGGCGACCGACTTCCCAATACGTCGCGGTCATCACCGCATTAACCGCGCGGGCGGAAACCCGGCGGGCGCTTTCGAGCAAATCGACCAGCCCGGAAAGGATCGCGTCGTAGCCAGCAAGTGGAGCGGCAACGGTTTTTGAAACACGTTTCTTCATGGTAATTGCATATCAGGGAGACACGATTTGTAGCCGGTTTTCATCTTCCCGCACAACGAGGTTTCCGCCACCGCTGCCGCCCGCGAGCACATCCGCAGCGACGGCATCTCCGATACACTTCTCCAGCACATCACGGAGCGGACGCGCGCCGAGGCGGGGATGAAAGCCCCGCCGGACGAGGAAGGGCAGGACGTTTGTGGCGTGTTCGATGGCGTGACCTTTCGCGCGGAGAAAGGCCAATTCCTGCGTGAGTAGAAGACGTGCGATTTCGAGCTGCACATCGTAGGTGAGCTTGTTGAAGACGATCTTCTCATTGATACGCCCGTAGAGTTCAGGGCGCATGGCTCGTTGCGCATGGGTGAGGACGTGGCGTTCCATCGTGGCGAAGCTGGAATGCTGGAGTTCGAGCAATTCTGCCGCCGCGATGTTCGAGGTGAAGACGATATAAAATCCGCTCCAATCGAGAGTGTCGCCATTCGCCATCGTGATCCTCGCCGCATCCAGGATTTGCAGGAAGAGGTCGAGCACGCGCGGATGCGCTTTTTCGATCTCATCGCAGAGCAGCGTACCGCCACCGTGCTTGTCGTGGGCCAGCGCGAGCGTGCCGCGCTCACCGAGCTTCCCACCGAGCAGCAGCCCGATGCTTTCCTGCGTCTGATACTCCGACATATCGAAGCGGAACAGGTGATCCAGCCCCATCACGAACTCGGTGAATGCGATCGTCACTTCCGTTTTTCCGACGCCGGTAGGCCCGAGGAAAAGGAAACTGCCGAGCGGCCGGCCCGGCTTTCGCAGCCCGAGTTGGCCACGCTGGAGGACAGATGCGATACGCGGCAGCGCGTGATCCTGCCCGCGGATCTTTCCCCGCAAGTAGCTCTCTAACTCGCGGAGTCTCTCGCGCGTCGCGTCGTTGTCGTTCGTCGAATGGGTCACGCGACGACTCCACCATCCCGGCTCTGAAAAGTGACTCCACCGGCGGAGCAGGTCGCTTCGGCGCGTGGCTTACAACGAAGCACATGAACATTTCATCGTATCTCGTTTCCATGCGCTTCGCGCCGATCCTCGCCCAGGCCGCGGGCGGTCTCGCCGAAGGCGCGAGCAAAGCAATGGGCATCGTCATGCTCATCGGATTTATCTTCGGCACCATTTGCGTTGTCGGCGGAGGCTTCGCCATCCGGCGCGGCGATACCGATGCCGGCAAACTCTCGATTATCGGCGGCCTCATCATCGCCGGAGCGCCGGTGATCGTGAAGGCGCTCTTCACCGCGTTCGGTCTTGGCGGTTCCACCGTGGAAGTCGGCGCTTTCCAATGAAAGACCACGAGCTGCGATTTTCCGACACGAACAGTGCCGACGACTCCGAAGGCAAGACGTGGGGCCTCGACGGCAACCTGTTTTGGTTCGTCGTTGCTGGCGTCTTCTTCTTCGTCGTGACGCTGCTCCTCCTTTTCAGCGCGGCCCGGTGCAGCTTTGGCCAGTCGTTCGGCATGGCGATCATCCCGCTGGCGCTGACGCTCATTTACGTCTTCGGCTTCCGCCAGGGAAAACCACCCGCCTACGACCTCGACCTCGTGGACTATTGGACCAACGGCGCGGGTTTCAGTCCGAACCCGCGGCTTCAGCCACAGCATCCGCTTATTTCCAAAGACGATGTGGCCCATTGATTCCATCGTCGAGAAGCCGGCCAACGGCTACTTCCTGCGCGACCTTCTCATTTTCAATGGTCTGAACGCGGGCGGCTTTGCCTCGAAAGGTTTCATCTTCGAGCCGCCGGATTTCAACAACGCACAGATCGGCGAGCTGAATGAGTTCCAGGACAAACTATCCGTCCTGCTCGCCTCCCTCAGCGACAACCAGCGGTTGCAAGTGCAGTGGTTCTGCGATTCGGATTACCAGCGGGAATTGCTGCGCTACAACGACGAGACGAAACGCGCGACGAACGTGTGGACGCGGCGCGCCCGGAACGAGCGCTTCGCCCGCTACTGGCAGGCGATGACCAAGCGGCAGCTCCGCCGTCAGCGCCTCATTCTCTACATCTCGCGCAGCATTGAAACTTCGCCGTCATTCTCGGCTCCGCGTTCGACACTCACAACGCACTACGAACATTTGCTCGACCAGTTGGAGCAGGAGTTCGCGCAGGTTCACGA
>JANNWY010000172.1:0-4923 GCA_031409335.1 Chthoniobacteraceae bacterium | reverse complement strand
GTAGTCGCGGGAGAGGCGGCGGGACTTGTAGAGCCAGCTGAAGGTGCGCTCGACAATCCAACGCTTTTTGACGAGTTGAAAGCCGTTGGCATCGTCGCTGCGACGGACGATTGAGAGGTCGAGTTTGCCGAAGGGGCGCAGGCGTTCGCAGAGCGCGCGGGCGGCGATGGTCGAGACGGGCGGCAGTGAGGAGATGCAGACGATCGACGGCATGAGCACCACGGCTTGCTCGACTGATTCGGAGGCGAGCAGTTTCGAGGAAAGTACGGTGGCCACGACGCCGGACTGCGCGAGCACTTGCGCGAGCATCAGCCCGGCGAGTTCGTTGCCTTCGTGGCTGGCAGGGATGCAGAGGACTTGCGCCGAGGAAGACTCCGCTTGCGGCTCGGCGAGATCGGTGAGGATCTGACGCACGATCTGGCAGGCGTCGGCCCGGGCGGCGTCCGAGAGCCCGATCCGCCCGCGTTCCAGAAAGCGGACGAGCGGCGAAAGTAGAAAGCTCAACAGCCCTGCGAGAACGAGTGGGAGGAAAACATCCTGCGCCAACCGAAGCGTTGCCGCCGCGGCGATGAGCAACGCCAGCACCCAGAATGGTCCGGCGAAACTTTTGCGGTCGGTGAGATTCATCGGCTGGCAACCACCACTCAGCGCCTACGCTTTCGATCGTCCAGAGAAAACGAGCACACCCGCGCCACCGGCGATCAGCGCCCACCCGAGGATCGGCGGCATCGGCACGTTGTGCGTCTTGTCCGCGGTGGCCTTGATCGGTCCGATTTCGAGCACGGTTTCCCGCGTTTTATAGCTGAAATGTCCGTAGGCGAGAATCGCTGCGCCGATGAGGATGAGGACGATGCCGAGGATGGGTGTGTTTTTCATGGTGTTCGGATGGATGGCTGAAAATCAGTCGCGTAAACCGGGAATGCGAGCGTAGCCGATGAAGGTCGTGCGTGGTTCGCTGCCGATCGGTGTGCGCGGCATCGTGAAGTCGAACACGCTGACTCCATTCCGCTTCTGCCCGTGGAAAGTGCGCCCGTTGCTCGATCCGATCATGATCTTCGCGCCGGTGGCTTTCTCGGTGCCGAGGTAAAGCATCGCATGCGTCACCGGCGGATCGTGGTCGGTGGCATAAGTTCCGATCCAAAAGAGCAGGTCGCCCGGCAGGAGCTGATCCATCTCGAAGCTGTCGGGCTTGCGGCTGACGACGGCGCGAAAGCCGCGCTCCTGCCTTGCCCAGACGTATTGCCCGCTGGAATCGCGCGGCACTTGCGTGAAGCCATGCTGACGCAGGAGGTAGTAGATGAAGCCCGAGCAATCGAGGCCGCCATTGGCCGGGTCGGCGGAGCCGAAAGTGTAAGTGAGGTTTTGCTTCGCGAGGGCGAGGCTGGACTCGATGAGCTTTCGCACGCCGGCGGGCTGTGCGTGAAACTCCAAGATTTCCTCCGGCGCGATCGAGACGTTGATAGCAGTCACCGACTTCGCGGGAGCCGAAACCTCAGACTCCGTGTCGGGTGACTTCACATTTTTTTCGGGCGGAACGATCGGGCTGGTCTTCTTTTTCGGCGCCACCACCTCACCTGCGACCGTTTTCTTCCTGACTTTCGTTTGCGCCGCTGCGGCTGGGACGAACGCCAACGCGAGCAAGCCCGCTATCGAATAGGAAAGCCCGTGTCGCATATCCTAGGCATCAAAACGTAAAGTTCACCGACACAGTGCCGAAAATCTGCGCATCCTTCTGCCCGTAATACTCTTCCGTCCGATAGACGAATGCGTAGGCGAACTTCGTGTTCCTATAGTTCACCGCCGCGCCGACGCTGAGGTCTGCGACGAGCCATTTGTGATCGACCGACGGGCTGTTCCCAAAGGTATTTCCATCGAGGAAAATGTTGTGCGCCACGACGCGGCCATCAACACGTGCGAACACGTAAAGGCCGAGGTCGAACCGCGAGCGTTCGGCTCCCTGCCTGCCGTCCACGGGCGTGGAGGTCGTCGCCGCGGGGCCGATCGCGGCGGTGCCAAAATCATCGGGCAGGTTCAATCCGGCCCGCAACTCGCCACCCAGATTGGCATAGGTCTGCACGTTGCCGAGTGCGATGCCTGCGTGCGGCAGCAGTTCCCAATCGAAGCCCACACGACGCTCGTGCTTCGGCCAACGCCATTCGCGCTGATAGATCGCTTCGACGCCAAGTTCGTTGTGGAGCTGGTTGTCCCATCCGTTCGGATGACCAAGCCCGCGCAAATCATGCACGAGCCGCTGCGCTTCCTGCCCGTATCCCCAAGAGCCGACTACTCCCACGTTTAACACGAGCGAATTACGCACCTTGGCATCTTTCCACACCACACCCACACCCATATATAGCCACCCGGCGTAGGGCCGATCCCCTTTGACCAAGTCAAATGCCTCTGTGTTATCCGGCGTATAGATGTTCTGTCCGAGCGCAAAGACGAGGTTCTTTTGGTAATTTTTCTCGTTGATGTAAGGCAGGAGATTGAACAGCGGCAGGAACGGACTCGCGTAAGGCGAGTCGCCATAGCTTTCGAGATCTGACGAACTCCAGCCGAGCTTTACGCCACTCGTGTATTGGCGATCGGTGCCGGCGAAGAGGTCGTTCTCCAGGTAGATGCTGAAAGTTCCGCCCGCGGTCTTGTCCGCGGCCCGGGCAGAGACCAGCGTAAGGAGTGTTAGCAAGCCGGATGTGAAGAGCAGGGTCGTTCGCATCGGTTTTACAAGCCGATTTTTCGACCGACCTGTCTTGCGGCCGTTCTCAACGGCTTCACAGAATCTTTCAAATCGTCGCCGGCGTTCTCGAAAATCTCTTCAACGGCACCCGAGGCCGAAGAAAGGGTGCGTTTGAGCAGGCCGCCGCACGCGAGTAGCAAGCCCAGCAACATGCCTTTGGATTGGTGCAGCGGTTCAGTGACGTAACGGTCCTTGAATGACACTGGCTCCCGGTGACTCAACAACAGGCCAAGCACCAAACCGAAACCCACGGCTGCGATCACGGCCGGCACGGGATTCTCGCGAACGTAAGCTGAGCTTTCACGCACGGCGCGATTGGTTCCGCTCTGCACGGAGTCCCAGGCGTCTTTCGCGTGGGTTTGCAAATTTTCGGCAGCACCGCTGGCACTCTCGCCGAGGCTGTTTGCGGCGCTGGTTAATTTGTCTTTGAGGTCAGTCATGGGTTCCATTGGCATTGGGTTTGATGATTCTGTTTGTGTGGCCCGGCGGGCTATTTCCCGTGCGGAGCGCCGGCCGGACCTGCGGTCTTCATCTGTCGATGGCTTCGGTCTTCCCGCAAGTCGCGAGATTGCTTGAAGTTTGCGTCATGCTTTACGGCCTTCACGGCGGTTTCTTTTGGGTTCTTTCCGAGCTTATGAGTGGTGCTTGTGGATTTAGGTTGCATATCTATTGGTTCGTTCTGCGTTGGTGAAGCGGTGTGCGTCATTCGGGGCGGCTATTGGGGCGCTCCCTCATCCTTCTTGTCGTCCTTACCCTTGCCCTTGCCTTTTCCTTTCGCGGGTTGAGGCGGCTGAGGCTGCGTGACAGCAGGCGCCGCCTGCTGGTGTGGCTCGGGTCTCTTGGCTTGAGGGCGCGGTTCCGGGATGTTGGGAGCCTTGCGTTCCTTGCTGCGGGCGGCGGGTTGCTCGGGTTTGGGCTGCACATCTCCCTTGCTAGGATGAATCTTCTCCCGTGGTTTCTCGACTGCGGTTGGTGGCAGTTTGCGGGGCTGCTCGATACTTTCCTTCTTTCGCACGGGAGCTTGCGCCTGTGGGGAAGCTTCCGCAGGAGGACGCGGGGCTTCGATTCCCTTGTTCTTGCCTTTCCTGCCTTGGGGCTGTTCAGGCGTTCCGGCGGCGGGGGGCGGAGCTGGATTACGAACGGCTTCCGGCTTCACAGGCTTCGCTGGCTTGCCGGGCTTTCCTCCTTTCCGGGTTTGATCGGGCACAACCGGCTTCTCTGCAGGCAGAGACTTCTCGGGTTTCGTAGTATCAACGTTTGGCGAAGCCCCGGGTGCGACTTCCGGTGTGGCCGGTGCGGCGGTACTCTTTGGCTTGCCGCCATTCTTCAATTTTGCCTTTACCGACTTTTCATTCGGGGGAGATGCCGGTGCGGTAACTGCGTCTGGCTTTGTTTCGGCTGAAGCGGGTGCGTCCGGCGTCTTTGCCGTCTTCGGTTGCGGCGGCACTTCCGCGGGTGTCGCAGGCTCGCTCTTGATCTTGGTGCGCAGCTTTGCCACGGAAGCCGGCGGGCCGGCATTTTTCCAGCCACGATCCACCTCGGCCTTTTCCACCTTTGCCGCGACTTTGCGCGGAGCCGTCGCAGGTGTCGCGTCAAACTGTGGTGCCAGCACTCGCAATGAATCGCCTTCCACTTTCGTCCTCAATTGTTCCGGGCGCACCGTGCGGGGATCGCCTTCGAGTTCCTCGCGACGCTCCAGCTTCAGGCGTCGGATGGGCTGCGAGCTTTCGCGCGAGATCACGTCGTATTGTGGTCCCTCGTTATAAACGACGTTATTGACGTAGGTGATCCTCGTGATGTTTGTGGTCTGATTGATAATTGTAATGTTCTCCCGCGGCTCGACGAATACCGTCCGCAAGCGTGGCGCCCCGAAGTTGCGCACTTCGACGAAGCTGTAGTTAGCTGGGCCGATGTCGTAGTCGGCATCCACTCGGGCGCTCAAGCCGACGGAGCGACTGAATGCCGCCTCCGGTGGAAGGGGAGCCCAACCGACGTGTCGCGGACTGCGACGCCAGGAAACCCAGGCCGGTCCCCATTCGGTGCCAGGCACCCAGACCCAGCCGACCCGATCGACCCGCGCCCAACGGCCGTAGTGATACACGGCCCATGAATAAGGCTCCTCGGAATCCCAGGTCCATCCTGCGTCCGTATAAAGCCAGTGACCGTCGCTATACGGCCGCCAGTCA
>JANNWY010000171.1:0-17864 GCA_031409335.1 Chthoniobacteraceae bacterium | reverse complement strand
GAATTCGCCAATCGCCATCGCACCCGCGACGGCGACGGTCATCAGCACATTCATATCGAGCGCGAATCGCCGCACCGCACGCCACGCCTTCGGCGCGATGAACCAGCCGCCCGCAACGATCGCGATGCCAAAGGCGATGTTCGCCGCGAGCGCCGGGCCAAATTTTATCCACTGCGCGAGCAAGCCGAGGCCGGTGAAGACACCCGAAACGGCGACGGAAATCTGCCGCATTCGTTTCGCGGCCTCCACGTCCGCGGCATCGTCGCCATCGCGCGCGGCCTTCATGCCGGTGCTCGCGACCGCGCCGATGAGTTGCTCCGGCGTCACGCTCTCGTCGTGGAAAAGCGTCACCTTTCCGCCCATCAAATTCACCCGCACTTCGCGCACACCTTTGAGCGGGCGAAACACCTGCTCCAGCGCCTCGACCTCATCCGCGCAATCCATCCCGGCGACGCGCAGGGTCGTTTCGATATTGCCCTTCGATTCGGAATTCAGCGCGATGTTCTTCGCTTCGTCGCTCGGCTTGTGATTGTGACCGTCGTGATCGTGGCCGCTCATAAAAAAAGTGACCTCCACGCGCGCAAGCGAGGAAGCGCGTGAATTGTTTTGGAGCGTGCCGCGTCGAAGAACGCACAACACCATGCACACCAAACCCATTGCCATCGCCGCCTCCGCGCTCCTTTCACTCGCCGCCTTTGCGCCGCAGGCCCAGGCGCGCGACCGCCATGATGACGACCGGTGCGACCGTCACGAGCATTACGACCGCCGTCATTCTGACCGCGATCATCACCGCTCCGACGACCGTTATCGCTCGTCGCGCGAGCATCGTCATCACGACTCCGGGCGGCGTTACGACAGCCGCCGCCACGATCACCGCAGCGGTCGCGACGTGGTGCTGTCGCTGCTCTTCGGTCGCTGACCAGGACGAGCACTCGCACCAGGTCGATGCGTTTGGTTCGCATGAAATTACTGGCGCGAGCGCGCGGTGGGCGCGGGTTGCAGAAGGATGACGCGCGAGACGAAGGGCTCGCCGAAGAATGGTGAGTGAACGGTCACATCGGCGCGCGCGCCTTTGCCCAGCGCCGAGGCTTCGACAAAGCTGATCTCGCGAACAAAGCGCGTGCGTTTGTTCCAAACGAAAGTCTTGGCCGTCGCCTCCCGATCCGCGCGGAAGGTGAGGCGGTGCGTTTGCAAATCGACGTGCTCAATCGTCCCGGTGTGTCGTCGCCCGGTTGGAGGCATCGCCGCCGCATCGGCGACGAAGCCGATGCCAAGGAGCACAGCGATGCTGAGCGCCTTCATTTTGCCGCCTCCTGTTTCAGGCCCGCCGGATCGAAGGTTTCTCCGACGACTTTCCCGCCGTCTTTGACCACGACGCCGTATCCCGCGAATCTCGTTCCGGTCGCCTCCACCTTCTTCGCCTTGGTCGTGCTCCGTCCAGTGCCGCCGCCACCGCCAGAGCGTCCGCGTGATACCACGGAATGTTCGGGGGTGTAGGTCGTCGTGATCTTCTTCGATTCAATCGTCTGCCGGCCTTGCGGTGAAAACTCGACTTTGAACTCACCGGATTCGAGCACGGGGTAGTCATGCCCCTTGGCGGAGTGCCCGTAAGCCGTCCATTTGCCGGTGCGGGTTTCGGGCGACTTCGGTTTCCCGGAGAGCGCGATGGTGAGCGTTTTGTGCTGCGTCACGCTGTCCGCCGAACTGCTCTTGATGTCTTTGCGGTCCTGATCGGAGGCGACCCGCACTTCGATGCGGACCAACTCGTTTCCCGTGACGATTTGACCGGACGCGCACCCGCAGGCTGCAAGGAATGTGAATGCGGTCAGTTGGAAAAAAGA
This sequence comes from Chthoniobacteraceae bacterium, assembly GCA_031409335.1. Taxonomy (GTDB): domain Bacteria; phylum Verrucomicrobiota; class Verrucomicrobiia; order Chthoniobacterales; family Chthoniobacteraceae; genus JANLQB01. The sequence goes on along the minus strand of JANNWY010000171.1, from coordinate 16,023 downwards.
AGGTTTCATGGGTGGTGCCGCAGAGCCGGGGAGCGGGCGCGATGGCCCGCTCCCCGATTCGTGGCGGCGGTTACTTCTTCTTCTTGTCATCCTCGTGCGCGTGGGCGCAGACGCAGGCGTATTCCTGATGCTTGCAGGTCGGGCACTTTTCGAGGTTCAGGTTGAACTTCTCATAAACGGCTTTGCCGCTCGCGTTCGCTTTGATGCTCACGGAGACGGGGAAGTCATTGCCCGCTGGGAGTGCGTTCGTGGAGACGAGTTTGCCGCCGTCTTCCTTGAATTCGAGCTTCGTCGGATTGCTGCGATCACCAGCGGTGACGGCGATGACCTGGCCGCTGAGCTTGCCGGGCTTGAGGGCTTCGGTGAGCGCGGTGATTTCGACTTTGCGGTCCTTGGTCACGAGGAATTCAAGGTGCGGTTCGACGGCGGTGATTACGCGACCGCCATTCGGGCCTTCTTCTTTCTTCCCGTGTTCGTGCTTGTCGGCGGCGAAAGCGGGGAGGGTGAGCGCGAGGGCGGTGAGGAGTTTCAGTGCGATGGATTTCATGTGCTGTTTGTTTTTCAGGTTTTGCTTTTTTGGTGGTTTGGAAGTGGTGGACCGCTGCGGTGTCCAAACCGGCACCGCGGCGGAGAGTGGTTTCAGTGCGCGGCTCCGGCTTCGTTTTCGACGGCGGTCGCGGCGGCTTTGCGTCCGAACGTGTAGAAGACGGTGGGCGTGACCCCGAGGCCGAGGAGCGTGCTGGTGATGAGTCCGCCTACGATGACGACGGCCACGGGATGCAGGATTTCCTTGCCCGGCTGATCGGCAGCGAGGACGAGCGGGATGAGGCCGATGCCCGCGGCGAGCGCGGTCATCAGCACGGGCACGAGCCGCTCCTTCGTTCCGCGGATGATCATTTCCTTGGTGAAGGTTTCACCTTCCACCGCCATGAGATGCAGGAAGTGCGAGATGAGCATGATCGAATTCCGCGCGGCGACACCGGCCACGGCGATGAAGCCGACCAGCGTGGCGATGCTGATATTTCCTAACTTCAGGTAGGTGAAGACCAGCCCGCCGACGAGCGCGAGCGGGATGTCGAGGAGCACCTGCGCGGCGAAAAACGGCGTCCTGAAATAGCCGTAGAGCAGGAAGGCGATGACCACGAGGACGAGCGCGGAGAAGATGACAATGCGCTGCGTGGCTTCCTTCTGCGCCTGGAACTCGCCCTCGTAAGTGATGAAGTAACCTTCGGGCAGCGCCACTTTATCGCTCACTTCTTTTTGCAGCCGCTGCACGAGCACGCCGACATCGCGCACCGTCGGTTTGATCGCGATGGTGAAACGCCGCTGGCTGTTTTCGCGGAAGATGACGTTCGGACCTTTCGCCTCACGCACGTCGGCCACGAGCGAGAGCGGGATGTGCTGGCCGGTGGTGGTTTCCACAGGGAGCCGCGCAATGCGATCCGGCGAATCGCGCCACTCGACAGGGAGCCGCAGGACGAGATTCACCGCGCGCTGGCCTTCGCGCAGTTCGGCGACTTCCTTCCCGCCGATGAGCGCGGAGAGCTGTTCGTTCAAGTGGCCGGGCGCGATGCCATACGCGGCGGCGCGGTCGCGGTCGGCCTCGATGCGGAGTTGCGGGATGCTCGATTGCTGGTCGAGTTTCGCGTCCTGAAAACCTGGGATGGTCTTCGCCACGGCCTGCACCTCGATGCCGAGTTGGCGCAGCTTATCGAGGTCCGGGCCGAAGATTTTCAGGGCCACGGGCGCGGACACGCCGGAGAGCATGTGGCCGATGCGATCCGCGAGCGGCCCGCCGACTGCGGCAAAAACGCCGGGCACCGAGCGCACGCGTTTCGTGACATCTTCGATGATCTCTTTCCGCGTCCGTCCCTTGCCGCTGAGATGCCCTTCGGCCTCGCGGAAATCCACGTCGAACTCCGCCGTCGAAACCGGCACGACATGATCGCCGCGTTCCGCGCGACCGAGCCGACGCCCGACTTTGCGCACGTCCGGCACGGAGAGGATTTGTTGTTCGAGCACGTCGGAAATCTTGTTCATTTCCTCCAGCGAAGTGCCGGGCGCGGAAGTCGCGGCGATGAGCAGCGTCTCTTCCTTGAAGGCGGGCAGGAAGTCCTTACTCATCTGCGGATAGAGCGAGAACGCGCCGATCACGATCATCAGCACGATGGCGAGGAGCAGATACGGCTGGCTCAGGCCGAAGCGGAGCAGCGTGTTTTCGAGCAGCCATTTCATCCCGCGCACGAGGAACCCATCCTTGTGTTCGCCGCCGTGTTTGGGATTCAGCAGGAAGGAGCACAGCACCGGGATCGCGGTCAGCGAAACGACGAAGGACGCCATCATCGAAATGATCGTGGCGATGGCGATGGGGGCGAAGAGCTTGCCCTCGACGCCGCTCAGACCGAGCAGCGGCAGGAAGACGAGGATGATGAGAATCGTCGCGTAGAGGATCGAGTTCCGCACTTCGCCGGAGGCTGAGGCGATGACGTGCAGCTTCGGGCGCGGATGCGGCGATGCGGCGTTTTCGCGCAGACGACGAAAGACATTTTCCACATCAACGATGGCGTCATCCACGACCATGCCGATGGCGACGGCGAGGCCGCCGAGGGTCATCGAATTCACCGAGATGTCGAACCACTTGAAGGTCAGCATGGTGATGCCGAAGGAAAGCGGCATCGCCATGAGCGTGATGAACGTCGTGCGGAAATTCAGCAGGAACAAAAAGATGACAATGGTCACCATGATCGCGCCGTCGCGGATGGCTTCTGCGAGGTTGCCGATGGCGTGGTCGATGAAATCCTTTTGCTGAAAGAGCAGCGTCGTCTCGACGCCTTTCGGAAAGGTCGTCCCCAGCTCATCGAGCGCGGCTTTGATTTGCTCGGTCAGCGCGCGAGTGTCGAAACCCGGCGCTTTGGTGATCGACATGATGACGCCGTAAGTCGGTGACTTCTCCGGGTTCTGGCTCACCGTCGCGTCGCCGCGCATTGGCTCGATGCCCCACACCACTTTCGCCACGTCGGAGATGAGGATGGGCCGGTCGTTGATCTTCTTGATGACGGTGCGCGCGATGTCTTCGAGCTGCACCGTCATGGCGAGATTCCGCACCATGATTTCCGTTGGGCCGGTGTTGATGAAACCGCCGGTGGTCGTGTTCGCCGCGTCTCCTGCGGCCTTCTCCAGCTCTTCAAAGCTCACGCTATTGGCCTGCATCCGAAACGGGTCGGGCTGAATCTCGATCTGCTTCACGCCGCCGCCCATGTTCAGGATTTCAGCGATGCCGGAGACGCTTTGCAGACGGCGCTTGATCGTCCAATCCGCCAGGGCGCGCACATCGCGCGGTGGGATGTAACCGGGCTCGCCTTCCTTGATCGTCGAGCGCACGCCGACAAGCAGGATTTCGCCCATGAGCGAGGCGACCGGCGTCATGAACGGCTGCACGCCTTCGGGCAGTTGTTCGCGCACGCCCTGCATTCGCTCCTGCACGAGCATCCGCGCCTTGTAGATGTCGGTGTCCCAGCCGAACTCGGCATAGACGAGCGAGAGCGACACGTCGGAGTTCGACCGCAGCCGCGTCAACCCGGCGACGCCCATGAGCGCGCTTTCGATGGGCTGCGTCACGCGCGTTTCCACCTCCTCCGGCGCGAGGCCCGGCGCTTCGGTGAGGATGATGACGGTCGGCTTGGTCAAGTCCGGCAGCACCTCGACGGGCAACTGCGTGGCCGTCCGCAAGCCCGTGACCATCAGGATCAGCGAGATGCCGATGATGATCGCCCGATTCGCGAGCGACCAATGAATCATCTTGTTGAGCATTACCGTGCCTCCTCCGCTTTGGATGCGGGTTGGTTCGCGGCAATTTTCGTCGGCGCGGCCCCGCCACGCTTCGTGAGCGTGGAAACGAGCAGCAGCACAAAGAGAACGCCGCTCACGATCTTCCACAGCGGGCTGGAGTGCGCGCCCTCGCCGTGGCCGTGGCCATCGTCGCCAGTCGCTTTCTTGGCCTGGTCTTCAGGTTTCAATTCGGAGCCGTCCGCCGCGTGCTCGTGACCGTGCGCCGCATCAAGCGCGTCCTTCAGCGACACGCTCCCCCCGCCCGCGAAGGCCAGCGAATATGCGCCCTGCTTCACCACCTTGTCGCCGGGCAGCAGACCGCTCGTGATTTCCACGAAGCGATCATTCATCTGCCCGACCTGCACCTGCGTTTTAACGAAGGCATTTTTCAAATCGAAGTCCTCCACATAGACGAAGCGGTTCGACGCCTCGCCTTGCAGCGCCGCCCGCGGCACGCTGACCACGCCGGAGCGTTTGCTAAGCACGATGGAAAACTCCGCGCGCATATCGGCGCGCAGCAGCCCTCCTTTGTTCGGCAGGCGAAAAATCGCGTCGATGGTGCCGCTCTGCTTGTCCGCCGAAGTGCCAAAGCGCAGCAGTTCGCCGTCGAAGTTCTCCTCTGGTAACGCGGCCACTTTGATGTGCGCGACGGTGCCCGGCTTCATGCTGCCAGCTTGATGCTCGGGCACGCGCGCCACCGCATAGACTTCGCTGAGATCGGTGATTTCGAGCAGCGCCTTGTCCGGTTCCAACGGATCGCCGAGCCGCGCATCGACTTTCGTGACGAGGCCCGCGATGGGTGCTTTCAGCAGGATGCTCGGCGGTGGATCGCCCGCTTGGCGGCTTTCGAGGCGGGCCACGTCCTGCCCCGCAGTCACTTGATCGCCGGGGTTCGCTTTCAGCTCCATGATGCGTCCCGGCACGCGGCTGCTCACCGCCGCCGTCTTGCTGGGAATCGCCTCAATGCGCCCGAGCGAGAAGATGATTTCCTCGAAGTCCGTTTCATCGACCTCCACCGTTTCGATGCGGAGATTTTTCACCCCGGTTTCGTCGAGCACGACCGTATTGGCCATGCGTTTGTTGTCCGCCTTTTTTTCCTGGGCAAAGCCGAGGCTGGCGGCGGCGCAGAGGGCCAGAATGGGAAGGATGCGTTTCATTATTTGTAAGTCTTGGAAGTTAAGTTGGATTGGCTCGTCGCGGCGGAATGCCGGATGCGGGCGAGTTGATATTCGCGGAGCGCATCGAGGCGCTGGCGTTGGAGTTCGAGCCGGCGCGTGCGGGCGCGCAGCACGTCGGTGAGCGGCGTGAGGCCGGTCGAGTAGCTGGTGCGAAGCTGCTCTTCGATCCGCGTAGCAGCAGGCAGCACCTGGTCGTCGAGTTCGCCGATGAGCTTGGCGTAGGCGCGCATCGCGCTCAGCGCGGCGAAGACTTCCGCGTTCGCGCCGAGCCTAGTCGCATCGACTTCCAGTTCCGTCCGCTTCGCAGCGGCTTGCGCTTCGCGGATGCGCCCGGAATTGTTGTTCCAGAGCGGCAGCGGAAAGCTGAACCGGATGCCGAAGATGTGCTCCGTTTCGACCGGCTCGGGTTCATCGAGCGTGCGGTCGCGCGAGTAGGAAGCGCCGATGCCGAAATCCTCCCACTTCCGCGCGCGCTGCTCCAACACGACCCAGCGCGCCGCTTCCGCGCGGGATTCGGCCGCGAGGATGTCCGCCCGTCCGCTAACCTCACGCGCGGCGGGGATGCCCTTGGGCACGGGCAATTCACCGGTGATCGCGACGCGGTTCTCGCCCGCGACGCCGAGCAGCGGGCGGAGTTCGCCGAGCAGCACCGCTTCATCCGCCGCGAGCATGAGGTTCTCGACTTCGATTTGGCGCGATTCGAGTTCCACCTGTGAAGCATCGACGGCGGATGCCTCGCCCGCCGCGACGCGTTTGCTGAGAAAGCTAAAAAGCTCGCGGCTGTTGCCGAGTTGCTTGGTGCGAAGATCGCGCTGACCAGCAAGGGCAAGCAGCTTCACCGCAGCGGTGCGGACTTCGGCAGCGAGCTTGCGCTCGGCATCCCGCACTTCCGCTTCGGCGGCGGCGAGTTCGGCTTTGGAGACTGCCTTTTCAAAGCGAAGCCGCGCCGTGAGCGGAAACCTCTGCATGAGCGAAATGCCCGCAGAACCTTCCGGCCCGACGGTGTTGCGCGTGAAACCCAGCTCCAGCTCAGGATTGCTGAGCCGGCCGCTTTGCTGGAGCCGCCCGCGCGCTTCCTCAATGCGGAGCCGGGCGGCAGCAAGGGTTGGGTTGCGCTTTAGCGCGTAATCGGCTGCGCCCTCGACACTGAGGGACACGGTGCCGGCCCACGCGGAGGCCGCGCAGGCGAAGAATAGAAAAATGGATTTGGGAAAAGACATGAGTGCATGGGTTGGGTGACGTGACGGACAGACCCGCGCAGGCGCTTAAAGGGTCGCAAGAGTGCGACGGTGCGCTCGGCGCGGACGACAAACGGCAACGGCGAGTGCCGTCACCAAACCCTGACTCAGATCCGCAGAACGATCGTGCGGGCCACCGTGACTCCAAACGGCGGCGACTCCCCAAACCTCGTGAGATAACCGGTCGGAGCCTTCACTTCCCGATCGGCATAAACAAAATCCACCACGCGCAACACCGCCAGCAACACCTGCGGCGCGAACACCTGCGCCTTCGCGTCCATCGCCCGCATCGGCACTTCCTGCGACACTACCTGATGATCCTTGCGGTCCCCACCCTCGTTGTCTTCGCAGGGCGCATCGCCGGCCTTCGCTTCCTCTTCCGCACATTCTTCTCCATGCGGTCCATAGCAATACGCAGTCAGCGTCGGCACCGGCTTGCCTCCGCACAGGCAGTAGTAGGCGACCTTGCTGCCAAACGTCTGCGCCACGAACAGTGCGAGCACGCACAGCACGATGGAGACGATATGGGATTTAGGACGCGGTTTCAATCGGCGCTTAGATGCAGCAGTTATCGTTGTCGTTCAAGCAGTGTTTGGTCCAGCGGACTTTATTCGTGCGAATGCGGAACGTCGTGGCGGTGGGGATGGGAATGCACGATGTCGCCGTGGCGGTGCTCGTGCGTGTGATAGTCGCCCGGCGGTTCGAGGGCGCTGTGGGCGTGGGCGTGCTGGCGATCCGGGGCGTGGGCGTGGGTCGCGGCGAGACGGCCGCGTTGAAACCACATCGGGGCCGTCACGAGCACGAGCAGGCCGGCGAAGATGCCTGCGGTGGGAGCGAAGCCGATGGCGGTGGTGAGCAGTCCCGCCAGCGGGTAGGTGAGGCCCCAACCGGCGTGGCTGAGGGAAAAGTGCGCGGCGTAAATATGAGCGCGTTCGTCGCCGACGCTGTTCGCGGCGAGCAGTTCATTGGCGCGGATTCCAAGAATGCTTTGTGCCGCGCCGGCGAAGGCCCAGCCGACGAGCAGCGGGATGTATTGCTGGAGTCCGCCGGCCAAGGCAAAGGCGAGCAGCATGGCCGGCGCGCAAGCCGCGACGAAGTGATCGCGCGTGCGCGGCGAGACGCGGGCGTAGAGGGCAGCGCCGCAGACCGAGCCGATGCCATAGGCGGCCATCGCCCAAGCGTAGGCGCTGTCGGGCAAGCCGAGCTGGCCTTTCACGAAGTCCACCGTCGCCACGAGCACAAACGCGCCCGAGACGCTGACCTGCAACGCGAGGAACAACGTCTCGCGCAACGGAGCGCGCTGAAACATGGCGGTGAGGCCGTGCCCGAGCGCGGTCGGTTTCTTGTTCGCGCGAAGACCGTCCACATCCGGGCGGCGCACGGCGAAGAGCAGCGCGGCGCTAACCAGAAACGTGACGGCATCGGCGAGGAAATTGCCGCGAAAACCAAACGTCGCGATGAATAAACCGGCGAGCGATGGGCCGAGGATGTTCGCCGTGTCGTAGGCGATGGCCCCGAGCGCCAGTGCTTGCGGATACTGCTTCTCCGAGACCACGCCGGGGATCACCGCCTTATAGACGGGCGTGAAGATCGCCGCGCCGAGATTGAGAAAAAAGGCGAGGACGTAGATCTGCCACACGCTCTCCGCGAAGAAAAAGCCGACGACGATACCGGCGCGCAGGAGGTCGCTCCCGATCATCAGCACCCGCGCGCCGCAGCGTTCCGCGATTTGCCCCGCCCACGGCGAGAAGAAGACGATGACGACGATGCGGATCGCGAGCGTGATGCCGAGCACTGCCGACGCGGAAGCCCCGACCAACTGATGCGCCAGCAGCGCGAGCGCGACGGAACTCAGCCCGCTGCCGACGAGACTGATGACATGCGCCCAGAACAGCTTTTGAAAAACGCCGTGCCGCCAGAGCGGTGAATCGGTGGTGGAAGCGTTCACAATCAATCAGGTATGGGCGGCGAGGCCGCGCCAGCCGTGGACGGCCATGTAGAGCGCGATGATCACGAGCACTGCGCATGAGATGTAAGGCGCGCGCCGCATCGCTTCGCCGAAGCCGCGGAACTTCCGCGAGGCGTGCTGCACGCTCCAGGCAGCGAGCACGCCAGTCGTGACCATCGTGAGCGCGAGGCCAAAGCTGAACGACGCGACCATCGTGAAGCCAAGGGCGATGCGTTTGAGCTGCAAACAGATGAGCAGGACGCTGAATGCGGCAGGGCACGGCATGAGGCCGCCGGTGATGCCGAAGAGCACGATCTGCGGTGTGGTGACGGCCCGCCCGGCGAAGCGCTGGCGGATGTCCTCGGCGTGTTCGAGTTCGTGCGCATCCTGGAAGTCCGTGCCCTCGCCGTGGGCGTGGGCATCTTCGCGGAATTCTGCGCGCGCGGTGTGGCGCTCGCCGCCCGCAGTCACGGTCATCACCACATCGAACTCGTGTGGCTCGGGAATCGAACCGCGTGATTCGAGAACGTCGCCTTTGGCGGTAAAGGCGAACGTCTGCCGCGCGCCGTCGGGGCGCACGGTTTCGACGGCTACGCTGGCCGCGTCTGGCAGCGTCTCACCCAGCGGCGCGCGCAGGCGGAAGACCGGCGGCACGCCATCCTCGAAGACGCTCAGTTCGATTCTGCCGTGGTCCGTATCGAGCAGGAATGTTTCGTCGTGCTCGTGGTCATGGCCTTGGTGATGGTGTCCGTGGTCGTGATGATGATGCGCGTCGCGCAAGTCCCTCCGCGTGCGCAGGAACATCCAGACGGCGAGCGCGAGGATGAAGACAGCGGAACCGATTTGCAGATAAGGCTCGATGTTCTCCGCGTTCCACTGACTGCCTAAATGCAGCGCCGCGAACGCGAGCACCGCGATGATGAAGGAGTGCGAAATCGCCGCGGAAACGCCGAGCAGGACGGCCTGCGCGATGCTGCCCCGGATGGCAATAATGAACGCAGCCATCATCGTCTTCGAGTGCCCCGGCTCCAGCCCGTGCAAGGCTCCGAGCAGGATGGCGGTGGGGATGAAAAGCCAGAGGCTCGTGCTGCCGCTTTGCAGTGCTTGAACGAAGTCTGGCATGGATTATCGCGCGGGTTGCGGCTCCGGTGCAGCAGCAGCTTCGCCGTTCCTCTCCCGGTGGAAAATCCGATAGAGCGCGGGCAGGACGAGCAGCGTGAGGGCGGTGGAACTGAGGATTCCGCCGATGACGACGGTCGCGAGCGGACGCTGCACTTCCGCGCCGGTGCCGGTGGCGATGGCCATCGGGACGAAACCGAGCGCGGCGACGAGCGCGGTCATCAGCACGGGACGCAGGCGGGTGAGCGAGCCGTTGAACACCGCGTCTTCCAGCGGCGTGCCGGACTGCCGGAGGTTGTTGATGAACGAAATCATCACGAGGCCGTTGAGCACGGCGACGCCGGAGAGGGCGATGAAGCCGACGCCGGCGGTGATGGACAGCGGGATGTCGCGCAGCCACAGGGCCGCGATGCCGCCGGTGAGCGCGAGCGGCACGCCGGAGAAGACGAGCAGCGCGTCCTTCACGTTGCCGAAGGCCATGAAGAGCAGCATGAAGATGAGCAGCAACGACAGGGGCACGACGATCTGGAGACGCTTCGACGCGGACAGGAGTTGCTCGAAAGTGCCGCCCCAGGTCATCCAGTAGCCGGTGGGGATTTCGACGGCTTCCATCCGCTGCTGGGCCTCGGCGACGAACGAGCCGAGGTCGCGTCCGCGCACGTTGGCGGTGACGACGACGCGGCGTTTGCCGTTCTCGCGGCTGATCTGATTCGGGCCGGGCGCGATGTCGAAATCCGCGATCTCGCCGAGCGGCACGAACGCAGGCATGCCTCCGCCGGAGTCGAGACTCACCGTCTTGAGGTCGGGTTTCCCATTTTTCTGCTGCGGGATTTCGACGGGGATGCGCTTGAGCGCGTCGAGGTTGGTCCGCAGCTTTTCCGGCAAACGCACGAGCAGCGGATGACGGCGGTCGCCCTCGAAGACTTCGCCCGCTTCCTTGCCGCCGATGGCGATCTGGATGACTTCCTGCACGTCGGCCACGTTCAGGCCGAAGCGCGCCATGACCTTGCGATTCAGGTTGATCGAGAGCAGCGGCAGACCGGTGATTTGCTCGACGCCCACGTCTTCCGCGCCGGGAATGGAGCCGAGCACTTTGCCGATCTCCTTGCCCACGCCGACGAGTTCGTCGAGGTCGTCGCCGAAGACTTTCACCGCCACGTCGCTGCGCACGCCGGCGATCAGTTCGTTGAAACGCATCTGAATCGGCTGGAGAAACTCGAACTTCGTGCCGGCGAGTTCCGCCTCCATTTTCGCTGCCATCGCGTTGACCAGTTCGGTCTTGCTGCGTTTCGGATCGGGCCACTGCGATCGCGGTTTGATCATCACGAATCCATCGGCGACGCTTGGCGGCATCGGGTCGGTGGCGACTTCCGCGGTGCCGATTTTGGCGAAGGTTTCCTTCACCTCCGGAAATTCGAGGAACTTTTTCTGCACCGCGTTTTGCATGTCGATGGCCTGCGTCAGGCTGGTGCCGGGAATGCGGAGCGAATGCACGGCGAGGTCGCCTTCGTCGAGGTTCGGGATGAACTCGCTGCCCATCTTTGAGGCGACCAGAAGGCTGAGCACCACCAACACCACCGCGCCCGCGGCCACGAGCGCGCGGCTGGCAATCGCAGCCCGCAGCAGCGGGGTGTAAATCGCCTTTGCGCCGCGCATCAGGAAGTTCTCCTTCTCGGAAACTTTGCCGGTCATGAAAATCGCGACCGCCGCGGGGACGAACGTCACCGAGAAGATCATCGCCCCGGTCAGCGCGAGCAGGACGGTCCACGCCATCGGGTGAAACATTTTCCCCTCGATGCCGGTGAGCGTGAGGATCGGCACATAGACCACCATGATGATGAAGACGCCGAAGATGCTCGGTTTCACGACTTCGCGCGTGGCTTGGAAGACGGTCTCGAAACGCTCAGCGCGGGTGGCCAGCCGCCCGCGTTGATGCTGCTCCTCGGCGAGTCGCCGGATGCAGTTCTCCACGATGATGACCGCGCCATCGACGATGATGCCGAAGTCGAGCGCGCCGAGACTCATCAGGTTGCCGCTGATTTTCGTCGCGACCATCCCGCTGATCGTGAAGAGCATCGAAAGCGGAATGATGAACGCCGTGAGCAGCGCCGCGCGGACGTTGCCGAGCAGCAGCAAGAGGACGACGATGACCAGGACCGCGCCCTCGAAGAGGTTCTTCTTCACGGTCTCAATCGTCGCGTTCACCAAGTCGGTGCGGTTATAGACGGTGTGCGCGACGACGCCTCTCGGCAGCGTCTTGTTCACCTCCGCGACGCGCTGAGCCACGCGCTGCGAGACGCTGCGGCTGTTTTCTCCGACGAGCATGAAGACCGTCGCGAGCACAGTTTCCTTGCCCTCCGCCGTCGCCGCGCCGGTGCGGAGTTCGGTGCCGATGCCGATTTCCGCCACGTCGTGAAGGTGGACGGGCACGCCGTCGAAAGTGCCCACCGTAATCAAGCCGATGTCCTCCAAAGTCAGCACCTGGCCGGGCGCGCGAATGAGATACTGCTCGCCATTCCGCTCGATATAACCGGCACCCACATTCGAGTTGTTGTTCGCCAGCGCGGCCATGATGTCGCGGAAGCTGAGGTTGTAGGCGATGAGCTTCTCCGGCCGCGGCGCGACGTGATACTGCTTTTCAAACCCGCCGATGGTATTTACCTCGACCACGCCGGGCACGGTGCGGAGCTGAGGTTTGATGACCCAATCCTGCAAGGTGCGCAGTTCCATCGGCGTGTAAGGCTCGCCCTTCTCGGTCTTCGCCCCCGGCTCCGCGCGCACGAGATACATATAGATTTCCCCGAGGCCCGTGGTGATCGGCCCCATCGATGATTCAATGCCGGGCGGCAGCTTGCCTTGCACTTCCTGGATGCGCTCATTGACGAGCTGCCGCGCAAAATAAACGTCCGTGCCATCCTTGAACACGGCGGTCACTTGCGAAAGGCCGTAGCGCGAAACCGAGCGCGTGTATTCCAGTCCGGGCAACCCGCCGAGGGAAGTCTCGACCGGGAAGGTGATGCGCTGCTCGGCTTCGAGCGGCGAGAAGCCAGGCGCTTCGGTATTGATCTGCACCTGGACATTGGTGATGTCCGGCACGGCATCAATCGGCAGGCGCTGATAGTTGTAGAAACCAAGCGCGCCGATCGCGAGCGCGGCGACGAGCATGAGCCAGCGGTGCTGGATGGAAGTTTTGACGAGTGATTCAATCATGGTCTCGGAAGGTTTAGTGATCGTGCGATGCGCCGGACTTCAGCACGTCGGCTTTCACGACGAAGCTGTTCTCGGTGACGTATTTGGTGCCGGGCTTGAGGGGGCTGGAAATCACCTCGACGAGATCGCCATCACGCCGGCCCAATTCGAGGATCGCGATTTCAAACGTGCTGCCGTCGATCATGAAGACCACGTCCCAATCGCGGAAGGTTTGCAGCCCGCTCGCTTTCACTGCGATGGGCACTTCCGTTTCCTCGACTACGACGTCCGCGGTAACGAACAAACCCGGCTGCCAGGCCATCTCGGCATTCGGCATTTCCGCACGCGCCATCATCGTCTGCGTGTCCGCGGCGCCGATGGGCGAGAGATAAGTCAGCGTCGCTTCACCCTTCGTTTCACCGTCGCCGCCAATGACTACTTTCTGCCCTTCCTTGAGCTTGGAAAACTCCGCGCGCGGCACCGCGAGATCGACCGCGATCGTGCTCAGATCGGCCACCACGTAGAGCGTCGTATCTTGCGAGACGGACTCGCCCAACACGGCATTGCGTTTGATCACGCGCCCGGCGATTTGCGATTTGATTTCGTAAGGCCGGAGGCTGTCGTTGCTCTCCACCACAGCGAGCACTTCGTCTTTCTTCACGGCGTCGCCGAGTTTCTTCCGCGCCTCCAAAACCACGCCGGGATAACGCGGCGTGACGTGCGCCACCTTGTCAGGATTCGCCACGATCTTGCCGTTCATTTCGACCAGCGTGCGCAGCTTGGCCGGGCCGGCTTCCTCGATCTTGATGCCCGCCGTTTCAATCGCCGCCGGCTGCATCGTCACGCGGCCTTCGTAAGACTGATACTCCCACTGCGATTTCTTGCCCTGGTATTCAGCCATCACCTTCACGTCGAAGGAGTGCGGCTCTTCCACCACCTTGTCGCCCATCAGATAGTCGCCTTCCTTCTTGTAGTTGATGGTATCCACGCGCCCGCCGAAGCGGTGCAGCTCGACCACCAGCTTCACCTCGTTCGGGTCAATCGGCTTGTTATTCTTGAAGGGGAAGATGCGGGACTGCGGCGGGATGTCCGGCTCGTAGATCGTCACCTCGATGCCCAGTTCGCCGTCGCGGAGCAACCGGCCATTGTTCGGGCCGCGCTCGTATTCCGCTGCTGCCGCGCCGTGTCCGCCCTCGGCGGAAGCCGTGTGCTTGGGTTCGCTGCTGAGGATCTTGCGACCGACAAAATACGCACCGGCGAGGAGTGCAAGGATCGCGACAATCTGAATGAGAGTTTTGATTTTCATGAAGTGTGGAAAAGGTGGGTTCGGTTAGCGTTTGCGCGCGGGGGGCTGGACGTTTTTGTCCGTGAAGTCGGGTGAGGAGGCGGTGAGCGCATCGAGAGTGGCCGCGGCCTTGTGCGCGGCGATGCGGGCTTGGAGCGCCTGGGTGCGCGCGTCGGTAAGCGTCCGGCGAGCATCGAGGATTTCGAGCTGGCTCAAGCGCCCGGCTTCATACGCGGTGCTGGCCGCCTCGATGGCGCTGTTCGCCGCAGGGAGGAGTTTGCCGTCGAGGATTTCGAGTTGTTTGAGCGCCTTGGCGAGCGCCTCCCATGCTTCGCCGAGTTGGGCGGTGAGCGCCGCCTGAGTTGCACGCTTCTCCGCCTCAGTCTTCCCTGCGAGCGCCTGGGCTTCGGCGATGTTCCCCTGGTTGCGATTCGCGAGCGGCCACGGAATTGAAACACCCGCAACCAGCGCCGGTTCGCCATGCCCGTCGTTCGCCAGCCAGCGCGCTCCGCCGGAGAACGTGATGTCCGGTTTCGCGTTCGCTTTTTCCCGCGCCACGATGGCCGTCCGCACATCCCGCTCCGCATCCCAGCGGGCGACGAGCGGATGCCGCGCGAGCTTCGATTGAAGCGTTGCAAAACTCGGCAGCGGCGGACGCCGGCCCAAGTCGCCAGACACTTCCGCAAAGCTCGCCTCCTTCGCGCCCCATTGCGTCGCGAGCGTCCGACGTGCAGCGGCAAGATCGCGCCGCGCCTGCTCCACGCCGATCTGCGCCGTGGCCAGCGCCACATCGCCGCGCGCCGTCTCCACAGTCGAGGCCACCCCCGCCGCGGCCCGCTTCTGCATCAGCGGGATGAACTCGCCCGCGAGCTTCGCAGTTTCCTCCGCGAGATCGACGCGCCGCTGCGCTCCGAGCACCTCGACGAATGCCTCCGTCGTCCGGCGCAACACGTCCCGACGCTTTGCCTCATAGTCGAATTGCACAGCAATCTGCCCGGCCCGCGCCACCTCGATCCGCGCGCCACGTTTGCCGCCGAGTTCGAGCAATTGCCCGAGCGAAAGCGTCGTCTGACTTTGCTGCAAGCCGCTGTAGTCACCGCCGCCGAGGAAGTCCTCTCCCTCCAGCGAAACGACCGGATTGGGCTTTAGACCCGCTTGCAGCAGCCGCGCATCCGCGGCTCGCTGGTCGTAGGAAAAAGCCGCGAGTTCCGGGCTTTTGGAAGTCGCCAGAGCGAGCGCCTCGGGCAGCGTGAGGGTGCCTCCTTCTGCCGCCAGCAGGCGGCTCGTGAGGCAGATGAGAAAGATGGATGGAAAGGTTTTCATGGGTGTTTGATTGGAAGGTGAAAGGAGATGGCGGCGCGCAGCGGCGTGCCCGAAACGCAGGCGCGAAAGTGCGCCGCGTGAACGTGCGAAAAAGTCAGACCCGAACGGGACTGACTTTAGATCAACGAAGGACCGCGCACCGGAAGCGCGGTCTGAACCACCAGGAGCCAGCCCGAGAGTCTTTCATCTGCCAGCGGCGGGCCGCCATCCGCCGACCAACTCGCATCCTCCGTCTCGCGCACCATCGCGAGCAAACGCTCGACGACCGCGCCTGAAAGCGGCACCCACACCGGCGCGAGCGCCTTTAGCTCCGCAGTCTTCGCAAAATGTCCCGGCGCAAATGCCATGAGATCGTGCCCGTGATGATCGCCGTCGTGCCCCGGCGCATCGTCGTGGTGATCGGCCCCGCCCTCCATCTCGTGATGAACACCGCCCGCCACCGACATCCCGTGATGCTCCGCCGCGACATGCCCGGTGGCAAAGAGCCAGCCGAGAAAAGTCAGCAATGAAAAGATGCGGAGCGAGAAGCGCACGGGCGTTTTATCGACGCGGAATGGGCGTGCTGTCAATCGCTACTCACCGCCCGCGCGAAACGAACGGAGCCGCGAGGGATCAGTCCGCAAACGCCTCCAGCATCAGCCGCACGGCGGCATCGGTTACTTCGGAATTCGCCCACGGCGCTTGCCGCGTTGCGCTCGACTTGGGCGGCCATGCTTTCGGTTTCGCTAAACTTGAGTTCAGGATTCTCGGCAGGCGCGAAATCAAATCGGTTGCTTCCGGCGATTTGAATAACTGCCCCCATCTTCCGCGGCAGTTACTCACAACCTCCGCAGCTAGAGCCGGCCGTTTTTTGGAGACGGCCTCGCTGCTCCGGTTGCCATCGCCAGAACAACCGATTCGCGCGCGGTGTTTCGC
>JANNWY010000170.1:0-204040 GCA_031409335.1 Chthoniobacteraceae bacterium | reverse complement strand
AGCGACCACGTGAGCGCGATCTTGTTTGGATGCTTGCGCCCGCCTTTCTTCGCCATGGCCAGCGCGTAAATGGCCATGCCGAGAAACGCCAGCGGCTCCAGCGCGCTGAAGATTCCCCCGACGATGAGCCAGTAACGCGGTGTGCCGATGTAGTAATAGTGATGTCCCGTGCCGAGGATGCCGCTGAGGAAGGTGAGACCCACGATGATGTAGAGCCATTTCTCCACGACCTCGCGGTCTACGCCGGTGAGCTTGATCAGCAAGTAGCAGAGGATGCCACCCATGATGAGTTCCCACACGCCTTCCACCCAGAGATGCACGACCCACCAGCGGTAAAAGGAATCCATCGTCTGGTTGTCGAAGGTAATCATCCCCGGCAGATAGAGCAGCGCGGCGAAGAGCAGACCCATGTAGAGCACGAGCGAGGTCGTGGTGTAGCGTTTTCCGCGCATGATCGTCATGCCGACGTTCAAGAGGAACGCCAGCACGTCGATGACGACCAGGTAGTCGAGCGGGCGCGGGATCTCGAGGAACTTGCGGCCTTCCCAAATATTGAGGTGATAGCCGACGAGAGCCGTCGTGCCGGTGAGGAGAAACGCGATTAGTTGGATGTATGCCAGCTTCACCGACCACAGCTCGCAGTCCGCCTCCTCGGGGATGATGAAGTAAGCCGCACCCATGAAGCCAAGCAGCAGCCAGAACACGAGCAGATTGGTGTGCACGGCGCGGGCAGTGTTGAACGGGATCCATTGGTGCAGGCCGTCCATGCCGACGTGGGCAAAGCCCATGATGAAGCCATAGACAAGCTGCAGAACGAAGAGCAGCAGCGCCGAAGCGAAGAACCAGTAAGCGACTTTTTGGGATGCGTATTTCATGGGAGTTAAGAGTTAGAGATTGATGGTGAAGTCACGCTTGCGAAGCATCGGCCCCACACGCCTTGGCACGCAGGGCGTCCGTCCGACACGCCACGACGGAGAGCCAACGAGGTGTCAGGCCGTGATCCAGGCCCAACGGGCCGAGACACCACAGCCCAGGGCAACGCCCAGGGAAGACGTCCGCCACAATCCCCAAGCCCTGAAAGGGCGTGACGAACCCGTGGCAGATCGGTGTCCCGCCCTTTCAGGGCTTCGGCGGTGCGGAAATCGGATCCCAAGGCGTTGCCCTGGGCTGTGTTGTCTCGGTCCTTCGGGTCTGCGGATGCGCTGGCGAAATCTGTGTTGTGTCGGCCCGTTGGGCCTGCGGATGCCCTCGCTGAATGAATCTTGCTCATTGGCCGAGCGAGGAGAGGAAGTCGGCGATTTCATTGATCTGCTCCGGCGAGAGCGGGAGTTTCGGCATCTTGGTGTCGGGCTTCACCTTCGCCGGATCCTGAATCCACGCGGCGATCTCGGGCTTGCTCTTGCGCTTATAGACATCGTCCAGCGGCGGAGCGCCGAGTGCCACGCCGGCCGCGCCGCCTTTGCCACCGAGCGAATGACAGCCCGTGCAAGCCATGGCATCGAAGATCGGCGGGATGGGTTTCGTGGTCACCACCGGTACGGAGGAAGAGGCGGCGATCTTGGCGGCGAGCGGCGGCTTTGCGGGGAACCCGTTGAGGTCCACGTTGCCGCACCATTCGAGAAAGGCGATCGCGTCTTCGATCTGCGCGTCGTTGAAGTGGTAGTTCACCATCTTGCGATCGTTTGGAAACATGGCCTCCGGGTTCTTCAAAAACATCCGCAACCACGGCTTGCCGCGTCGCTCGACGGCCTTGGTCAACTCGGGCGCGTAGTAGGCACCTTCCCCAAAGAGCGTGTGGCAGCCCATGCAGTTGTTATCCTCCCAGATGCGTTTTCCGCGGGAGACTTCCGCCGTGATGTTGGCCTGCCGCGTTTGTGCGGGCACTTTGCGATGGGTGTCGATGGTGAGCGCGAGGAAAGCCGCGCTGAAGACACCGGTGCCGCCGAGGAAGAAGATTTTTGCCTGGGATTTGCTGAGCATGATCGTGCGTGTGGATGGGTATGGGTGCGCACGGTTTCTATCTTCCGCTATTTCCCGCCGCCTTGACGCAGGTCAAAGCGGGCGGCGAAAGCCGACGAGAAACTGTCGGCGAAACAAACCACCGAAAGGATACCACCATGAGCCACTACATCGCCCTCCTGCGCTTTACTCAAAAAGGCGCGGAACACATCAAGGAATCCCCCAAACGCGCGCATCACTTCAACGCGATGGCCAAAAAGGCCGGCGTGAAAGTCGAAGCACAATACTGGACCATCGGTGCCTATGACGGCGTGATCATCATCCGCGCCGGGACGGAAAAGAAGGCCCTGCACCTGCTAACCCTGCTCGCCGCTGCGGGCAACGTCCGGACCAAGACGCTGCAGGCTTTCACCGACAAGGAGTTCGTGGAGATCGTGAGCTAGTCACCCACGGCGATAAACTCGAGCAGATCGCGGATTGCGCGTTTGTCGAGCACGGCTCCGAAGTGAGGCGGCATCGGACTTGGCAGGGGAGTGCGCTCCGTGATGTCCGCCGTTTTTACCTTGGTTTTCTTCCCATCGACCACAGACGTGATGGTGATCTCCTGATCGCTCTCATGGCTTACGACACCGGAGACCGTCTCACCGTTTTTCAATGTTACTAACACGCTCTGGAAGCCTGGGGCGATGGTCGAGTTCGGCGCGATGATGGATTCGAGGATCAGGCTTCGATCCATGGAATTGCGGAGCCACGTGAGGTCGGGGCCGATCTTGCCACCCTCGCCTCCCACCGAGTGGCAGCGGATGCAGCCCGCTTCGGGCTTGGAGGAAAACACCGCGCGGCCAGCTTCCGCGTCGCCACCTTCCAGGCATTCACGGAAGCGGCTGAGAACATCCTTCGCTTTTGCGAGCGCCTGCTCCCGTTCCGCGAGTCTGGCTTTGAGCGCGGGACTGTTCCGCTTCGCCGCAGCCTCGAAAAAATCGAGCCAGATGGCCGGCGGAAGTTTGCCAGCGCTGTAGCGGTCGAATTGCGCGAGCAGAACTTTGTCCGCCTCCGCATCGGGATGCACGGCGAGCCTCGCGAGTGCTTTGCGCCGGGCGCTGAGACGACCGTTTTCCAAAACTGCGGTATCTTCGGCGAGGGTCCGCTGCGGCTCAGCACCCGCGCGGCCTGCCGTCTGGCTCCAGCCGACCGTGACGAAAGCCAGCGTGGCCAGCGCGGCGGTGCGTGAACGAGTGAATGATTTCATCCCATATTACTGCTTGGAGGCTGTTCGTCTGCATTGACGTGGATCAAATAGGGGTGCGTCGGTGCGCGGCGGTGGGCAGCGTTTCAGCAGCCAGTGGATGAGGCGCGACCCGACATCCTTGCCGTGCAAATCTTCGATCGCATTCATCTGTCGCTGGAGTTCGTGGAATTTGTTGGGCATGGCATTGAGATTTCCGGTGAGCACCGCGACCATCTCATCGCGACGCAGGCGAGTGAAATCAAAACCGCGCGGACGAACTCCGCGCCAAATCCCTCCCGCTCACCGCCGGCCATTCGGTGCGTGGCGAGGATAGTTGAGTGTTGAGTGTTGGGCGGCGGGCGCTCAAAGATCGCAGTGCGTTCCAGTGGGGCGCGCTACACTTAACTCTCATCCCTCAACTTCCCCATGAAGCTGCTCATCATCGACGGCCACTACTACGTTTACCGCTCTTTCTTTGCCATCCGCGATCTCTCGAACTCGCGCGGCGAAGCCACGAATGCGATCTACGGATTTGTGAAAACGGTGCGCCGCATGGTGAAGGATTTGTCGCCCGATCTCGGCGCGATCATCTGGGACGCCGGCATCCCGAAACGCCGCTCCGACCTTCAGCCCGCCTATAAAGAGACGCGCACGGAAATGCCCGATCTCATGCGCCCGCAGCTCACCTTCATCCAGAATCTCGCGCCCATGCTCGGCCTCGCGAGCCTGTGGCTGCCGGACACGGAGGCCGACGACCTCATGGCCAGCTACGCCATCGCCGCACGCGATCGCGGCGATGAAGTCGTCCTCGCCACGAACGACAAGGACCTCTTCCAACTCGTCGGCGACCGCGTGAAAGTTTATTCCACAAACAAGGCGGATGTAGCCGATCCGGCCAATGCCTTCGCGCTTCTCGGTGCGGAAAAAGTGCGCGCCAAATGGGATGTCGCGCCCGGGCAAATCGGCGATGTCCTCGCGCTGGTCGGCGACACTTCCGACAACATCCCCGGCGTCCCGGGCCTCGGCCCGAAAGGCGCGGCAAAGCTCCTCGCCGACCACGGTTCGCTCGACGCCATCCTCGCGGACACAGCCATCGTGAAAAACGATCGCATCCGCGAAAAGCTCATCACCTCGCGCGAGCAGATCATTCAAAACCGTGAAATGGTCCGCCTCGATCTCGACCTCCCACTTCCTGCCACACTCGACTCACTCACGATTCGCCCGCGTTACACCGAACTCATCGCCGAGCTGGAAAAGTGCGAATTCAAATCCCTGCTTGCCGAGGTAAAAGCCGACGCCTCAAAGCAAAATCCCGTCGCGACAGCGTCGCAAGGCGACCTGTTTCAATGAAGCTGGGAGATGACCGATCGCAGCCGGGCCCGAGCGCGGATGACCGTGGCATCCAGATTCACAGCTACTTCTTCCGCGGCACGATCACGTCCTCCGAGCCCGCGCTGCTGGTGGCCATGCGGTCCGCCTTTCCTTCGGGATTGCGCAGAAATTCCGCCGCCGTGCTCGCGAGATCGCCGCTTCGGTCGAAATGACCGTTAAGTTTTTGCGTCAGGCCCGGCAAAGTAGTTGTCATTTGCTTCCGGTCCACTCGCTCCACCACGCATCGGCCTGCTCGCGCGTGGGTTCGCCGTCGGTGATCACGATCCGGTAGCGTGAGAGGTAGGGCTTGCCGGGCTCGATGGACATTTCGCCGAGCTGCTGCGGGGCGAAGCAGAAAAATGGCTCGGTCGGGTGAATGCGGATGGGTTGCGGGAAGCGGAAGTTTTCCGGGTGGCAGAGGATCGTGACGCCTGCGGTCGCGCCGTCCACGGTGCCGCCGATCCAGCACCATTTGGCGCGGGTTTCGTTGGCGGCGATTCGGTTGGTGATGCCTTCGGAGGTGAGGATGCGGCAGTTTGGCGTGCCGTCCCATGTGCGATGCCCGCGGAAGCCGAGGCCGCCGTAGTGATACTTCGGCAAGATGAGCGGCGCGGTGGTCGCGCAGGTCTGCGTGGAGGTGAGGTCGATGATGTGGCGCGGGGTGCCGTCGGCTGCGGTGGCGACTGCGAGATCCCATGTTTCGTCGAGCGCGGTTTTTGCGGGCTGCGCGAGGAGATCCACGAAGCGGTGCGTGGCTTGGAATCCGGCGCGCCCGTCCTTTGTCCACACGTCCCCGGCCAAGACAAATTCCACGCGACCCTTTCCGTCACCCATGTTCCAGAAGTCGGGCTCGCGACCCTCGAATTTCGTTTTCGTCCACGGAGCCCAGACGCCGTGGTGATGGATGTGGTTCGGTGGAAAGTCGTCCGTCACCAGCTTTCCCGACGGTGTGTGCAGCGGATGGAGATAGCCGCCGCGGCGGAATGCTTCCTTGATGTCCGCTCGCGGGAAATCGCCGGGTTCGGCCTGATAGCGCGCGATCTCGCGTCCGTCTGCGCGGAAAATAATCTGCTTTCCCTCGCGCTGCGCGGCGACTGAATCTGCGGCATTCGCGGATGCGACGAGCACGATGACGGCGAGGGTTTGGATAATCGGTGGCATGGGGGAAGGAATATGTGCGGACTAATGGATTTACTCATCGAAAGTAGTCGCTGGTGAAAACCATGAAGTTGCCATTTTCCATCATCGCCACCGCCGCGATTCTCCTCGTTTCGCTCCACGGGGACGATGCCGACCGTGCGGCGGGCGCCGAGATTTACAAAAACCTCTGTGCGGATTGTCACGGGGACAAAGGGCAGGGGGTGGCGCGGAAGCATGATGAGCCCTTGTATGGCGAGCGATCGGTGATGTCTCTGGCAAAGCTGATCGACAAAACGATGCCGGAGGATGAGCCGGAGAAGTGCTCCGCCGAGGATTCGCGGAAGGTGGCGTTGTATATTTACGATGCGTTTTATTCGCCGATGGCGCGGGCGAAATTGAATCCGCCGAAGCGCGATTTTGTGCGGCTTACGAACCGGCAGTTCCGCGAATCGGTGGCGGATTTGATCGGGAGTTTTGGGAAGTCATTGGCACCGGGCGAGGGTGGAGGATTGGCGGGGAAATACTACGATTCCGACGGGATGGATAAGAAGTCGAAGAAGCGGCTGACGCGCATGGATCGTGCGATTGATTTCGATTTCGGCGAAGTGTCGCCGACCGATGATCCATACGTCCCGCAGGAGCCCGGCGAGGCGGAGATCCGGCGCGCGACGATGCAGGTCGATCCGGCGGAAAAGATGAAAGCCGAACAGTTCTCGATCGAGTGGCAGGGCTCGCTGCTCGCGCCGGAGACGGGTGTGTATGAATTCCGCATCAAGACGCGCAACGGCGTGCGCCTTTACCTGAACTCGGATCTCGCGGACGGCGACGGGAATCGCCGCGATGACAGCGATGCGAAGCGTGCGAATGCGACGATCGACGGCTGGGTGACGACCGGGCCGGACATCCGCGAAGAGTCGGCGAGTGTCTTCCTGCTCGGGGGCCGCGCGTATCCGCTGTATCTCGATTACTTCAAATACAAGGAGAAGCTCGGCTACGTGCGCTTCGAGTGGAAGCCGCCGCACGGCGTGTGGGAGGTGCTCGCCGCGCCATATCTCTCGCCCGCACCTGCCGCGCGCACGGCGGTGGTGGCGACGAATTTTCCGCCCGATGACAGCAGCGTCGGCTACGAGCGCGGCACGTCGGTGTCGAAGGATTGGCACGAGGCAACGACAAAGGCCGCGCTGGAAATCGCGGAGCAAGTCGTGGAGCGCTTGCCGCGGCTCGCGGGTGGAAAAACGGACGCACCGGACCGCGTGGAAAAGCTGAAGCAATTCGTCGCGACATTTGCGGAGCGGGCATTCCGCAGACCGCTGGATGACGGGCAGCGTCAGCTCTATGTCGAGCGCCCGTTCGCCGATGTCGCGCCGGATGTCGCGGTGAAGCGCGCGGTGCTGCTGATCTTGAAGTCGCCGCGTTTTCTTTACCCCGAGCTGGAGCAAAAAGCGGACGATTTCACCACCGCCTCGCGCCTCGCGATTGCGCTGTGGGATTCACTGCCGGACGAGCCGCTGCGCGTGGCGGCGGCGCGTGGGGAATTGCGCACGCCCGCACAGATCCGCGCGCAGGCCGAGCGGATGGAGCAGGACCCGCGGACGAAGGCGAAGGTGGGCGACTTTTTCCACCACTGGCTCGCGATGCAGGAGGCGGATGATCTCAGCAAAGACGCGGTGTCGTATCCCGGATTCACCGAGGAGATCGTCGCCGATCTGCGGCGCTCGCTCGAGTATTTCGTGCGCGATGTGATGTGGAGCGAAACGTCCGATTACCGGCAGCTCATCCTTTCCGAGAAAATCATGATGAACGCGCGCCTCGCCCGATTCTACAGCGCGCCCGTGCCGGAAGGCCGTGGTTTTTCGCCGGTGACATTTGATGCCGCGCAGCGCGCCGGAGTCATCACGCATCCCTTCCTGCTCTCGATGTTCGCGTATCACAAATCGTCGTCGCCGATTCATCGCGGAGTCTTCCTCACGCGCAATGTGCTGGGCCGTCTGCTGAAGCCGCCACCGCAGGCGATCGAGTTTAAGGACGACCGCTTCGATCCGACGCTCACGATGCGTGAGAAGGTCACGCAGATCACCAACAAGGCCGCGTGCATGAGCTGCCACGTCACCATCAATCCGCTGGGATTTTCGCTCGAAAATTTCGACGCAGTCGGTCGCTTCCGCACCACCGATGCGAATAAACCGATCGACCCCGCGAGCGATTACATCACCTCCGACGGCGACACCGTGAAGCTCACCGGCCCGCGCGATCTCGCGCAGCACACTGCCGGGAGCGAGGATGCGCGGCGCGGCTTTGTGCGGCAGATGTTTCACTACATGGTGAAGCAGCCCACGGTCTCGTACGGCGGCGACACGCTGGAGCGGCTGGACGCGCAATTCCTCGCCAACCATGCAAACATGCGCAAGCTGCTCACCGAGATCGCGACCACCGCCGCCACCACCGCCGCCACCACCGCTGCAGCAGCCAGCACCGCCAGCCGATGATCCTGACTCTTGAATGTCGCATCGAGTAAGCGCAACGGGGGATCGAACCGAATCGACGACAGGTCGATTCCAGAATCAGGGTCGTCGTGAAAGCCAATTGGTGCAGAACGAATTGGAGCGTTCTCCGTCCAGGTCCGAGCATTATCGCTGCGTTCGAGAAGATGGCACCTCACCAGCAGAACCAATTGGCGACGCCGCGCAAAAACTTTTCCTTAGCACATGGCAAGCAAGCCGATGCCAATCGGCAACGAGTACGCCTGACCGCGAAAATGGACCCCGCTCAGAGGAAGTTTGAAAACCTTTTTGGAGCGCGCGTGCTGAGTAAAGATCAGATCGCGCTGCGTTGCCGTGGTAGTCGGCGCGCCAGACTCAGTCCTAACGAAAGCGCCAGGAGCATCGAGGAAGAGGGCTCGGGGACGGGGGTGGCGACGGCGATGCCGGTGGTGCCATTGGCGAGTTCATACCAAAAGGCCACTTGCCCTGAGTCGTTGAGGCTGGTGGGGGAGATGAGCAGGTTGGAGACGGTGGAACCGAAGAGCGAATCGAACAAGCCGATGACCTCGCTGGTGGCAGCACCGTCACCGATAAACAGGCCGCCGCCCCCGGCATCCAGGCCCGCCACAAACGCCACGTTGCCAGACCCATTGATCGAGGGTTGGCGAAAACTGAAATCACCGAGGTAACTAAACGGCCCCGAAATGTCGGCGATGGTCGTGAGCGACCCTCCATTGCCGGAGTAAATGCCAAACGCGTCGCCGTCCCTACCATCCTTGCCCGCAACGAAAGCCACGGTGCCCACTTCGTTGAGCGAGGGTGCCGTGCCAAAGTAATTGAGCTGCCCGGCGTCGGTCACGATCGTGGTGATCTGCCCACCGTTCGTGGTGAAAACACCTGTGTTGTTACCGGATACAAAAGCAATCGTGCCAGCATCGTTCATCGAGATGCCGGAACCGACGCTCACCGACTGGGAATTGACTAACACGGCGTTCACGGATCCGCCATTGTTCACAAAGATTCCCCCCGGCCCTAAATCCAGCGCAGCATAGAAAGTTACCGTTCCGGCTGTATTGATCGAAGTCGAATACCGACTGCCGAAGAATCTAAACTGCCCGGCGGTGTCTGCGATGGTGATCACGGAACCGCCATCGCCAGTCAGGATGCGCTGTCCCGGCCCGGTGCGCTGATCTACGACGAATGCGACTGTGCCCGCCGCGTTAATCGAAGGATACCCAAAAAAATCGGGAAATGGCAGCGTGGTAAAAACGGTGGTGATCGGTCCGCCGTTGCCGGTGAAGACTCCCTGCCTGCCATTGTCCAAGTTTGCGACGAAGGCCACCGTTCCAACCGCGTTGAGTGAGGGTGAAGGCACGACACCAAAGTCTCCAAACACCCCGGTGGAATCGGCGATCGGCGTGAATGTGTATTCGGCCTTCGCCGCCGTCGCAGTCGCCGCAAAGATCATGCACGGAATCAAAAAAGCGCCGATCAGACGACGGCACCGAGGCTGCCATAAAATGACGGACTGAATCAAAGGTATGGTGGTATTCATACTGGCGGAGGGAGTTGCAGTATGATCGGATTTATCGCACTCGGCCAAACCACTGGCAGAGTTCAAAAGCAGAATGGTGTTTGCGTTCAGTGTTGCCGCGGTGGCCGGTGGACCAGGCCCAGCCCGAGCGAAAGCGCCAGGAGCGAAAACGAAGCGGGCTCGGGGACGGGGGTGGCGACGGCGATGCCAGTGGTGCCATTGGCCAGTCTGTAGTAAAAGGCCACTTGTCCCGCGTCGTTGAGGCTCGTCGGGGAGATGCTCAACCCGGTGAGGGTGGAGCCGAAGAGCGGAGCCCGGGCATCTAGGATTTGGCTGGTGGTAGTTCCGTCGCCGATAAAGATCCCGCCGCCGCCACTATCCAGACCTCCGAGGAAGGCCACCGTGCCCGACCCATTGATTGAGGGTTGGGGAAAATTGAAATCACCGACGTAATTAAATGGCCCCGAGAGGTCGGCGATGGTCGTCAACGGTCCGCCGTCGCCAGTGTAAATGCCGAAGACGCCGCCGTCGATCCCATTGACGCCCGCAACGAAAGCAACCGAACCGGCGGCGTTGATCGACGGAGCTGCGCCAAAGTAATTGAAGGGGCCGGAGCTGTCGGCAATGGGGGTAAGCAGTCCATGGTCGAGCTTTGCGACGGCAGTGCCGTTGCCCCGGCGGAATGCAATCGTACCGGAGTCGTTCATCGTAAAAAACCCATCGGAACCCAAGGAGACCGAGTTAACCAGAATCGGACTAATCACGCCTCCGATACTGGAAAAAATGCCGGCGGGGCCCGTATCCAACCCCGCCGAGAAGGCCACCGTTCCCGCGGTATTGATCGAAGTCGAATACCCACCGCCGAAGTTTCTGAACTGCCCGGCGGTGTCGGCGATGGTGACCACGGGACCGCCATTGCCCGCCAGGATGCGTTCTCCTGGCCCGGTGCGCTGATCTGCGACGAAAGCCACCGTGCCCGCCGCGTTGATCGAAGGATACCCAAGCCCATCGGGAAATGGCAGCGTGGTAAAAACGGTGGTGACCGGTCCGCCGCTGCCGGTGAAGATTCCCTGCCTGCCATTGTCCAAGTTCGCGTGAAAGGCCACCGTGCCGACGGCGTTAAGGGAAGGCGACGGGAAGTCAAATTCGCTGAACGGCCCCGTCGAATCGGCGATCAACGTGAACGTGTATTCCGCCTTCGCCGCCGCCGCAGTCGCCGCGAAGATCATGCACGGAATCAAAAAAGCTCCGATCAGACGACGGCACCGAGACTGCCATAAAATGACAGACTGAATCAACGGCACGGTGGTATTCATACTGGCGGATGGAGTTGCAGAAAAATCGGCGTTTTGGGGTTCTGGCTTTCACTTTCACAAACTGCCGGAACGCTGTCTGGTAGTGTGTTGCATGCTGCGGGTTTATCAAGGAGGAGTAAATTCGATAAACCCACTCAGATTCAGATCAATCGTTTGGACTTGTAGATCGGGGTCTATCGGAGGCAATTCCGGGCGTCGATTTTCCGCATCTGCATTCGCCGCCGCGATCATCGCGTTCAGCATGGAGATTTGCGGTGTCACGAAAGGTCCTGTTACTGCAGTTTCGAGTGTGGTCAGCAGAATCAGGTTATCGTTGAGGATCAGGAATACAGGATTGCCGGAATCCCCAATTTCGACGCCCTCATAAAACTCCACGCGTTTTCGATGCAGACCCGGCTGAACAAACCATGCATTCGGCCCTTGATAAGCGAAACCACGCAACTCATGGACGTTGGCCTTTTCTTCCTGGTCGAGGACCATGATCGGCGGTCTGCCATTCTCCAAATAGCCAAGGTAGCTGGCATAGTTGGATGGGAGCACTTTGCAGGGCGTGATGGTCGGGGGCAGGGGGGAATCGAGAGCATAAACGGTCAGGTCTGTATTCGGGAGCGAAGCTTTGCCTGTGATCACGCGGTTAACTACCAAGTATGGGGGTTCCGCCGTGATGAACCGCACGGTTCGACCGTGAGCTATCGCTACGTGGGTGTTATTGATAATGTGTTGGGCGGTAATGGCGGTGCCACCGCCATGCGCAAATCCCTGGCTGTTCCAAGGGCTGATACAGGTCATTTGCTGGCGCAGGTCGTAGCACCAAGATGCGGTGTTTCGGACGTAAATGGGCAGGCCAACGAGCGGGGCGTGGTCCTGAGTCGTGAAGACTCGCAGGGCGGTGGCGGCATCCTTCCCGGCGATCCGGCTGTCGATCGCCTCGCTCGCATTTCGACCGACGGTGTTGGCTGGGTAATCGTAACGATATTGTGTAGTCGGCAGCACCGAAACCTTTGGTCCGTTCCCGTCCAGCAGTGCGCTTCCCACCTTTGCCGTAATGGTTCGCAGGGTGGGAACCGGAGGATTAGCCGAGGGGTGTTTGTAATACACTTGGGTGCGCCCACCCATTCCGGTCGGCAAATGCAAGGTGGTTGCCAGGTCGCTGCCATCGCTGGCAGGCGAGACCTGGCCTTGATCGACGCCCGGGACGAATACCGTGACGCGGGCGTTGTTCACCGGTCCCATGCCATCCGTCACCTGCAGGATGAGCGGCACGGACAGCAAAGTTCCCGGTTCATCCGTTGGCGATGGGTTGGGCCAGTTGACCGTCGTGATGTTCGGGTAACCGCTTCCGTTGTAATAATCGGTGGGATCGGTCCCGAGGGTTCCGGAGAAAAATTCGTCATGGTTGGAAATCCCATCTCCATCGGCATCGGCATTGGGGACACCATCAGCTGGATTGCCTGGATTGAGAAGATAGCGGGTTTCCCAATCGTCTGGCATTTCGTCGCTGTCCGTATCTACGGAATGGAGCGGGTCGGTCCATTGATCAAGTTCATGCGCATTGTTGACCCGGTCGTCGTCGAAATCCGCTGCGAACGGATCGGCGGCGGTGAGAAAGCAATACTTTACACGGAGGAAAAACCGCCCGGACTCGGGAATATCGGAGTCCGAGATGCCAATCGTAATCGGGGTACCCACCCCCGTCTCGATGATGCCGGGAATGTAGGTCCAGGCGATCAAATTCTCGGAATACTGAAGGAAATAGGTTCGCCCCGATCTACCGTACCAAGAAATCTCATAAGAGCCGGGGCCAATCTGCTCAAGACGGACAAAGTTCTCAGGATCCGCCGCAGTTTGGGAAAATGCCGCGCAGGCCAAAGCCAGCCCGCAAGCGAGGACGAGGACTACCCGGTTCATTGCTGTCCCTCGTTCGCCGACGCGCGCGGGGCGCTGTTCTTCCTCCAGAAGCTGATAACCCGTTTCTTCGGTACGGGTGGGTTCTCACGCTCCATCCGCTCCTTTTCGGCTCTTGCCGCCTCGCGCCCTTCATAGTCGCGAATCACCTCCGCGCGGCGTGCGCCAAACCAAGTGTGGATCGCATCCAGCGCGGTCGCATTCGCCGAGCCTGCTTCGGCGGGGCCTTCGACCAGCAGCCAGGCGGGGCGGTCGATGGGAAGTTGGGCTAGCTGTGGAATCTCGCGGGTCCGGGCAGCGAGCGTCTCCGCAGTGTCGCTCTCCAGGGCCATCATCAGCGTGTAAATCGCATCCCCGGCTTCAATCTCACCCAGCCCGCGGAAATACTCGAAGTCGATATTGCTAAAGCCGCGATATTTTTTCCCGTCCTCCGTCCAGTTCAATTCCGTGACCCGGCGATCCAGCACCGTCGCCGAGAAGAAAAGCACCGTCTGCTGTTTCGCGGCCCGCCGCTGGGCGGTCGCGATTTCCTCCGGCGTCAATACCCGCACCGTTGCAGGAGCTGCGGGCGCAGGAGCGGGAGGGGGGGTGATGAGCTGAAAGGTGACGGTATGATCTCCGACCACGACCTCGCGGCTTTTGAGGACTTGAAAATTTGAAGCAGGTTTGTCCGAGCCTGCTGGATTCGTTCGTTCCGGCGTCTGCGCATCTGCCACGGGCAAATCTAACGCCGACAAAAGCAGCGCGCTGAGATGTGCTGCCGGGAGGAGGGGACGGTGCCAGGCGAACTGGCGGTGCCGCGTTGACTGACTGCAAAGGGGTAACTTTTTCATGACGGGCAGTGTTGTGCGGGTGAATACGGTACATGGCAAGCTAGAAATCCCATATGCGGGATTCGTCTCCCCGCACTGTTTTGGCGTGCCAGCCGCGCTCAAGGACCAACTTGCCAAATTCCTGCGCGAAAAGCGCGGGGAACTGACCTTGCTGCAATTCGCGCGAAAGCTCGGCATCTCAGACTCGACTTTGCAGCGCCTGGAGATTGGGGATCAGAACCTCACGCTCAAGAGCCTTCAGCGCATTATGGATCGTCTAAAATGCGAAATGACCGACATTTTTCCCCCGCGGAATCGGTGACCTTCCCACCGCAACCGCTCACCCTTCCAAATACCGCCGCAGCTTTTCCCGCAAATCCGTGCGCGCGCGGAAGAGGACGCTTTTCACGGCAGGGACGCTGAGATCGAGGATTTCGCCGATTTCCTCGTAAGGCACGTCGTCGTAGCGGCGCAGGATGATGGCCATGCGCTGCTGTTCGGGGAGTTCGTCGATGGCGCGCTGGATGGCGGCTTGCATCTCGGCGTCGAGCAGCGCGGTGTCGGCGGGTTTCACGCCGGTGTCGGTGAATTGCTGCGGGCGGTCGCCGTCGTTCAGCGTGGCGTCGAGCGATTGGACGGGATGGCGTTTGCGGCGGCGGGTTTCGTTGAAGACGAGGTTGCGCGTGATTTTGTAAAGCCACGTCGTCACCTTCGCGGTCGGCTGCCAGCGCGGCGCGCTTTTCCACACGCGGATGAAGACCTGCTGGGCGATGTCTTCCGCGTCGGTTTCGTCACCGAGCATTTTCGTGATGGTGCCGATGATGCGGTTTTGGTGCGCCTCGATCAGCTCGCGAAACGCGGTTTCGTCGCCGGTCTTTACGCGCTCCATCCAGCGGAGATCCTGCGCGGCCGCGTCGGGCGCGGGGTCGGCTGGGGAACTGGTTTCGTCGCTCATCGGGTGCGGCGACCTTATGCCACGCGGGCGCTGCGCGGCAAAGGCATCTTGCAAAAGGTGCGGGGCGTTCTTATTGATGTGGAAACTCTTACGAAGCGCGAAATGCCCGTCACAGCCAAGCTCATCCCGCCGGAACTGCGGTCCATTTTTGAAAAAGTAACCGCAGGCGAGCGGATCGGCGATGCCGAGTGTGAGGAGCTTTACCGCTCGAACGATCTGAATGCGCTGGGCTCGATGGCGAATGCGGTGCGCGAGCGGAAGAACGGAAACATCGCGACTTACATTCACAACCAGTACGTCAACTACTCGAACGTCTGTTTGCTCTCGTGCCAGTTCTGCGCGTTCGGCGCGCGGAAGCGGGATGCTCATGCGTTCGAGCTTTCGGTCGATGAGATCGTGGAAAAAGTGCGGGCGGCGCTGACGCTCGGGATCACCGAGATCCACATGGTCGGCGGACTGCATCCGACGCTGAAGGGCGACTGGTATTTGGAATTGATCGGGCGGCTGCGCGCACTGGACGACGCGCTTTTCATCAAGGCTTTTACCGCGGTCGAGATTCGCCACCTTGCGGAACGTGTTTTCAAAAAATCCATCCGCGAGACGCTGGAGCTGCTGCGCGATACGGGCTTGGGGGCGATCACCGGCGGTGGCGCGGAGATTTTCGACCAAGGCGTGCGCGACCAGATTTGCCGCGGGAAAGAAAACGCCGACGAGTGGATCGAGGTGCATCGGACGTGGCACGAGATGGGGTTGCCGAGCACGGCGACGATGCTGTTTGGGCACATTGAGACTTATGCGCAGCGGGTCGATCACCTGCGCATCCTGCGCGAGTTGCAGGATGACACAGGCGGGTTCACGGGCTTCGTGCCGTTTGCTT
Source organism: Chthoniobacteraceae bacterium (assembly GCA_031409335.1). Classification (GTDB taxonomy): domain Bacteria; phylum Verrucomicrobiota; class Verrucomicrobiia; order Chthoniobacterales; family Chthoniobacteraceae; genus JANLQB01. Next base: position 188,463 of record JANNWY010000170.1, on the reverse strand, counting down.
TTGAAGCCGAATTTGCGCGGCCTGAGTTGAAGCACATCCGGCACGCGACGGCGTTCGAGGAGCTGAAGAATCTCGCCATATCGCGCATCTACCTCGATAACTTCGACCATCTCACCGCCTACTGGGTGAGCCTCGGCCTGCCGCTCGCGTCGCTCGCGCTGAATTACGGCGTGGACGATCTGCATGGGACGATCATGGAAGAGAAAATCTTCCACATGGCCGGCGCGAAGACGCCGACCTACCAGACGATGAATTCGCTGGAAAAAGCGATCCGCGAAGCGGGCCGCGAACCGATGCAGCGCGATACCTATTACCGCCGCATCCCTTCGACCTGGCGCGAGCCGGAAGCGGCCCCATCCGCCGAACTCGCGTGCGCGTGAGCACCGCCTGGCCCGCGCTCGCGAAGCTGCGGATCGGCTGCGTGCAATACCTCAACGCCAAGCCGCTCATCCACGGCTACGACGGCGCGGTGGTTTTCGATCATCCCTCCGCGCTTGCGCGCGATCTTTCGCGCGGCGCGCTGGATGTCGCGCTGGTGCCGATCTTCGAAGCGCTGCGCGATCCGCGCTACCTCATCGCCGACGGCGTCGCCATCGCCAGCGACGGCCCGGTTTACAGCGTCTTCCTCGCGCACCGCGGCCCGCTCGCGGAAGTGCGCACCGTCGCGCTCGATCCCGCGTCCCTGACTTCCGTGCATCTGCTGCAAGTGCTGCTCGCCGAATACCGCGGACTGCGCCCGCAATGCGTGGATGCGGCCACGTTTCGCGGCGAAGCCGATGCGGAGTTGCTCATCGGAAATCAGGCGATCGACTTTCGCCACGAGCACGCGGACACGCACCACTTCCTCGATCTCGGTGAGGAGTGGAAACGCTGCACGGGGCTGCCCTTCGTGTACGCCCCGTGGCTGTTGCGCGCGGACCTGCCGGATGCCGTCGCGGTGGCAGATGAGCTGCGCGCGCTGGGCCGCGCGGGTGTGGCGAGTATCGGCGAAATCGTGCGCGCGGAGAAATTTCGCGATGCGGCATTCCGCGAACGATACCTCACGCAGCACATTCGCTTCGGCCTCGGCCCGCGGGAAAAAGCGGGAATCGAGAAGTTCCGCGAGTTGCTTGGGAAGCACGGATTCATCGACGCAGATTCGCGAGAGTTGGTTTACGTATAACTCCGGGCCGCACCGGCCCGATCGTCCCGCCTTCGTCGAACTCCGCGGGCACCATCACCGGCTCGCGATCGACCTGGCCGCGGGCGACGGCGCGGCACCAGCGCACGACACGCCGCACCACCAGCGCGTCCTCGTGCCGCAGTCGCGCCAGCGGGGGATCCCACCATTGCAGCGAGGCGTCGGGGTAAAGGCACACCAGCGAGACATCGCGCGGGACCGCCAGCCCGCGTTGCGCGAGAAAGGCGAAGGCGGCCACGGCATAGTCGGCGGATTCCAGGATGAGCGCCGTGGGCGGCGTCACGCGGAAGAGCGACTCGAAGAGCGCGCGCAAACCCGCTGCCGTTGGCTCGAAGTCGGGCAGGGAATAGTCGCCCGCCGCGATGCCGTGCGCGGCCAATTCCGCCGTGTAGGCGGTCGCGTTCCGACCTCCCGCTGGCTGCCGCCACGCACGCCCGCAGATGAGCACGATGCGGCGATGCCCGAGCGCGAGGAGCCGGCGCGTGGCCGTGCAGAGCCCGGGCGCCCCACCGACGCCGCTGCTCGCGATGTCCAAGCCGAGGGAGCGTCCGCCCAGCGCGATCGCGGGCAGCGGTTGCGCCGCGAAAAACTCGAGCACGGGGCGCGGCGCAGCCGTCACCACCCACGCATCCGCAGGCGTCGCCGCGACCAGCTTCGCGATGCGGGCCGGGGCGAAGCGCAACTCGGTTTGCGTCTTTGGCGCGAAGGCCACCGCGTGCCACGCCGCTACCAGCTCGCGCTGAATGTCGCGCAGCGTCTGGTGCAGCGGGTTACTCTCTTCCGCCAGCGGGTGGTGCAGCAGGATCGCCACGCGCAAACTGCTCGTCTTGGCCCGCGCCCTATCGGCTGGCCCCGCCCCACCTGCCGCGAGCACCTTGCGCCGCCCGCCTGCACGGCCCGCGCTGAGCAGCCCCTCTTTCTCTAAAAGACGCAGCGCCGCGCGCATCGTGTCTTTGGAGACAACGCACTCCGCCGCCAGCCGCAGCACGCCCGGCAGTTCGCCGCCCCAGCGCCCGGCGCGGAGGCCTTCGCGCAAGTGCTCGACGGTCTGATCGAGGATGGAAATACGGTGGATCGGGCGCACCGCGAGACGATAGGCGGGAAAACCGCCCATCTGTCAAAGCGGGAGTTGTTGGCAGTGTGGAAAACTTCGGTATCCCCCGCGCGCAGCCCCCGCCAGGAGAGCCTGCGCGCTCCCCACACTTTACCTGACGATCACTTCTCAACACTTATGAAATCCACTGTCACTCGCAGTCTCACTACCCTGATGAAAACCAAACCCTTCGATCCAAAACAAGCCCTATGCTCCACGATCCGCGTGAAACTGACGGCAGCCGCAGTGTTCATCCTTCCCATGTTTTCCGCGCTGGCGGAGCAGCACACGGCGGGCGTTCCTGAATTCAGCAGCCGGCCCGGTGCCGCCTACACGATCTACGTGAATGTGGCCGGGTTTAACTTCAATGGCCTCTGGCACGACCACACGACCGCGCCGGGCTTTACCCCTTCGCTGAACGAGCGGCTCCCCACAGAGACCTTCGACGCGACCGAGCAACAGCAGATCAAAAGCCTGTGGTCCCGCATCGCGCAATCGTACATCGGCTTCAACGTCAACGTGACCACGGTGGACCCGGCGATCGCCGCTCTCGGGGCGGGCGCGACGGATGCGCAGCGGCAGACGTTTTACGATACCACGCCGAACCTCATGCACACCGTGATCGGCTCGCAGGTGCGGGCGCCGGGCACTCCGGGGGTGACGCCGATGAACAAATGGTTCAGCGACACTGCGGATGGCGTCTCGCCTGGGATCGGCGTCGTCGCAGGCGTCGCGGTGGATAATGGCGGGCACACCAACTGGATGTTCAGCGAAGCGCAGGCGGGTGCGGCCACCGGGGGCGTCATCAATGGCGAGTATATCGGCGCGATTTCCGTCCACGAAAACGGCCACTCCTTCGGGCTCTACCATCAGGGCGACTTTGTGGGCGCTGCGAATACCCCGGTGAACGAATACACGAATGGGGACGCCGCCGCCGGCAATGGCTCCTACGTCGCCATCATCGGCAATGCGGATGGGCGGCAGCGCATCACCTGGCGCGTGGGCGACACGCATCCGAACGACATTCAGACGATCCAAAATGACGTGAAGACCATGCTCACGGTCAACACCGTGGCGATGGGCCAGGCTGGAGCCGTGGACCTTCACCTCGTCAACGATGGGATCGGCCACACGCTCGCCACCGCCACGCTGCTGCCCGTCGTCGGAGACTTCGTGGATTTCAATCTGGCGACTGGCGTCATCGTACCGAATAGCGAGGCCAACCCGCTCGCCCTCGGCGCGGGGAACTACACGAAGGACTGGTTCACCTTCACCCTCGGCACCGCCTCCTCAATCGTCCTCACCGCGAATGACGGCACGCAATTCCTGACTCCGGGAGTCGCCGATGGCATCGGCACGCTGCGCAGCACGCTCACCATTTACGACGGCAACGGACTCTCCATTGGCGCTGCGGTGGAAGACGCCAGCACGCTCTTTGAGACGTTCATGGGCAATCTTGCCGCGGGCACCTACTACGCGGAGATCGGCAGCTTCGGCGGCCACGCGCAGATATCTCCTACCTTCAATGACGCCCAGTATTTCGACATGGGAGCCTACTTCCTCACCGGCTCCGGCTTCGCGTCAGTCCCGGAACCCGGCACCGCCTTCCTGCTGGTGATGGGGATACTTGGCTTTGCAGCCCGCCGCCGCCGCGAAAGCTAGAAACGTTTCGCGTTCAAAACGACGCAAAGGGCGGGAGCAGCGATGCTCCCGCCTTTTTGCTTTCGCCTGCGGTCTCCGTGGACGTCATCCGTTAAAATCTCCATCCGGTGCCGGTGCCGGGAAGTCTGGCGCTTCGCGGGATCGGACTGCCCGCTGTGGCAGGCCGCCGCAAGCGGTGACCGCTGCCAACCCACGCAACACATCCGCTGCGACCTCGGCCCGCCCGAGAAAGCGGGGATCGGGAAGTTCCGCGAATTGCTCGCAAAGCACGGCTTCATCGCAGCGGATTCGCGGGCGCTGATTTTTGTTTAGCGCGTCGCAGCGGTCTCCGGGTAGCACGCTCGTCCCGGGCGTTGGTCTTGGCGTCCCGCCAAGACGAACTTCCCTAACTCGTCGTCTCAGGAATCGTTTACGAACTCAGTAGCGATGCGGCGGGAAAGTTCACGAAGGCGGGACGCCTTCGCCAACGCTCGGGACGAGCGTGCTACCCGGAAATGCTGTGCTCGCGCCTTTTCAAATTGTGCGTGCGTCTCCATCCTCCCGCACCATGTCCACCGTTGTCACTTTCGGCGAACTCATGTTCCGGCTCACCACGCCGGGGCATCAGCGCTTCGCGCAGGCGGCCCATTTTGAAATCACGCCAGGCGGGGCGGAGGCGAACGTCGCGATCTTGATTTCGCGACTCGGCGGACGTGCGGAGTTCGTTTCGCGCTTGCCGGCGCATGAACTCGGGCAGCGCGCGATCGACGAGCTGCGGCGGCATGGCGTGGGCACTTCGCACATCGCGCGAGGCGGTGAGCGAATCGGGATTTATTTTTTGGAACAGGGCGCGAGTCAGCGCCCGGGGAATGTAATTTACGATCGCGCGCGAAGTGCGATCACCGAGGTGCAACCGGGGGATTTTGGCTGGCCGCGCATTTTTGACGGAGCGAGCTGGTTTCATTGGACGGGCATCACGCCGGCGCTTTCAAAATCGGCGGCGGACGTGTGCGAGGAGGCTTGTCGCGCGGCGAAAAAGTGCGGTCTGACGGTTAGCTTCGACATCAATTTTCGGGCGAAGCTGTGGAGCACAAAAGCCGCGGCACGCGCGCTCCAGCCGCTGATGAAATACGTCGATCTCTGCGTGGCGGGCGCGGATGAGGCTCGTACAATTCTCGGCGCGACCGGCAACTCGGATGAGGCAATCGCCGCGGATCTCGTGGAGCGGTTTGGATTCCAGACCGTGGCGATGACTTCACGGCAGAGCGGCACGGCGAGCGCGACGAATTGCGGCGCGATGCTTTTCACGGGCGGCCGCGCTTTTCACGCGCCACGCCACGAGATCACGATCGTGGATCGCCTGGGCTCGGGCGACGCGTTCACGGGCACGCTCATTTTTTCGCTGATGCGCGGCGACGCTCCGCAGACAGCGGTAAATCTCGCCGCCGCTGCCGGAGCGCTGAAGCACACGATTCCCGGCGATCAATGCCTCGTGTCACTCGCCGAGGTGGAAGCGCTCGCGGCAGGCGGACACGGCGGGCGCGTGCAGCGTTAGCGAAAAATCACGCGGCGAGCGGGTGGCGTTTCGCGGGCAGCACGTCGGACTTTTCCACTTCGGCGTGGATTTCGCGACCGAGGAATTCAAGCAGGACGCGCACGCGCTCGCGCCCGGAAAGGTACTGCGTGACGACTCCCTCGATTCCCGTCATCGCGCCGGCGATGATGGTCACTTTGTCGCCCGCGCGGACCTCGCTTTCGATCACCGCGACGTGCATCTCGTTTGTCTTCCCGCGCAGCCCGAGGACGGTGTCCTCGCCGATCGTGGCATAGCGGTCGCCAAATCGCAGGATGCTGCTGATCCCCATGGCGTGGCCGACTTCCTTGTGCCGCTCGATGAAGTGAAATTTGGCGAAGAGGTATCCGGGAAACATCGCTTCCTCGAACCAAACCGCGCCGCGCTTCGTCGGCCGTTTGAAACGCAGCCGCGGGCAAAACACTTCGACTCCGGCCATTTGGCGGAGGTGCGCCGCGGCGATGTGTTCGTGCTTCGGGCGGCTTCTCAGGCAGAACCAACTGATTTCATCTGGCGAGTCTGGCGTCATGGGCGGGCAGTGCGATTGCGGGTTGCGGATTTTTTCGGGTCGGGTTGCATGAACGATGCCGCGCCGATTTTCAACCACGTCTTCATTTTTTCAACCGCCGCGGCGTAAATTCGCTCGCTTGAAGGCCGCCAATAATTGGTAATCATTCCCTCCCGCGCCAAGTGGTCTCAAAGTGGGCCGCCTCTGAAAACGCGGTGAACCTTTCATTTTTTTCACATGCCGATCTACGAGTTCTATTGCCCAAACAATCACCGAATCTACTCATTTTTCGCGCGCAGCCTCGCCTATGCGGGCAAGACGCCGCGGTGTCCCGACAACGCAAAACACCGGATGGAAAGGATGATGTCCACATTCGCCGTGACCGGGCGCGCCAAGGAAAAGCCCGACATGCCGCCCGGTACCGACATGGATGATCCCCGCATGGACGCGATGATGGCGCAGATGGAGCGCGAAATGAGCGGCATGAATGAGGAGAATCCCGATCCGCGCCAGCTCGCGAGCATGATGCGACGGATGTCGGAAATGACCGGCGAAAAAGTTCCCCAGCAGATGGAGGAAATGCTGCGGCGCCTCGAAGCCGGGGAAGATCCCGAGCGGCTCGAAGAGGAGATGGGTTCGATCATGGACGACGAAGGGCCGGGCGAAGACGGGGCCGGCGACGCGAAGGATGCGGGGACGCTGAAGGCGCGTTTGCGCAGGCTCCGTGGGAAGCCGCAGCGTGATCCCACGCTATACGAGATGAGCGAATTCTCCGACGCTGGAGGCACGGCGACCACCGGATCGGCAACGCGCCGTGAAGGCTCACGCCGGAAGAACGAACGCCGATAGCTTCATGAGCCGCGACCGCATTCCCAATTCCCCGCCAACCGGCGGAATGCTGCCAAGACTTATCCTCACATGAAAAGAACGGGCGTAACCGGAGCAGACTTGGCCAAAGCGACTCGGCGCCGAAATTTAATCCTCTGGATCGCGGTGCCGATTGTCCTAGTCGTGGGAATCGCGGGATATCTCGCCTACAAGCCATGGCGGGTGAAAAGTTTCCACCGGGAAGCACGCGCGGCTCTGAATCGCGGCGATTACGCGGAGGCGGCGATCAATGCGCGTCGCGCACTTCAACTGAACCCCAATTTTGCCCCTGCCTGCCTGACGATGGCTGAAATCGCCGAGCACGATCAACTCGCGGAGGAGGTGATGTGGCGGGAGCAAGTGGTGCGGACGGCCGGCGCGTCAGCCGACACGCTGCTCGCGTATGCTTCCACCGCGGCCCGCTTTGGGAGGAGTTCCACGGCGTTGTCCGCACTGGCGCTGGTGCCGGAAAAGGACCGAATGCGGGAGGACTACCTCGTCGTCGCCGGGACGCTCGCGCTGGAATCCGGGGAGAACGCCGAGGCCGCGCGGCTCTACGAAAATGCCACCCGCATCAACCCCGCAAACGCTGCGTATCGACTGGCACTCGGTAAAGCCCGATCCTCAATCGGCGATTACTTCACGCGGGAAGAAGGGCGGCGCAATCTCGTGGAGCTTGGCTCACATCCCGAGCTTGGAGTTTCCGCGCTGCGGGAACTCATCAACAATTGCGAAGCCCACAAGGAATACCTCTCCGCGCTCCGCTACGCGAACCAACTCGTGTCAATGCCGACACACGAATTTTCCGACGACATGCTCCAGCTCGGGCTGATGCGAGCGACCAAAGACGAAAAGTTTTCCACCACGCTCGCTGCGACTCAGCAAAAAGCGGAAAGCAACCCGATTGATGCTGGCGCACTTCTCCTCTGGATGAGCCGGGTTGGCCTTGCCTTCGAGGGGCTGGAATGGGTGCAGAAACGCACCCCAAATCTCGCCAAGTCGCCGGATCTACGACCCGCAATCGCCGATTGCTACCTAAAGCTCGGGCACTGGAACGACTTGCTCGCCGCCACGGAAACTGGCGCATGGAAGACCGTGGATCACGTGCGCCACGCCCATCGTGCGCGCGCCTTTCGCGAGAAGTCGGACACCGCATCCGCACGGACCGAGTGGAATCTCGCCGTCAACGCCGCCGCGCGGAAAGCCGACGCACTCGAATGGCTGGTGGAGATCGCCACCGAACGGCAATGGGTCGAAGAGGCGGAACAATGTCTCTGGGCACTCCTGGATATGTCGCCCGGTTCACGCTCCGCGATCGCAACCCTCCAAAACCATTACCTTGCGAAGAACAACACTGCCGGGCTGCGTCGTCTTTCCGTCCACCTCGTAAAAACGGATCCGGCTAACGAAGACGCCCAAAATGACCTCGCGCTTTCATCTCTCCTTTTGAATACCGAATCGGATCAAGCCATGAAAATTGCGCGCGATCTTCACACGAAACATCCCGAAAATGCTGCGTACGCGTCCACGTTCGCGTTTGCGCTCCATTGTTCAGCCCGCACGGCCGAGGGGCTGAAGATTCTGGAAGCGTTGCCTGCCGAGCACCTCACGGACCCATCCATCGCCGCTTACTACGGCATCATGCTGGCGACCACCAATCTACCCGAAAAAGCGACGCACTTTCTGGAAATGAGCCGTGGAGTAACCCTGCTCCCTGAAGAAACTGAACTCGTCGTCAAAGCCAAACAGTCGATCGCAGATGCCCTCAAGTGAAGACACTGAGATTTGGAACGAACACCAATCCAAAAGGAGCCTTTGAATTGATCCCGGAAAGATGCATTCCAACGAGATCATGCATAAAGATGTCTCTGCAGGGCATGAGGCTAGTCGGCTTGATTGGCTTACTTGAATGAACTCGACAAGCGTATTGCTCGGAATAAGACGGCAACAGAACTCATGTTACGTTACGCTATCACGGGAAGCATTGATCCGCTTTAGTTCGTTCTCGAAATCTGAAAGCACACGGTTCATTTCGAACTGTGCTGCAAACTCCAATCCGGCCCGCCCCATCTCAGCTAGCGAGTCTTGGCGGCTCGCGTCTGAAAACTCCACGCTGTGCAGATCATTCGCCGCTTGATGCCCGTGCCCACTCGCCATCATACGCAGCGACTCAACCACCAATTCAGGGCTCCCGGGTGAAACGTTCACTCCAAGTCCATTTCGCCGCACCGCTTTCGCCAACTCACTCTGCTCGTCCGCCACACTTAACACTGGCTTGGCAGCCGCAACCGCCGACAGCAACTTACTCGGGAAAAAATACTCCCCCGTATCACGCTGTTGCGTTATCACCGTGCAATCAGCATCAGCCAACATTTCAAGGTACTCAAGCTCTGGGAGAAGCGGCAACAACAGAATACATCTCAGTGATTCTCGGTTGATTGCCTCCCAAAGAATTGCGCGACGCGCTCCATCCCCAGCGATCACGATGACGATCGGGGCACCCACTGAGTGCTGCACCTGAGCAGTCCCGTTGGACTCCAAAATCCTGCCGGCATCCACAAGCACATCCAATCCCTGCTTCACTCCTATATTCCCTGAATAGACCGCTAAGAACGTGTTATCTGGAATGCCATGGCGTCTTCGAAAGCAGCCGCGCTTTGGCAAATCAACCGGCAAACGAACGCCATTTGGAAACAAAACGATATTTTGTCGTTGAACGCCCTTGGTGTGCAGCTTTTCACCAATGCCGCTGCTAATTGCCGAAACTCTTTTCGCGCGGGAATACGCGAAAGACTCAATCCCATAGAGCAAACGAACAAACAGCCCTTTTCGGAGCATACCGAGCGAAAGTGCCGCATCTGGCTGCAAATCCTGCACATGAAATACGAATGGCGATCGTTTGATCACACTCGCACACCATGCTGCGACTCCCAAAAGCAGCGGAGGCGATACCACTACGTAAACCGCAGGTCTTGGTAGAAATAAGACCCGTAACAGAGACAACGCAACAAAACTTGCCTCGTGAATCATTCGCCGCAGTGCCGAAACACGACTCGGCACATAAGACCAGCAACGGAATATCGAGACGTTGTTGACTCTATCGGTTCGAAAGAAACTACCCTTGTCTTCCTCACGCTTCTTCCATTCTGGATAGTAAGGGAAAGACGTTACCATCGTAACTTCGTGGCAGCGCTCCGCAAGAAACTCGCACAGCGCCGCGTTAAATGGTGCGATCCCCGTCAGTTCTGGGGGATAGTTGATTCCCCAAACGATCACCCTCATGCCGCTAAATCCCACAATCGAATCGAGCGCATGAGCGCCCTCGTCACAGGCTTGCGCGAGGGGATTGGAGCGCCCTCCATTTCGCTAATCAAACTACTTTCCATTGGGCATCTCATGGGTTTGATCCGTTGGCAGTTCACAGTTTTGCTGGGTGCCTGGTCTCAGTTCGGCTTCGCGAGTCTTTAGAACACATAGAAATTCATAAAACGCATGGAGTCGCGCGAAATAGTAACCTCGCTTCCCATCCAGAAAGCCACGCTGCCAAATATAGATATAGAGAAACCGCAGGAGCGGTCGGTTCGGCAAACTGTGCGAGAGTTTCTTCAATTTGCGACGAAAACTAACATCGTTGACCGCGAATGCGGAACGCCCAGCCGTCAATCGCTTATCAAGCTCCACCCGTGCTTCCCAGTTTGAATATCGATTGTGTTTCTCGACAAAGACTTCGATCGACGGAAACGCGTAGTGGTCCATCTCCAATTGGAGGCGCCCCGTTTCGCCCGCGACAATGATATGTTCATGGACTTCGTTGTCCCCACTTTCGGTCGCAGAGTCAGTTAGCTTTTCATAGCGACCGTGCTGATGACGAAACAAACGCAGATTCCAATTCGGATAGTAGGCATGACGCAACCATTGCCCCATGAACATAAACCTTCGATTCACCCAGTAACCGACTATCGTTGGTTTCGCGCCTGTGATAATTTCGCGAATCTCGGCTTCCGCACCCGCAGGAAGAACCTCATCAGCATCCACGATAAACACCCACTCATGGGCAAAGGGCACGTTGTCCAGCGCCCAGTTCTTCTTCTTTGGCCAAACACCGTTGAAGTGAAATTGAAATACATTCGCACCGTGTGCCTCAGCAATGCGAAGCGAACCATCGGAGCTTTGGGAATCAACAATCACTACCTCGTCCGCCCAGCAAACCGCTTTCAGACACCGATCAAGGTTCTTTTCTTCATTGCGAATAGGGATGAGAATGGAAACAGGAACTTTCACTGCTTGGTTCCTACCTTCGGGGCGTTTGTGGATATCTCTGGTTGCATCTTGCTAGTGCGGCAAGGGACGCGAGCCAATGCGCTTGCATGGATTTCCCGCGTTGATCGAATGGGCGTCCACGTCGCGCGAGACCACCGCGCCCGCTCCAACAATCGCACCATGGCCAATCGTGACTCCGGGCAATATAAAAACACGCGCGCCAATGAAAGCACGGGCACCAATAGTAATTTTTTCCACCGTTAGTGGCAAACCCGGTTCGTCAAAGCGGTGCGAACCGGTACACAGATACGCTTCCTGCGCGATTACCGCACCTTCCCCAATTTCTATTGGGCCAAGGCTGTAGAGGTTCGTTCGATCGCCTACACAACTCATGTCGTGGAATGTAATATTCCACGGCACCTGAATGCGGGCTCGTTGGTGAACAAACGGAACTCCATGCACTTTTGCCCCATAGAGCCTCAGCCAGAACAATCGCCACCGGTTGAGCGGTTTCGGCGTCCACGAACAAAAACATGCCCAACAATACTCCCATGAAAGCATCTTGAGTCGCTCTTTGAATGTCCACGGCGAGCGTGGCTTTGGTGTGCCGAGTGATCCGGGCCTGTCAAAGGCTTGCATCATACTATGCGCGCTTCGCTATTAGTTCGCGAAAATCTGCGATATATTCCTCGGCGATTCGCTCGACACTAAATTCATTGCGTGCCTTTAGATATGACTGCCAGCCCATTTCGGGAAGAGACTCCCTACGATTGCACACGAGGGAAATAGCATCGGTCCACGCATCACGATCACCCGCGCGCGCAATAAAACCGTTGACCCCTTCTGTCACCATTTCCGGCATCGGTCCATAGTCGGATGTGAGCAGCGGTTTTGCCCGAGCCATCGCCTCCAAAGCCGCCACGCTAAACGTCTCCCCAGACAATGACGGCAAGCAAAAGATATCGTGCTGGTCGATAGCACCGAACAGTTCGTCGCGATCCTTGATGGGCCGACGGAAAATGATCTTGTCGGCAGCTCCAGCGTCGCGAACCAATGTCAACATGCTCTGAAAGAAGGACGAATCGGCTCCATCGTCATCACTCTGAGGACCAATCGTTGTGACGGTCAATCGGCATCCTGACTTGAGTGCATTGATGCTGCCCCCAATCAACGAGGCGAGGCCTTTATCTGGCACAAAACGACCGACATAAATAAACGAACAGTCGCGGGACGGCTCGCGGACACCGACTCCATTCATTTCAACACACTCGATGCAATTGTGGACCGCCTTCAGGCGCGGACGGAGTTCTGGAGCGATCGAGATTGCCTCGGCCACCGTTGCCCGGCTTCCGGCATAGATCCGGTCCATTCTTCCGTACAATTTCACAATCCATTTCGGAGTCCGATGGATCGTATGTGTGGTGACTCCGATTCCCGCTTTGTGCCGAAGCAAAAATGAAAATGGTGCATGAAATGAGGTTACATCCGCGTTCGGGAGTCTGTTCCAAACCCTCCGCGCATAGGGGATGCCCGAAAGGTTGTCGCGCCACCGGCCTTTCTTCAATCCACTTCCTGCGCACCGAATATGCCTGATTCCAAAGCTGTCAATTGCGTCCTCCGCCAACAAGGATGCGCTTGGTGAACAAACCGAAACCTTGTGGCCACATTTGCTAAATTGTCGCGCTAACATCCAGAGCAAATTGTTCACTCCGCCTCCTTCTCTTGGTGGGAAGGGCAATTGGTGTCCTAGTACCAAATTGATGCGCAACTTACCATCTGCTTGAATGCCCATGTCTTGAGATTGGCTATTCATTGCCAGAAGGGTGGCTCTGATGAAGGGTCGCCGCATAACGGGAACGACCTTTCGGCCTCTCCGCTGTCAATTTGTGGGTTTGCATATCGACCGCGAGTTCCCCGCCTTGGAAGCCGGCACTTGTGGCAAGATTCGTCGCAGCAAGGCACAGGCCCGCTCCAACTACCGCAAATCCTAAAGTACTTGCCTGACTAAATTGGCCAATGAGCACCAATAGGGCGCACGCTCCAAACAGGAGCATCGGCAATGCATTTCCTCCGCGGGCACTTCTTGCTGCCGCGGAATAGAGAGCGAAACAAATCAGCACACGGGTCAGGAGGTACGGCAGCGCAAGCAAAGGCCCCAGTTCCAGCACCACCCGAGCCCACTCTCCCTCCGCGAGGAGGAATCCCAGACTGCCCGACAAGAGTCGTGCACCGACGTTTGTTCCAACCCCCAATCCGGCTCCAAACAATGGTGCGTTTTGTATCGCGAGCATGCCTCCATACACGTCGCCGAATACCCGTATCGTCCAGTTGGAGGCGGTCCGAATAACACTGGTTTTCATGTCCCCAGTTTCTTGAAGCCTAGCTTCAAACACCTCTCGACCTTCATTAAACACATCAAGGTTTGTGACCACCACGAGAATCAGGCCAAGCGGGATCAACATTCCGAGAGCATTGCTGACGCCCCTTCTATCATACATGAGAATAACTCCAACCATAATGAGGACCGTTCCAATACCACCTAAAGCCAGTCTTGAAGTTGATACAATGGCAGCGATTCCGACCGCTACGCCCGCCGCAATCAGAAGAAACCGGGAGTATGTCGCTTTCTTCCAAAGGCCGAAAATCAAAAATACCGACGCCAAAGCAAGAAATTGAGCTGCGCCCGTAATGAAGGTAAAGAAACCTGGCGGACGAATCTTCCCCAGAGCACCTCCGATTTGAGCACCAAGGCCACCGCTGGCACCACAGTTAACTAATGCGTCGGGCGGTGATCGAAATTGAATCACCATCAACACTGCCATCGGGAAGGTTAGCAACAGTATCCAGCGCCCGATTTTTAGTACGTCAACCCGCGTCATTACTTTTGGAAAAATAAAAATCATCGGAAGATGGAAAAACATCGCGTCGAATCCGTATCCGGTGACCAGCAGATTCTGTGAACCAACCGTCATGCCCGTCGCTACGGAAGCCAACCCGATCATTAGCAGAGAAGCGACATACCCATTAAACGGAAATATCCCCCGACTGAGCGCAATGGCGTAGATAAGCAGGACAAAGGGATCGCGGACAATGAGGAGCACGTCTGACAATTCAGGTAGCACCCATTTGCGAAGGACACCTTCGAACATCAACAGGAATAGATACGACCAAATCAACACACGGATGCCTGGCGAATTTACGACGGCATTCGGCTTTGAATTCATACTGATGGGAGATCGCAGAAGCCCAAGCTTGCTTCATTCCGTTCCAACCGGAACCCATTCGGGCTGATGAATGGCTTCACGGACGGCTTGGGATATCTTCTTCAGGTAACTCTGCCCTATGAGTGTGTGCGCCAAGAAGCCAACAGTGTGTCGGGTTCGCTGGCAGTGTTTCCAAGGCGTATAGCGAATACTTAGGCTGAACGAATTGGAACAATTGAGCTGTATCCACTCGGTTGCCGGAAGAAGTTCCTCGAAAAGTGCAGCAGCAGCCCGCCGGACATTCGTACTGGATGTCGGACGCGAGAGGATGATCATGACGAGCTTATGCGGTTCGAGGACAGCCTAGAAACTGCATCCAGCGGTTTGCGACGATTTCCGGCGCAAAATGTTCGTCGTAGGCACGCCTCTGGATGACGCGCGAAGTTTTGCCAGTTCGAATCCGGGTGGCGAACGCAAGCGCGCTTGTCTTGATCTCATCAAAAGAAGCCTGCGCCGGAACAATCTCTGTATTTTCCGAAACGATGGCCAATTCCCGTGTTCCACCCTGGTCTGTTGCGATCCAAGGAAGCCCCACTGCCATCGCTTCGATGATGCTCAATGGCATTCCTTCGTTGTGTCGGGAAAAGAGCACCAAAGCATCAAGGGTTTGTAGAACTGCAGCGCATTCTGAATTGCCAGAGTATGGACCATGGAAACGGACATTAGGAACGGCATCGAAATATGACTTGGGGTAGCCTTCTCCGCTCCCATGTATATGCCAGCGGATTCCTGCGAGCATTGGCTCACCACTTAACCTACAAATCGTTTCGATTCCTTTTGTTGAGACAAGCCGTCCCACGAAACCAAAGTGAAGCTTTGAGCCTGGTTCATGGCTTTTTTCTTTTACCGCAGACGAAGAGCATATCTCTGAGGTGAGATAAGGCAAATATACTACGTCCCTTCGTTCCAATGCTTTTTCGAGATTGCCGCGGGTTGAATCACTACACGCCACGATTTCCGGTGACGCGACCATTGCGCGGCGGAAAGCTGGATGCCACGTTTTCAGCTCATCGGGACTACTCGCGGTATGATGATGATGGACGATCCGGGTCTTTCCATTCGCCGCAAGCCATGAAATGCGCGCGAGTGAGCTTTGACCGTTGCTGCATATCACGTCCCAGGATCTTGCTCTCAAAGATATAACATTGAGTGTCAACCACGCGAGTTTGCGGGCTTTCGATGCTCTACCCCGCGCGACGGGCATTTCGCGGAGTTCGACCCCCGTTGCCCGCAATGACGCGCGGTCCACTTGATTCAAGGAATTGCTGGTCGTCACCATCACAACCGAATGACGCATTGACGAAAGTAGATTTGCCAGGAGGCAGACGTGCCGTTCCATTCCGCCATATTCCGCCATTTGAGGAACATAAAAGAGGAAAGTCATTGCCGGGAATCCCGTGTCTTTTCCGGTATGCCGGGAACGATGGAAGTCACCGCGACTGTGGCACGCGGTGATGTAACCCGCGCCGCAACAGAACTCGAACTCGGCCACAGAAGGCGCATCATAGCCTCCAGGCGGGGTGCCCAAGTTTTGCGTTGTGGTTCGAAGACTGAGCCAAAAAGGTAAACCAGTAGAAATATCAGTGCCAGGATGCCCGCTACGTGGACCACGTTTGATCGGTCATAAGGAAGCAGAGCAGCACAGAATACCATCAGCGGGTAGTGGAGAAGGTAGAGCGAAAAACTAACGCCAGCACCTCGCCTGACGACCGCGCTCAACCGAGGCGGTACTGGGCACGAATGGAGTCGGGCATCAAAGCCAACGATCAAGCCCGCAATTCCAATGCCAAAAAGCCAATCCGAAAACCATGCGCCCGAGAAGAACCACGGAGCGAAGCCTATTCCCCCAGGCCACCGGGGATGTGCAATCACCAAACCGATCAGCAGTGAACCGGAAGAACCTAGAATGGTAAAAGCCCACCTCTCAGAGACGTGCCGGTATTGGACACTTTTCCATGCCGCAACCCCAAGCAACCAAATCGGAAGTAGCGCCAAAATTTTTGGCCCCGCTACCACGCCCGTCAGCAACATCGCCAAAGCACGCAGCCTGACCGTACGAATGTAAACACCAATTCCAAAGAGCGCATAGAACCAGAATTCATACGCGAGCGACCAGACGGGGAGAACCATTGGCGGGCCGGCGCTCACGAACCAGAACTCATTGGAAAAAGTCGCGGCTAGCAAATAGCGCAGTGGTGCATGTCCCCTGTCGAATTCAGCGAAGGATGCGGGTGCAACACGTCCTCCGATTTCTTGAAGCAAAAACGCTAAAAGAAGTGCCGGAAGTGCAACCGTCCAAAGACGGGCAAATCGTGTTGCAAAATAGCGAAAGCCATCTGCCCGGGTTGGGTTTGTTGTCGCCGCTATTACATAGCCGGAGAGAACAAAAAAAGTGACCACGAAACAACCCCCGTATGCCTGAAGCGCCGCCGCGCCCGGAAATAGCCCTGAATTGTCCAAATGGGCAAAGACAACTCCGGCGGCGGCAAGGAGCCGCAGCGCATCGAGAATAAATGATGTATATGGAGCAATCCGCATGGTCGCTAGAAGTGGGACCAAATGGCTAGGACTGGCAACTCGCCCTGCGCTTTAGCATTTCTTGCATCGTCGCTGAAGGAACCTCACAGAGCATTTGTCTTCCGGCGACCGTAGGACACCAGATTAAGGATCAGCGAGCGAACCCGCCAATCCCACTTGAATTGAATCGAGCAAGCACGGCGGAAGTGCCTTGCTGCGATGCGAGGTTCGCTCCGCTGTCGGAGTTTCCCGGCAGATGCCCACATCTCGGCGCTGGACCGGAGTCTGACATCTTCCGGGATGGCTTCCCAATCCAGATGCTGATCGAAAACCGCAGCGGATGCTTCCGCCATTTCGGCAGCATGATTGGAAAGCGCTCCAGAATGCTTGCGATAGCGGCAGGTATTGCTTCCACTATACTTTACGACAGCTCCAGAACGAACGCATCGAAGCCACATTTCGCGGTCTTCGACATACCGAAATGCAGGATTAAATCCGCCGACTCGTAGCCACAACGCTTTTCTTAACAACACGGACGCCGGTTGAATGATATAGCGCGCATCAAACAAACTCAGCGGAAAAACCGCTCTAAGTTCAGGCGACGGCGCACGAATGTCGATATCACGACCAGTTTCGCTTTGGAACAATATTGATCCCGAGTGAACAAGTTCCGCTTCAGGAGTTGTCTGCGTGGCGCGTACCAGACTCTCAAGGTGATCGACGGTCCACAAATCGTCACTGTCGAGCAATGCAATCCATTCAGCGTCTGCTAAGGTTATGCCAGCGTTGCGGGTCGCGGGGAGACCAAGGTTTATTTCCTGGCGAACATAGCGAACCTTCTGAGCAACGGTTCTGCTAAAAGAGTCAACAATTGCTTCGGTTCGGTCTCGCGAGCCATCCTCAGTGACGATGAGTTCCCAAGCAGTAAAACTCTGGCCCCGAACTGACTCAAGCGTTTCGGAAATATAACGCTCAGCACGATACGCTGGGACACAAATACTGACGATTGGCTTCTCCACCAAAGCAAGGCGACGTCACAAATTGAACGCTACTATCGCCGGTAAAAGATCATCAACGTAGAATAGTTGGTTTCGAGTCCGGTTCGGCAATGTTCGATGCATTGAATCTACGCGAGTTGAGGAATCGCGCATGACGTGAAGAAATCCAAGAGCGGGCGCACTGCGACGGAACCTGCGAAGCGACTTTTTAACCACATGTCCTGTCGGGCAATTTGCGCTGCACGAAGGCTGCCGTTTCCCAACAACTGGTTGATCTCTTTTACCATTTCCTCCGCACTTTTCGTTACTGGGATCACTTCTCCGCATTCCAGCTCGGGGAAACCCTCGGCCCCTGCGGTAGTGGCAATGACCGAACGCCCATGTGCCATAGCCTCGATCAGCTTGATCTTCAGACCTGTGCCAAAACGCAATGGAACAAGGCACACGGATGCACCCGCGTACACGGATGCTAAATCCTCCAACGGCCCATGAACACGAACGCGCCGCGCACCCGCTGGAACGGCCTTGCCAACCGTACCCACCACATCAAATTCCGCGTCGGGATACGCAGCGAGCACGCCAGGCCACACCTCGGCCAGAAACCACTGCAAGCCATCTAGGTTGTGTCCGGTGTAACCACCGACAAAAATGCATCGGCGGATACTATCCGGAGACGCCACTCGGTGCCGGGATTCCACTGGCATCGGCACCACGATTACCTGGCGATCCGGGACCATCCTGCGAAATTCCTCCGCCTCCCGCTCTTGAATGGCTACAATCACATCGGCACGGCGAAGCAATTCTGCTTCTTCCGCTCGTCCGAGTGGGTGAAAATCAAGCGGCAACCGGCGCTCGCAATACAGTTGCGTGCGGCGATGAATCACATTGTGGGTAAGTACTGCTACCGTGAGCTTGGCCCGCTCCTCTGGCAATAGTGCATCAAGCACCGCGAGCGTCGTGGTGAAATCAATGAGCACCGCGCGGTGATTGGTGCGGTTAACGAGTTCCCGGAAGAACTGTTGTTCCTCCGCGGACGGAAGTAGTTCCCAGCTAGATTCTCCATTCGAAGACTTGGGTGGTCGCACACGCCATTCGCTCGGTGCACGGACGCGCCACCTGCCGAGCTGTCGCGTCCCCGGAATGTGACCGCGATCGACGTAATCAGCCTGCAAAGGGTTGCGCATTGCGACGCGCTCGCGTCGGAGTGGCCACGCCAGCCATGCGTAGTCGATCATCATGCCAGCGGTGTGGAGCGCAGTGAGGACCGCGTCGGGATAGACACACCCACCGTGCTGATGAGGCATGGCAAGCAATGGGCTGGCAAATAGTAACCGGCTAGGCATAGAATCGCGACTCTAACGATCGGCAGGGGAAATTGCCATAGGTGCGGTGCCAGATGACTCCGCTATACCCAAAGCCAAGTGGACATCAGCAACAACTGCCGGATTTTCCTTGCCAAAAGCATGAAGCGCAGCGCGGACACTGGTAAGATGGGTTTCGATATCGACTTGATCGAGACGCACACCAAGGCGGGCAGGATGGGAACTTGCGCCGTCGAGAACCTCGTGAAGGAGCAAGCGCCCAAACACTGGTGTGAAGTGTGCGCTGTCGAAAAAGTAGAGCATTGGACCGGATGCATCCGCCGGGAGTGGCTCGCAGGTTAGTTCATTGAAAACACTAAAATCCCACAATTCAACGCGCCCCAACGCAGAGCGCTGAGTCTGTTGAACACGGGTGCGGCTGGCGAGTTCACGCTTCCATGATTCATAGTGAGTCCATGCTCCAGCCGCGTTGAGTGATTCATGCAATCGCGCATGAATGGGAGGGCACAGAACGATCAGCCGGACTCCACGCCCGGCACACATCTGCAGCATCGCATCAAAATCGGCGAGGCGGTCTCCGCCTGTCTGGGCGGACGCGAACTCATACTTACTGGCTGGCGGCGGAAACCACTTCACGAGATAGGAGCGTTCGCAGTTGCGAAAATGAACGCGCCATGGGTAGCCCTGCCATGAGGGAGCGGGGCTACCGCTCCCCCCTGCTTGGTGAGATTCGCGGAGCGTCTCCCAACTCAATCCAAGGGTCTCGCGCCCGATCGTAAACGCGAAAAGGTCGGCACTGCGAAAACCGAGCCAGGATTGGCGCGTGGCCGCCGTTAGCCGCGCAGGTTCGAATCGCTCATTGTCCAAGTAGTGGGCATTGAATGCAAAGAAATCGGCGACGATCACGACCGTCTCGACCGGGCACTCGCGCAGAGCCTGTGCGAGCGAGAGCCTAAGCTCGTGCGCACTGGCCCCGAGGAGAGCGTAGTTATAGGCGGGCTGCGGTAGCGATGTATCCCAATCCGCAAACGAGTTGAAACCGGCGCGAGCCGTGGAAGAACCTAGAAGCACAGTACGGGGCAGGATGCGCAACAGTTCGTAGGGCTTTGCCATGCGATCGAAGCCAGAGAGGTCCGGTGCGCGATCGTTTAACCCGGCGCAAAGCGGCATTCCAAAAACACGGAATGGGTTGGCAACGAAATTGAACGCTCCAATCGCGAGCAGCGCGCCACCGATGATGCAAAGCAGCACCCAAAGGTATCGGCGAGGTTGGACAGTGGGCGGCACCGAATTTTAGAATTTGAAATAGAGAAACTCGCTAACCTGCGTGAGATGAAGCACCACGGTGATGGCGATGCAGGATGTGCCGAGCGCCCATGGCAGAGACGGACGCCACTCCGCCCAACGCGCCCATGTCGGCATCGGTGGTGCATGCCGCACGAGTTGTTGGGAGTTTGGCAGCAGCGCAGCGATGGCAACAAGCCCAAGAATCCAAGCAAGCACTTCCACGCTCGGATTGAGAATGAGAGGGCGGGCAGAGAACTCAAGCCCAACCCGCGCCAGCGCCGCAACGTGGCGTTCGGGGAGCGCGATGCCATTCATTCCGACCATACCTTTCCACAGACTCATCGCGGACGTGAAGGTATCCGCGCGAAAAAGCACCCAGCCGAAGACTACCCCGATGAATGTGATTGCCCAGCAGGCAACCAATCCAGGTCCGCGAGTCAAAGCCGCCGCGAGACGCGTGCCGATGATCGCTGCGCTGAATCGCTGGTGGATCAGCAGATAGCAACCGTGCAGGCCGCCCCATGCGACAAACGTCCATCCGGCTCCGTGCCAGAGGCCGCCGAGAAGCATCGTGGTCATCAGATTGATCGACGTGCGTGTGGGACCGCTGCGATTTCCACCAAGTGGAATGTATAGATATTCACGCAAGAAGCGCGATAGCGTAATATGCCAGCGCCGCCAGAAGTCGGCAATGGTTGTGGCGCGGTAGGGCGAGGCAAAGTTCACCGGGAAGACAATGCCGAACATCATTCCGAGGCCGATCGCCATATCCGAGTATCCGGAAAAATCGAAATAGAGTTGGGAAGTGTAAGCGAGTGCGCCGAGCCAGGCATCGAGCAGCGTAGGCGCGTTGCCAAGGTTCGCCTGTAGGAATACAGGCGTGGCATACCTGGCCACCGTATCTGGGAGCAGCACCTTCTTGCCGAGTCCGAGGACGAACAGCGTTGCGCCTTGCGCGACCATCATCGCATCGAATCTCCGGGTGGCTGTAAGCTGCGGCATCATCTCGCGATGATGGACGATGGGACCGGCGATCAGATGCGGGAAAAAGGTGATGAATAGACAGTAGTCATCAAAGCTGTAGCTGGCACCCTCGCCGCGGTGGCAATCCACGAGGTAGGCAATCTGATTGAACGTAAAAAACGAAATTGCGAGAGGCAGCACGATGTCGCCAACGGAAAAGGAGCCCCCGGCCAGCCAATGTGCCGTGGCAACAACCAGCGTTGTGTACTTAAAGTAACCAAGGAGAGAAAGATTGCCCGCAACTCCCAAGGCAAGCAGCCAGTGCGCTGAACGCGGAGATCGGGCGAAGATGAGCCGACTAATGAGGAAGTTGCCAACGAGCGAACAGCCCAAGACTAAAAGATCTGGTGGGTGCCACCAAGCAAAAAAGAAGAGTGATGCTGCTAGTATCCAGCGCCGCGCCCAAGTACCGTCGGCCTTGCCGGTGAGCAGCCAAAATCCAGTGAAGACAACTGGAAGGAATGCAAAAAGGAAGATGTGGGAATTGAACAGCACGGAACAGTACCTTTCATCGGTGGTTCAGCGGGTAGCCTGCGAACTCCATCCACGCGATTGTTCGGCGCATTCCTTCTTGGAACGAAACCGGTGGTTGGAACCCCATCAACTTCACCGCTTTTTCATTCGGGTATTTCCAAACGCACTGCTGAAGCGCGGTCATTTCTTCGTCGATTTGCGCGGCGGGTGGCTCGGGTAGCGTCCATGCATTGGGGGGCATGGGTCGCTTGAGTGCGCCGAGAACTACTTTTGTTAGCCGCTTGGCCTCGCCCGGGATGGCGGGCAGTATTGACTGGGCCAAAGGTGTGGCTACGAAGCTTTCCACACGCTCCTTGAATGATTTCCGAAAGGTCGGAGCTATCACGCGGTGGACACTATCCAAGCGGATACCCAGTGCATCTGCCAGGCAGGCATAGATTTCGCGCCAGGCCACCGTGTCGGCGTCGCCAACCAAGAATGCCTCTCCGTCCGCTTTGTCGCAGAACAGTGCCAGGCAGATAGCTTCGATCAGGTTGTCCACATAGATCCCGTTGCAGATACCCTGCCCATCATTGATTAGGAAGGCCGTACCTGAGATCAGCTTTTCCACCACACTCGGGAAAAGGCGGGAGCGCGCGCCATAGACGATGCTGGGACGGAGCAAGACTAACTCGACCTTCCCTAGCTCCCGTGATTTGCGGAGCACCTGCTCGGCCCGGACTTTGGCATTATTATAGTCCATCGACTGGCGGCCGTGAATCGGCGTCCGCTCATCCGTTCCGGGCGGTGGATTCAATCCATGAACCGCGGCACTGCTCAGCGCCACCAACCGCTTCACTCCGGCTTTCTCCGCTGCGGTGTACACCGATCCGGCCATCTTCACAATCTGTCCCGGATCACCCAGTGCCGCGTGAACCACCGCATCGCATCCGGCAAACGCGGTCGCGAGACTGATGGGGTCCATCACATCGCAGACTTTCCAAGGCAGTTCAAAGCGCGCGACAACGGCGAGACTCGAAAACGAGCGGACCACCGGAACGACTTCCGCGACGCGCCCGAGGACAAGGTGCTCCACCAGGCGTGTTCCGACGAATCCGCTGGCGCCGACAACCGCGACTTTCATACCGCGACAGCCAGACGCCGGGCTTCAATCTCCTGATCGGCAGTCATCCATGGCATCTTGAGCAACTGGCGATTTCGGTAGCACCGCTCGATCAGCCTCAGCGAACGAATCCCTTCCGCGGCTGGAATCTTAAGACTATCCAGCCCGCGCTTTGCCGCAGCTGCGTTTCGCACCTGCTCGATAAAGCATTGCGGGTTCGTGCATGCGATGCCTCGCTCGATGACCCGCTCACCCTTTTGCGAGACATGGATTAACTCACCGCGCATGGAAACCGGCAGTCCTTCCATGAACACTTCGAGATGGTTGGCGTCATTGACCGTCCACCGCGCAAAACCGTGCTCAAAGAAAAAGGTGTAGCGGTTATCCGTCTTCCAGTCCCGGCTCAGGCGCACTTCACCCTTACATTGGTTTGCGTACGTAAGTTCAATCCGGCAATTTGACTCCAGTCCTCCCATCGCGTCGTCTTCATAAATTAGATCGACTGGCTCACCCAGCCACCAAAGGATTAGGTCGAGCGTGTGAACCCCGGTGTCATACAGCACGCCGCCCGGCGTCGCAGAGCGGCGAAAAAACGATTCCGAGGCTGCCTGCCAGCCGAAAGGCCCGCCCTCGCGAATTTGAAAACTCTGCAAACGTCCGAGCGACTGATGCTGGATCAGCGCGCGGATCGCCTCGGTGGCTTGGAAAAAACGCCGGTAGAGGCCGATGGCGAGAATCCCTTTAGTTTCCCGCGCGGCCAGCGCCATCGCTTCCGCATCCTCAATGGAAGCTGCCATCGGTTTCTCGCAGAGGACTGCCGCTCCCTTGCCGAGCGCCAGAATGCTTTGCGCCGCGTGAAACTTTGGCGGCGAAGCGACGATGACGAGATGTTCTCGGCCAATGTCAGCCTCCTCGATCGCGGCAAACCGGCGAGCCTCGGGAAAATCCTTTGCCAAGTGGCTTAGGTTCTCGCGGGATGGGTCCACGAGGGCCGTTACCCGAAGCCTTTCAGGCCCGGCCAGCGCCTTGAAAGCTTCGGAATAAAAGAAACGACTGATGGCACCGCAGCCCACGATGGCTACTGGCATTTCAGCATCAGAGATTGGTTGCATGGGTTCGTATCAGTTCAGCCCAGCTTCAAATGCATCTTGAATCCGCACAGGGTCAAACTCCGTGGTCGCAAACTTGCGGGAAAACACCGCTTTGCAATGCCATGCCTCACGGTTTTTGAGAGACTCAACAAAGCCCGCCACCGCGCCCGGTGTTTGCGGCGTCGCATAGTCCATAAAATCCCGCTTTCTAGCCCAGCCAGCGACCGCGCTATCTGCAGGGGCATAAATCATGATGGGCAGACCCAGATGGGTGTATTCGATCAGTTTGCTGGGAAAGCTGGTGCGAATCCAAGGCATCGCATCGCTAGATTCGGTGTACGAAACCAGCAAGCCGGCCGCGTTTTCCGCGAGGAAGGCGAGGGCTTCCCGGTTCTCGCGGAAGGGTTCGCGCCAAAGCACCGGTTCCTCGCGGCACAAGGCTTCCACCTCGGGACTTTTTTTAACCAAAAGCATCAGCCGCCCGCCTGCCGCCGCCGTCTCGCGAGCCATTCGTGCCAGAAGCGGCAGTTGTGCCGGCCAGTAGTTTCCAGCGTAAACCACCAGCGGGGATGCGGCGAACTCGGGCTTCCAATCCGGCGACGCCTCGAACCCATCGGGGATGGGCGGCAAGGTCGTGCGCCGGGAGTCTGGCAGATCGTAAATCGCGGCCAGTTCCGGGGAGGCAAACCAGTTCCGATGCGCACGCCCGACGATCGCCTGGTAGGTCCGTCTCATTTCCACGCCGGTCTCCGGAGACTGGGCAAAGCACGCGGGATCGTCGTGGGCGATGAGCGACAGCGGCAGACGATAACGGCGGGAGTAGGCCAGAGCGACTTGCGACATAAAGCTGGTGAAGGCGGAAAGGTAAGTGAACACCGCGTCGGGTCGGACGCCTTTGAGAAAGCGGTCGCACTCGCCCGCCCACAGCCAGTGCCGAATCCCGCGCAGCAATGGGTTCGCCGGATCGTAGGGGGGCCACCACGACTTGCGATGCGTCAGATGAAACACCGGCCAGCCTTCCTGTTCGCAGTATTTCAACTCCTGCCCCCAATCCGATACGACAGTGATGCCCCATCCTTTCGCCGAGAGACGCTGCAGATGCCGGTAAACAATGATCGCACTGCCTGCACCCTCCATCGGCGCATGGCCGAAATAAACGAGTCTCGAACCGGATGACATCCTCTTCGATCAGGCCGATGGAAGGAGGCGCTGCTGCAGTCTGCTTAGTTTCCATTGCATGCCGAGCAACTTTCCAAGGACCGGAAGCAAAACGCGGTCAGCCAGCCGACTGATCATTATCCGCCGGTTCACAAAAAGGACATTGTAGGAACCGAACTTCGGATCTTCGATGCAATGAAATCCAAGCCCCATCAGCCTTTGATAGTTCGCCCACGTCCGGTTGCTTTCCCGATACTCGGGCAGGAAGCCGTGAAATTCGACGGTCAACTGGCCAACTGACTTGAGTTGTTCATCGCTCATCGAATCAAGCCAATCCCATTCGGAACCCTCGACATCGAGCTTCATCACGTCGATCCGCCGGATGTCGCCCAGTGCCATTAGCGATGGAAAGTCATGCACAGTCACCACCTGCTCTGTGGCCGTCTCCGTTCCAGCCAGCGCATGCAAACGATGCCCTGTGGAGTCCGAAGAAATGCTGATTCCGGAGCGCCCGCATTTGCCGCCGACAGCCGCCTGAAATTTGCGCAGTTTCGGGTGCTCCTGAATAGCTTCGTAATTTGCCTGCTCCGGCTCGACGGCAAAGACCTGGCATCCGAACCGGGCAAGGACTTGCGCGGAAAACCTGCCCATATTGGCTCCCAAATCCATGACCACGGATTGATCGGACAAGACCGAGGCAATTAAATAGTGCTGTTCGATTTCCACGATCGACGTCCGCCCGATCAGCCATTTTCGGAGCAAGGCAATGAGCGGCAAACTCACTTTGTCGGCGTCTTCACAAAGGGATGACATGCTACTTTTAGAGAGCCGGACTGGCGGACGCCCCGTAGGGATTGCGCGGAAGATCGCGCAAATCAAAGCCCGCCCTGGCGAGGGAGTTTCTTAGTTTGTCGTCCGCTGACTGCTTGAATATCATCGCTACCAGCAGCTTAAAACGTCCCCGGTTCAATCCGCGGCTGGCTTTCCGGTCCATCTCGCCAATGTCGGCTTGAATCTGCCGGAACATTTTCGAGTCGGGAGAAAGAATCTCGTGTTCCACCCCTTCGACATAGACATCGTTGATTCCCTTGAACGCGACTTGTGGAAGGTCCAGGCCGAGCGCCACTTTTTCGATCTCCCGCTGCGAGATGGAATAACCAAAATTGCCGACGTCTTCATACCAATTGCTGCCACAGTCGATAATGTTGGTGCGCTGGTCTCCAAAACGATGACCGAGTCCGGCTCGAATCAAGAGCCGTTTCACTATCATTTTCAGGATGTGCTTTCCACCCATGACCACCGGGCTGTCATCCGGCTCGATAAGAACCACACCCTTTCTCGCCACCCGCAGCATTTCGTACAAGGCCACTATGGGACGCGGAAAATGGTGATAAGCCTCCTTGCAAAGGACAAAGTCGAAAGTGTTGTCCTCGAAGGAAAGCTTCTCCGCGTTTTCCTTTTTATACTGGCTGATGAATCCAATGGCTTGCGCGCTCTTTAGCATCGTGTCGGAAATATCGCTGGCCAGGGCTTTCATCCCGTGCTGCTCCAAATAGTGGGCGTCAGTCCCGCAGCGGCCATCCCCGACCGTAAGCCAGTGTGCTCCCTGAACCTCCGAGAGTAGCGGGTCAAGGCATTCGTACATCTGTTTGTGCCTCCAGGCATCCACGGTCCCGTCCTTCGTCCAGGTCGAAACGAGAAGCGCCGCCTTCTCATTGTCGTACAGCAACTCGTGGGCGGCATAGCTGGTTTTGTCAAAGCCTGTGTTAGTCTCGTCCTTCATAGTGTTTCACGGTTACCAATATCCACCGTTATCGACGACATTCGCAGTTTCCGGTGTTTCTTCGGAAGCAGGCCGGATCCAGGATTCGTTGAAGATGCGGTCGAAGCCGGGAAGCTTTTCCCAGCGCCGTCCGCGAATTCCAAACAGAAGTTGCAATGGTCCGCCAAGATGGATGCCGATTCCACCCATCGCCTTCACCTTCGCCGCCAGCGGAATGCCCGCCGCTCCGCATCCGATCAAAGCCACCTGAAACGGCTCCCTTGCAAATGCTTTGTCCACCTCCGTTTCCAGCCATTGCAACATGTCGAACCAATCCGCAAAATCCGTTTTTGAAAATCCGTACGGAGCACGAATGACCTCTATTTCGCACTCCGGCAGAACATTCGGCATATCCCTCCAAACGAGATCGCGACGGCTGAACTGCGAGCGAATGCTTTCCGCAAAAGGATGGATCACCAGAATCCGTTTGCCAGCCAGTGCTTGCGACCAGGGTTGTGAAAAAAGATAGGGCTCCAGCCCCTGGATCGACAGCCACTGCGCCGAAGGAGCATATTTCCGCAGGATGCGACCCTCGCCGACGTTCTGCCATACCGCGCTTCCGTCCAGACTGCGAAGCCGCTCCAAGTATAGTTCCGCGAACCGATGGAACAGCTCCTCCGTCTTCGGAAACACGCCGGACTGCTCCGCCAGGTCCAGTTCACCGAAGGCCGGGGAACACCACGTATATTTGTAGAATCGCCGAAAGCACAAATGCCATGTCAGCGCCCAGCACTCACTGGAGCCCAGCTTGCCGATGGCCGCCGGACGGGCCTGGGATATGGTTTCTCCAAGCCAGCAATTTGTAGCTTCGGCGTCCATCACCGGATGCGTCTGCTGCTGCCGGTGTTCTACCCAGCGATTGATTAGGTGCGCGTCGATCCGGCGGTCCAGGCCCGAAGTCTCCATGACTTTATGCACGAGTGAACGAAAAGGGTTCACGGGGATGTCATCGCCACCTTCCCGGCTCGATCTCCCAGATTCGATGAAGCAGTCATCGTGTAGCGAACACACTGCCAGTTCCGCCGGTCGAAAGGGGACGCGGCCAGTGCCTTTCGCGCATTCTTGCGGGCGGAAGCCCAGTTGCCGCCGCGCGCGGCATCATAGGCCCAGTGGCGACGCCAGTCCGCCGCGCGATATCTTTGCGTTTCCAAAGGCCCCGGCGCCAGCGGAGGCAAACCCAGCGCCTGACGGCGCGGGTGCAGCAATTCCATCCGCAGCCCGTCACGGTCGCGGCGCGTGTAATTGACGCTTTGGAGATGCTGGCGGTAGTGAAGATGAATCTCGGGAAGGTTCGCCAGCCATCCCCGGTCGGAAAGCCGCAGGTAAAGATCCAGATCTTCGATCCACTGATAGCGCGCCCGGTAGCCACCCGCTTCTTCAAGGGAGCGGCGGCGGACCATGACCGTCGGATGAATGAGTGCCCCGCCATTGCCGTCCAGCAATTGCTCCACAATTCCTTCGTGATGCACGGAAGGGTAGTGCCGGATCAGAGGCGCGCTCTCCGGATCGGTGTAAAGGACATCGGTGCCGACGGCCACACATTCCGGATGGTCGGTCAGATAGGCGACTTGCTTTTCCAAGCGCAGAGGGAGGCAGATGTCATCGGCATCCATCCGGGCGATGAGGTCTCCATGTGCCGCAGCCACGCCGTCGTTTAGCGCACCGACAATTCCGGTGTTTTGGCGGCTGATTACCCGGATGCGGGAGTCGCGGGCCGCGCAGGCCGCAAGGATGGCACCGGACGGGTCGGTCGAACCGTCATCGACCGCGATTACTTCCAGGTCACGATAGGTCTGGTTCAGGACGCTTTCCATCGCGGCGTGTAGGAAGCGCGTTGCGTTATAAACCGGGATGATGACCGAAACCAAGCTCATGTGCGTTTGCCGCGTTCGCGGGCGAAGACTAGAAAAGGCTCGATTTTCGCCGAGGAAATCAGTGGCTGAGCCTCTCGTAGAAGGTCCTCCGGCCAGTCCCACCATGCGATGGACTGAAGTTGCTCTACCAACTCCGGCGGAAAGCGGAAGCGGATGTTCCGGGCAGGGACTCCACCCACCAAGGCAAAGGGTGGCACGTCTTTAGTCACAACCGCTCCGGCGGCGACAATCGCACCGTTTCCGATGTTCACTCCATCGCGCACAAAAACGTGGGCTCCGATCCAGACATCGTTTCCGATCGCGATCCGGCGGCGTTCCGTAAAGCTGGCATTTGCCGGCAATCCTTCCGCAAGACTGCGCCCGGTTTGCTGGATATTCGAGTAAAAGACCGGCGAGGTCGAAACCCAGTCCACCGGATGATCTCCGCTGCCAATCAAGCACCTTGGCCCGATCGAACAAAACCTTCCGACATTGACTTCGTTTAGCACCGTTTCTCGCGCGATATAGGAAAAGCGCCCGACATTGACTCCGCATAACTCGGCATTTTGATGCACCGCAATGCTGGACTCCAAAAGGCTGCGGGAAACTTGAGCGCCGGTTTCGATCCGGCAATCGGAGCCCAAGTTGGAAGCATTCACGGCGGCGTTGCCGCAGATCAACACCCGGTCATCCACCCGGCAGGAACCGCGCAGGCGTGCTTTCAATACCGTGCAATCCCTGCCAATTCCCACTCCCCGGTCGATCTGCGCCTGTGGATTGAGGCTTGAGCCAGAGGCCACCGACACTCCGGGATGGTGGAATCGGTTACGCAGCGAAACCAAACGACGCCGAAATGCAGCCATCATCCGCGCGCGCCAGCCAGCCGCCGTTGCAGGACGCGGAGGGCGCCTGAAAGATTCCCAAGCGAGTTCAATCGCTCGCCGGCGTATGCGCGAAACATCATGTCATCGCGCAGACGGCTGCGCCGCAGGCGATCGGGATGCCGTTGCACGCGCAAATTTCCAGCGGCCACGCGAAGGTGGTGCGATGATGGATCTATGGTGTGAGTGGCATCCGGTCCGAAGCCCAGGTTTTCGACGAGATTGACCGATGGCACCACGGACAGGCCGCCGCGGGTCCAGCATGAGTAAATCCACGGAAAGTCCCAGGCTTGCGCTGCGTGCCAGTCCCTCCGCGCCTTCTCGAATGTTGACATCCAGAAGGCTTCCTCCCGGCTTGTGTCAAAGCTCTCTTTCAATGCCGGGCTACAGTCATCCCAAGTCGCCATCGTGTAATCATAGTGCTGCCAGGCGCGGCGCCACGTCGCCCAACCCCACACCCAAATATACTTGCTGAAGAAGTAGGAAGTTGCGGGGCAAATGTGGGGAGCGATATAGTTTGTTCCGTTGATATGCAGCACGCGATCCTCATCCCGGAACCGTTCCAGCATTTCTTCGCAAAACGCGAAAAAGGACAAATCGGCCAGGCAATCGTCTTCGAGAATAATGGCCTCCTCTACCAGTGAAAATGCCCAGTCGATTCCCGATTTCGGCCGCTCTCGGCAGCCCATGTTTTGATCCGAATAGTTCGTGAGCAGTTCGCAAGGCCAGTCCACTCCGTTGGCGATAATCGCGCGTACTTCATCCACCTTGCCTTGTTCCTCGGGACGATCCAGTCGGGCTCCATCGCACGCTACCAGCAGCTTCGATGGACGCGACTCCCGGATGCGCTGAAACGACCGGCGAGTTAGTTCCGGTCTGTTGAAAACGATGAAGACAACCGGGGTTTTCAACAGACTCGGAGGCTGACAAACCGCCGTGCGAGTTGTCCCATCGCCCGCTTGGTCGACCCCAGCCTGAGCGCCATTCTTAGCAGCACATTGTTCACGGAAAGCATGTGCGTTTGCCCGCCATGCCAAAGCACATTCCACGATGCCGGCAGCAATCGCTCATCGCCGAACGTCAGCGCTATTCGCAAGTTCTCCCAAGTAAGTTCGTAACCCTTGGTAAGTCGTTCCCGCACGCTGCCAGCCTGCTCATCCTCGTATGGAAACGCACCCCATGCGCGAGCCTCTGCGGCCGGGGGATTTTTGGAAAATGCTCCCAAAATCTGAAGCAAGGCGGGTTTCGCATCCCACTCCATCATTTTGTCGTCCAGACGAAGCTCTCCCAGCTTTTTCGCAAAAGCCTCGACCGTGGCATGGACAGAAGCGATGCCCCATTTCTCGAGTGGTGCAAAACCTTGCTCCCGGCATTGGGGAACGACATTGCGATCGGCCTGCAGTTGATATCCGACAGTGGAGCCGTGCGGTGCCGTGCAGAAGCTTTCCATGAGAAAAACCAGTGATGGAATGTCTTTCGATTCAGGAGGACTCCTCATATCCCAATCGAGATAGGAAGCCGTCTGTAACTGTGCGATTGCCGGCGAATCCGAATACAACCCAAAGTATAGTCCCACCGTCTTTACGGGTTGTTTCGTCGCCAGCAACTTCTCCAGCGATTGTTGCAGCCGGCCATGCCAGCCGAGATCGACGATGGCCCACGGCGTTGGGTCGAACAATCCCTCCTGTTCCAGATAGCGCACGGTCGTCTCCCGCTTCGATTCGACCAGCTTTTCGACGTATCCGCGAAAGGCAGTGCTCCCCAGCAAATCTCCGCGCAATTGGTTCAACGATTCGTCATCAAGGCGTCGATCCCATTTCGACGAAGGCCAGCCCAGCGAGGTCAGATTTTCGGACATGTCCTCCGGAGCCGTCTGCAACCGGCCCAGGATGATGCGCAGGGTCAGGGTTCGGGTCTTCTCGAAAAGCCATGACAGGGAATCGGCCGAGAAATCGGTGATTGCGGGAAGGTGCCAGGCCTGGCGGCTGCCATAAAGGTAGCGCGACTCTAAACTCAAACCCAGTGCCTGGATCAAGGCATCCGCCACTTTCTTAACGAGGTAGCCGTCGCGGGCGACGAAGTATAATCTTTGGAGCCCGCGCTTCCGGGCCTCCCGGAGAAGCCACAGGGCGTAGAATGTGATGACTGGCGAAATCAGCGAACCGGCAATTTCGGAGATTGTCGCTTCATGCTTGTTCGCCGGCTGATTTTGCAACCGCGCGAGGCGACTCGTTCCCGCGACTAGCGAGGAAAAGCCAGCCGATTCCACCGCGAACTCCTCCAGCATTTCCTCGTAGCGCGTGAGACGGCAGGCATCCAGGTGGCTTGCCTTCATGCCGAATCTCAAAGGTTGATCGAAATCCGCATCGCGCCGGTCTCCGGTGTGATGAACCGCCGCCGGACGCAATTGCTCGCGTACGAGAATCGTCTGGAATAGCGAACCTTCCGCTTTGGAAGCCTTCCATTCACTCGAAACATACAGCCGGTCACCGTCCTGCCAGAAGCCATGCTCTTCCAGTCGGGCGCGGATGAATGGTGCTGGAAGATACATATCCGAGATGAAGATTATCCCGGAATTCCGACTCCTTGCCGCACGCACCATCTCATGCGCGGCGGGCACCGGAGTAATTGACTCGGCTTCCAAGTCCATTTCCAACTGCGCCAAAGCACGGCCGACCTCCGCGGCTATTCCGAGCTTCGATGTCAAAGCACCGTAAATATCCTCCAGTGTGACTTCCCTCCCGGGACTGGACATCCGGGCTTCTTCCTCGGCCTTGATCCGCTGGTCGCGGAAGTGTGACGCCGTGCCTTCGATCAATCCGGCCCGCATCGCACGGTCGCCAAGGATGATGAACAGACTCGTCGGGGTCGCGACCCTGCGCGTCAAAAGAGTGTCGAATACGTCAAACGATGCTGCGGACTTCACTTTCCCATCTCCTCGTAAAGTTCCAGATGCTTCCTGCCGAAGTCATCGACACTGAAACGTTCACGCACATCGGCTTGGGCAGATACTCCAAATCCCGGGAGATCCTCGCTGGTGAGAG
The DNA here is from genome assembly GCA_031409335.1 of Chthoniobacteraceae bacterium. Lineage (GTDB taxonomy): Bacteria > Verrucomicrobiota > Verrucomicrobiia > Chthoniobacterales > Chthoniobacteraceae > JANLQB01. Next base: position 155,506 of record JANNWY010000170.1, on the reverse strand, counting down.
CTTCCCGCAGGTTCTGATTGAGTGCGGATTGATCGGCGGGTGCGCACAGCCATCCCGTGCGGCGATCCTCCACCATTTCAGGAACGCCACCTACGGCAAACCCGACAACCGGAGTTCCCGCCGCCATAGCTTCCTGCACCATGATCGGCAGATTGTCTTCCAATGAAGGAAACAAAAAGACATCCGAAGCCGAATAGATCGATCCCAGCTTCCGTTTGTCACTGACGAATCCAGCAAGCCAAAAGCATATCCCTGGCATCCTGACTTCGAGATCGCTGGGCGGGTTTCCGACAAAGATCACGAGTGGCTCCAAATCTTTCACCGCCTGAATCGCAGCCAGGGCAAAAGCCACTCCTTTTCTCGGGTCAGCAAGGTAGTGTGCCGCCACCAGGATAACCTTGCGCTCATCGCGGATTCCGAGTTCCCGGCGCGCAACTGCTTTTGACCGAAAATCATAGCCTGCGTACCAAAAGCCATTGGGAATGACCTCGGCATTCCGGGAGAATTGGAGGCTGCGCGACGCCTTTTCCCGCAACCACTTCGATGGAAAAACGTATTGGATTGATTCCTGCCGGGCCAGCCAGCGGTTAATCCGAAGATTGACCGCGGTGAGATCGAAGCGTGCTCCCAACGCTGGCAGTTGCGGACAATTTCCGCAGCTTTTCAAATAGCTCTCGCATTGAAGCGGATAAATGCAGCCGCCTGTAAAGCAGGAGCAGTCATGTGCAGTGAAGACCACCCGCTTTTTTCGGGAAGACAGTTTAAGCGTCAGGGGCGATATCGCGGCGTTCAAATCGTGAAAATGGACAACATCGAATTCTCCCAACACTCCTGACAGCGTCCCGTAGAACTCCGATGGAATAAGCTCGTTCAGACCGAAGCGACGCGTGAGGCGGTGCGTGGCGCGCGAGAGTTTGCCTGCGAGGCCGGAAGGAAAGAGCTGGGCTTGGAAGGATTTCAGCGGCCCGACTGGCGATGCGCAGTAGTGGACGGCGTGCGACCCGGCAGCTAGCAGCCATTCTCCCAATTCCTCGGCAATCCGGCTCGCCCCTCCGCCGCTGGCGTTGGAACGGCTGACGAGCGCAACTGATGGCCTGCTATTCAACCGGTAAAGCTCAGACTGGACAGGGAAAGTTAGTGCTTGTTCGCAATAAAGCTTTTCCGCCAGGTTCCCTCCTGCTGATAGTCGCAGAAAGACCAGCCTGTGAGTTTCGCAGCCCACTCGTTGAACGCTTTTTGTTCTCCCCGTTGAGGGTGGCCATGAAAGTGGAACCAGTCGTCGAAAATCAGAATGGTGCCGTCAACCAGCAACGGGGCAATAAACTCGAGAACAGACCGGGTCGATTCGTAGAGGTCGCAATCAATATGAACGATCGCCGCTTTGGCAAGGCGATGCTCGTCATACACTGCGCGAGTCAGAGTCTTGTCATACCATCCGCTGACTACCACGCTTCGCTTTTGCGGAAATGCGACGGCGTTTAGATTCCGGTGGAATTCATCGTAGCTCGCGCTGAACTGGCCTTTCTCAAAAAAGCCGGACGTGTCGCCATCCGAGACAGCGGGCAGACCTTCAAAAGAATCGAAGGCGAAAAAACGCATCTTCTCGAAAATGGAAGCGGTCAGCTTTCTGTCTGCCTCCGACATGGTGAAGCCGAAGCTGCTGATCACTTCATCAAAGCAATGACGTAGGGTGTAATACGCGGAAATGTAAGAAGCCCCCCTGAATACGCCAAATTCGAGGTAATCGCCTTCCACCTTGTTCACAGCGGCAAAGCTCGCCGCTTTGTAAATAATGGAATCTTGGGAGGCGATATAGTTTGGGGCGGCAACTTCCGCAACTGGATTCACGAAGCGTTTCGCCGCCTTCCGCAAAGGAAGCATTATCTGCCTGATCGTGTTCCTCATAAATGCGGCCGTCGATTGGCTAGGACGACACGGCGGACTCATTGAAGGCAACAGCCTTCAGATTCAACTCAAAGCAAATATCGCTGAGTTTCTCGCTTGGATGCAGTTCCGATTTGAACACCTGCAGCCATGCGAAACGTACCAGCCACCTGCGCAGAGCGTCGCGCTGTTCCCGCAGCCACCAGCGTTTTGGAAACGCGCCAATTCCCTGGCTGTTATCCATCTTGATGTTGCCAAAACCGGCATTGCTTAGAACGAAGAACAGTGAGTGCTCGGTGAAACTGCAGCAGTGGGTGAAATCAATGTAACGCCACCGCGCGGCGAGGGGTGAGTTTGCGTTCGGGACAGTCACGATGAGGCGTCCGCCGGGCCGGAGGGCTTCCCGAATCGCGCGCGCCAGATGGATCTGTGCACATACTGGGACGTGTTCGAGCACGTCGAGCAGCAGGATGAGGCCGAAGCGTGCCCGATGTTCCTGCAGATATGCGACAGTATCCGATACGACCGGCACTTCAAAGCCGCCCCGGCGGGAAATCTCGGCCTGGTGCTCGGAGATTTCGATTCCCCGCACATCGGAAAATCCCGAAGCCCGCAGCGCCCGCAGTGCGAAACCGAAGCCACAACCGACATCGAGAGCCGGCTGGGAGCGATCTTCGGGCAAATCTGCTTTGAGATAGATGCCCAGCCATTCCGCCATCTCCATCGCATGGGTCTCACTGTCGTCGTGGAATCGCTGGTAGTGGATGGAGTAGTCGCAGCTCATCGCTCAGACGCCGGCCAGTTCCGCGCTCGACTGCCGAACCGCCAGGTCTTTGAAAACGATGCGTCCCCACTGATGGCACCAATGTGAAACCGCCGTGTCCTCACCCGGCGCGGCACAGACCTCGAAATGCAGCGTTTCAAGAACCACATCGAAATCAATGTGTCCCGTTTTATAAGAACCCTTTCCGATCGCCACGCCGCAGTAGTATGCGCCTGGAGCGAGGCCGGGATCCGAGAGAGTTACCTCAAGTTCAGCTTCCTCACCCGGTCCGAGTTGCAAGACTCCATCGCTGAAGCAGGCTCCGACCGGGGTTCCTTCACTGGCAAACACTACCATGCTCACCCTGGCATTCTCAATCCGATCCCGCGCGCGAATTTTCGCAACGAATCTGAGATCCTCGTGAGCCTCGAATATGGGAAGAGTCCGCGGAAAGCGCAGATGAATGATTTTTGCGTCGAGCGTTCCCATGAACTTGCGCTGCGTATTCTCCACGTCAAAGTGGACGCTGGTTCCCGCTCCGGTTTCGTTCAGGTAAATCTCGACCGCCTTGGCCGGAGCTCCGGTAAAGCGCACTTCACCCTGCTCAAGAACCACGCAGCGGTGCGCCAATTGCAGGATCACCGGCATCGTGTGGCTGACGACCAGCACGGTCCGTCCTTCCCGGCGCGAAACGTCCTGCATCTTGCCAAGACACTTCTTTTGAAACTGCTGATCGCCCACGGCCAGAACTTCGTCGATTATCAAAATCTCAGGCTCCAAATGCGCGGCGACGGCGAACGCCAAACGGACATACATCCCGCTGGAGTATCGCTTGACCGGTGTGTCGATGAATTTCTCTATTTCAGCAAACGCGACGATTTCGTCGAATTTGCGCGTGATTTCGGCTCGGCTCATACCCAGGATCGCACCGTTTAGGTAGATATTGTCGCGCCCCGAGAGCTCTGGATGAAATCCAGCGCCAACTTCGAGAAGTGAACCGATTCGGCCACGCAGACGTATCTCGCCAGCAGACGGCTCAGTAATGCGCGAGAGGACTTTCAGGAGTGTGCTTTTTCCAGCACCGTTCCTTCCAATAAGCCCCACAATTTCGCCAGGCTCAACGTCAAATGAAACATCCTTCAGCGCCCAGAAATCACCGTGGTTCGACGGATCCGAAGTGGGAGAGCGCCAAAGCCGTTGTAAATCGTCCCGCAAACTGGTCATGCCAACCGTTCCGAGGCGGTATCGCTTCGACACTCCGCGGACAGAGATCATAGGCTCGCTCATAGACTATGCCTGATCTACAAAGGAGCGGGCCGCACGTTCGAATAGCACAAGGCCACAAAACAGTAACACAATACTCGAAACAACTGACAAGGTGTAGTAAGTCGCAGAGAACGATCCAGCCCCAATCAACGCCAGGCGAAATCCTTCGACGATGCTGATCATGGGATTAAGAATCATAAACAGTTCATAGCTTTCTGGAAACTTCGCCTCAAGAGTAGAAAGCGGCCACATTACTGGCGTGACGAACATCATTGAGTTAATAAAAAATCCGAGTAGATTCTGGAGGTCTCGATACTTGGCGGTAATGGCTGAAAGGAAAAGCCCAGCACCAAGCGCAAGGAGAGCGACATGAAGCAGCAATAGAGGAAGTAAAAGGATGGTCCAGCCAAACTGAAGATTCTTAAATGCCGGGTCGGTTAGCCACACATACAGAACGAGGCATCCAAAGGTAAGCATCTGCACCGCCAATCCAATCAGATTGGAAACGACTTGCGCTATGGGTACGATCAGTCGCGGAAAATAGACTTTGCTGAACAGATGAACATTTCCCTGAAGTGTATTCCCTGTGGAAGCAAGGAGGGCGGAGAAGTAATTCCAAGCAATAAGACCGCTATTGAAAAAGATTAAAGCCGGAATTCCTGGTGGCGTTGACTCCATCACACGTCCGAAGATCACAGCAAAAACAACCGTTGTGATCAATGGGTTCAGGATGAACCAAAGTGGTCCGAGAATCGTTTGTTTGAAGCGTGCGGTATAGTCGCGCCGAACAAACTGCCAGAGTAGATCGCGGTAGGCTAAGAGATCACGCCAGTCAGTAGTCAGCCAACTGTTGTTTGGGCGAATGACTACCTCGTAATGCACATTGAGATTGTTTTTTCTATCGCCTGATTTCCCACTCTCGGAACAAAAATCCTGCTACCGGATAAATATGGTTTCGGTGCCTCATCTGCGAGCGGTTAAAAACATTTCCGGACAGCGACCTCAAATTGATTTTCGCAACTTCACAGCGAACAACCAAAGGTTGTCTTCACGTTGTAGAAGCAGCTTGAGCGGTGTCGGAATAGTAGTCCCCGTACTTATGGTAGTATTGATACTCCGATGAGCGAAGGCTGGCCGCGTTTAGAATCAGTCCGAGAACATTGACCTGTCGCTTGTGAAGGGCGTCCAGCGCAGTGCGGGTCAGTCGCATTGAGCTTGCCTCAGCTCGAACTACAAACAATGTTGCGTCGATCTTTGGAGCGAGGCACGCCGTATCATCTGTGGCGAGGATTGGAGCACTGTCCAAGATGATACGGTCATAACCCGCCGCATAAACCTCTCTCAGGAATTGGTCAGATGCCTCGGACATGAAAAATTCACTTGGTCCAACGCTGCTCTTGCCGCGCGGTAGGAGCGTTAAATGTTTTATATCGGTCGCCACCAACGCATCCTGCCACTTTACGGACCCATCCAATACTTCAATTAATCCAGGTGACGATTCAACTTTGAAGTAGGTATGTAAGAGACCCTTTCTTAAGTCAGCGTCAATCAACAGTGTCCTGGAGCCGCCACTGGCAAGTATAATTCCAAGATTTACTGCCACTGTCGATTTTCCTTCTCCAGGGACAGCGCTCGTGACTAGAAATGCCTTGGGTCTCGGTTCTTCAAGCGACATAAAATGCAGCGTTGAACGGAGATTCCGATAGGCCTCAACAAAGATGCCCTGTTTGTTGTTGACGGTAAGCATGCTTACCCTTCCAGCATCCGTCGATACCTCAAGCGGGATATGGCCGAGCAATACTTCGGGAAATCGTTCCCGCAGTTCGATGGATGACGTTACCCGATCGTCCAATGTCCCAATGATAAGGACCACCACGAGTCCAATCATTCCTCCGCAGAGCGCCCCAATGCAAAGATCCTTTATCAAACCCGCTTTTGTGAGCTCTGGCGTAGAGGCTTGATCCATTATGTTGACCACATCGTCTTGAAGTCGTGCGTCCAACGCAACTTTCTCGGTGCTGAGATTGAGACTCTTTTGCTGTGATCTCGACTGTTCCACTTTCGTCCGAATCTTTTCGAATTCAGCCAAACGGCCCTCAGATTCTAACGTTTTCTCACTTTGTTCTTTAACCGCTTTTTCCAGATTCAATATCTCCAATCGAATCGATTCCCGCTTGCTCGCAAGCATCACAAGACTCTGATCGTAGTAAAGCTGGATTAAGCTTTCTTGGTTCGATATTTCAGCCGCGATTCGAACCATCAAAGGATGTTTTGGGCGCATTACTTTACTCCTTCGCATTTTCTCCGCTTTGAGTTCTTCGACAGTCTGTTTGGCCTTCAAGTATTCCATCTCGGCTCCAGATGGTGCGGGGATCGCCTCGGAGTTGGGATCGTTCGGGTCGCCTCCATTCTGGCTTTGCTGCTTCCGCTCGATATTCTGTTCAACATCCAAGACTTTAAGAAGATCATAATCCTCCTTTTTCTGCGCCAATCTTGCATTTAACTGGGCGAGGCGCTTAGCGGCGCTATTGCCCTCTTCTTCAAGTGCTGCAACGCTATGGCGTTTCTTGAATTCAATAATTTGTGCGAATCCGGAGTCCAGTTCCTTTACTTCCTTTAATTCAGCTTCGACCAGCGCTATTTGTTTCTTAGCGATGAGATCATCCCACATTTCTCGCTTGAACTTGATATATGCCTCCATTGAAGCATTCAAGAAAGCCTCCGTATAGTTTGGTTCTTCACCGAAGGCCGAGAGGTTAAAAAACGAGGTTCCTTTCTCGAGTGAAACAGTCAAGAATACAGGGCTTGCACGCAACTCTTGGAATTTATTCTCCACCAAGGTTGCCGCGCGTTGACGCACTTTTGAGCTTTCCATAAGCCTCATTTGGTCCCCGTAAAAGTTCGCGCCGCTTTCGTTGAGGGTTGCACCTTCGGGGAGCGCGATTCGGCCGCTGACCATCATCCGAGCATGGGAAAGGTAAGCTGGCGGCTTTTTCGAGTTGGACCATGCTGCCCAGGCGATTCCCAAACCCGTTGTGATAAGGATCACCCACCACCATTTCCTGAACGTCCAAGAATAGCGTTGGATCTTCGACAAAACCGACTGCGATGAGTCGCCTTGCGCGTTCGAGTTGTTCGTTGAGTCTGACATTTTATGCGGTCAGTGAATTGCTACACGTCCATTATTTTCTGCCCTTGCAACTGCCAGTCCAATGGTTCGTCCTAAAAAATGTTGATTAGTCTTTCTGGAACCGTGATGACGTCGCCTGGAATGATTTCGACGTCCTTGTCCCAGAGTCCATCGTCGAGTATCTCAGCGCAATCAATAATCTTCGGCTTGGCTTTCTGGCCATCTTTCGTTGCCCGAACAAGTCTCACCTTTCGCTTGTTTGCGTATGGCCCAAAGCCCCCAGCCCGCAGGATTGCAGTGGTGACTTTTAAGACCTCGTCTGCGGGTATATCCATCGCACCTTGATTGCGCACTTGCCCCATAAGATAGAATTTTCCTCTGGAGGCCACGCGCCCTGAACTGCCGGCCGAATCCAAACCGACGATCACTGTCGCTTGGAAGTAATACTCCTTTTCCAGAAGTCGCTTGACGTGATAAGCGAACTGTTTGCATGTTTTATTTACTGCGGATACACGTCCAAGATAAGGAACATCAATCTCCATAGAATCCGTAACAGTTAATCCGCGAGGCAGACTCTCGTCTTCCACCACTTTGAAACTCAATCTGTCACCGCTCGTTAGATTTCGTTTATCGTTTAGACCATCCATCGTGTTGGGTAGGAAAGCAGCACTCGATCCTTCATTCTTTTCTTCCGGGTCTGGTTCAACTTGAAGTGCTTTTCTGACGGGAATCGATGAAGAAGGCGGATCATTGAAAAGCGCCGGCTCCGAACGGCTATCGCCGATCAATTGCTCAATTTTACCTTCTGGTCGGGTCAACATCCCCTTTGGCCTCCCTTTCTCCGCGACACTGCCTCGCGGGGCCTTAATCTCTGCGCCTTGTGCGGCAGGGACGAATTGTCCCGAGAAGAACAAGACTGTCGCCAGTGAAATAATATGCAGGAACTTCATATGATAATTAGTTTTGCGCATTCTTGAGAATTCAAGAGAGCTTGCGCCGTGCAAAATGAAATCGAATTTGAAATCCGGCATGCTGAACATTGGCCCGAATATTTGGCTGTGCATTTGAATCGCATAGTGGTCCATGATGGCGCAAGTGCGTGTGCTGTTCTGGGTCTTAGAACGTATATCCCATGAAGAGGCTGATTCGATTTTCATTGTAGTCCAGCAAGGAGTTTTGAGAACCCGCGTCATCGATCACATATCGGGTCGTGAAGGAATACAGTAAACTTAGCGTAATTCGTTTCGTAAGCTGGGTGCTGCAGGATACTCCGAGTGCAAAGGTTCGGAAATGTGCGGCAAACAATCCACCCGACTCTTCGATATCTTCAAACGAAGCATTCGCGCCAATATTGACACCTCGCACCAGATCCCATCCGATGTAATATCTGACGTAATTTGTTACCGCGAAATTCGACACTGAACCCTGCTGTGATTGTCTGCCGAGGGCGAGGCTGTGAGAGATATGACTATTGAGTTCGTTTTCGATACGGACACTTGCAAAAAAAGTCCCGAGCGCCGAGCTGTCAGCAACAGATCCCGAGTTGCCATAGGAACCTCCCTGATATCCCACACTCGCCTGAACGCGGAGAAATCTGGACAACTGCAGCGATGCAGAAGGACCGATATGGTAAGTAGTCCCATTGTTTCGGAAGTCGCTGTCGTAAGTCGTTTTCTCAGCACTGGCATTGATTCCAAGGCCGAGGGAATCACTCAGTTTATATGAGAGCGACGCCATGAATGAATTAGTTGACCCGTCACTTGTGTTTTGGTCCGACGAAAACGAAAAAGAATTCACGTGCGCATATTCAAAGGAAACGCTTGTACTGCTATTCACGTCCCAGAACGCCCTGATCCCTGCAATATTGGTGAATTGGCTGTATTGGTTCTGCTGGCGTTGAGTCACAGCGTCGGCCTGGAACTGGGGTAGCGTAGGTCTGTCATACACGTTAATAAGGAATTTTCCGATCTTAATGTTCAATGATATCCCGCTATCTGGCGTGAGCGAAATGGGAGCGGATACTAAGAATCGATCGTTACCACTGTCGGCCACGTGTTTGATGTATCCCACACCGAATCCGATAGAGAGACTCAATTTCGACCCAAGTTTGACAAAGCCCGAGATATCCAATCGCGGAATCATTGTGAGTTCCGCATTCTTGTTCTGTTTCGATCGCCTTATATTGTCTGTGAATTCAGCGCTAAAGCCTCCCCGCATCAACAATGGAAGTCGCCCAATTTTGATGTTGTAAGGTTGGGTTGGCTCCTCATTTTGCAACTTCGCAAGGATGGCGTCTCTCTGATGGTTTGAATCCAAGCCGATCGCCGGAGTTTCGGGGAAGCTGAGGTCTCCGAGTTTGGATCGAAATGAGGTGGAAGAAACGTCCTGAGTCGTTTGATTCGTCTCGCTAGTCTCTATGGGTGTTGGCGGATTGCGCCCGTCAGTTTCATTGGATGATCGTGGTTTGCGATTCGGGCGATTCGCTGTCGTCAAGTCCGGCAAGTCTTGAGGGAATAGGTTGGGCTCTTCCCACGAAGGCGTCTCCTGAGTTGCCTTTGCTTTCGCCGCAGTCGAGATCTGCGCCGACTGATCGCTTGCCAGCGCATGGGTCGCGTGAAAAAGCGGAATCGTGAAAGCAGATACACACCAAACTATTCCAACAGCCATTTTCAACCGAAAGAAGGCGTTTTTCACGATTGGCCAGCGCTGTTTTTTGGCTGCAATTGTCCCGTTATCTATCATGGAGCTACCCGCCTATTGATTCGAAAGGCTCATCCTTTGAGTTCAACTAAGTCCGCTAATTTGGTGCGAAGTTGCTCCCTTGCAGACTCCTCGCTTGGGGCTCCTTGAATGACTACTTGAAGAAGACGCTGCCCCAAGTTTCGGCGACCGTGCCAGGCGCTGAGCAAGCGCCCGGTCACACTCATGTCGAAATTTCGATCTCTTGTGAGCCCGATAATTGGAAAATCTTCCCATAAACAACGATAGACATAGACACGACCGCTTTCGCAATCAAAAATGCCCCCAGAGAATGGCAATGTGACGCCGGGGAGTGACATTTCGAGAGCACTCGCCTCCGAAACATATCGGAAACCCACAGCCGGCAGACACACCTCCGGGCGGTGCATGGTCGCCAGTTGGACCGATGATTTTCCGGGAGCCCAGTGAAAGAAGAACACTTGCCAGGCAGAGCCGTCGTTCCAGCGGAATGACGCGGATTTGCCGCTTGAATAGCGTAAGATCGCGCGGGTTTCCGGGGGAACGGGAGTGAACTTGAATGATGCACTTTCTGGTGGCCATTCCAAGCTCCAGGCGATCGGGACGGGTCGTTTTCCTTCTCGGTTTCGATACCACATTTCGGAAATCACACCGATCGCGATGGTCCATAACACGCCGGGCACGATCCATTTGTAACCAAAACTCGGGAGCTGGAACTTCTCCGGGTCGGGCAGATTGGGTTGGGGTTCTCCTTTCGTCATCCAATTTGCAAGAAACCAGAGGCCAGCAAACGAGATTGCGAATATCGTCAATCCTGCGGGGTCGTGCCACTTCTCGATCGATTGGAGGCCTTCCACCGCGGCGCGCCAACTGAGGAAGAATGCCCGGAATAGATTGAGTCCGAATGAGATTAGGCATCCCCCTAAAACGAGGATCAGCCGGTTTGTTGCGCCAAGTCGGAAAAACTCACCGAAGAAGATCGAGGCCATCAGTGTTCCCGCGAGGGATCGGATGCCGCTGCATGCGTCCGCAACTCCGACCGAGCCGGCCGCCATGTCGATTACATTGCCCCTTTGGAGGGCGGGAATGTTGATCATGTTTAGCAGTTCCACCGTGAACGTGGTGACTACTCGCGAGAGACCCTGCAACACTGCTTGCTCGGTGCTTAGCGGCCACGGAAGGGCAGCAAAGATTAGCAGGAACGGGAGTGAAAAATGACGGACCCACGCCCAGCCACCGATGATCGCAAATGGCACCAAGCTCAAGATCACGAGCAGAGTTCCGTGGAGCCAATTGAGGGGACGCCAGTCTGGACTCGCTTCTTGGATGATTCGGATGGGGAGCAAGAGTAGCAGAATTCCAATGCCAAGGATGGCTGCGAGGCGAGTGGACAAATCTCGCGAAGCAGGAGGCCTTGATCCCCAGCGGCGCGCGAGCAGATAGAGGATGAAGAACGGGACGAAGTAGCCAAATTCATACTGGCTGTTCGTGGACCAATCCGTCGTCATTTTCCTGATAAACGCACTCCATGCAATCACCGGAATCGATACAACGAGAATGATGTGCATCCAACCGGGTGGGGTGGAATCGTGGTCAGTGTCGGCTAGCGCACGCATGTGACTATTGCCAGTCAAAGTCTGCGATCGAATGAAGGGAATCGCTGGATAAATTTCTGCATTTCGAGGCAGGCTGCCGCACTTGGTCGGCAGGCAAAACTGCAACCGTTTCAGTGTGGCTTGTCATTTTCGTGCTCGCATCACCTGAAGCGGGCGCATCGCTGGGAGGCGACAACTAAATCCGGCTCAACTCGATAAGTGAAGCGTATTCAGGGAGCAGCAGGTGGCAAATGGGGGAACGGCTGAATGCTGTGTAGGACGCTTGATCGGGACCGCATTATATCGCATCGAACTTTGGAGCGACGGGAAATATCTTCAAAAAAAACCGCTGCGTGGAAGCGGGTAGCGACCCTGAATCGAGAAGCTGCCCAGGAACGATTAAGCAGACGCATCGACATCGACCAGCCCGTGCCGGACAGCGTAGCGCATTATCTGAGAATTATTCTTAAGTCCCATTTTTTCGATGACGCGTTTTCGATAAGTGGAGACCGTTTTCACGCTCAACGAGAGCCCTCCGGCGACCTCTTTCACCGTTTTGCCTGCGGCAATCATGCACATCACTTGATATTCGCGATCCGACAGTTCCTCGTGAACAGGCCCCTTGCGGTCTTCCTGAAGGTGATTCGCCAATTTTTCTGCCAAGCTCGCGGTGATGTAGCGTGCACCTCTCAATGCAGCTTCGACTCCGGTCACCAAATCCTGCCCGGCGCTGTCTTTCCGAATGTAGGCGCACGCGCCAAGTTTCATCACTCGAATCGCGAACTGATCCTCTGAATGCATGCTCAAAATGATGATCGGAAGCTCCGGGCGCGCTTGCTTGAGATCTTTGAGAGCATCCAAACCTCCACGGCCAGGCATACTGATGTCGAGGAGGACGACGTCCCATTGCGTTTCCCAAACTTTGTCGAGTGCCTCCCGGCCATCACTCGCCTCGCCGAATTCAGCGTGTTTGAAATGCTCTTTCAAAACCTGCTTCAGCCCCTGTCTGACGATAAAATGATCGTCAACAATGAGTATCTTTATATTTTTTGCCATAATTATGGATTCTCAACGCTGATCGTCCATATAATGAACTTTCAAACGCGGTCAACTGAGGCAGACTAGAGCAATAATCGCGCAAACCACGTATTTTTGTCGAAGTTGAGAATCAGGGCGGGTCTTCCAGGGATTCGGGCGGATCTTCTCGAATCGGAAGGCGCACAGTCACCGTGGTGCCTTGAGCCAAGCCAGACGAGATTTCCAACCGGCCCCCGAGAGCTTCAGCTCTTTCGCCCATGCCCAACAATCCGAAACTATTCGGCTTTGCGCCGGATTCCGTGGCGAATCCACGACCGTTGTCGGACACGATCAAGACGAAACAACCGAGTTCGCAGTGAAGTTTCACCCGAACTCGCGACGCCTGCGCATGTCGGGCAACGTTGGTAAGAATCTCCTGAAATATCCGGAAAAGTGCGGTCGATGTGTCTTTGCACGAACACTCGATTGATTGGGCATCGACTTCGCAGCGGATGCCGACTCTCCGGGAGAATCCCTCGGCCTGCCATTCGATCGCCGCGCGCAATCCGAGTTCGTCCAAAACGGGAGGGCGCAGGTTGGTTGTGATTCGCCTGACGGTTTGCAGGGTTCCATCCAGCATCCGTTTCATTTGACCGATCTTGCGAACTACCGGCTCGGCGCCGCGTTCGGAAAGCACCTTGGACATTCGATTTTCGAGCCACGTCAGTTCAATGCGAAACAACGTCAGCGCCTGACCCAACTCGTCGTGAATTTCCCGGGCAACACTGATCCTTTCCTCCTCGCGGGCTGATTGATTGCGGAGGCCCAGTTCGCGCAATTGGCGCCGCGATCTTTCCCGCTCGTGTTCGATGGCCTTCGCTTCGCTGATATCGAAAAGGAAACCACGCGCGCGTCCGCCCTGATCGTCGCCTGGATCATAGCGGACGACTTGCCTCACCCAAACAAATGTTCCATCGCTTTTCCTCAAGCGAAATTCCCCGTGAACGTCCCGCTCGCCGTCTGCCGAAGGCACCGTCGCGAATCGCCCGGCAGCGTGGGAGTCCTCCGGATGGATGATGGACTGCCAAAATCCAGGTGTCGCCCATTGGGCCAGCGCGTGGCCGAACAGAAACTCCGCCTGCGGACCGATGTAAGTGAAGCTGCCCGATCGCATTTCGAACTCGAACGGAATCATCCCGGTCGTTTCCGCCAATTTTCTAAAAAACGCTTCGTTGCTCGCCAGCCTGTCGAGCACGGCGCGGTGCGCGGTAATGTCGGTGGCAACCGCGACGACCTGCAGCGGACGCCCGTCGGGGCAGACCTTGAAAACGGTGTCCCGGCTGTGAAGCCACACCCAATTTCCGCCCGCGCCGCGAAGTCTGAACTCCCATTCCACGACTTGGCCTTCCGTCGCTCGGGCGAGATTTTCAAAGTGCGCCACATGGGCGTCGAATTCCGCCGGGTGGGCGAGCGCGAGGGTGAATAGAGGACTCATTTCCACCAGATTCCACGTGGAGTAGCCCAAGATCTTATCAACCAGCCCATTCAAATAGAGGCACCGTCGTTCCGCCACGTCGTAAAGATAAAGTATCACCGGCGACGCGCTCGCGATCTGCTCGATAAAATATCGACTTTCTCTCAGCGACTCCTCGGTGAACCGCCGGTAGGTGACATCCAGCATGAATCCTCCGAGGATCGAACCCGCTTCCGCCGAGGGGATTACGCTCAACATATCGCGCACCCACACGACCCGCCCGTCGGCTCGCAGCATCCGGTATTCACATTCGAAACTTTTTCCCTTTTCCACCGCTTCCGATCGCGTAATCGTCACCCATTCGCGATCTTCCGGATGCAGGCGGTTGACCCAAAACCCTTCCTGCATCCAGTCTGCGATTGGAAAACCGAGAAATGGGACCGCTTGCGGACCGACGTAAAAGAATCGCCCGGTCTTCAAGTCCGCTTCCCACGGAACGACGTTCGTCGTCTCCACCAAAAGCCTGAACTCCTCCTCATTTTTCCTCAGCGCCAACTCCGCCCGCTTGTGCGACGAGATATCGATAACGCTGCCCTCAAAATAGAGGGGCTCCTTCTTCTCATTGACGACAGTGCGGGCAAACTCTGAAATCCAAATCGCCCGTCCATCCTTTCGCCTGACCTCTGATTCAAAGTCCGCCACCCGCCCGTCCTTCTCCATCTGCCGCAAGAACTCCGTGCGCCTTCCGGGCTCGATGTAAAGTTGCGTGTTCAAGTCCGCTATCGAAGACGTGAATTCTTTCGGCGAATCGTATCCGCAAATATTTGCCAGAGCTAAATTTACTTCGATCCATTGCCCATCTAGGGTCGATCGGAAGAGGCCTTCAACCGCATTCACGAAGGCGTCCCGATAGCTATCGATGCCGAGATTTTTCACGCTTGATCGGTTCTTGGCCACTTTACGACTGGAAGCCGCTTCGCCCGTTTCGGGAAAAGATTTGAAAGCAACTGCACGGCGGCAAATGACCGGAACCTAAACATCGGAATAGCGCTTGCTACCTCGTTCGTCGCAAACTCGTTCATTCGTCGGCGGGGTTGCATGTCCTCAATGCTTCTCGAAACATTCTTATACAATCAAGTTATACCGCGTTTAGCCCATGCCTTTCCTACCGTCGCGCGAATTTCGGACTACAGAAAAATAGGTGTTTTTCCGGTTGCGCTACCGCCGCAAAATCCCGTAACTTTGCGGCCCAAAATTCGCGATCCTGAATAGCAGATCGCGAACTGATTCAACACGACACATCAAGCAACGAAGATGATTACATACCGAGTCAGAGGAGTCACGGTTTTACACAGCATCCTGATCGCGGGAGTCGCGGCGGGGCTGTTCTGGATGTGGATTGCGCTGCATTTTTCCTTCCGGCTCGCGGGGACACCGGTAACGCATTCCAGATACGCGATTTACATGGGCGTCATCATGGCGGCCCTTGGCATTGATCTCGTTGTCTCGAAGATCCACGATACCGACCTTCTGCAGCTCGACTTGATCGGGGTATTGAAACTCTCCCTCCGGCAAACCCTGACCGTGCTGGGCGTCCTTTTGCTTTTCCTCGTCGCGCAAAAGGACACCGCCATCTCCCGCGTCTTCCTTTTCTCGTTCATACCGGTCCTTTACGGAGCGCTCACTGTCTTGAATCGCACCCTTCCCCGCGTCATTGCCGCGTCGCTCTTCGATTCCGGTCGTCGCGAACGCACGCTGCTGCTTGGCAGCCCCTCACTCGCGCGGCGCATCATGCCGTGGATCGAAAGCAAATCTCGGTATGGCGTGGATATCGTGGGCCTGGTTACGGACGAGCGCGAGCCTGTCGGCGATCTGCCGTGGCCGATCATCGGCAATCCTGCGGATTTAGCCGTCCTCGCGAACACTTCCGGGGCGACCCAGGTGATCCTTCTCGCGATGCCCGATGCGATCTCGCAGGCCGCCGCCATCGGTGCGCAGTGCGAGCAGCTCGGGATCCGGCTGCTGATCGTCAATGACATCGAAAAACACATTTGCGAAAGCTTTCAGCGGACGGTTTTCTTTTTTGAGGACGGCGGGGTTCGTTTCATCAGCCTGCGCGAAGAGCCCTTGGAATGCCCCTTCAACCGCGTCCTGAAGCGCACTTTGGATATCTGCGTCTCGCTTCCAGTAGTGGTTTTCATTCTTCCCTTGCTTTCCATCCTCGTGTGGTTCGGTCATCGGCTCCAGTCGCCCGGCCCGCTCTTTTTCAAGCAGCGGCGCACCGGCATCCGTTTCAAGGCGTTCGCGATCTACAAGTTTCGCACAATGGCCGTCCACAACTCGGACGAGAGAATCCAAGCGACCGAAATGGACCCGCGCGTATTTGCTTTCGGGCGTTGGCTCCGCCGCTTGAGCATTGATGAACTGCCGCAGTTCATCAACGTGCTCGTCGGCGAAATGAGCGTAGTCGGTCCCCGCCCGCACATGGTCGAGCATGATCTGGAATTCGGGCGCGTCGCCGATGCTTACCGGCTCCGCAGTTTCGTAAAGCCAGGCATCACCGGATTGGCGCAAGTGCGCGGATTTCGCGGCGAAGCGCGGAAACCGGAAGACGTCGTCGATCGCGTGCGCTCTGACGTTTACTATTTGGAAAACTGGTCGCTCGGGATGGACTGGCACATCATTCTACGGACTGCCTGGCAAATGCTCCGTCCGCCGAAAACGGCGTATTGATCCGGGGGTTCGGTCGCGGGAACCGGGTTTGGCCGCACGGCGAGGCCGATCTGCCGATGGCAACGCTACGCGAGCGGTTGCTGCTGGGTGAGGCAGTGAAAAGCGCCGAGACCCCAGATCAGTTCCCGGCAGTCGATCGACACGATTTCCCGCGTCGGGAACGCCGCTTTCAGCACGGCTTCAGCCCACTTGTCGGCTTGGTCTGCGAAGACTGGAAGCAGCACGACTTTGTTGGCGATGTAGAAGTTCGCATAGCTCGCCGGAAGGCGCTGGCCATCGCGCACGATCTTTCCGGGCATTGGCAGGCGATGAATCTCCAATGGAGTTCCGTCTTCCACATCCATGCCTTTGAGCATTTCAAAATTGAGCATCAGCGGCGCGTAGTTGGCGTCGTTTTCGTCGTCCTCCATCACCGTCACGACTGTCGTCCGGTTCACAAAGCGCGTGAGATCGTCCACGTGTCCATCCGTGTCGTCACCCTCGATCCCGTCGCCGAGCCAAAGAATACTTTTCACGCCGAGGTAATCCTTCAATCGCTGCTCAATTTCGGCCTGGGTGAAATCCGGATTTCGATTCGGGTTTAGGAGACAAGATTTCGTGGTCAGCAAAGTGCCCGATCCGTTCACGTCGATCGAGCCGCCTTCCAAAACCATCCCGGGATGATACACGGGCAGGCCAAACTTTCCCGCGATGATGGTGGGAACCACATCGTCGTCCTCGAACGGCGGGTATTTCCAGCCCCACGCGTTGTAATCCCAATCCACGATCGCGACCTTCGGATCCTCCGCGCGCGTCAGGAAAATCGGCCCATGATCGCGGCACCACGGCTCGTTCGTCGGAATGTGGTGAAAAGTCACGTGATCCGCCGCGGCGCGGTGCCGGGCCAGGATCTTTCGCACATCGGCTTCGTGCTCGGCGTCGCAGACGTTGATGTTCACGGGCTCGGATGCCGCCAGCGCATTCACCATCGCTGCAAGCACGGGCGTCACGCGATCGTAGGAATCTGGAAAGCTGATCCCGTCGCGACGCGGGAATGAAAGCCACGTCGCAGCGTGTGGTTCCCATTCAGCCGGCATCCGGTAGCCGAGCGCAGTCGGCAATGTCGGCGCCGGTGGGACCGGAATCGGCGGCGTGGGTGCCGGGTTTGTTTCAGACGAGACTTTCATTGAGGTTTCCAGCACGAATCAACATGAACCATGCCATCGGGGGGATCGCCGCAACATGCGCTGCGGTGGCTACTTTCAGTCGATAAAACGCTTACCCAAGTCTTCATATGCGTCAATGCGGCGATCGCGGAAAAACGGCCAGTGCGTCCGCTGCGTCTCGACGCTCGCGAGATCGACTTCGACCACGAGCGTTTCCTCCGCGTCCGCGCGCGCCTTTTCGATGAGGATGCCCGACGGATCGGCAACGAAACTTTGGCCCCAAAACTCGATGCCCTCGCCGCCATCCGGCGCTTCGTGCCCGACCCGATTTGGCACCGCCACGTAGCAGCCATTCGCGATGGCGTGCGAGCGCTGAATGGTTTCCCACGAACTGTGATGCCGCTCGCCGTATTTCGCCTTCTCGCTCGGATGCCAGCCGATCGCCGTCGGAAAAAAGAGAATCTCCGCGCCGTGCAAAGCCGTCAGCCGAGCCGACTCGGGATACCATTGATCCCAGCAGACACAGACCCCGATTTTCGCGAACTTCGTCTGCCACGCGCGAAAGCCAAGATCGCCGGGCGTAAAGTAAAACTTCTCGTAAAAAAGCGGGTCGTCCGGGATGTGCATTTTCCGATACTTCCCGAGATATTTTCCGTCCGCGTCGATGATCGCGGCAGTGTTGTGATAAAGGCCCGCGCTTCGTCTCTCAAACAGCGACGCGATGATCACGATGCCGAGTTCCGCGGCGAGCGCACAGAAGATGTCGGTCGTCGGCCCGGGGATTTCTTCCGCGAGCTGGAAATATTTATGATCCTCGATCTGGCAGAAATAGACGGACGTAAAAAGCTCCTGCAGGCAGACGATCTGCGCGCCGCGGGCCGCCGCTTCGCGAGTCTTCGCGATCGCCTTGGCGCGGTTCTCTGCGGGGTCGGCGGAGCAGCGCATCTGCACGAGCCCGAGTTTCACTTTGGACGATTCTTTCGACGACATATTCTGCAAAACCTAAGTGCGCGGCGGGCGGGGTGCGAAGATCGTTTTGAAACAATTTCGATACTGCCGCAGTGGACAAGATGCGTTCCGGCTCCTAATCTGGAGGCCCTTTCCCATGAAAAAAACCTCATCCATCCACCACATCGTCGGCGTCCTGGCGCTCGCCGCGATCTGCAACACCTCCAGCGCCGCCGACCCAACACCCGTGAAAGACATCCGCATCATCCTCCACACCAGCAAAGGCGACATCGAAGGCACGCTCTTCGCCAGCAAAGTCCCCATGACTGCCGCGAACTACCTCAATCTCGCGAAGAAAGGCCTCTACGATGGCATCACCTTCCATCGCGTGATCCCCAGCTTCATGATCCAGGGCGGCGATCCTACCGGCACCGGCTCGGGTGACCGCGGCTACAAATTCGGCGACGAATTCGACTCATCGCTCAAACACTCGAAGCCCGGCATTTTCTCGATGGCCAACGCCGGCCCCGGCACGAATGGATGCCAGTTCTTCATCACGCACGTCCCTACGCCTCACCTTGATGGAAAGCATTCCGTCTTTGGCGAAGTGACGAAGGGTCAGGATGTGGTGAACAAGATTGAGAAAGGCGACTCAATCAAGACCATCGAGGTGCTCGATCCGACCGATGACTTGTTCAAGGCCCAGGCCGCGAACATTGAGAAGTGGAATGCTTCGCTAAAAAAGTAAGCACCGCGAGACAGTCGAAGACTGAACGAAAGGGCGACGTGAAAGCGTCGCCCTTTTCGTTTGAAAGCATTCGCAGGAAAAGAATGGCGATCGTGAGGGGACATCACTCCCGGAGCGCGGGATCGCTTAGCCGCTCTTCGTACACGCGGCTCCATCGTTCCTGATTCATCTGGCACATCGGCACCGCGACCCATTCGCCTTCTTGTTTCACCGCGCCTTTGAAGACGCACGAGTCGAGGCGGGATTTGATGACGGGGTCCGTCGCGGCGGTCGCGGTTTTCGAGGCGTCCATGAAATTGTGGATGCCGATGCCGAGGGTGTGGACCTGGCCTTTGAGCAGCGCGGCGAGCAGGGCGCGGGGGAATTTTCCCGAGAGGAAATGTCCGCCGAGATATGCGGCGAGGCGCAGGGCGAGGAGCGGGTTTTGCGCGAGGACTCCGGCGAGGCGGTACGGTGGAGTGCCAGCGTCGTCGGTGACGAGTGAGAGGCCGCCGATGCGCGCGAGCACTTCGCCGAAGATGCAGTCCCAGCGGGCGTCGTCGGGCAGCAGCGGCGCGTACTCGCCGCCGGGGCGCGCGACGAGGAGGCTGCTCCAACTGTTGCAATCGGGATGGCCGAAAATGGTGGCGTCGCGGCGCAGCGGGAGGGCGGTGGCTTCGCAGATTTTCGTCCAGACATCGCCGGGTGTGATCGGCTTTTCGCTGAAGATCGTGCGGCCGGTGTCGGCCTCGGGCTGGAAGCTGAGCATGCGCCAGATGCGGGTGCGCTCGGGGTCGGCGAGGAACCAGCGGATGATCTCCGGGACGTGCTCGATGTTGCGGCGGGTGACGGTGCAGTTGTGCGCGAACTCGATCGGCGCGCCGGTCTTTGCGCGGAGTGTTTTTGCGAGTTCGGTGAATGATTCGCGCACGGGATGCAGGTCGGCTTCGCTCTTGATGCGACCGATGGGGAAGCCGTGGCGGCCAGCCTGCGTCATGTCGATGTGGACGGCGATTTGCCGCAGGCCGCCTTCGACGACGAGCTGCTCGAGAAACTCGGGATGCTCGATGAGCGTCTGGCCGTGCGTCATCACCATCGGCACGAGCCCGACGGAACACGCGTAGCGCACGATCTCGACCAATTCCGCCTGCCGCCCCGCGCGCCAGTAGGCATCCGCGACATCACCGCCGGTGATTTGCAATCCGCCCCCCGGTCCCTGAAAACGCCGGTTCGCGTCGATCTGCTCGCGCATTTGTGCGAGCGAAGGGATCGGCACTTCGTTCGCATTTTTCGGCAAATAACAATGCGTGCAATGGAACGAGCAGTAGCTCGCGCCGAGGGTGAAACCGCAGTGCGTGAGATGGCGTCCCGAGATCTGATTCGGCGTGCGCAATTCCATCGGCAACTCCGCCCAGCGCTGGCGCAGCACGTCCGCTTTTTCACCGGCGATTGGGTGGCGAAACGCCGTCCATCGCGCCTGCCATTTTGACTGCTTTGCCGCGCCGTTCATTTCGCTTCGTTGAGGCCCCAGTCGTAATCCTGGAACTCGACTTTCACGCCCGCGGGCAGCGGCTGCGCGCGGTATTTATTGATGAACGCGACCGGGCCGCCGGCCGGTTTGAAGTCGGCGTCGTACCATTTGAAAATGCTCGAAATCTGCGCGGTCTTGCCGTCCTTCGCGAGCTGCACGCCGAGCGGGTTTGCGGTGAAGGCTTTCGCGCGTTCGTTGAGCACGGCGTCGATGGTCGCGCCGGTGTAAGCGGAGGGGATGAGCACGGGGCAACTGCGGCTGGCGCAGTTCACCGCGAAGTGCGCGCGGGGTTCGCCAAGGCCTTTGAGGATCAAATCTTTTTCCAGGTAATTCAGGCTGATTTTCTCGCCGCCAAGCCGGATGTTTTTCCCGGTGAAAATCCCGAACAGCGCGGCGTAATCGCGCACGCTTTTGATCGGATATTTCTGGAGCACGAGATGGATCATCCATGCGTTGTAAGCGTTGATGTAAAACGCGAGTTTGTCGTTGCGCGAAAGGCCCGAGGGATTCTCCGCGCCGATGGCGGCGACTATTTTTTCGAGCGCGGCGAAGTCGTCGGCGCTGGCTTTCCATGCGGCATACCGCACGCCGTTTCCGGAGACATATTTTTTGAGTAGCGGGTCGAAGTCCTTCTGCCACGCGCCGACTTCGGCGTGGGATGTGAACGGGAGCAGGGCTGCGATGAGTGCGAGGGCGAGTTTAGTTTTCATTGGGCTGGATGATGACGGGATTTGGAGGCGCGGCGGCGGCGCTTATTCCGTAATACCATCCGTGCAGCCGTTCCGGCGGGACGCCGAAGTGGTACAGCGAAATGAGTGTGGCGTTGGTCAGCGTCGTTTTCCACGCACCGAATTTGGCGTGCCGGCGCGTCGAGGTCGCGATCGGCGGATCGAGTAGCGCGAGCGGGCCGGAGCGGCGCAGGCGTTTGGAAAACTCGATGTCTTCCATGAGCGGGATATCCGCGAAACCGCCGAGCTTCTCGAAATGATCGCGTCGCACGAACATCGACTGATCGCCGAAGAGCGTGCCGAAATGCTGATTGCGCCAGCGCTCGATGGGCTCGATCCAGCGGCAGTGCGGATGCCGCGCGTCGAACTTCCGGTGAAACGCGCCGCCGACAATTTCAGCGCGCGTCTTGAGCGCGGCGAGCGACTGCACATGCGCGCGGGTCAGCTCCGTGTCGGCGTGATGAAACAGCACCCACTCTCCGCTCGCATGCCGCGCGCCGGCATTCATCTGGCGTCCGCGATTTGGCCTTCCCGCGTTGATGCAAATCGCGCCCGTCGCTTCCACCGCGATGCGAAAATCCGCCGTCTCCTCCGCGCACGCGACGATGGCTTCGCGCACTTCCGCCCACCTTGCGATTTCGCGCAGCAGACCGCACAGCGCCTCGCTTTCCCGCCACACCGGGATGACGACGGAGATCACGGCCTCGTCGAGCGGATCAGCGTTTGATGATGCGTCGTGGATCATGGTGAAAGTGCGAATCGGCGCGGAGCATGGAGGAAATCCCGGACGTTCGTCGAGCCGATGCTGCGGCACATTTTCACTAATCATCCGGCACGCGTCCGGCTTTCTCAGGGATGACAAAGCCTTGCCTGGGCTCAAACCCCGTGTTCATCACGACTGACATCCGACCCGCCGCTCAGTGCTTCGCCGCCGCGCTCGCGGTGGCTTGCCTGATCGTCGCGTCGTCGCGGGCAGAGGAGCCTTTGCATGTGAAAATCGACGCGCTCATCGCGCAGGCGCATCCGGAAGGGCAGGCGGCGATTGCGGGCGATGCGGAGTATTTGCGGCGGGTTTGGCTCGCGCTGCACGGCGTGATCCCGACTGCGGCGCAGGCGCGCGCATTTCTCGCGGACGCCACGCCGGACAAGCGCGCGAAGCTCGTGGACACGCTGCTCGCCGATCCGCAGTACGCGAAGTGGATGGCGGTGCGCTTCGACGTGATGCTGATGGAGCGGCGCGGTGAGGCGCACACGAAAATGCTGCCGTGGCGCGAGTGGCTGGAGGAATCCGTGCGCGCGAACAAGCCGTGGGATGCGCTCGTGCGCGAAATTTTGACGGCGGATGGCGCGGATGAAAAGACGCGGCACATCGCGCGCTGGGTGCTGGAACGCGAGGCCGATGCGAATGCGCTGACGAAGGATACGGCGCGGCTTTTCCTCGGTCGCGATATCGGCTGCGCGCAGTGTCACAATCATCCGCGCATCGACGACTATTTGCAGCGCGATTACGCGGGGCTTCAGGCTTATTTCAGCCGCACGTATTTGTTCCGGCCCGATACGAACAAGCCGGGTTTGGTGGGCGAACAGGCCGCGGGTGAGACGAGCTACACGTCGGTTTTTACCAAGGTCGGCGGTGAGACGAAGCCGCGCCTTCCCGGCGAAGCTGAAGTGACCGACCCGGCGCCGGGCGAGTGGGCGGTGCCGCCGAATGATAAGGACAAAAATGTGCGGCCCATTCCGAAGGCGAGCCGCCGCGCGCTGCTCGCCGCCGCGCTGGGCGACGGGCATCATCCGGCGTTTCGGCGGAACGTCGCAAACCGGCTCTGGGCCTTGGTCTTCGGGCGCGGGCTGGTGGAGCCGCTGGACTTGCAGCATTCGGCAAATCCGGCCGCGAATCCGGCGCTGCTCGATCTGCTCGCGGAGCAGATCGCGGCGCTGAAATTCGACACGCGGGCTTTCATCCGCGAGCTGGCGCTGACGAATGCATTTCAGCGCACCCTCGATGTGCCGGAGCTTGCGCCCGAGGTGACGAAAGCGGCGACGGAGAAAATGCCGCTGCTCGAACAGGAAGCTGCGGCGCTGGCGACTGCGCTGGCAGCCGTCGAGGCGGAAGTGAGCGCGGTGCAGAAGGCCACGCTCGAAGCGCAGCGCGCGGCTGGACCGGTGAAGGCCGAAAAAACCAAGCAGGACACCGCGGCGGGCGAGGCAAAGAAAATCGCGGACGCCGCAGCCGCGGAGCAAAAGAAGATCGAAGATGCGCTCGCGGCGAAACGCGATGCACAGAAGACGCTTGCCGAAGCGGCGGCAAAGGTGAACGACGCGCTCGCGAAGGCTGGCGAGACGCCGGAACTCGCGGCTGCGGCGAAGACTTTCCAGGCAAAGGCGGACGCGACAGCTGGTGAAATGCCCGCTGTTGAAAAGGACGCTGCCGCGAAAAAAGCGGACACGGACGCGAAGGCGCAGGCGCTTGCTGCGGCACAGCAAAACGCCGACGCCGCAAAAGCGAAGCTGGACGAAGCCGCGAAGGGCATCGCCGCGAAGCAGGCCGAATTCGATGCCGTGCAGGCGCGCAAGGAAACGGAGCGCACGAAGGCCAAAAACGCCGCCGCGCTTGCCGCGCAAGTGAAGGCCGCCATCGCGCTGGCGGGCGCGGTCGCCGCGGATAAACCGCTGCGCGAAGCCGCCGCGAAAGCCGAGGCCGCGTTCGTGGTCGCGAAGCAAAACACCGACCGGCTCAACGCCGAAATCGCCGCCGCACCCGCGAAACTCGTCGCGCTGGAAACCGCGGCGAATTCCTGCGCCGGTGAAATGATGGCGGCGAAGGAAGCGATGAGCGCGAAAGGCGCCGCATCCACCGCCCTCGCCGAAGCTGCCGCAAAGGCCGCGGAGGCCGCCGCGAAACTTCCCAACGATGCCGAAATCAAAGCCGCGACTGGTGCGGTGAAAGCGCGGGCCGATGCGGCGGCGGCGGAGATTGTCGCACTTCAAAAAACGGCAACCGACGCGCAGGCGAAAGCGGAGGCAATGGCCAAACAAATCGCCGATGCCAGGGCTGCGCTTGAGAAAGCGAACGCGGAGCTGGCGGCGACGCAGCCGCAACTTCCCGCGCTCGAAGCAGACGCAAAAGCCGCTGCCGCAAAGGCCGTCGAGACCGCCGCGCCAGTCGCGGCGGCGCGCGAGGCGCTCGCCGCCGCGTGGGGTCGCTCGTTCGCCGCGAACGAACTGCTGGCGCTCGCGCCCGAGCAACTCTGCTGGTCGGTGATGCAGGCGACGGGGCAGTTCGAGCCGCATCGCGCGATCGCGGTGAAAGAGTGGGACGAAAAGAATAAATGGACCGACGCGGACAAAGCCGATCCGGCAAAAGTTGCGGCGCGGGAACTCGGACACGAAAAGCTCTTCCGCGACAAACTGCGCGGCCACGAAGATCACTACGTGCGCGCTTTCGGCAGCGCCGCGGGCACGCCGCAGACCGATTTTTTCGCGACTCCGGAGCAGGCGCTCTATTTTGAAAACGGCAGCGTGCTCCGCCCGTGGACTGCGAATCTCGCCAACCGTGCGGCGGCGATGGCCGATCCGAAAGCGATGGCCGAGGAGTTGTATCTTGCCACGCTCACGCGGCTGCCCGCCGATGCGGAAGTCGCCGAACTTTCCGCAACGATCGCGGCGAGACCGCCGGAGAAGAAGAGCGAGGCGATCATCGATTACGCCTGGGCGCTCATCACGTCGGTCGAGTTTCGCTTTTCACACTGAACGCGTCATGTCCTTCGCGCCGCAATCGTACTTCGCGCTGCATTCCGAATGGGCCAAAGGCCCAACACATGCAAGCCCAAGGCAACGCCCTGGGTTCCCACGCACACGCGAAACAGCCCTGAAAGGGCGTAACAAGACCGCGGCGAAATTTTGCACCGCCCTTTCAGGGCTGTCCTCATTTTCTGAACCGTTACCCAGGGCGTTGCCTTGGGCTGGTATGTCTGGGGCCTTTGGCCAATCGGAATTTCAGACAGCGCGGGTGACGGCAAAAACAAGGTGGGCGCGCAGACCTTTTTCCTCGTTTCCAAGCGCAGCTCGCGAGCGGGAAGTGGCGCGGGCGCCCCGCCCGTTGGCAGTCCGCGCGGGCGCCTCGCCCGCACCCCGCCCGCGCAGGAAGTCATGCAGGCGAGGCGCCCGCACGGACTGTCGGCAGGCGGGGCGCCTGCGCTACTTTGCAGCGTGCGTCGAAATGAAACTGCCCCAAACCTGAACCACATACTCCTCGATGAAACCTTGTGACTACTCCTGCGGCTCTGCCGAACACGTCCTCAGTCGCCGCCGCTTTTTCACCACGCTCGCGGGCGCGGGCGCGGCGGCGGTGATGCCGGGCTTCGGCATTTTCACTTCGCCAGCGATGGCTGCGGAAATGGCGCGGCAACAGAAACGGATGATCGTCATCAACATGGCGGGCGGACTTTCCCAACTCGAAAGCTGGGATCCGAAACCGGGTGCGACGACGGGCGGGCCGTTCCGTGCGATCCCGACTTCCGTGCCGGGCCTGCACATTTCGGAGCTGCTGCCGAAGACGGCGAAAGTGATGCATCATCTCGCGCTCATCCGCAGCATCAACACGCACGAGGACGATCACGGCAAGGGCGCTTACATCATGGATACGGGTCGTCGGAAATCGCCCGCACAGGAGTATCCGGTGATCGGCGCGGTGGTAGCGAAGGCGCTCGATCGCAGCGGCGCGAGTTCGCTGCCGGGGCACATCGTCGTCTCGCCCGGTGGCGGTGGCGGGCGCAATGCGGACTCGGCTTACCTCGGGCCTAAATATGGCAGCGTGGTGCTCGGCGGGGGAAAGCCGCCGCAGTTCTCGGAGCGGCCACAGGGCTTGATCGAGGACGCCTCCATTTGCGCGAACGACATTCGCCGGAAGGTGAACGATCGCTTTGCGCTGCGCCGCCGCACCGCGCAGACGGATGCCTACACGCAGAGCTACGAGCAGGGGCTCGAGCTGATGCGGAAGCGCGAGATTTTCGACATCACGAAAGAAGACGCGAAGGATCAGGAACGCTACGGCTCGCACGATTTCGGACGCCACTGTCTGCTCGCGCGCCGCTTGATCGAGCAGGGCATCACCTACGTGCGCGTCACACATTCCAACTACGACACGCACTGCGAGAACTTCAATTTTCACTTCGAGCAAGTCGGCGAATTCGACGGGCCGTTTGCGACGCTCGTCACCGATCTCGCGGATCGCGGACTGTTGCAGCACACGCTCATCGTCGTGCTCTCGGAGTTTGGGAGAACGCCGAACATCAATCAGCTTTACGGTCGCGATCACTGGAGCAAGGCGTGGTCGATTTGCCTCGGCGGCGCGCGCATCCAGCCCGGCGCGGTCATCGGCGCGACCAATGACAAGGGCACCGAAGTGAAGGACCGGCAGGTCGATGGCGGGCATCTTTTTCACACGTATCTCAGCGCGCTCGACGTGAAGAGCACGGGCAGCTTCGAGGCCGCCGGGCAGAAAATGCTGATCGCCGATCCGGCGTGCGAGCCGATCGATGAATTGCTCGCGTGAGGGCGTATGACCGGCCAGATTCGCGCGATGCCGACCGACCCCGATATTCGCTGGAAACAGCGATTTCACAGTTTTGACAAAGTGCTCGCTCTGCTGCGGGAGGCGATGCGGAATGGGGCTTCTGCGTTAAACCAACTTGAAAAAGAAGGGGCCATTCAGCGGTTCGAGTATTCGCTCGAACTGGCGTGGAAGACGGTGAAAGATTTTCTCGAAGACGCTGGCGTGGTGATTGATCCGGTGACGCCACGCGAGGTCATCAAGCAGGCATTTGCCGCAAAAGTGATCGCCGACGGGCAGGTCTGGATCGACATGCTCAATCATCGCAACCTGCTTTCGCACACCTACAACTGCGCCGTATTTGGAGAAGCGGTGGAGGCGCTGGCGCAGCGCTATCTTCCGGCGATCGAGCAGTTGCACGCCTACTTCGCAAGCCATCAAAACGCATGAATCCAGCGCCGCTTGCACCTGCAGAAATGGAACTGCTGCGCTCAGTGTTTCGCCGACACTCCGAGATCAGCGCGGTCAAGATTTTCGGCTCGCGCGCGAAGGGCACGCACACACCGCGATCCGATGTCGATCTCGCGCTTTGGGGCGACTTGAATGATTTGCAGGCGGAGGGAATTGCGGCCGAGCTGGGCGAGTTGCCGCTGCCGTATTGCTACGACGTGCAACGTTTCGATGGTATCCATCTCGACGCATTGCGTGCGCACATCGAGCGGGTCGGGATTCCGATCTATGCCCGCTGATCCCAAGCTGGCGCACGCGGCGGGTGAGTTTGCGGCGGACGCGCCGTTGATGGCGTGCCGCTTCGATCCGACGGGAAAATTCGTTTTCGCCACGGCGGAGAATCGCTCCATTTACCGATGGGAACTGGCGGGTGGAAAACGCACGGCTTTCGCTGCGCACGACTCGTGGATGTTCGACCTCGCAGTCACCGCCGACGGCCAGACGCTGATCAGCGCGGGGGGCGACGATCAGCTCATCTGGTGGCCCGCCGCGGCGGATGCGCCGGAGCCGATTCGGAAGGTGAAAGCGCACGATGGTTGGATTCGCAGCCTGGCGCTGAGCCCTGATGGAGCCTTGCTCGCGAGCGGGGGGAACGATCGCGTCGCGCGGCTGTGGAATGTGAGCGACGGCGCGAAAGTGCGCGAATTTCCCGGAGCCGGGCGCGACATCTACAGCCTGCTTTTTCACCCGAACGGCCAGTGGCTGCTCGCCGGTGATCTCGACGGAAAAATCCGCCAATCGAACATCGCAGACGGCGCGCTCGTGCGGGAGTTCGACGCGGCGGCGCTGCACGTCTATGAAGGCGGGCAGCAGGTCCACTACGGCGGGGTGCGCGCGCTGGCGCTGAGCCCGGACGCGAAGTGGCTGGTCGCGGGCGGCCTGCACAAAGGCACAAATCCGCTCGGCAATGTGCAGGAGCCGACGGCGCTGCGTTTCGATTGGGAGACGGCGAAAATGGTAAGGCAGCATTTGACGGAGGCGGACAAAAACGAGCGGATCTGGGCGATGCACTATCACGCGCAGGGTTTTCTCGTCGCGGCGATCGGTGGCGGCAAAGGCGCGCTGCTTTTTTGGAACGAGGGCGAAGACAAACCGTTCCACGTTTTCCCGCTGCCGAATTCCGCGCGCGGGATGAGCGTGCATCCCGATGGCGTCCAGATCGCGACGACGCATCACGACGGCAAACTGCGCATCACCAAGCTTGCGGCGAAGGTTTAGCGATCGTCTTTCCGCTTGGCCCGCCGGGTGGGCTGGCTACTTTCCGCGCCATGTCCGATCCTTGGAAATGTCTAAAACCCGAAGCGCGCGCGCTTCTCACGCAGCGCGATTACACCGCGAACTCGCTGGCCGAACGGCTCGCGACCTCTGGCGTCGAGGTCGGCGAACTCGTCGCCGCCGGGCGCGCGAAGCTGATGGAGGCATGGATTCCGGGGGTCGAAATTTTTGGGCGGCGGATTTTTCCGCAGCGGCATCGCGGTTTTTTCGGAGAGTTTGCGCGGCAGGACGATGGGGCGCTGGCGGCGATCGGCCTGTGGCCGAAGCAGTGGGCGACGGCGCGGATGTTCGCGACCACGGCGAAGGGTTTTCACATTCACCCGCCGCATCTGCCGGAGGGGACGACGCCGGAGGCTTGGTTCCGGCGGCTCTTCATCGAGGAGCCGGAAAACTACGCGTTGCGCCCGTATGCGCGCGAGCAGTGGGACGCGATGTTTTTTGTGCAGGGAAACGTGGAGATGTTGCTGGTGGATGAACGCGCGGGGCTGCCGCGGCGGGTGATGCGTTTCATCGTCGAAGGCGACGACACGCGCGGCGCGAACAACGCGGGCATCGTGATCCCCGCCGGCGTCGCACACGCGCTGCGCGTGGAGGGGTCGGCGGATGCGATCATGGTCTATGGCACGAGCACGCAGTTTGAGCCCGCGTTCGAGGGGCGCATCGCGGATGAAGTGGAAAAGGCACCGCTGCCACCGGAGTGGGAAAAGTTTCTCGGCGGGGCGAGCTAGCGCCGGGCGGCCTTCCAGTTTTCTCGACGTCGGCGGCGTGCCGCAAAAATGGCGAAACCCAGCGCGCTGAACACACCCGCACTTGGCTCCGGCACAGCGCGCACGGTCACGTCATTGCCCGTGCCGCCAGCGTAACTGATGCGCCAGAGTTGTCCGGGCGTGGAAAAAATCTCGCCTTCCGAGAGCGCGTTCCCGGCATAGACGAGCGGCGATTCGCCAGAGAACAACAATGGCGAAGCGCTCTCATTTTCGATGAGGACGAATTCATCGATGTAGTCTGCCGGGTCAAAGCCGGGCGCGGTTTGCAGATCGAGCGTGATATTGCGGCCGAGCGAAGGCGCGTTGAGGGAAACGACGCGATCGAACGTGATCGCGGAATCGAGCCAAAGCCGCAGGGTGGCGTTGTCCTGTATTTGCAAAAGGCCCGCGGTGAATTCGCCGATGCCTTCGCCGGGATCGAGCGTACCAGCGACCGTGACGGTGCCTTTTACGGCTCCGCTTCCGGTCAAGGTGGCACCGCCGCGGACGGTGATGCCGCCGGCGAGCGGGCCGTTGAGTTCGAGCATTCCCTCGGTCACAACCAATGTCCCGGTAAATGCGGAGGCGTCTGAGATGTGCAGGCGAGCTGCGCCTGCTTTCGTCAGTTGAAGACCGGCGCTGCTGGAACTCAGCGGACCGAGTAGCGCTCCGTCGAAGGTGCCGGTGTTTACGGTGAAAAATCCGGTCATGTGCACTGGCTGAGAGAGAGTCCACGGTGCGGTCGAGCGGAGCGTTCCCCCTTCGAGGTCGATCTTGGAGGTTTGACCAAAGGCGGTGCCGCCATTGATCGTGACGTCGGTGCGCAGGATTGTCGGTCCGGTGTAGCTGTTGGCTCCGGTGAGGTTCGTGGTGCCTGAGAATTGCAGACTGATTCCACCCGGCCCGGAGATCGGCGCGCCGATTTGGATTTGTGAATTGGACGAGCCTTGCAAAGTGACCACACCACCAGCGAGCCGCAGTGGCCGGGTGAAGTTCAGCGGGCCGCCACCCTCTTGACTGAAGGTGGAACCGTAGATGGTGATCGGGCTTGGGTCCGGGCCAAAAGCAGACAGGCTCGTAAACCGGATGTAGCCGCTATTGATGACGAGCGGACCCGTGAAGGTGTTGACGGCGCGAAGGTCGATCTCGCCGCCGGAAAGCGTCAGCCCTCCCGTGCCGCTGATCGGAGCGTGAATCCTCGCGCGGCCTAGCACATGGCCCGGCTGCGAGCCAAAATCGATCGGTATCTGGATGACCGCGCTATTGGAGGCGATCACTCCGCCTGTGATTTGCACACGGCCGGAGCCGCTGAGAAAGCCGCCATTCGCCGTGCCCGACAAGCTGTTGACCGAGATCGTGTCATTGATCGTCGTGAAGCCATCCGGGATTCGGTAGTTCGATCCCGCGACTGGTGTCGTGCTGTATTCCGCGTCGGTGAGCAGGCGCACACCGAGCATCGGATCGTAGGTCAGGAGCGTGTTGTTGCCGTTGTCCCCGACACCGACCGTGGCCGACATGAAAGGAATGACCGGAGTGAAGCCCGCGTCGCCGACGAGATGGGCGGAGAATCCCGGGCCGAAACGGAGATTCGCCACGCCGGGGCCGGGGGCGGCTCCGAGGCTGGCATTGCTCGCCAGGATGCGGAAAGTCGCCGAACCATCGGGGCCGCGGTCGAGGCTGGCGAAATCGACCTGGAGCGCTGCCGTGTCGTTTCGGGCCACGATGCTGCCGTGGCCGTGGCCCGCGATCGCTCCGAGCTGAAGTGACGGAGCGCCTGGCTGGAGATCGAGCGTGCCCTGCTCGAACTGAAGGGTTGTCGTCGCGGAGAGGCCGGTGGAATTTAGCAGCGAAAGCGTGCCGTAGCCCGCCATCCGCACCGAAGTCGCCCCATCGAGGCGACCGGTGCCTTGCAAAACGAGCGACCCGCTATCGACGACGATCGGGCCGGCGTGACGCAGCGATCCGGCGGGAGTGAGGCTGGCCAAGAACCCGTGCTGGCCGATGCGCAGCGATCCGTTCCCTCGCGTGGAGCCGGAGAAAGTGCTCGTGAATTTCGTCGAAAGCAGGCCGTTTATCCCGAGGTCGATGATCCCGTTTCCCGCGAGCGAGCCGACCGTCACGGCGCGCGACGCGGTATCCAAAGTCGCGCCTGCCGTGATGGAAACCGAGGCGCCCGCGAGCGGGTCGCCGCCCGCGAGACGGATAGCGCCCTCGCCGACGGAAACGGATTGATTGGTGACCGTGCCGTGCAGATTCAAAATAGCTGGCCCAAATTTGTGCAACGTCCCGGATTGAAAAGGGGAGTCACCGATCCGGCTGTAAATCGTGAGATCGTGCCCCGCGACAATCAGGCTGGTGCTACTGAACGCGAGAGTCCCGCCCGAAATCACCGAGGGCGCGTTTCCGGCGAGCGTGATGAGCGCAGGGCCGACTGACAATCTACCCACGGGCGGGAGACTCAGCGCCGTGGCAGGCTCGAGCGTGAGAGTCTGGACTGTCGCAGGAAAGGGGCCGGCGTGCACGGCACCGCTTGCACGAAAATGCGCGGTCGCCGGGGTGCTGCCGCCATTTTCCGGATTCTGAATGATCGCACCACTCGCGTATTCGCCGGGCCGCGCTGCCCGCAGGCCGACCGGCCCGGCTTCGTCGATCGTGCCATCGTAAATGGCGATACCCGTCGGTCGTCCGGTGGTATCGGCAATGATGATACTTGGGATCAAAATGCCGGGGGTGGGACCGGACGGAGTGACGACGAAGCGTGTGAATACGCCTTCCGACTCACCCAAACGATCGGCTTCCACGATGGCAAAAGCATTCGTTTCCCGTCGGAGCACGCCTGCCTCCAAAAACTGACTGGCGGCACCCGGCACAGTCAGGCGCAGGCGGCTGACCGTTCCACCCGCGAGCGTGAGATCGGCGAAAATTTCGCGGGTCGTGACCGGATCGCCCGGTATTTCCAGCGCTCCGCCAGCCAGGCGGATCACCGCGCTGTCGTGGATGCGATTCGAGGATGAGTAGCCGGAGTTGCCCAAGATCACCTTTCCACTATTGATAATGAGTTGGCCGGAGAAACCGGCGGCATCGCCCAGCGTCAGATTTCCCGCCCCGATTTTGGTGAGGAATCCGCCGCCAAAAAACGATCCCGAGACGATGGCATCGAATCCCGCCGTATCAATGGTGCTCGTGAAAAAGCCAGGCGGCAGCACCGAGACCTCGCGACCGGTATTCCACGGTCCAGTGAGGGCGAGCGTTCCGCCGTTGAAACGCACCTGCGAACTCGCGCCGAGCAGCGCATCGGAACCGAGCAGCAGCGTTCCCGAAATCTGCGTCGGCCCGGTGTAGGCCCGCGCGGTGTCGAAAACGACGCGCCCGGTGAGGTTCAAGCCGCCCGTTCCCGTGATGGGTTGCGCGAGGTGCAGCGTGGCGGCGGGGTCGGTCGAGCCGATGCTGCCGAAGCCACCGGCGAGCAGCCGGATCGCGCGCGGGAAGACGAGGTCGCCCGCGCCCGACCACTGCAAGCCGCCACTGTGCATCACGACCGGTTCGGTGCCCGGCCCGATTTGCGCAGGATTGGAAAAGGAAAGCGCCCCCGCGTTGATCGTGAGGGTGCCCGCGATGTTGTTCATGGCGGGGAGCACGATGGTTCCCGTGCCGGATTTCGTCAGTCCGCCCGAGCCGTTCAGCGGGCCGGACAGCGTGAGGCTGCCGCTGCTCTGATGGCTGCTCAAGATCGCTTCCGCCGCACCAAAACTCAGCCCGTTCTCAATCCGCGTCGCGCCGCTCCCGATCACCAATCCGCTCGTGACCGTGACCGTTCCCGTGCCGAGGAGATCGGTCTGTGCCGTGAGCGAGTTCACTGTGGCCGTCGCGTGGTTGGTCAGCGCGCCGTCCCGGATTTGCACGTTGTCGCCAGTGATCAGGTCGATGGAAAGTTCGTTGGGTTCCAGCGGTCGAATCCCATTACCGGATTCGAAGGTGACCGGGACGATGCCATAAAAACTGTTACCGAGGCCGGTGGCAAACGGGACGATGCGCAGATTGCGCGTGGTGGTTCCCGCTCCGACGAGGCCGAAGGAAGCTGAGGGCGGAAAATTCATGAGGCCGGTGCCGAGGAACGAGGCGTTGGAGCTGACGTGCAGCGTGCCGCGGTCAGCGCGCGATATTCCGTTGAAGTTAAACGTCGTCTGAGCCCCGACCGGGTACAATGTCAGCGTGGAAAATCCGCGCGTGGTGAGCGTGCCCAGGGATTGCGCAACGACGTTCGATCCGCCCGTCATGATGAGTCCCCCACCGTTCAACTCCACTGGCACGACGCCGAGTCGCGAGATGGAAATACCTGAATTATTCAGATTCAAGACCGTGCCCGCGTCGATCCGAACCGAGGCGGCATTCAGCACTGTTCCGCTGCCGGAGAGAATCACTTCCGGAGTAAAGTTTGGATGCTTATTTTCCGCAGTGATAACCAGTGCTCCGCTGAAAGTCACTGGCGTCGTGAGAAAGGCGTGGGACGCAATCGTGAGTCCGCCCGGCCCGCTGACCGTGGAAGTGGTGGCCAGCGACTGCACAGTGAGGTTTCCTCCCGCCGCCAGCGTGATCGGGCCGGTGCCCGTGATGCTCCCCACCGTCGCCGGGAGCTGGGAAAAATCCAACGTCGTTCCGCCCGCCATCTTCAGCGCGGTGAACCGCAGCGCGCCGCCACCGGCGACGACCACCTTGCCTTGATTGAGATTGAAGATACCTGGCCAAGCCGCCGCATGTCCGATCGTCAACGTGCCCACGCCGGTTTTCGTCAACGCCGGGGCGTCCACGCGGCTGCTGATGGAAAGATTTCCATTCGTGAGCAGTTGCGCCGGAGACGCGGGAAGGATCAGCGTGCCGCCGCTGATCGACGCGGCGGCCCCCGCGTCGGCGATGACCGTCGCGCTAGCCACCGACAGAGCCTGGCCGGGATTGAGCGTGATTGCTGACGGGCCGCTCAGGCGCAGCAGATTCAGATCGTTGCCGACGCCGCCTGCGGTGGTCGGGCCGGTCACCCGGAATCTTGCATTTACGGATGTCGTCCCGCCATTGGCCGGATTGCGAATCTCGGGGCCGGTCACGTAATCCGCCTCCAGGAGTGGACGGATGCCGACGACTCCCGCGGCATCGCTGGCGTAATCGTAAATGGCAAACGTCGCGCCCGCCCCGTTCGAGGACGCGCTCGCGAGCGCGTCCGGGATGAGACCGCCGGGAAAGTAGGGCGCGGTGGCGAATACGATGCGGGTAAAAGCGCTTCCTGCCGGGCCGCCGAGATTGTCGCCGCGGAAACGGATCTTACCCGTGTTTTGGTCCAGCGTGGACAGGGTGAGCGTGGACAGGGTGAGCGTGGTGCCGACGGCGCCGCCTGGGTTGAGAGTGATGGTCCCGGTGGTATTTGCGCTCACGCTCAGATACCCGATCCGCTCGTTCACCGCCGTCGTCGAATTTCCGGTCAGCCGGATTTCTCCCCCATTCAGATAGAGAAATCCCGTATCCGGAAGGCGGTCGTTGTGCGCTGTCCCACTGTTATCCAAGTGCAGCACGCCGCCCGGCGCGACGGTGCCACTCACTTGCCCCAGCACGCCATTTTGTTCGAGGCGCAGCTCGCCTCCCGCGACCGTGAGACTGCCGTCGAATTGCTGCGGCGTGCGCAGCCGCATCGCTCCCGCGCCGAGCTTGGTGAGCGTCGCGCTCGCTGCGACGATGGGTGGCGCGTCGAAAACGGCGTCGAATCCGTTCGTGTCGATCGTCGCGGAAGTCGGGACGGCAAAACGGCGGGAGGTCGTCCAGTTTCCGGCCAGCCGAAGGATCGGATTCAGCGATGCGACGAAGGCAATCGTGGAACTTTCCCCGAAGACCGCATCGGACGTGATCATCGTCGTGGCGCCGAGAAACGTCGGCCCGGTGTAACTGTTCGCCCCGCTGAGCCGGATGGCACCCGACCCGGTGAGGCGCAGTCCGCCCGGCCCGCTGATCGCGCCCGTCATTTGCAAAAGGCCGGTGCTTTGGAACGCCGCGAACTGGCTCACTCCGCCGCCAAGACGGACAGGGCGCGCGACCGTGACGGAAGCTGCGCCGGTGAAGGTGAGGCTCGCTCCGCTGCCGTGAAGGGTGATCGGGTCAAGGCCCGCGCCGAGGTGCGCGGAGGTGCTGAAATTGAGCACGCCGTCGTTGATCGTGATCGGCCCGGTAAAGGTGTTCGTGCTCGAGAGCGTGAGCGCGCCGGGCCCCGAGCGCGTCAGTCCGCCCGAGCCACTGATCGCGCCGCTCACCTCCGTGTCGCCCGGTGCCATCAGGAAAAATTGCGCCTCGGCGGTTCCAAATCCGAGCGGCGCGGAGATCACCGAATTTTGCGCCGCGACGACGGTGCCGCTCGTGATCGTCACCCGGCCTGGTCCGGAGAGAGTGACGCCGCCAAGCACGAGCGCGTTGATCGTCCGGTTGACCGCATTGCCGGTCGATGTGGTGAGTTGCACGTTGCTCGTCGCTGCCGTCGCCGCGATCGACGTCACATACTCCGCGCTCGTGAGCGGGCGCACGCCCTGCACCCCATAGGTGACGAGGCCCCAGCCGGAGGTTCCGAGCCCGACGGCCGAAGGGATGATGCTGGTGTTCGTCAACGTCCCGCCGCCGCCCGTCAGCGCGGGCGCGGCGGTGGCGAAAAACTGGCCGACATTCGGCCCCGGTGCTGCCCCGAGAGCGCCAAGACTTTGGAAGGAAAAAGTCCCGCGCTCCACGCGCAGAAGCGACGCCGCCTGCAGCACCGCGCCTGAAGTGCTCGTCGGCTGGAGTTCCACGGAGGAAAATCCCGCGCTGCTCAGCGCACCAAAGGTCTCCGTCACATTGGCCGCTGCATTCGACGTGAGGGTAAGCCGCCCGCCGCCGAGGTGAACGGGCGTGGTATCGCCGAGCCGGCCTCCTGCCGGGCTGGGAGCGTCCGTATTGTTCAGCACCAACCCTCCACCAGCTTCCATCCGCAGCCCGGCGGCGGTCGTCACGCTGCCCGCCGCTCCACCCACCACGATGGACCCAACCGTGGGCGAAAAGAAATCACCCGGTGCAAACTGCGTGCCGAGCCTTCCCTCCAGCGTGAGAGGTCCGGTCACGTCCAGCGTACCTTGCGCGCGCAGCAGCACATCGTGCGCTCCGGTTGCCGAAGAACCCGGGCCCAGCGTCAGCAACGACCCCACAATCGGGAGATCGGCATGAAGCACCAGCCGGGGCGAAATCGTGGCCCACCCGCTTACCGCTCCGCCGTTGACGATCCAGGTCGAAGGTCCGAGCGCACCGATGCCGCTCACGATCAGTTCGCCTCCATCCAGGACGACTTCACCGGAGAACGTGCTCGCGCCGAAAAACGTGCGCCGCAGTTTGGGGTTTGCGCTATCGGCAAAAGCGATCCGGCCCGTGCCGCTGAAAGCGTTGGATGAAACGAAATCCGTGCCCGGCACGCCCAGCGTCAGCGTTCCCCCGCCCAGCGCCACCGTGCCCAAACCCTCGAGACGCGCGACGGAAAACGCACCCGCGCCAATGTCCAGGACGCCGGGCGCATTGATCGTCACCGTCTCATCCGCAAACGGATCGCCGCCGCCTGGCCGGAGCACTCCATCGGTGACCTGCGTACCTCCGGTGTAACCGATGGAACCCGCGAAAACCAGCGTGCCCGGTCCGTTCTTTCGCAAGCCTGCGCTGCCCGTCACGGTGCTGCTCACCGTCATTTCGCCCACGGCATGAAATTCCGCGGGCCGCGCGCCAAACTGCAGCGTGCCGCCAGTGAAGCTCGAACCGCCCGCTCGGCCAAGCACCCGCCCGCTGCTGATCGCCAAAGTCTGCCCGTTCGCGAGCGCCACGCTCCCGCCCGGCCCGAGCGTGAGCGTTCCGACGGTGTTGCTCTCCCCTGCCGCGACCGTCGCGGTGTTGGCGAGGAAATTGGCGTTCATCGGCGTCGGCCCGCCATTCGCGGGATTTTGCAGCAGGGGACCGTCCTCGTATTCGCCCGCGCGCAGCGGCCGCAAACCGATCGGACCGGCGGCATCCGTGGAAGCGTCGTACACCACGAATGAAGCGCCCAGGCCAAACGGTGCCGTGTGCGCATATACGCCGGGAATCACGCCCCCACCGAGCGTCACCGGACTGTCCACCTGCACGCGCTGATGGACTCCGCCGGCCTCGCCGCCAAGTTGTGCGGCGCGCAATATCAGATTGCCGCCGTTGAACGTGATACCCGCCGCGAGCCGCAGCACCGTGCTCGCCGCGCCCGGCGAGGTCAGCGAAACCGTGTGATCCTGCACCGATCCGAGCGTGAGATTCCCAATGCGTTCACTGATGGCCATCGTCGCATTCCCGATCAGCGACAGTTTTCCACCAGAGAGCGTGATGCCGGAGCGATCACCGAGACGATCCGGCACGACCATACCGCTTTGATCGAGCTGCAATTCCGCGCCCCCGGAAATTGTGAAGCTCGCGCTCAACGCGCCGCTATCGGACAGCGCCAGCATTCCGCCGGTGAGGGAAATGGGAGAGCGATAGTTTGAGGCCGTGGTGAGCCGGAGCGTGCCCGCGCCGCGTTTCTCGAAAGCGCCCGTGCCGGTGAAAGTGCCGGACCAGGTCGCATCGAACCCTGCGGTATCAAGCACGCCCGAGCCGACGTGAATCTCGCGCGCCGTCGTCCACGGTCCCGCGAGCGCCAGCGTCGCTCCAGCCAGATTCAGCGCGCTGCCATTGCCCAGCGCGGAATCGCCGGGAATTACCACCCGGCTTGTGCCGAGATGCGTCGTGCCCGTGTAGGTGCTCCCGGCCGGGAGCGTGATGGTGCGACCTGCGGTCGTCGAAATTTGCAATCCGCCCGCGCCGGTGATCGGCGTGGTGATCGTAAGGTCACCCGTGCCGCTGGCGTTCAGCCTCGCCAGCCCGGTTCGCGTCTCGATGGGCCGGGAAAAATCCAGCGCGCTCGTGCCGGTGTAGCTCAAGCCCGCGCCGTGGCCGTTCACGACGATCGCCGAGACATCCGCACCGAGGCGATTCGCCGCGCTGAAGGCGATCGTGCCAGCATTGATGGTGAGGGGGCCAGTGAAGCTGTTCGCCGCCCCGAGCGTGAGCGTGCCCGCGCCGGATTTCGTCAGACCATTTGAACCTGCAATCGCACCGTTGATCGCAAAGCTGCCGACGGCGAAGATATTCGCCTCAACGCCGCCGAAATTGAGGGGTGCGGCGATGCCGAAGCCGCTTCGGTGCAAGATGGCGCCGCTCGCGACTGTCAGCGTCCCGGAGCCGCCGATGCTTCCGTTGTCAATGAGCAAGGCATTGATCGTTTGCGCCGCGGTCAGCGTTTGGGCGACGGTCACGCGCACATTTTCACCCGCGGCCGCGCTGGCGAGGGTAGTGCGGTATTCGGTCGAGCTATTCAGCGGACGAATGCCCGTCGCCGGGGTGTAAGTGACAAAGCCGGCGCCGGAGCCAACGGCGCTCGTATCGCCGATCGCGTAGGGCAGAATGCTGATCGCCGGGCCGGCGCCGCCGCCGCCGGTGAGGCTGGGCGCAGTGGTGAAAAGCAGATTGCTCACGCCGTTTCCGAAGGCATTTCCCAACGCGGTGCCACGGAAGAGAAAAGTGCCGCGCTCGGTGCGCGCGAGCGATTGCGCGGTCAGCCGCGTGTTCACCGAAGTGCCCGCGGTGAGCGTGACGGGCGAGAACCCCGCGCCATCCAGTGGCCCGACGGTTTCGGTATGCGTGACACCCGCGCCGTTGGACGAAACCACGGCCACCCCACCGCCGCGCAGGTGGATCGGGGTGGAATCGCCCACGCGATTGGCGGCCGTGGCGCCGGTCAGGAGCAGCGTCGAACCCGCGCGGATATCGAACGCCGACGTTTGCAGCGCGGAGCCGCTGCCGGAAAGACTCAGCGTGCCCCCATCGCTCGCGGCGGACTGCGGCGCGCGACTGTAGTCGAGCGTCGTGGCGCCGTTGTAGGTCGAGGCCGCGGTGAAAGTGATCGTCCCACCCGCAGTTCGCAGCACCACTCCCGCACCCGGCATCGTGCTGGAAATCAAGCCGCGCAGCGTCGCCGAACCGGCTTCGGGTGAAGGGCGGAGCAACAGGTCGCTCTCCAGCGCGATATGATTCGACAGCGAAAGGCTGAATCCTTGGAGGCTCAGCGCGCCGCCCTGCACCGTGAGAGCGCCCGTGCCCAGCGCAGTATCCGAACTCAGCAGGAGATTGCCCGATTTCAAAACCACGCCGCTGGTGAAGGTCTGCGCGCTCGAAAGCCGAACGATCCCCGCATTCGGCGACGACGCGCCCGTGTCGATGACGAGCGGCACACCCGCCCCGGTCGCAATCGTGCTGGAGATCGTCAGCGTCCCCGGCCCGGAGCCGACGATCGCCGCGCTGCCGCTCGCCGGATTCAACGAAACAGGCAGGGTGATGAAGTTGTCGCCAGTCCCGCGCAGCTCGATCCGCGGATCGACGCCGGTGAAGCGCAGACTTGCCCCCGCCGCGCCCGCCAGCGAAAAAGCGTTCGCGGCATTCCTCTCGAACACCAGCCGGTTCAGCGAGAAAGCGCCTGCGAGATTATTCGTCGCCACCGAGTCTGTAAGAGAACCCGGCGGAGCAAAGCGCAGCGTCAAAGCCGCACCGCCGCCCGGAAGCGGAGCGCTGCCATCGAGCCAACTAACAGGATCGCTCCACGAGCCACTGCTTTCCCTAATCCAAACTTCCTCCTGCGCCACCGCCATCTGTCCCGCCAGCAGCGCGGCGGCAAAAGCGGCAGTAAGGCTGCGCCGTTGGCGATGGACGATTTGAGGGGAAGAAAAAACTCTGGGGCGGCTCATGCGGGAACTCCTTCTTTAGACCCGCCAAGGAGTATCATCGGGCGCGGTGCCGTCAAGCCGTCACCGACAGCCGTTTCAATCGCGACCGGCGCTAGCGGCGAGCGTTATTTGAGTTCAGCGAAATAGAGCCGGCCCGCCGCCGTTTGCAGGGAACTCGCGATCACGACGGGCATCGTTTTTCCGAGATGCGGGCGGGCGTGATTGACGACGATCATGGTGCCGTCGCCGAGGTAGCCGACGGCTTGGTGCGAGTCGCGGCCTTCTTTTACCAAGGGAAGATCGAGCTGACGGCCGGGCTCGACGACGGGGCGCAGGGCGCGGGCGAGGTCGTAGAGATTCAGGACGGAGATGCCTTGGAGCCGTGCGATGGAACTGAGATTGGCGTCGTTGGTGAGCAGGCGGGCGTCGAGGAATTTGGCGAGCGCGGCGAGCTGGGTATCGACGGGCGTGTCGGGTTCGGGCGGGGCTTCGTGGATGGTGATGGAGATGGCCGGGTCGCGCTGCATTTGCTGGAGGCGGTCGAGTGCGCTGCGACCGCGCTCGCGTTTGAGCGGGTCGCCAGAGTCGGCGAGGCGCTGCAATTCATCCAAGACGAAACGCGGGATGATGAGCGAGCTGCTGAGAAATCCCGTGGCGCAAACGTCGGCGAGGCGCCCTTCGATGATGATGCTGGAATCGACGACGACGGGCGAATCCTGCACGTTTGAGCGCCGGAAGCGGATGTAGGGGATGAGGAGCGCGAATTCGTCGCGATTGCTGCGGATGGCGAGCATCATGCCGAAGTAGCCAAAGGTGGCGTAGGCGATGAGGCCAATGAGCCATTGGGTGTCATCGGAAGCGCGGGCGAGGATTTTCGAGGCGAGCAGCAGACGGGCGAAGACGATGCCGACGCAGAGGCCGACGGTGGCGGAGGAAAAGACGCGCAGCGAGATGCCGTGCATGAGCCGGTCGCCAAGCACGACGGCGAGGCCGAACGCGCTGCCGATGGCACCACCCGCCCACACGTTGCGCAGGAAGGACTCGCCGAGCATCGTGCCGGTCAGCGCTGTGAAAACGACGAAAAGCGCACGCAGCAGATTGATGGTGAGGACGGGCGTCATGGTCGTGTGGCTCAGCCGAAAGGACGGCTGCGCTATTCCTCAAAGCAGGGGACGAACCACCTGCGGACCGGATTCTCCCGGATAAAATCCGGGGAACACTACTTGAATCGACCGGGGAACCTTTCTAGCGTTGCACGTCACTTAAACCATCACCGAAAGGAACACATACATATGGGACTCATGGACTTCATCAAAGGCGAACTCATCGAAATCATCGAATGGACGGATGATTCGCGTGACACCCTCAGCTACCGCTGGCCGGACGAGGACAAGGAAATTAAGAACGGCGCGCAGCTCATCGTGCGCGAGTCGCAGGTCGCGCAGTTCGTTTATGTCGGTCAGTTTGGTGACACGTTCGGACCGGGAAAACATACGCTCGTTACCGACAACATCCCCGTCCTCGCCACGCTAAAGGGCTGGAAGTACGGCTTCAATACGCCGTTCAAGGCGGACGTTTATTACGTCACGACGCGCCTTTTCACCGGCAACAAATGGGGCACGACGAACCCCGTGATGATGCGCGACAACGATTTCGGCATCGTCCGCGCGCGCGCGTTTGGCATCTACGATTTTCGGATCACGGACCCGAAGATTTTCCTGAAGGAAGTGGCCGGCAGCGACCATCATTTCCGGCTCGATGAATTTGCCGACACCATGCGCTCGCGCATCGTGTCGCTCTTCAGCGAGGCGCTGGCGCAGGCGAAAATCCCGGTGCTCGATGTGGCGACGAAATACAGCGAACTCGGCAACGCGCTGCTGCCGCTGATCAATCCCGTGACGACGACGAAATACGGCATCGAGTTTGCCAGCTTCGTCGTGGAAAACGTGAGCCTGCCGCCGGAAGTCGAGGCGGCGATCGACAAACGTTCGTCGATGGCGGCGGTCGGGAATCTGAACGACTACGTGAAATTCCAAATGGCGCAGGGCATGGCCACTGGCGAGGGCGGTGGCGCCGGCGGCATGGCCAGCGAGATGGCGATCGGCATGGCGATGGCGCAGCAGATGATGCAGCAGCAGGGCGGCGTGCTCGGCGCGCAAGCGACGCCAGCGGCAGGTGCGCCACCGCCGCTCCCAACCGCGGCACCCGCGCTCCTCTCACCAGCCGAAGCCGCGCAAGCCCTCGGCGTGACCGAGGCGGACGTGCTCGCGACGCTCGAAGCAGGCGACCTGAAAGGGAAAAAAATCGGTGCGACCTGGCGCATCACGCGCGCAGCGATCGATGAGTTTTTGAAGAGCTGATCGGGCGCCCACAAATGAAGCTGGCCGAAATTCAGGCTGAACTCCCGCGCGGCGATTTCCCGTGGATTAGCGAGTATTTGGTTCGGCCTGATGGTGAGGTCGATAAGGTCGTACTCGACTATCCGGCTTTCCGTGCGTTGCTGGAAGAGCATGAAGATCGGGCAATGGCCCGAGCGATGGAGGAGGTTGCGAGCGAGACTCCGATCGCTCGTGACGAAGCGCTTCGCCAACTTGAAGGCGATTGAAAGCCGAATACTTGCCGACCTTTCTCAAAGACTTGAAACGTTTGCGCGGAGGCACGGCTTTCGCGCGGGTGAAGGCATTTGCCTTCGATGAAATCGTGGCGGCGGAAAGCCTCGCGGAGATTGCCGGACTGAAGCGATTGCGCGCAGATGAAGAAGCCTATCGCGTTCGCATCGCGGATCATCGCGTGGGCTTTTACGTGCGGGGTGGCGTCGTCGTTTTCGCGCGGGCGCTGCATCGTCGGGACATTTATCGCCACTTTCCATGAGTGTTTTGTATCCTGAACTCGTCGTCGTGCTGGATACCTTGATCGACTTGGTCGGCGAGGACGAAAGCCATCCGCTCGGCTCACTGATGGAAGTCGTCGGCGTGCTCATCGAGAAGTACGAGGACGATCAAGTGCCCGAATTGGAAGTCCGCTGATGTCGGAAGTCGTCGCCAAAAGTAAATTCTCCTGCCCCGCGTGCGGGGCGGAGGCGCAGTGGAATCCCGCGAAGAAAGGGCTCGTCTGTCCTTTTTGCGGGACGGTTTCGCCGTGCGAACTGCCTGCGGGCGGCGGCGACGTTCGCGAGAACGATCTCGCCACTGCGCTGCGCAACGTGGACGAAAATCACCGTGGCTGGGCTGCCGAAAAGACCTCGGTGAAATGCCAGAGCTGCCAGGCGATCTCGGTGTTCGATCCGACGCGCGTCGGCCAGCGGTGTGACTTCTGCGGCTCCTCGTCGCTCGTTTCCTACGATCAAATCAAAGCGCCGATCCGCCCGGAAAACCTGCTCGAATTCAAGATCCCCGAGACGCAGGTCCGCGAGAAAATCCGGCAGTGGTACGGCAACCGTTGGTTTGCGCCAAACGCGCTCAAATCCCGCGCCCTCACCGACACCGTCCACGGCGTCTATCTTCCCTACTGGACCTTTGATGCCCAAGTCCACGCCGACTGGACGGCCCAGGCTGGCTACCACTACTACGAGACCGAATCCTACACCGACGCCCAAGGCCGCCGCGGCACGCGCCAGGTGCAAAAAACCCGCTGGGAGCCCGCCGCCGGTTCGCTTGATCATTTTTTCGACGATGAACTCGTCGCCGCCTCCAAGGGTGTGCAGCCCGACCTCCTGCGCCAGATCGAGCCTTTCCCCACCACATCCGACCTCAAGGCTTACGACCCTGGCTTCCTCAGCGGCTGGGTCGTCGAGCAATACCAGATCGACCTCATCGCCGCCGCGCAGCACTCGCGCGAGGTCATGGATCGCAAGACCGAGCGACTCTGCGCCGCCGCAGTCCCCGGCGACACCCAGCGCAATCTCGAAGTCGCCGCCGATTACTCCGGCCAGACTTTCAAACACATCCTCGTCCCCGTCTGGCTCCTGAGTTACAACTACGGCGCGAAAACCTTCCAAGTCGTCATCAACGGCTACACCGGCACCATCGCCGGCAAGCACCCGCTCAGTTGGGTGAAAATCATGCTCGCCGTGCTGGCGGTCATCATCGTGCTGCTGATCATCGCTTCCGCAGCGGGAGCGCGGTGAGGTCGTTTGGAAAACTGTGGGTCCAAATGCCCGCGCCGCTCACCGTTTCCGTAAAATCGCCCCGGTCGCGTGGGGAGTGGGCAGGACTGGATTCGAACCAGTGAAGGCGTAAGCCAGCGGATTTACAGTCCGCCCCGTTTGGCCACT
This sequence comes from Chthoniobacteraceae bacterium, assembly GCA_031409335.1. Classification (GTDB taxonomy): domain Bacteria; phylum Verrucomicrobiota; class Verrucomicrobiia; order Chthoniobacterales; family Chthoniobacteraceae; genus JANLQB01. The sequence continues at coordinate 110,666 of JANNWY010000170.1, read as the reverse complement.
TCGGTACCTACCCGGGAAAAGGGAGGCGTTTTATACGCGCGGGTCATTGGCACCGCAAGCGATTAGCCAATGATTTTCCACCACGGTTTTTTGTCCGGTTTTGGCGTCACCGTACCCGGCTTTTCCGGCGCGGGTGGCGCGGGAAGTTTTTCGCGTGGGAGGATTTTTACGGAGCGGATTTCGATGCGCTCGACCGGGTTGTCGTTGCTGTCCACGGTCTTCGTGCTGATGGCGTCGAGTGTGTCGAGACCCCAGATGACGCGGCCAAAAACCGTGTATTGCCCGTCGAAGCTCGGCGTGGCTGAAAGGCACACGTAAAACTGGCTGCCGTTCGAGACGCGCGACGGATTGATTTTGTCCGGCAGCCGCGCCGCGGCGACGGCTCCCTTGATGTGTTTGCGCCGGATTTCGGGCGCGAGTGTGTAGCCCGGACCACCGGTCCCGACCGCGCTGCGATCCTTCTTTTTACTGAGCGGATCGCCCATCTGCACGAGCATGTGGGCAAACGCGCGATGGATCGTCGTGCCTTTGTAGAAGCCCTTCTTCGCGAGTTTTTTGAAATTTGCGACGGTCTGCGGCGCGTCGTCTTCGGCAAATTCAATCGCGAATTGGCGGACATATTTTTCCTTCGCCACCCGCAGGGAAACGAGCGCCACATCGTCCGCAAAAAGCGCGGGCGCGACGAGAGAGAGAATGAGCAAAGTGAGTAGCGATTTTTTCATGAAATGAGTGGGAGATCTTGCGCGATGACGATCCGCCCCGGGCCGGTTTCTCCAACCTCGCGGGCGAGCAGTTCGCCCATCGGCGAGCCGCGCTTGAGATAGCCAAGGGCGACGGGCTTTTCCAATGCAAAACTCCACGCGGCGCTGGTGAGCGCGCCGATTTCCACCGCGCCTTCGCCTGGCGCGAAAATGCGGGTGCCAGCGCGCAGCGCCTCCGGCTCGCGCGCGACGAATCCGACCAGCGCACGATTCACGTGCCCGATGCTCTTCAAGCGCGAGATGACTTCCTGGCCGATGTAGCAGCCTTTGGCGTAGTCGATGTGCGTGCGTTCGAGGCCGGCTTCCGGCGGGAGCGTGTTTTCGTCCAGCTCGCGGCCCCAGCGCGGGAGGCCGGCCTCGATGCGGAGCGATTCGAGAAGCGGCTCATCCATGACGCAAAACTGATCCGTCAAAGCCTTCCATTCGTTCTCAAATTCTTCGGGGTGAAGCCACAGGTCGATGCCAGAACGACCGAACCGATTTGCGCGGACGCCGGGTCGCTCGACGAGGGGGGCAATCACATGCACGAGCCGCAGCTCGCCGGAAACGTCGTCGAGCGTCACGTCGTCGGAAATGATGTAGCGCTCGAAGCGCGGCGGAAGCGATTCGCGCACGCTCGCATCCGCATCGACAAAGAGCGCGTCCGCCGTCGCGTGCAACCACACGTCCGCACACAGCCGCCCCTTCGCAGTCGTCACGCACGCAGGCCACGCTGTGTTCGGCGCGAGCTTTTGCACATTCGCGGTGACCTGGCCGTTGAGAAAGCGCACCCGATCCGCTCCGGTGAGGCGCAGCTTTACGCGGTCGCTCAAATCCGCGACGCCGCCCGCTTTCAGGAATCTGCGATATCGATCCGCGAGTTCGCTCATTCCGCGCGCCCGGTCTTCCTATTTTGGCGACTGCGAAAAGAAGCGCCGGATCCGATTGAACGGCTTCGTTTTCCCGTCCTCCGCCGAATCTTTTTCATCCACAGCATCGCTGGCCTTTTCGGAAGATTTGATTTCGTCCGACGCCGCATCGCCCGCGGGTTTCGCATCCTTTGGCACGTCGGTGACGACTTCCATCGGCTTCGATTCGCCGTTGGATTGCGATGAAACATCGTGCGCTTTTGGCGGAGCCGCGGGCTCGTTCGCTTCGGAGACGAGGGAAGTTTTTTCCACCGCAGGCGTCGCGCGCGGCCCATCGATCTGGGGCGGCGGTACGACTCGCGATGGTGGAAACGCGCCGTCGTACAGTTTGAAGATCGAAGCGAAATCGAGTTCCGCCCAGCCGTGATTCAGCGCGCCGTACATCACGCCCGCCGTCACCGTCGTCGCCGGGACTTCGATATCGAGCGCGTTCGCCATGTGGATGGCGAGCTGCACGTCCTTGAACATGTGCTTCAGCGAAAAATGCGGGTCGTAATCCGCGGCGACCATCTTCGGCAGCTTGATGTCGGTGGTGCCGGAGCGGCAGGCATTGTTCTCGATCGCGGTCTTGAAAGTCTCGGGTGAAAGTCCCGCCTTGGTCACCAGCGCGAGCGCCTCGGCCAGGGTCTGCGTGGTCACGGCCGTGATCATGTTGGTCGCGACTTTCAACACGGCGGCGTGGCCGATTTCGCCGCAGCGCACGATCGACTTGCTGGATGCCTTCAGCATCGGTTCCGCCTTCTTGAAGGCCGCGTCCTCGCCGCCGATGTAATAAACGAGCTGGCTCTTTTCCGCGGCCATTTTGCTGCCGGTAAATGGCGCATCGAGAAAGCGCGCACCCTTCGCCTTCACTATCCGCGACGCCTCGATCGTCGCCTCCGGGCCGACGGTTGCGCTGCACACCACCGTGTGATTTTCCGTGAGCGCGCCGCCAAATGCGTCGATCACCTGAAACAGCGCCTGTGAGTCGGAAACGAAAATCTGGATGACATCACAAATCTCCGCGACATCCACCGGCGAGCCGAGGAAATTTGGCGCGGGTTTCGCCGTCCGGTTCCACACGAAGACGTGAAATCCCGCCGCGCGCAGCGCCTGCGCGACCCGGGCACCGATGATGCCGAGGCCGATGATGCCGACGTTCTTCCGTGATTTGCGGGCCATTTGGATTGGTTTCTTGGTTCAGCACGGGAGGCCGCGCAGGGTGAAAATTTCAACAGCTACCACGGCGATCATCAAACCATTTGCCCGCATTTTTTTCGCCCCCGCGCTGAGGCGCACGAGCGCAATTACTTCGCCGGCGCGGGCGGCGCGGAGACGGGCTCCGTGGTCGCACCCGTGACGGGCACGTCCGGCAAATTGATTTTCACGTCCGCCTTGGCCCGCATTTCCTCGACGATCTTTTTCACTTCCACCTGCTTTTTCTGGCCTTTCAAATACGTGAGCAATTGAGGTTTCACCTGATCGAGCGTCATCGTCTCAGCGTCCTTGCGGCCCGTCATTTTGATCACATGATAGCCGAACTGGCTGCGCACCGGCTCGGCGCTCACTTCGTCCTGCTTCATCTTGAATGCTGCGTCCGCGAACTCCGGCACCATCTGGTCCTTGCTGAAAAAATCGAGATCGCCGCTGTTCTGCTTGGCGCTCGGGTCTTCGGATTTCTCCGCCGCGAGCTTAGCGAAATCCTCGCCCTTCTTTACGCGATCGAGCAATTCCTTTGCGGTCCTCTCCTTCTCCGCGGCCACTTCCGGGGCCGCATCCATCGGCACGGCCACCAGGATGTGGCTGGCGCGGACTTTCTCCGGTGACTTGAATTGCTCGGGATTTTTCGTGTAAAACTCCGCAATTTCCGCGTCGGCGACCGCGTCCTTCCCCTTGAGTTGTTCCTCCACCCAATTTCGCTGACGCAAGTTTGTGCGGATGTTTTCGCGGACCCTTTCCAAGGTCTGCCCCGACTTCGTGAGCTGCGTGTTGAACTCTTCCTCGGTCGGAAAATTCTTTTTGATGTTCTCGATTTCCTTGTTCACATCGCCGTCGCCGACTTCCACTTTCGCGGATCGTTTTGCGATCAGCCGATCGATGATCAAATCGTCGAGCACCATGCGCTGGAAGGCGGGCTTTTGCGATTCGGGAACGTTCCCGCCCTGGGGTCCGCGCCGGCTCATGAATGCGCTCACAGTCTGGTCCAGCTCGGCTTTTGTAATCTCGGTGCCTTCGACCACCGCGACCACGTTCGGCACGACGCTGGCTGATGCTCCGGGAGTCGGCGCGGCGGCAGGATCTGATTTCTTCGGCGCATCCGCGCCGATCAAAAATTCAGCGGCGAAACACGAAGCGACGATTGCGAGGGTGAGGGTGCCTTTGGTTTTCATGGGAAAGAGCGCGGACACTCGCATGGCGAACTCTGCCCGGCTAGTGGGATTTACCAGAAATAAAGAGCCGCTCCAAGAGGCCGCTGCGCCTCGCGATCCGACCGGGTTTTATCGCCCGGAGCGCTGCCGCTTATTGTCATCGTCGCCCTCTTTTTTAGGGGCTTGGGCGGGTCGCGATTGCTCCTGCTGGGCCGGGCGGGATGGTGGCGCGACGTATTCGCGCTGCGGAGGCGCCTGCCGGGTCTGCTGCTGACGGTTTTCGTTTGCGCGTTGGGCAGCCTGCTGTTGCTGCACTGCTTGCTGGCGATTTTCGTTTGCGCGTTGGGCGGCCTGCTGTTGCTGCACTGCTTGCTGGCGATTTTCGTTCGCGGGTTGAGTGCGCTGTGCGTTTTCCCGCTGACGGCTCGCGGCTTCCGCCTGCTGGCTTCGTGCCTGGGCCTCTTGATTGCGCACTTCCGCCGCGCGCTGCTCGCCTTGCAGCTGCTGCTGCATCTGCCGCTCGCGGACCTGGCTGGCGCGCTGCGCGGACTCGGCCTGCCGCCGGGCGATCGCGGAACGTTGTGCATCTTCCTGCTGCTGTTGCTGCACCCGACCTCGCTCTGTTTCGGCGGCGCGAGCGGCAACATCCGGCACGGCCACTTGCGGCGAACGCGATGGCTCGGGCCTCGACTGCGGTGGACGAATGCTGTTCGGCACGGTCGGGTTGCCAGGAGGTCTTGCCGCAACCGGTCGCGTCACGTTCGGCGGCGGATTTGCGGGAGCTTCCACTCGTTCCGCGACGGCTGGAGGATTCACCGCCGGACTGGCAGGTTGCGCCGCGGGTTTTGCTTCAGTGACGGGTTGCCTTGGCTGGTTCAGCATGGCTGGAAGCGATGGCCGGCTTGGGTTCCGCGCGGGGCCGCTTCGATCCCGGACGAGCGCAGTCGGCGGTCGCGCCGTGGGGTCCGCTTTTGTCGGAACGCCAACCAAGTCCGCAGGGTTCACCGGTCGTGCCGGGGCGGTGCGCGGATTGAGCCCTTCGCTCTGCTTTTGCAGCCGCTGTTTGATCTGCTGCTGCGCCGCGAGGTCCGGCACGCGCGACCAGCCGCGGTTCACCTTGTCCGCACCGACCACGCGCTGCGGAGTGATCGGCAGCGCCTTCAAATCCACGGGCCGTTTCACCTTCGGAGCGTAGAGCGCGATTTGATTTCCGCGCACGATCTGCGGCGTCCGGTTCCCGTGCGGCCCCCGCACTTCACGATCTTCGCAGTGCAGCTTCATGGAAGGAATCGGCCGATGCACGTGCTGGTTGATGCGTCCAAAATTCGGCCCGCCGCAAAAGACTTGGGAGTTGTGCCGGTTGAAAGTGATGTTGGTGATGTTCACCGTGTTCACGATGATCGTCACATTGCGCTCGCACGGCAGCAGGATCGGCGCGAGCACCGGCGCTCCGAAGTCGCGCGTGTGGCAGAAGCGATAGTGGTCCGGCCCGATGTCATAGCTCGTATCCACCCATGTGCTGAAGCCCGTGTTTTCCTCCCAGCGCGCCTCCGGCGGCAGCGGTGCCCAGCCCACGTAATCGTCGTTCGAGCGCCAGGAAACCCACGCCGGTCCCCAATCGTATTCCGGCACCCAGACCCAGCCCTCGCCCACCAAATGAATCCAGCGCCCGTAGTGATAAGTGATGCCGCCCCAATCCTCGTAACTGACCCAGGTCCAGCCCGCATCGGTGTAAGCCCAATAGCCATCGGTGTAAGGCGCCCAGTCTTCCGCCACGCCCGTCGGTCGCCAGCACAGGCCGTAGTCCGCGACCTCGATCCATTCGCCGAAAGGCGACAGCGCTTCTTGAAAATACGCGAACGAGACTTCGGCCTCGGCGCGGATGTTTTGCGGGAAAAGCGGAGCCGCGAGCGCGGCCAGCACGATTGCGAGGGAGCGGGCGTGTTTCATAGTGGGGCTGCGGGATGAGACTCGGCGCACATGGAAAACATTCAGCAATTCTTCGTGATCTTGATCGTGCTCCTGCTCTTGATCTTCTTTCCGCCGGATGGATCAGGATCAAGAGCAGGAGCACGATCAAGATTCGGAGCAGCAGCGGGATTGTGATTCAGGCTTCGCGCGCTTAACCTCCCCGCAAATGTCCACCGCGATCCGCGAACTCGAAGGACTCAGGGTCACTATCGACCGCGTCGTTTTCATGCCCCAACTCGACGCGCCGGAGGAGCGACCATACCCGTTCGTCTATTTCATTTCGATCCACAACGATTCGCCGCAGGCCGTGCAGATCAAGGGTCGCAAGTGGGTCGTCACGGATGCCGAGGATCAGCGCATCGTGGTCGAGGGCGATGGCGTCGTCGGGCAGTTTCCGCACATTCAAACGGGCGAACATTTCTCCTATAACAGCTACCACGTCATCGCGTCGGACAGCATCGCGGAGGGCGCGTTTCTCGGAACCACCGACACCGGCGAGGCCGTGTTCACGCGCATCCCGGCGTTTGAAATGCGCGTGCCGTCACGCAATGTCGCTTAGTTCCGTGACGACGCGTGCGACCCGCTGATCGTGCGGTTCGGTTGGCAGCGTTGCGACGATCTGCGTGGCAAAACAGACGCCGATCCTGCGGGTGCGCGGCGGGAGGCTGGCGAGCAGTCGATCGTAGTATCCGCCACCGCGACCGAGCCGCAGCCCATCCGTGGTGAAAGCGAGGCCGGGAACCAGGATGAGATCGACGCGCGCGGGATCGACGGCGGGCAGCGCGTCGAACTCCGCGCCAGCGAGCCGCCAATCGGTGGAAACGCCGCGCGGCAGCAAAACGAGATCGCAGCTTTCCCCGCGAACCCGCGGAATGCAGACCGCCGCCATTTCCCATAGCGGCGCGATCTGCGGCTCGCCCGGCAGCGGCAGAAACGCGGCGATGAGACGCGCCGCTTTCCACGCATCATCGAGGACGATGGCGCGGCGGATTTTTTCCGAAGCCAGCGCGCGCACCTCCGGATCGAGCGCGCGGATGCGTTGTTTCATTTCGAGTCGCAAGTCAGCTTTCGGCGGCACCCGCGCATTGCACCCGGCGTGATCATTCCATGCAAGCACCGCACGAATGTTTTGCCTGCCGAACATCGCCGCATACAGTCGTGCCCCGTGCCGAATCCGTTCCGCAACAAATCCAAGCCAAAGGCCGCGATCACCAAGTCGGCGCACGACGACCCGAAGCCGCACAAGGCGAAAAAAATCGGGCTTGCGCCGAAGAACGGCTGGCATCGGCGGAACTTTTTCACCGAAGTGTGGCTGCCCTCGATTTTTACGAAACGCGCCGGCATTCACGCGAAGCCGGACTGGCCCGAGCTGAAGGATGGCGAGATTTGCCTGACGTGGATCGGCCACGCGTCCTTTCTCCTGCAAACGCGCGGGCACAATCTGCTGGTCGATCCGAACTGGGCGAAGTGGCTGAAAGTCGTGAAGCGGGTGCGGCATCCCGGCGTGAAATTGCACGATCTGCCGGACATCGACCTCGTGCTCGTGACGCACGCGCACTTCGATCACCTCGATCGGAAAACACTGCGCGCCGTCGCCGCGGATCAGCCGATCGTCGTGCCATTTGAAGTGGGCAATCTGGTCCACGATCTCGGCTTCAAGAGCGTCCACGAGCTGCACTATTGGGAGACGTTCGATCTCGGGCCGCTGAAGATCACGCTCACGCCCTGCCATCATTGGGGCGCGCGCGTGCTGCACGATTCGCATCGCGGCTTCGGCGGATTCATCATCGAGGCCGGCGGGCGCACGATTTTTCACTGCGGTGACACGGCATATTTCGAGGGCTTCGAGGAGATCGGCCGGCGCCACTCGATCGACCTCGCGCTGCTGCCCATCGGCGCGTACGAGCCGCCGACCGGCCGCGACGTTCACATGAATCCCGAGGAGGCAATCCAGGCATTCATGGACCTCGGCGCGCAGCGCATGGTGCCGATGCACTACGGCAGTTTCCGCCTCAGCTATGAGCCGCTGCACGAGCCGCCGGAGCGGCTGCTCGCCTGCGCGAAACACCACGGCATCCGCGACCGCATCTTCATGATGACGGAAGGCGAGCCGGTCGTGTTCTGAGCGTCGCCGCGCCGGCGTTGCGGAGTTTTGAACGGACGCCGCGGGCGCACTTTGCGAATGCGTCAGATTTCTGGAGGCGCGCTCGTCATCACTAAGTTTGCCCGCGCCCCGCAGTTCCACATTCACTCCCACACTCCCATGCGCATCACCCGTCGTTCCTTCCTCTGTCGCACCGCCGCTGGCTCGCTCGGCGCGATGGCTTTTCCAAACATCGTCCGCAGCGTGAATGCGAACGGGAAACTGCAAGTCGGCGTCGTCGGTGCGAATGGGCAGGGGCTTTCCGATCTCGTTGAAATCGGGTCACATTCGCGCGTGCAATTCGTTGGCTTCTGCGATGTCGATACCGCGCGCTTCGACGGGGCGGACAAAAAGTTTTCCGGCATCCCGCACTTCCAGGATTTCCGCGAGATGTTTGCGAAGCTCGGCGACTCGCTCGACGCGGTGCAGGTTTCCACGCCAGATCACATGCACGCCTTCATCGCGCTCGATGCGATGCGGCGCGGGAAACATGTCTATTGCCAGAAACCGCTGACGCACACCGTCTGGGAATCGCGCCAGATGCGGCTCCAGGCGGACAAGTCCAAAGTCATCACGCAGATGGGAAATCAGATCCACAGCGCGAGCGAATATCGCACTGGCGTGAAGCTGATCCGCGACGGTGCGATCGGGAAAATCAAGGCAGTGCATTCGTGGATCGGGAATCGCGGGAATCAATACACCGGCCTCACTGCGCTGCCACCGGCCGGTCCTGTGCCGGCGACGCTCGCGTGGGATTCGTGGATCGGCACCGCGCCGATGCGCGACTTCGCGCCGAAAATGTATCACCCGTTTAACTGGCGCGACTGGCAGGACTTTGGCAGCGGCGCGCTCGGCGATTTCGGCTGCCACATTCTCGACCCCGTTTTCACCGCGCTCGAACTCACCGCGCCGCTCACCGTGCGCGCGGATAGCGATGCCGTGAACTCACAGACCTGGCCGGATGCGGCGACCGTCTTCTATATTTTTCCGGGCACAAAATTCACCGCGGACGACAGGCTGCCGCTCACGTGGTACGACGGCGGACGCCAGCCCGACATCGCGCTCGCGCAAATGCGCGACGACACGAAACTGCCCGGCGCGGGATCGCTCTTCATCGGCGAAGGCGGCACGATGGTTCTGCCGCATGTGGGAATGCCGAAGCTGTATCCCGGGGAAAAGTTTTCCTCCTTCACCATCGAGAAAGTACCCGGCGCGAATCATTACCACCGCTGGGTCGATGGTGTGCTCGAAAATGTGCGCACGAGCGACGGTTTCCACTACGCGGGCCCGCTGAACGAATCGGTGCAACTCGGCAATGTGGCCGCGCGCGCCCCCGGCGCGGAGCTGACGTGGGACGCCGCCGCATTCCGCATTCCGAACAATCCAGCCGCCGAACGCCTGCTCACACGGCCGTATCGCGACGGCTGGAAAATCGACGGGTGAGTGATGCTGCCCATCGTGCCGATTTGTAATTTTCCGGGTCCGAGGTTCGGGCGCGTTCGCAGACTGCCGCCTTGCCAGCTTGCACCATTTTTCATCCCACCGAACCTACCCACATCGGTTCAAAACCCGATCGCTACGCGAGCCAGCCTTCGATCTCGCGGGGTTCCTTCATTGGGCCGACGACGGCAACTCCGAGGCGTCCGCGATTTAGGCAGTGGCAGGCGCAGCGTTGCACTTCCTCCGGTGTGACGGCCTGGATGCGGTGCTCGATTTCGGTGGGATTGAGGACGTGGCGGTAGCTGAGGAGGCTTTCGCCCATCCACATCATTTGGTTGGTGGTGCTTTCGAGACCCATCAAGGTTTGGCCGATGGTGTAGTCCTGGGCTTGGCGGAGTTCCTCTTTGCCGGGTTTTTTGCGGCAGATGTTCTCGAGCTCGCGGAGGATGAGGCGGACGGCGCGTTTGAGATTTTTCGGGTCGAGCCCGGCGTAGAGGGAAAAGGCGCCGGCGTCTTCGAGGGTGACGGTGCTGGTCTGCACGCTGTAGCAGTAGCCGCGTTCTTCGCGGAGTTTTTGGAAAAGGCGCGAGCTCATGTTTTCGCCGAGGATGACGCTGAGGAGCTTGAGCGCGAAGCGGCGTTCGTCGCGCCGGCCGAATGCGTGGAAGCCCATGGCGAGATGGGTTTGCTCAGTGTCCTGCGTGACGAGCGAGACGCGGGCGGGGCCTTCGCGGAGGCGCGCGCGGCTGAAGCGCGGGGTGCGTCCCGCCGGGATGCGCTGCAGGATCGGCGTGAGGATTTCCAACACGCGCTCGTGCCGCAGCGGGCCGGCGATGGCGACGATGGTGGTGCGCCCGACGTAGGTCCGGTGCTGATATTCCAAAAGCTGCGCGCGCTGAAATGCGCCAATCGTCTCGACCGTGCCGGTGAGTGGACGCCCGAGCGCGTGGCCGGGCCACATGGTTTGGGTGAGGATTTCCTGCGCGTGCTGCGCGGGATTGTCGCGATACATCAGGATTTCCTCGCGCACGACATCGCGCTCTTTTTCGATCTCCTGCTTCGCGAAAACACTGTGCCGGTACATGTCGCCGAGCACATCGCACAGCCGCTCGAAATGCTGCACCGCAGCCTTGGCGTAGTAGCACGTGTGATCCTCGGTGGTGAAGGCATTGATGTATCCGCCGACGCCTTCGATCTGCTCGCTGATTTCCTTTGCCGAGCGCTGGCGTGTGCCTTTGAAAAGCAGGTGCTCGATGAAGTGCGAGATGCCACTGACTTCCGCAGTCTCATGCCTGCCGCCGACCGCCGCCCAAAAGCCCACGGAGACGCTGCGCATGTGCGGCATGTCGAATGAGGCGATCCGGCAGCCATTGGGCAGCGCGGTGACTTGGTAAGGGTAATCCATTTAGGCGTTCAATTTTCTTCATCCTGATCTTGCTCTTGATCTTGATCCAAAGCCGAAAGCATCAAGATCAAGAGCAGGAGCAAGATCAGGAGTGTGGAGTCTCCACTCTCAATCCCTATCTTGCATCCGATTTAGCAGACTTCGTTGATTTTTTCGCCGCGCGCAGCCCGAGCACATGCTCGGCGAGCTCGATGTCATGCGGAAAGGTGATCTTAAAATTCCAGTCTTCGTTTTTGTAGAGCGCGATTTTTTTTCCAAGCTTCTGCACAGCGGAGACTTCGTCGGTCACGAGTTCGCGTTTCGCCATCACGGAGGCGTAGGCTTGGAGGATCAGGCCTGCGGAAAAGACCTGCGGCGTCTGCATCGCCCAGAGCCCCGTGCGCTCCACGCTTTCCTGCACCATCTGCTCGACGCTCGCGCGCTTCACCGTGTCGGGGATGGGTGATGCACAGCACGCAGCGCCGTGGGTGCGCGCCATGTCGAGCACGGCGCAGATGAGCTTTGGCGTGGTGAGCGGGCGCGCGCCGTCGTGAATCACGACGAACTGGCAGCCTTCGCTCGCGACGGACTGGAGGCCATTCCACACGGAATCATGCCGCTCGTTTCCGCCCGCGATGAGCTTTGTCACCTTGGGCATTTTTTCCCCCGCGAGCAGCCTTTCAAATTCACCCAGCCGATCCTCGCGGGCCACGATCACGATCTCGTCGATGTCGCGGCAGTCGGAGAAAGCCTTGAGTGAGTGCCAGATCACCGGCTTTCCGGCGAGCGGCGTGAAGAGCTTGTCAAAGCCCATGCGGCGGCTGCTGCCGGCGGCGACGATGATGGCGGAGACCATGTATATTGATGAATTAACCCAGCGCCGCGGCCACTGCGGCGCTCAGAGCTTTGCCATCCGCGCGGCCAGCCGACCGCTCGACGGCGATCTTCATCACCGCGCCCATCTGCGCTTTTGAGGTCGCGCCAGCTTCGGTGATCGCTGCCGCGACGAGATCCTTCAGCTCATCCGCGGAAAGTGCCTGCGGCAGATACGCCGCGAGGATTTCCGCTTCCGCCTTTTCCTTCTCGGCGAGTTCCGGCCGGTTGCCTTTGGTAAAACTCTCGATCGAATCCTGCCGCTTTTTCATCTCCTTCCGCACGACCGCCAGCGCGTCCACATCGCTTAAAACAAAATTCAAACCCTCCTTTTCAATGGCCAGATTCTTGAGCGCGGTTTTCAGCATCCGCAAAACATTGAGCCGCTCGGCCTGCCGCGCCTTCATCGCTACTTTCAAATCGTTGTCGATGCGTTCTTGGAAAGACATGGGGCGCAGACCGTAACCGCTTCGCCGCGAGCGGCAAATTGTTTTGCTTCCACTTTCCTGTCCCATACGTAGAAGCGGACAGGTCGGCAAAAAGTCGGCCTGCTAAAACCAATCCAAATATCAACAAATCACACAAATCAAAACTATGAGCATGGTTCAAGAATTCAAAGAGTTCGCCCTAAAGGGCAATGTCGTCGATCTCGCGGTCGGCGTGATCATCGGCAGCGCCTTCGGCAAGATCGTCAATTCCGTCATCGAAGACCTCATCATGCCGGTCGTCGGCAAGCTGATCGGAAACGTCGATTTTAGTAATCTATACCTCCCGCTTTCCGACAAGATCGTGTCGGGAAGTTCGCTCGCCGTCGCGAAGGCAAGCGGGCCAGCTTTCGCTTACGGAAACTTTCTCACCATCGCCATCAACTTCGCGATTCTCGCCTTCTGCATTTTCATGCTCGTGAAGGCGATGAACAAAATGAAGAAGACGGAAGAGGCCAAACCCGCGCCCGTCGCCGAGATTCCAGCCGACGTGAAGCTCCTCACCGAGATCCGCGATCTGCTCGGCAAACGCCCGGCTTAAAACAAGTCCCTACCTCTCAAAACGAAGCGGCGGCCAGCGGCAAAAGCTGGCCGCCGTTTCTATTTCCGCCGGTGCCGCTTGATGCGGCGCGTGAGGTCGCCCTCCGCGTCGCTCAACAGCAGGCGCAGGTGATCCGTCGAAATCGCGATCGCGCCGAAAGTCTCCGCCGTCTGCCGCTCCATGTGGTCGTCCGTCGCCACGGACATCTCGTGCTGCGACGCATACTTCGCGACGAGCCGCTCCACGATCGCGTCCGCGTCCAGGCCCGCGCCGCTGTAGAAAATCTGGATGCCGCCCGGTTCGCTCGCCTCGTTTGCGGCATCGCCTTTCCCATCGAAAACCGCGACTACCCGCACACTGGTCGCGTCCTGATACGCCGTGAGCCGACGAATCAATTCATCCCGCGCCGACGCCGTGCGGCGCGCGTGCATCTTCCGCAAATCCTCCCACGCAAAGATGACGCTGTGGCCATCCACGAGGAGATAGCGCACGGGGCGGATGGGATCGGTGAACGATGAAAAACGAAGAGCCGGAGCGTGCTCCGTTCACCGATCACGAACGGCACTTACTCCGCCGCCGGAGCCGCCGCGGGTGCCTTCTTCTTCGCGGGAGCTTTTTTCTTGATCGGCTTGCGCACGGAAGCCGTGAGCAACTTGGTCTTCTTGCGCTCGAGATAGTCGAGACGGCGGCGGCGTTTCTGAATCTTGTTTGTTTGCTGGCCCATAAATTTTTTGGAGTGAGGGCCGGTTTGTTACGGGATGCTCCGCGTGCGGTCAAGGGGCGGGCGGAAAATGTTTCACTTCGCGGTGGGCGGAGGCGGGAAGTTCATCCCTTCGTATGCCTCAGCCAGCGGTAACTCCGCGCCGATTTCCGGTAGCCCAACCACTGCGTCCAAGCCGTAGTAAGTTTCCCGTGCGAACCCATCATCGCCGCGGCGCCAAACCACCGCCACCGCCGCATCCTGCTCCAACTGAATGTAAACGCTCAAGGAGGGAATCGACAGATATGCGTCTTTCTTTTCCAACTCGTCGGTCCGCCGGGTGGAATCCGACGCGACCTTGACGATGACCGCCGGTTTGTCGTGGTACCGAGCCTGTCCCTCACCCAGTTCACAAATCACCGTCAAATCAGGATAGTAGAACCGGGTGTGCGTTGGGTGTTCGATCCGCACTTTCAAATCCGAGCCAAACGGACGACACGCTTTGCCGCGCAGGCGCGCACCGATGGCGATCAGCGAATTTGCGGAGACTGCGGCATGATCGATCGTCCCACCCGCCATCGCCTCCATCGCGTAAACCATTCCCCCCACGTATTCGTGACGCTGTTCCTGAGTTTCCTCCCATTCCAAATAATCCTCCACGGACATCAGTTGTGCGGCAGCGCGTTCGGCAGTCATGGCCGGAATGATACCGCCTTCACATCCCGGCGCAATATCCCGCATCGTCCGTTGACGCGGCCCGCTTCGCACCTATACTCCGCGCCCCTTGAGCGCCGAACACGCCACAATTTTACCGGAAACTGACATGGAACACATTCGCAACATCGCCATCATCGCACACGTCGATCACGGTAAAACCACGCTCGTTGACTGCCTCCTCAAACAGGCCGGCACCTTCCGCGCAAATGAAGCCAAAGCCTCCGAAGAGCGCATCATGGATTCGATGGATTTGGAGCGGGAAAAGGGCATCACCATTCGTGCAAAAAACGCCGCGTTTCGCTGGCACGACTACCACATCAACATCGTCGATACACCTGGCCACGCGGATTTTGGCGGTGAAGTGGAGCGCATCATGAAAATGATCGACGGCGTGCTGCTCGTCGTCGATGCCCACGATGGGCCGCAGGCGCAGACGAAATTCGTGCTCCGCAAGGCGCTCGAAAACGGCGCGAAACCGATCGTCGTCATCAACAAAATCGACCGCGAAAACGCCCGTCCGCACAAGGTCCTCGACTTCATCTTCGACCTCTTCGTCGAACTCAACGCCACCGACGCGCAACTCGATTTCCCAGTCATCTACGCCTCCGCAAAGCAAGGCTACGCGATGCGCGAAATCCACGAGGAAAGCACCACGATGACGCCGCTCTACGAGGCCATCGTGAAGCACATCCCGCCGCCGCCCGCCTCCGACGTCGCGTATTTCCAGTTCCTCATCTCGAACCTCGACTACTCCGATTACCTCGGGCGAATCGCCTACGGGCGCATCGTCTCGGGCCGCGTGAAACTCGGCGACACCTGCGTGCGCATCGCCAAGGACGGCTCGCGCGAGCGCGCCAATGTCACCGCGATTTTCTCCCATGAAGGCCTCGCAAAAGTCGAAGTGAAGCACGCCAGCGCCGGCGACATCATCGGCCTGTGCGGCTTCGAGGACGCCTTCATCGGCGAGACCATCACCGACACCGAGGAGCGCGTCGCGCTGCCCTTCATGGACATCGATCCTCCCACGATCACCATGAAGATTTGCATCAACGACGGCCCGCTCGCCGGACGCGAAGGCAAGCTCCTCACCGCCCGCCAAGTCCGCGAGCGCCTCATCCGCGAGACTCGCACGAATGTCTCCATCATCTTCGGCGACACCGACATCGCCGGGCATTTTGAAATCCAGGCCCGCGGCGAAATGCAGATCGCCATCCTCGTCGAGCAGATGCGCCGCGAAGGCTTTGAAATCCTCGTCTCGCGCCCCGAGGTCATCTACCAGCGCACCGACGACGGCTCGCTGATGGAGCCATTTGAAACCCTCTACGTCGATGTCCCCAACGACAGCCTCGGCGACATCCTGCGATCGCTCGCCGGGCGCAAAGCCGACATCATCCACATGGAGCACCAGCCGCACAGCGTCACCGTGCAGGCCATCGTCCCCACGCGCGGCCTCATCGGTTTCGAGACCGACCTCGTGAACTGCACGAAAGGCCACGGCATCATGTCGCATCTCTTCAAGGAATACGGCCCGTATAAAGGCGAAATCCCGACCCGCAACAACGGCGTGCTCGTCGCGATGGAGCAGGGGATCAGCACCAGCTACTCGCTCGAAACCATCCAGGAGCGCGGCCGACTTTTCATCGGCGCGCAGGCCGAAATTTACGAAGGAATGATCATCGGCGAAAACGCCCGTCCCGACGACATGCCGGTGAATCCCTGCCGCGCCAAAAAGCTCTCCAACATGCGCAGCACCGGCGACGGCAAAGGCATCTCCCTTTCCCCGCCGCTCGTCATGACGCTCGAGCGCTCGCTCGAATACATCGCGCCCGACGAATACGTGGAAGTCACCCCCAAATCCCTGCGCCTCCGCAAAAAGATCCTCAACGCCGGAATGCGCAAACGCGCGGAGCAAAAGATCGGCTGACACCCACGGCTAGTTTCCGAAACCGATCGCGACTTACATGATCCGAGCGGGCGGTGCTTCAACTGTCAACAGTTCGAACGGCAGTGCATCTTCCGCCGCTTCGCGCAGCGTTTCCTCCTGCTCAGGCGAGCCGGCGAGTTCGAGGTAGAGACACACGGCATTGCGGCTCTCGCGAATGCCCACGCCGTGAATTCCGCACTGGCCAATGTATTTCGTGCGGAGGCGCGTTTTGGCTTCCCGCAGCGTGTCGTCGTTCATACGGGGACGCTAAGTCAGAGTATCTCGATTTCAAGCTCGGCAAGGACATCCGCGATCGGATTCGCCAAGCCCCAGTCGCCCCCCTTGAAACCATCCAGAATCTGGTCGTCATGGGAATCTAACCTCGTTTGCTGCCGCGACTGTGGATATCCACTCGCGCGCTTTCTGAGTGTCAGCCCTCAAGTAGATACCTCCATCTCCACACACGTCGTCACTCGCGCTCTTGGTCGAGCGTGACGTGCAGCCAACTAGAAACCAATCCTGTTCTGTCGGCATATAGACCATAGCTGGTCCGCCGCTGTCACCGCTGCATGAGTCGATCCCTAAGTCGTCAAACCCCGCTGCAAACTCGCTGGCAGGATCAAATCCATAAACGTCAGGCAAACGCCCCGCAGTGGGCACTTCCGCAAGCCGTTTGATACCAAAACCGGAAAGACCGTCCCCAGAAGCTGCTCCGAAACCAGCGATGCGTAGTAACTGCAATCCGGGATCGGTATTCTCCCACGGATAGCTCGCCGACATCGCTTGCGGTGGCAACCGACGCGGCGATACATCGGTCACCTTTTCCTTGAGCACTAGTAGGAGCAACCCCTCCGGGGTATCCACTCCAACTGTTGCGCCGGTCTGCGCATGCACGGAGGCCACCTCGATTTCGCGTCCGCCGCCAGCTATATTGAGATTGTGACCAATGAAAATCTTCTTTGGCATCCGGCGCCGGGCGACATGCACGGCACTCAAGACCAGTTGTTCGCTGATTAACGTGCCAGTTGCAAAGTAATCGACACTGTCGCCCACCGCCACGCAATCCCGCAGTTCAAACGGGCCTGCGGTCTTGCCTCCCATGATTCGCTCGCCTCGCTGCGTTTGCTCGATCAGTCGCTTCAGTCCGGTATTGTAAACCTCATCATTCGCCAAACTACGCGGGCCGTCGATACGAATGAACTTCTGAAAAGTCGTCGTCCGTTGGTTGAAGTTTGACGCGCCAAAGCTAGACGGCTGCTTGTGGGCGCTTTCGTCGATGCGGATTTCGGTTTCGGAGAGTTTCAGCGCGCGCGCAAAGGTTTGGTTGAACTCTCTTGCAGATTTTAAGCCCAAGCCATCGGCGAATGCTTGCGCTGCGCTCAGCTTTTTTACGGCCTCTGCCGGCACCTTGAAGATTCCAAACCTCTCCCCAGCGGGATTGCGCGGCTCGGCTGGAAAACGGCCAGTGGTGACTTGAGCTGAAGCGGTCAGCGCAAATGCCAGAGTTGGGATGAGTGCGATTGGGATTGGGTTCATGGATGCAACATTTTGTATGCTTCAAGTTCCTTGCGCGCCGCCGCCTCCCGATCCATCGACGCCTTCAGGCTCTGGCCAGCGTCCTCGCGTTTGGCGCGTTCGTCCTGCGCGCTGCGTTTGCTGCGTTCCGCTTGTGCCTTGGCCTCCTCGGCCTGGCGGCGAATCTCATCCTCGCGGGTGGTAAATGTCTGCTTTGAGTTTATTGCCGCGAGCATCGCGTCGAATTGGCTGCCACGCTGCGTGATTTCAGCCGTCTGCTGCTGAAGTAAGGCGGAGCGTGCGGATGACTGGTCGATCTTGATCTGGATCGGCGAAAGTGCGGCGATCTGGTCCACGATGTTCCCTAGCGTCTTGGTCATCGCCAGCACCTCGCTTGGCTTGACGGTATGTACTGCCGTCAGCATTCCGTGGTCGAAGGTTACTTCATTGACCTTTGCTACAAAGAGTGCTCGGCGCACATCCAGCGAAAGAATGGGCGACTCGTCCGGCAGCATTACAGTCGCCGCGTGATAGCTGTTCGACAGCGGGTCTTGGACGACGAGTTGGTAAGGCAGCAGGGTGCGGTAATAGACGCGCCGGTTATCCGTTGGGATTTCAGAATAGTTATGCGTGCGTGTGCTGAGCCGCCCGCGGAAATCCAGGGTCAAGTCATGCTTGCGAAATAGCGCCTTGGCCGCAGCGAGCTGACGCTGATCAAATGGATGGAACTCCCATGTGAAGGAGTAGAACCGCTCCGCCATTCGCTCCGTTTGCCCCAGCATCGCGCGCTCCTTTTGAGCGGGGAGGATGCCGTGGGCAAGCTGGAACGCTTTCACTCCTGTCTTCACCAAGGTTTCGACCACCTCGCCAGTCTTATCGGTATAATTTGCAGTGATCTTCTTAAGCAATTCCGTTCCCGGCTCCTTATCGATGCTCACGTCCTCATCCGCCATACCTGATGCCTTTGGCGAGAGAGTCAACGCATAGCTCGGATCACTCACATACTGTGTCTCGACCGTGATCGTCGGCGTCTGTCCAGGCTGTTTCACCGCCGTTATCTTAATCCGCCCGGAAGGCAGATTGTAGCCCACTCCGTTTCGGCTCCGCTCAACCCCGTGATTGCCGACGGGATCTTCCGCACCGAGTTGGCGCGTGGTCATCGTTGAGAGACAACCCGCCATCGGAATCGCTAGGATGAGCCATGCGAGAGGGCGGGACCGGCATAGTTGTGCTAGGAGCGAAAAGAGTCGGCTTTTTGGGGTTGCTTTCATATGTCAAACTAGACTCTGGATCGTGTGCATAGATGTGAAACGAAGCTGTGAAAGTGAAGAAACGCTGGTTTTATCCGACGATCTCCCTTACCGACCCCACGCGGCGGATTCCCGGCCTTTCATCCGCCTCGGCTTTGGCGGCGCGCGCGCGGCCCGCAGCGGCTTGGGGTGCGCTGGCGGCGGGGAGGACCAGGCCGCTGCGGCGGCCGATTTCGCCGATGGGGACCTCGAAGACTGCGAACTCGGGGAGTTCGAGCGCTTCGAGTTCATTGATGAGGTCGGCCTGCGTGAGCACGTAGCCTTTGGCACTGAGGGCGTCGCTTCCGCGCTCGCGCCAGTAGAGGATTTTGAAGAATTCGCGCGGCAGCTTTACCTGTCGGTATTCGGGATCGCGGTCGCCGAAGATCGGCCCGCCGATGGCGCTGACGCGCAGGTCGGCGACAGCGACATCGTCGAAGATGGCGTTTTCGAGTTCGCCCCAGATGGCGCGGGCGCCGGATTGATTGAAGGCGGAATGCTGGGGCGTGATGTTCGTGTAAAAAGACGAGTCGGTGTTCGCGCGTTCGGCTTCGGCCAGCGATCCCCACAGCAAATCTTGCCGGCGCGCGATGTGGCCGCGGTCGAGCGGGTTGTTCGAGTAAAGTTCGTTGCCGATCTGGAATTGCGCGGGCACGCCGGGATCCTTGATGAAGGGGATGCCGTCGCGGCTGATGCGCTTCATGGAGCCGCCGTCGATGTTCCACGCGACCCAGCGGGCGAAGCGTCGGCTTTTGCTCATCGCCAGCGAGAAGTGGGTGTAGTCCACGACCGCGCGACCGTTCACGACGACGAGGTCGTTTTCCACGCTCCGCGATGCGGGCTGCGGGAGCGCCACGGGGCGGGCGAGGAAGGCGGTGGCGAAGCCGCGGCCGCTGTCCGGCTCGATGTCGCGAGCCTCCGGACGCTTCGGGACGATCTCGAGTTTTTGGAAGACGGAACCGGCATAACACGCCAGCGCGTGTTCGGGGGCGTTGCCGACTTCGCCGGCGAAGTGCAGGCCAACCATGGTGCTCGTGGCTTTCCCCCGCTCGCTGCCCACCCACGCCGCGCCGGAGTCGCCGCCCATGCTGATCTCGCCGTCGCGGGCGGGATGCGCTGGGTCGGGCTGGATTTCAAAGCCGCCGATGTCGTGACTCCCCGCCGCGCCGTAATCGATCCGCACGGTGACGTGGACGCGGGCGACGATGCCGTGCGTGATTTCGGTGGTGCGGCCGGACTTCATCACTTTGTCCCCGAGCGCGGGCTCGGCGATCCGGTCCACGGCGACGCCGAGGCCGAGGATTTCTGGCGCGAGCTGGCGGCCTTCGATGGTGGCGATGGCGCAGTCGCCTGCGGCACCGAGGTGGCTGCGCACGAGATGACCGTAGAGGTTTTGCTGCACGCGGTTGTCATCGAAGGAGCCGGGCTGCGAGATTGGGTCGCCGATGCCGCCCGTGTCGCCGTGGAGGACGTGCCAGTTGGAAAGCACGTACGGCGCGCCGGTGCGCGCATCATAGACGACCGCGCCGACGGTGCCAGCGGTGACATCGACATGCGCGATGCTGATGCCCGGCACGATCGGGTCGAGGCGCTTCTTGCGATCGGGTTTGCGCGGCGCGGCCTGCGGACGCAGGTGGGCGTCGTAGCTGCGCTCGATCACATCGGTGGGCACTTCGATGCCGCCGACGACGAGCTTTTTCGGCAGCGCCTCCACGCCCAGCGATTCGAGTCGCTCGGGCGCGGATTTTTCACCCACGGTGAGCTGGATGCAAAGTTCCCTGGTCGCTTTCCCGCCGACCTGTTTGTAGCCGACTCCGATGGAGGTGACGTTGGGCTTGTCCAAAAAGTACGACGCTTCGTTGCGCACGTACGTTTTGAGAGCCTCGACGGTAATGGACTTGGGCATGGCTTTCTAACTGGCTGACTGGTTCGGTGGCCTGGCTGTCTTAGCGCATCTGCTGGCGCACGGAGGTCTGCGGCGGGAGCGACTCGGGGCCGGCCTTGCTCGCGCGGGTCAGGCAGCCTTGCGGCGCGCGGGGTTTGCCAAATTTGGCGTCGATGCCGTCGATCAATTGTTTGGCGAGTTTGATGCCGTCGGTGGCGTCGAATTTCCAATGCACGCCGAGGTAGATGCGGCTGTCCGCGTTTTCCTCGATGGCGCTGGCCAGCGTGAAGCTGCGCCGCAGCCGCGGGCGAATCACGCCGTGGTCGTCGCGGTTGACGCCGTTGAATTCATCCGAGACGAAATCGAATTTGATCTTTTCCGGCTTGGCCCCGAGGAATTTTGCCGCGAGCAAAAAGGCGGTCGCGCCAAACGTGCTGTGGCCGGACGGGTAGGCGGGAAAGCCGGGCGTGCAGTGGGCTGGGCGCGCGGCGTTCGTGTGCGGGAGGCCGAGCGGGAGCCAGAAAGGATCGCCCGCCGTCTTTGCGTAAGTATCTCCCCGCTCGCTCGGGCCCGCTCCGTACGCGGCCTCGCGGATGCCGACCACGGGTCGCCAGAAATTGCATTCGTATTTATGGTACCAGCACGCGATCCCGGCATCGGCCATGCCCACATTGATGAGCGTGAGCAGCCGCACCTCGTCGGCGAGGCTGAGGTTGAGCGGATCGGAGATGGCGCGGACGACCTGGTTGTAAAGGCGCGGCGGCGTGCCGAGTTTTTGCGGCCCATCGTAACCCCAAAAGACCCCCATCATGGCCTGCTGTGGCTTACGCAGCGCGAGGTCGCTCCGGCCTTCGGAATAGACTTGGTTGTAAGCCGCCAGGTAGGCCGCACTCTGGAGCGCCGGCGGGCCGGGGATGTGCGGGTGTTTGCCTTTGGCGTAGGTGAAAGGCGTCACCCCTCCCCACTTGCTGCCGAGGGCACCCTGGCCGGGTTGCGCCGGGTCGGGCCGGTGCTCGCCCGGCTCATTGCCAAATTGGTAAGTCTCCATCACCTGCGTCCCATCCCCGATGCGGGCATCGATGAGCTTTTGCGCGATGGCGATGCCGTATTTCTCCGAGTCGTTGGGATACATGCCAGCGCTGCCGAGCGCATTGCGCGCACCTTCCCGCGCTGCCGTGATGGTCGCGCTGTGCGCCGGATACATTTCCGTGGCCATGCGGGTGAAGGCTCCCGTGAGCGCCTCCGCCTGCATGGTGCCCGCCGTGGCCGCGCCGTGCGTGGTGAGGTAAGGTGAAAAGCCGCCGCCGGTTTTCGCCACGGTATCGTGCAGCGCGAGGTGCAGGAGCGCGAGGGCGTAGCTGGTCTGCACGGGACCGCCGCGATTGGCGGGAGCAGGGCTGCCGGTGTGGTCGTCGGCGACGAGGCGCTGGGAGAGATCGTTCCAATAGCGGATGATGTTCATGATTTTAGCGGGTTGATTGTGGAGTGATGAAAGTGCGGCGCGAACTGGGCCGGGCCGTCCGGCCATGATTCGGCGCTTGCGCGGGCCGGGAGAAAGTCGCCACCGCGTTTCCACGCGATGCGCTCAGTGCTGCCGGATGGTCTTCCCGATGTTTGGGTCATTGCTTTCCTCGTCACGGGCCGGAGTAGAGCGGATGGCGGCGGGGTTGCATATCGGGCTCGCTCCTTCATTTTCTGTCGGGCGTCTGGCGGGACTGGGCACCCGTGGGCGTGTCGCGAATTTTCTTACAACGCGCCTTGATTTCGCGTCGGGAGATGTCCTACAACCCTTTTGACTCGGAGGACTCCAATATGCCTAACTCTCGGAAAGCAAATGTGCTCGTCGTGGACGCGGAAGCGGTCGCGCGATTTGGGATGGTGCAGTTGATCGGTTCACATGCGCTGCTGCGCGTGGCGGGGGAGACGGACTCGCTGGCGGTCGCCCGCGAAATGGCTTCCAGACTGAAACCGGAGGTCGTCGTGGTCGATCCCGCGCTGGGCGACGGGGTGCATTTCATCGCGGAGCTGAGGCGCTCGAAGGCGCGTCCGAATGTGGTCGCGTTCACCGCGCTGGAGGATGCTTTGAGCGTGCAGCGCGCGTTTCAGGCGGGTGTGTGCGGATACGTCACGCGGCGCGATCCGCTGGCGGCGGTCATGGCCGCGATCGTGGGTGCGGTGAAAGGCGAGCGGCATGTCGGGCCGTGCGTCGAGGATGTGCTGCTGGAAAAACTCGCGTGCGGTGCGGTGCAGTTGAGCGGCGATGAAACCGGGGTGCTTTCGCAGCGCGAGCGGCAGGTTTTCCAGATGCTGGGCGCGGGCCGCTCAGGACGCGCGATCGCTTTGGAATTAGGTGTGAGCGTGAAGACGATCGAGACGCACCGGCAGCGGATCAGGGACAAGCTCCGGCTCAAAGACGGCGCGGAGCTGAACCGCCGTGCGGTCCTCGCATCGAACGGAAACTCCCGCTGACGGAGCGCGCCCGCCTCGGGAAGCGGCTTCCCATTCGCGGTCTCGCGTGCGAAGCGTTTTTGCTTCCCATGAAACCCGCGCCTCTCCTCCGACTCTTCGCGATCGTTGCCAGCCTCTTCGTAAATGCCAGGGCCGACGTCGCCGTGCCACTGAATGTCCTCGACCCACCCACCGCGCCCGAGGCATGGAACGTCATCGGCCTCGCCACCGCGAATATCGAACGACTGCTCAAGGAAGAGCGCCTCGCCGAAATCCAAGTCCAAGTCTCCCTCTGCAGCCCCGCACTGCGCAGGCTCGCCATGGAAACCACGCCGCCCGAGCGCAGCGCCGAACTCAAAGCCCAGTCCGTCCGCGGCCTCGCCCTCATCAACAACATCGCCATCGCCAGCACCGGCAAGGACCGCGATGGCACGCGCAAAGCCTTCGATGAACTGCGCGAAGTGATCGCGAAAATGGCCGCGCAATTCGACCCGAAGATCGTCGCCACCGAAATCTCGCTCTGCCCGATGCACCCCGAATGCGTCGCACCGAACCACACCACGCCCTGCGCAAAATGCGGCATGGACATGCTCAAGCGCCGCATCCCTTACTCCTTCATCTACGTCCCGCCCGGCGAGCCCACCATGCTTTTGAAAGCTCTCGCCACCGGCCCGCTCGAAGCCGGCAAGAAGGCCGACATCAAAGTGCAAATCCAGCGCCGCGACGGCACCCCCGTCCTCATCAAAGACCTCCTCGTCATGCACACCGAGCCCATCCATCTCCTCATCGTGGACCCCGGCCTCACCGACTACCACCACGAGCACCCCGTCCCCACCGATGTTCCCGGCGAATACGCCTTCTCCTTCATCCCGAAAAAAAGCTCCAGCTACCGCATCTGGGCCGACCTCGTCCCCGCCGACAGCGGCGTGCAGGAGTATCCCGCCGTCGAACTTCCCGGCAGCGGCACGCCGGATTCCATCGGCGACATGTCCGGCCGCTTCTCGAGCCAGGCCGGTGGTCTGAATTTCCGGCTCACCTTTGAAAACGGCGCGCTGCCCCGCGCCAAACAGGTCCGCATCATGCAAATCGAAATCACCGACGCCGCCGGCAAACCGGTCCGCAAACTCGAGCCCGTGATGAACGCCTTCTGCCACCTCGTCGGCTTCTACGACGACTACCGCACCGTCGTCCACCTCCACCCCGAAGGTGGCGACGTCACGCGCGACGACCTCCGCGGCGGACCGGTGCTCGGCTTCAAATTTTACCCGCTGCGTCCGGGATTCCTCCGGGTCTTCTGCCAGGTGCTCGTCGAGGGAAAAATGATCTTTGCGCCGTTCAATGTGAACGTCGCGCCGTAGGATTGCGGGACGCTATTCACCGAGCCGCTTCGTCATATTGAAGCCGGTCACGCCATAGCCGAGGCCCGCGTACAAAGCCTGCGCGCCCGCGTTTTGAGCAAAGACGTGAAGGCCAATCGAGGACAGGCCCAGCGCGCTCACGATCGGCTCCAGCGCTTGGATGGCGCGCGTCGCATGGCCCTGGCGACGCCACTCGGTTTTGATTTCGAGATCGTACACAAACGCCGAGCGAATCCCATTGCGCGCGATGACCGCAAACCAAATGGCTCCCACGATTGGGCCATCCTCGGCTGCCTTGATTTCATAAAGATAGTGATCCGGCGTCGCGAGCCCTCGCGGCAGGGAACTCTCGAAGTCCGCGCGCGAACGCTCGATCGCCCCCTCCCGCGGCCAACGCCCCGCGGCAACATTGTCCACGGCGTATCCCTCGATCGCCTCGCTCAAGTAGGCATCAAACGCCTCCGGGCGCATTGGCGAAAGAACCGTCACGGCGAGTTCCCGATGCCGCTCAGCGATTCATCAAATCCTCAATGTCGCCAGGCTCGATCGGGATGTTTTCCATCAAGTTCACCGGCCCGCGCGCAGTCACGAGGATGTCGTCTTCAAGGCGCACCGCGAAGCCTTCATCCTTCAGGTAAATGCCGGGCTCGACGGTGAGCACCCAGCCTTCCTGAAAGGGCAGATGGGCGAGCGTGACATCGTGGACATCGAGGCCCATCGGATGGCCGACTCCGTGCATGAAATATTTTTTGAGCGCCGGTTTGTCGGGATCCTGCTTTTTGATTTCGGAAGGTTTGAGCAGCCCGAGATCGAGCAGCTCTTTCTCCATCAGCGCCTCGGCTTCCTTCTGCCACGCCTTTGGCATCTTGCCGGGGACGGCGAGCGCGATCGTGCCGCGCAGGACGCGCAGGACGGCGAGATAGATCTCCTTTTGCCGGCGCGAAAACTTGCCGCTCACCGGGATCGTGCGCGTCAGGTCGGACATGTAATTGCCGTAGCTCGCCGCGACATCGAGCAGCAGAAGCTGGCCCTTCTTGCAGCGCTGATCGTTGTCCTCGTAATGCAGCGCGCACGCATTCGAGCCCGACGCGATGATCGGCCCATACGCAAATTTCCCGCCGCCGCGGATGAACTCATGCGCAAACTCCGCCTCGATCTCCATCTCGTTCACGCCGGGCTGCGTGAATTTCGCGACGCGCCGGAATCCTTTCTCCGTCAGCGCGCAGGCCTTGCGGATCATGTCGATTTCGTGCGCCGATTTCACGAGCCGCAGCCCGTGCATCAGCGGCGCGAGCCGGAGATATCGGTGCAAGGGAAACCGCCGCTGGGTTTCGCGAATGAACCGCGCATCGCGGGTCTCGACGACGAGCTGCGCGCGGCTGTGTTCGTTGGAATTCAGATACACCGCGCTGCATTCGCACATGAGCTGCCGGAGCAGCACGGGGAACTCCGTGAGCCAGCGCACTTCCTTGATCCCCGTGCGTTTCTGCGCCTCTTCCTTGGTGAGCTTGTGGCCTTCCCAAATCGCGATCAGCTCGCTCGACTCGCGCAGAAAAAGAATCTCGCGCTGCTTCTCATCGACCGCGTCCGGAAAGAGCACGAGCACGCTTTCCTCCTGATCGACGCCCGTGAGGTAAAACAGGTCCGAGTTCTGAACGAGCCGCATCGTGCCATCGGCATTCGTCGGGGGAATGTCGTTCGCATTCACCACCGCGAGGGTGCGCGGTTCCATGAGCGCCTTGAGACGGGCGCGGTTTTCGGTGAAGAGAGTTGGGTCGATTGGTGAGTAACGCATGGATTTGAGCCGCGGCTTTTACGCGAAGGCGTCGGCGGAAGGCGAGTCTGCGATTGAGTTCCGCGACGAAGGAAGCAATCTTCGCGGAAATGAACGAGTTCCAGCCGTTGATCGATCAGCTTTACCGGGAGCAAATTCTGGATGCGCGGGCGCAAAGCCTTGAACGACGATTTCTCGGCACGTTTGAAATCACGGATTTCGCTTATTCGGTAAGTCGCGATGGAGTGGACATGCAGTTTCCGGACGCTTCGCTGGAGGAACGTCAGCGCCAATGGCAGCGGCGTCTTCGCATTCAGCGGTATCTATCCGAGGAGGGAATCTATTCTCCAAAGCGCATTCCCGCAAAAGAATGACGTCGCAGGAAATCGTGATCGCGGCGCTAACTGCCGTTGAGTAAACGAAAATTGACTATGTGATCGTCGGTGCCCTCGCCGTTAATTGTTACACATTTGCCCGTACGACCAAGGATGCGGATTTCCTGCTCGGAGTAAAAATGGGTGGAATCGAAGAAGTGGCGAAGCATCTGCCGGCCAACTTCCTCATCGACCCGCAGCCGCGAATGGAACTCATCACCGGGAGCTATCGATGGATCATCAATGTGGTCGGTTCGGACTTTTGCGTTGAGATGTTTCACCTTTCCGACGATGCCCGCCATCAAGAGGAATTTACGCGTCGCCGGCAGGCCTCCTTGTCCTCGATTGGCCGCACCTTTTGGGTGCCAGCGCCCGAGGATCTCGTCATCCAAAAACTCCGCTGGGCGCGCAGCAAGGATCTCGACGACGCCCGTAACATCATCGCCGTCCAAGCAGACGCGCTCGATTTCGGCTACATCGAAAAATGGTGTCGCGAGCACGGGACATGGGTGCGCTTTGAAGAAATCCGGCGATCCATCCCGGAGATTTGATTTCGGCCAGGCCCTCGCTGCCGGGAACAGATTCCCCCTTGGCCCGCACTGCGGCAGGTGCCAACCTCCCCGCATGACTGAGCGCCCCTCTCCCGCCGTCGATCGTTCCCCAACTCACGCCAGCATTTCGCCCACGCCACTTCGAGGAAAGCCAATTCGGCCATTCGGCTCGTGGTTCGTCGCGTTCGGGATCGCGCTACCGATCTTCACGCTCGGGCTCGAGCTGTTCACACACTTTTGCGGAGGAGCCATCTTCGATCCCATCCCGAGGTGGTGGCATGTGCTGCTCGTGGCGCTCGTGCCGGCGGCAAATTTCCTCGCGTTCAAAAGAGTCAACCATTCTGGAAATCGCGCCGATGCGTGGCTGCCATACCTGCTCCCCGCTGCGCTGGCAGTTTCGCTGTCATACACGGTCGTCTTTCTGCCAATGCTGCCAATGGCGGGAATTGCCCTCGTGTTCCTCGGTCTCGGGCTGCTTCCACTCACGCCGATCCTCGCGTTTGCGGCAAACCTGCATGCGCTCAGGAAAGCGCCGATTTTCCAGCCCCGCGACAAACGCCCCGTCGTCGGATTCACGCTCGGATTCGCCGCGCTGGCTCTGCCGCTTGCCTGGGAAATGGCGACCTGTGCACTCATCGAGAAAGCTTCCACAGCGCGCGGAGCCGGGGAGCAGGCGAGTGCAATCCAATGGCTCCGCCACATCGGCAGTGAACGCACGATGCGGGAGGTCTGCTATCGCACGGCGAGTGATCCGTGGACGACCATCATGAACGCCAGGCTGTTTTCAAACGTGAGCGACCTTGAGACGAATCAGAAGGTCTATTACCGCGTGACGGGCGTTCCGTACAATTCTAAGCCCGCTCCCTCGGCGGTCTCCGTCACGGGTCGGAGCGGACGGGGCATCCGCAATTTCGACCAGCACATCGGCGGCGAGCGCGTCGCTGGAAAAGTCGCGGGCCTCACGATGGAAACTTCGCAGCTCGAAGGTAAAGTCGATGCCACCGGGCTCACCAGCTACACGGAGTGGACGATGGTTTTCAAAAACATCGCGGGCGACGCGAGCGAGGCGCGCGCGCAGATCGAACTGCCGCCGGGCGGCGTCGTCTCGCGGCTGACTTTGTGGATCGGCGGCGAGCCGCGCGAGGCGGCGTTTGGCAGTCGCGAGCAGGTGCGCGCGGCGTATCGGGAGATCGCCGTGGTGCAGCGGCGCGATCCTGTGCTGGTCAATACTTGTGGGCCGGATCGCATCCTCATGCAGTGCTTTCCCGTCCCGGCGGATGGCGGCGAGATGAAGATTCGCATCGGTATCACCGCGCCCGTCCGGCTCACCGCCGCGCGCGGCGGCGCGGTCGATTGGCCGCGTTTGATAGAGACGAATTTTGCATCCGCCAGCGGCCTCGCCCATCACGCGAAGATCGAGTCGAACGTGCCTTTCATCGGCGGCAGCACCACCGCGCTCCGCGAACTCCGCGACCGTGCCTTTCAAGAAGCCACGCCGCTCCTCATCGCGCTGCCGGAAAGCGCCAGCGATTCCGCCACGGACGATCCCGCCGATCCGGCCTCCGCTATCCGGCAGACGGTCCGGGTGGAAAAAAGCGCGCGTCCGAAAAAGGTCGCCTGGGTCATCGACGGCTCACGCGAAATGCGTCCGCATTTCAAGGGACTGATCGAACTGGCCGCAAAGACGGAACACGCGCCGGACTTGGTGTTTTTTGCAGGCGACGCCATCTCCGCGTGGGAGCCAAAAACTGGGCCGCTGAAAGACTGGCTGCAAATGCACGAGTGCATCGGTGGGCGCGCCAACGTGCCCGCACTCACTGCCGCGTGGCAAAAACTGCGCGGAGAATCCGACGCGGGCATCGTCTGGATTCACGGGACGCAGCCCGTCCTGCTCGGCGAAATCAATCCGCTGATCGAAAGCTTTGCCAGCGATGAACCGCATCCGAGAATCTTCGACATCGACATCGGCACCGGCCCCAATCGCATCGCCGAAAAAATCGACACGCTCGTCACGTGGCATCGCGTGCTCGATGGCTGGAAAGCGGCAGATCGGCTGGCGCTGCTGCTCGATCGCTGGGCGGGTCGCGCGAATCGCTACGTCGTGGAGCGCGAGCGCATCCCGCGCTCAGAAATCACCGGCCCGGCGAAGGCTGCTGACCGGCATGTGGCGCGTTTGTGGGGGCGCGAGGAAATCGAGCGGATGCGCGTCACGCCCACGCAGCGGGAGGAGGCGGAAAAGCTCGCGGTGCAACTCCAACTCGTCACGCCCGTGAGCGGCGCAGTCGTTCTGGAAACGCAGCAGCAATATGATCGGCACGGCCTCAAGCCCGTCGATCCGGCGACGGTCCCCGTTGTGCCCGAACCGGGCACCGTCGCATTGCTCTTGATCGGCGCGGGATGGCTCGGCTCGCGTCGGGTGCGCCGCGGTCATTGATTCGCACTCGCGCCGCATTACGCTGCGCGAATGTCCTTTTCACTCGCTTCCAACTACCAGCCCAAGGGCGACCAGGCGCAGGCCATCGCGAAGCTGAGCAAGTCGATCCTCGCGGGGAACCGGCATCAGACGCTGCTCGGCGTGACGGGGTCGGGGAAGACTTTCACGGCGGCGAATGTGATCCGCGATGTGGAAAAGCCGACGCTGGTGATCTCGCACAACAAGACCCTCGCCGCGCAGCTTTACTCCGAGTTCAAACAGTTCTTCCCGGAAAACGCGGTCGAGTATTTCGTGAGTTACTTCGACTACTATCAGCCCGAGGCTTACATCCCGCGCACCGATACCTATATCGAGAAGGATTCGAGTATTAACGAGGAGATTGAAAGGCTGCGGCTTTCGACGACTTCCTCGCTGCTTTCGCGGAAGGATGTGATCGTGATCGCGAGCGTATCGTGTATCTACGGCCTGGGTTCACCGGAAGACTATATGAACATGCTGCTGACGCTGAAAGTCGGGCAGACCATCTCGCGTGAGGGCGTGCTCGCGAAGCTGGTGGAGATGCTTTACCAGCGGAATGACATCGCCTTTGAACGCGGCAGATTTCGCGTGCGCGGCGATGTGGTGGAAGTGCAGCCGGCGAACTTGGACGAGGAGGGAATCCGCATCGAATTTTTCGGCGACGAGATTGACCGCATCACACGCTTCGAGCCGCTCACGGGGCATGTGTATGAGCAGATCACGATGACCACGCTGTATCCGGCGAAGCAATTCGTGACGCCGTACGAAAAGATGCGCGTCGCGATGGGGACGATCCGCGTGGAACTGGACGCACGCATCATCGAGTTGGAAAAGCAGGGCAAACTCCTCGAAGCGCAGCGGCTAAAGCAGCGCACGGAATACGATCTCGAGATGATGCAGGAGATGGGCTTTTGCAGCGGCATCGAGAACTACTCGCGCCATCTCAGCGGACGTCCGCCCGGCTCACGACCCTTCACGCTGCTGGATTTCTTCCCGCGCGATTTCCTGCTCGTCGTCGATGAGTCGCACGCGAGCATTCCCCAAATCGGTGGCATGTACGAAGGCGACAAGTCGCGCAAAACCACGCTCGTCGATTACGGCTTCCGCCTGCCCAGCGCGCTCGACAATCGCCCGCTGCGCTTCCCCGAATTCATGGAGCGTACCGGCCAGGCGCTCTACATCAGCGCGACCCCGGCGGAGTTTGAGATCAAAAACTCCATCGTCGGAAACGCCGAATACTTTCCCCACAAACGCGACCGCATCGGCGAAGAGGAAGCCATCCCATTCGTGCTCCCTGGCACTGCGCCGAAGTTGTCGCGCACGGATGCGCCGGTGGAAAAATTCGATGTCCACACGCCCGGCGCGCCGCTGGTCGTCGAGCAAATCATCCGCCCGACCGGCCTGCTCGATCCACGCATCACCATCCGCCCGCTCAAGTCGCAGATCGACGAGACGCTCGAGCTTTGCCGTCAGCGCATCGAGAAAAACGAGCGCGTTCTTATTACCACCCTCACGAAACGCACCGCCGAAGATCTCTCCGATTACTTCCGCGAAGTCGGCTTAAAAGTGCGCTACCTGCACAGCGACATCGACACCATCGAACGCGTGGAAATCCTGCGTGCCCTCCGAGCGGCGGAGTTCGATGTGTTAGTCGGCATCAACCTTCTCCGCGAAGGCTTGGACTTACCCGAAGTCTCACTCGTCTGTATCCTGGATGCCGACAAGGAAGGCTACCTGCGCTCACAGACTTCGCTCATCCAAACCGCAGGTCGCGCCGCGAGGCATGTGAACGGCGAAGTTTATCTCTTCGCCGACACCGTGACGAAAAGCATGGACGCGCTTCTGGCGATCACCGAATACCGCCGCGCCAAGCAACTTGAGTACAACGAAAAACACGGCATCACGCCGCGCAGCGTGCAGCGCGCCGTGCAGGAAAGCCTGCACACCATCCTGCGCGCTCGGCAGATCGAGGAAAATGTAGTGCGCGAAGGCGGCGGCGATTTTTCCCTCAGCGAAACCCTGCGCGAACTAGAGCAGGAAATGCTCATCGCCTCCGGCAATCTCGAATACGAAAAAGCCGCCCTGCTCCGCGACCAAATCGCCGAACTCAAAACCGGCACCGGCATTTCCAAGATCGAACCGAAGCGGCGGCCTGTGACTTACGTGAAAGGCAAGCGGGGGAAGAGCAGGACTTAGCGGCGCGCGGCCAGACTCAATTCCAGTCGCATTGCCAATCCGCCGCGCTATCCGCGATTTGCTAGTCGAAAGTTTTCCGCGCATGATCTTACGGAGCGCGCGCATCTTCATTTTTTCGCCGCCGCCTACGTCCGCTCCTGTAAAAAGCGGCAATGGTAAGCACCTCGCGGGGTGCGCCCCGCATCGAAACCGTGCGCGCGATGAAGAACAGCCGTGACCTCGACAAAACCAGACCTATTCTCCCGACGCAAAAGCGCCGGATGACGAATGAAATCCAAACCAGTGCCCGCGAAAATATAACCCATGAAATACAGCCAATTCATCCTCACTTACGGCACCATC
This sequence comes from Chthoniobacteraceae bacterium, assembly GCA_031409335.1. Taxonomy (GTDB): domain Bacteria; phylum Verrucomicrobiota; class Verrucomicrobiia; order Chthoniobacterales; family Chthoniobacteraceae; genus JANLQB01. The sequence goes on along the minus strand of JANNWY010000170.1, from coordinate 78,287 downwards.
GCATGGTGCGCGGTCCACGTGGGATCCGCACAAGAGTCGGCGCCGGGTCGCGTGGCGAAGCCGCGGCCTAAGAAGCAGGACGCCGTCGGTGAAGCCATCGGGGAAAACACCGCGACGCCGGTCGCGCGCATCAAGGCGGCGAAGGATTTCAAAGTGGAGCTGCTCTATTCCGTGCCTGGCGGCGAGCAGGGATCTTGGGTAAATCTTTGCAGCGACGACAAGGGCCGCATCTATGCCAGCGATCAATACGGCGGGCTCTATCGCTTTACTCCACCGCCAACCGGGCAGCCGCTCGATCCGGCGAAGGTGCAAAAAGTGCCCGCAGACATCCGCGCGGTGAATGGGATGCTGTTCGCCTTTGGCGCGCTCTATGTCGGCGTGAATGACTACGAGCAGAAGATCAAGAGCGGGCTGTATCGCATCTCCGATGGCGATGACGACGACCAACTCGACAAGGTGGAACTCTTGCGCGGTTTCGATTCCAAGGGTGATCACGGCGTCCATGCCGTGGTGCTCACACCCGATGGCAAGGGTCTGTATCTCGTCTGCGGCAACAATGCCATCCTCACGGAAACCACCGCGACTTCGCCGGTGCCAAAGCTGTGGGGCGACGACCACCTTCTCCCGCGGATGCCGGATGGTCGCGGTCACAACCGCCACGTCATGGCTCCCGGCGGCATCATTTATCGCGTCTCGCCGGATGGGAAGGAGTTCGAGATTTTCGCGTCCGGCTTTCGCAATATTTTTGACGCGAGCGTGAATCGGGATGGCGAACTATTCACTTACGATGCGGACATGGAGTATGATTTCAACACTTCGTGGTATCGGCCCACGCGGATCAATCACGTCGTCAGCGGCGCGGAATTTGGCTGGCGCAACGGTGCGGGAAAGTATCCTGAATTTTACTACGACAACCTTCCCGCCACGCTGAACATCGGCCCCGGATCACCCACTGGCACGACGTTTGGCTACGGCGCGAAGTTTCCCGCGAAGTACCAGGAAGCCTTGTTCGTGCTCGATTGGAGTTGGGGCAAAATCTACGCGGTTCATTTGAAGCGGGACGGTGCGAGCTACCGCGCGACGAAGGAAGAATTCGTCACCGGCGGCCCGCTGCCGGTCACGGACGCGATCATCCACAAAGATGGCGCGATGTATTTCGCCATCGGCGGCCGGCGCGTGCAATCGGGGCTTTACCGCGTGACTTACACGGGGACGGAAAGCGCCGTGGCGTCAGACCTATCTGACCCATCCGACAAAGCCACCGCGCTACGCCGAAGCCTCGCCGCCTTCCACGGCAAGCAAGACCCGCAAGCCATCCCCACCGCCTGGCCGCATCTCGGACACAACGATCGCTTCATCCGCGCCGCCGCGCGCACCGCGATCGAGCATCAGCCGCTCGCCGGGTGGGAAAACAAAGCGCTCGCGGAAACCGACATCACCAGCCAGCTCGAGGCCCTGCTCGCACTTACCCGCCGCGTGGGCGTCTGTCCGACGCATAGGTCGAATGAGTCCAATACGTCCTATAAGACGGATGAGAAAACACGCGACGCCGTCCTCGCTGCGCTGCTGAAGCACGACTTTGGCAAACTCACCCCGGAGCAACGCCTCGCCCACGTGCGCCTCACCGAGATCGTGCTCAATCGCTTTGGCAAACCCAACGACGCCACCATCGCCGCGATCATCGCCAAGCTCGATCCCGCGTTTCCCGCCGATAGCTTCGAGTTAAACTGGCTGCTCATCGAAACCCTCGCTCACCTGCAAGCGCCGAACACCGCGACGAAAGGCATGGCTCTCATCGCCGCCGCGGAGAGTCAGGAGCCGCAGATCGAATACGCACGCAGCCTGCGCATGTTAAAGACTGGCTGGACGAACGCACTGCGCACCCAGCAGCTCGAATGGTTCCTCAAGGCGGCGAACTACAAGGGCGGAAGTAGCTTCGCCATCTTCATCGACTTCATCCGCAAAGACTCGCTCGCCACCTTCACGCCCGCGGAAACCGCGCACTTTGCCGAACTCATCGCCAGGAAACCGGAGGCCAAATCCGCCATCGAAAACGTCGGCGCGATTTTCAGTGGACGCACTCCCACCATGTGGACGCTCGATGAACTCAGTGCCGCTGCGAAGACTGGCATGAAGAACCGCACGTTCGCCACCGGCCGTACAATGTTCACCGCATCCGCGTGCTATACCTGCCACCGCTTTGGCAATGCCGGCGGCATGACCGGCCCCGATCTCACCGGTGCAGGCGGACGCTACAGCCCGCACGACTTGCTCGATCAGATCATCAATCCCAGCAAGGAGATCAACGAGCAGTTCGCACCCATCATCGTGACCAAGAACGATGGCGACATCCTCTCCGGCGTCGTCGTGAATCTCAGTGGTGACGGTGTTACACTGAATACCGATCTGAGTGATCCCAACCAGCGGGTGAACGTCGATCGCAAGCAAGTGAAGAGCATCGAACCCAGTAAAATCTCACCGATGCCGCCAATGCTGCTGAACATGCTGACCAAGGAGGAAGTCCTCGACCTGCTCGCCTACGTCCTAAGTGGAGGAGACAAGACTCATGCGATGTTCCAGCCATGAAACCGCTCATCGTTCTCGCAACGCTGCTGAGCTTCCTCTGCCCGCCCGCCACCGCCGCGGAAAAGCCGCTGAACATTCTCGTCCTCTACGCCGACGACTGGCGCTACAACACACTCGGCTGCGCGGGGAACCCGGTCGTCAAGACGCCGCATCTCGACCAGTTAGCCAGCGAGGGAATGCGCTTTACCCATGCCTGCGTGACGACGGCGATTTGCGGGGTGAGCCGGGCGTCGCTGTTCACGGGGCAATGGATGTCGCGGCATGGGAATCCGGCGTTTGCGATGTTCAAGACACCGTGGACGGAGACTTATCCCGGCCTGTTGCGCGCGAATGGCTACTACGTGGGACATATCGGGAAATGGCACAATGGGAAGTTCCCCGCCGGGAACTTTGACTTCGGACGCGCCTACTCCGGAACCCATTGGCTGAAGCAGGCCGACGGCACGAAGATCCACGTCACGCAGAAGAACGAAAACGATGCGTTGGAGTTCCTGCGCACGCGGCCTGCGGACAAGCCGTTCTGTCTCACACTCGCGTTTTTCGCCATCCATGCGGAGGACGGAAATCCGCTGCAATATCTACCCCAGCCGGAAAGCATGAAGCTATATCAGGACGTGACCATTCCCGTGCCGCCGAACGCGACAGATGAGTCCTTCCGGCGGCTCCCGCCTTTCATCGCGAATGAGAAGAACGAAGGCCGCGCTCGCTGGCACTGGCGTTTCGACACGCCGGAGAAATACCAGGCGATGATGAAGAACTACTACCGTCTCGCGACCGAGGTGGATGCGACGTGCGGGCGCGTGCTGGCGGAGTTGAAGAAGCAGGGTTTGCTCGACAATACGCTCGTCATTTTCACCGGCGACAATGGCTACTTCCACGCCGAGCACGGCCTCGCCGACAAATGGTATCCGCACGAGGAAAGTATCCGCGTGCCGCTGATCGTGCGCGATCCCCGCATGGGTAAGGCCGCGCGCGGACAGACCAATGATGACTTCGCGCTGAACGTGGACTTGGCTCCCACCATCCTCGCCGCCACCGGCATCCAGGCACCCATCACCATGCAGGGCCGCGACCTCGCGCCGCTCTACCTCGCCGCGACGAGGCCCGAATGGCGCGCGGAGTTTTTCTACGAGCACGCGACGATCAAAAACACGAGCTTCATCCCCTCCTCGGAAGCACTCGTGCGCAAGGACGCGAAGTATTTTTTCTGGCCCGACTTCAAACGTGAGCAACTCTTCGACTTGAAGGCTGACCCTTCGGAAGAAAATGACCTCATCGCCGACCCCGCGCAACATGAGAGACTCACCGAGATGCGCCGCCGCTTCGCGGAACTCAAAGCCGCCATGCGCTGAGAGTGCCCCGTCGTTTTTTTCGTTGGCAAATTTCCTGCCCGACATGGCGCTAGTTAAAAAATTTGCTTTCCGTTGAAAGAATCCGCGCGCATCCACGTATTCACCCACATGAACGACCAACCAAAACCCATGCGATCCGGTGCCGGCATCATCGGCATTTCCTTCATCCTCGGATTAGCGCTCTTTGCCTTGCTCCTCGGCCACGCGGCGCGCAGCTACAAGCGGCTCGACGAATACGTGACGGTGAAGGGCCTCTCCGAGCGCGAGGTGCCCGCGAACACCGTCGTCTGGCCAGTCACCTTCACGCTCACCGAGGAAAACCTCGGCAAGCTCCAGGAGAGGCTCGTGAAGTCGCGCGAAATCATTCACGCCTTCCTGAAGGAATCCGGCTTCGACGCGACGGAGATCTCCAATTCCCCGCCGAATATGCGCGAGGTGCGCCCCGGCGCGAAGGAGAAGGACGACGGCCCGCCGCCGCCGCCGCACTACGACGCCACGGTGACCGTGCTGCTTCGCACAAACAAAATTGCCGCGGTGATAAACGCGCTCGAAAACTGCGACAAGCTCGTGCAGCAGGGCATCCTCCTCGCCTCGGGGCGCGCGCAGTTCCTCTACACCGGGCTCAATGAAATCAAACCCGCCATGATCCAGGAGGCGAACAAGAACGCGCGCATCGCCGCGGAGAAATTCGCCGGCGACTCCGGCAGCCGCATCGGCCGCATCCGCCACGCCGTGCAGGGCCCGTTTGAAATCGAGGACGTGGACGGCAGCTCGCCGGACAGGAAAAGCGTGCGGGTGGTGACGACGGTGGATCTCTATCTCGAATAGCAAGCGAGGTTTGCAACCTCGCGCAGTGCCCGTCTCGCTTTGCTCGACCGTGCGAGGTTGCAAACCTCGCCTACTTTTTTACGCCACTTCCACCGACACTTCCGCCTTCTTGCCGGTTAGGTGCCCATTGCCCGCGCTCACGCCGTCGAACGGCTTCACGCTGCGGCCTGCGCCGGAGGGCTGCGGCTTTGCGGCGAAGTTGAACACGATGTTTTTCCAGGTGTCGCCGGGCTTTGCATCCCGCCCGAGCATCGCACTCGGCTCGTAGCCGCAGTGGACCATGCAGTTCTCGCAGCGCGGGTCTTTAGCGATGCCATCGACGATGCCGTATTTGTCCCAATCGACCTGATTGAGCAGGTCGTTGTAACTCTTCCAATGGCCATCGGTCATTAGGTAGCACGGGCCTTTCCAGCCGCGGATGTTGCGCGTCGGGATAGCCCAGGCGGAGCAGGTCAGGTTGCGTTTGCCGGCGAGGAATTCGAGATAGATCGGCGTGCCGAACAGCGTGTAGTCGCGGCCCCACTTTTCGATGTGCTTGAACTTCTGCACAGTCATCTCGCGCGTCAGGAAAAAATCCTCCGGCTGCAAGTCGAGCCGCGTCACCATGTCCTTCTTCGCGGCATCGTATTCGTAGCCGGGCGAGATCGTGTGGCCATCCACGCCGAGGTGCGCGAGGTATTCAAACATCCGCTCGATCTCGGTCATGTCGGTTTCCTTGTAGATCGTCGTATTCGTCGCGACCTGGTAGCCGAGCAGCTTCGCCATGCGGATTGCGAGGACGCATTCCTTGAAGACGCCCTCGCGCTCGACGATCAGATCGTGCGTCCGCTCCAAGCCATCGAGATGCACGTTCCAATACATCCACATCGACGGCCCGATCACCGGCTTCGCCGCGTCCTTCGGACCTTTGCGAATTTCGTCCGCGTCTTTGCCGGAGATCAGTTCCTGGGAAAGCAGCCGCTCGATCCGCGCCTCGGTCTGCTCGGGCCTCTTGGAAAATTCGACCGCGAGGTATTCGCGCATCTTCCTCCGCATGAACATCGCGTTCGTGCAGATGTAAACGATCCGCTTTTGATCGAGCAGGCCTTTCACCAGCGCCTCGATCTGCGGGTAAATGAGCGGCTCGCCCCCGCAGATGGAGATCATCGGCGCATCGCATTCCGCCGCCGCGCCGAGGCAGTCTTCGAGCGGCATGAGGTCCTTGATCGAGGTCGAATATTCGCGAATCCGCCCGCAGCCGGTGCAGCTCAGGTTGCACGTATGGAGCGGCTCCAATTGCAGCACCGTCGCGAATCGCGGCGTCCGCTTGATCTTATGCTTGATGATGTAGGCGGCGATCTTGGCAGTGAGCGGCAGCGGGAATCTCATTGTTTGTACGGTGAAAAGCAGGCGTCCAGTCTGTCGTCGGTCGCCGAAAAAGTGGCGCGATTCTGTGGGCGAACCGCGATCTGTCAAGCCGCCAACTCACCCGATGTCCGCTATTCCGCCCTCCTTCCGCTCTTCGGGTGGAGCAAGTGTCCACGATCATGCCGAATCAACCTGTCACCCACGGAGATCGTGAACTCGCTGACCACCTCCGCCAGCGGGCCAGGCCAGCTCAATTTGTCCGGTGCGATCAGCCAGAGGCACGCTCGCGCTTGCGGGAGATTGGCACGCCGCGCGCGAGATCAATCCGCGGTGACCGGAACCGGTTTGACGCTGGACAACCTCCGTTGGCTGCGCTCGCCTGCGGCGTGATCCCGATGAAAAACCTCACGCGCTTCCTCGTCCTTTTGCTTTCACTCGTCGTCTCCGGCCTGTGCCGCGCGGAGCATCCGCACGGCCTGCCGGACGGGCTTTACAGCGAGATCACCACGGAGCGCGGGGTGGTGGTGTGCGAGCTGTTTTACGAGAAGGTGCCGATGACGGTGGCCAATCATGTGGCGCTGGCCGAGGGCGCGCTGGGGCCGAAGCCGCGCAAGCCGTTTTACGACGGGCTGACGTGGTGCCGCGTGGTGCCGGGGTTGGTGGTGCAGGGCGGCGATCCAAAGGGGACGGGCGAGGGCGACGCGGGTTATCTTTTCCCCGATGAAATCGTCCCCGGCCTGCGGCACGATGGGATGGGGACGGTGCAAATGGGCAACGACGGGCCCGACACGAACGGGTCGCAGTTTTGCCTGATGCTCAGCGCGCAGCACCGGCTGAACTATCAGCACAACGTCTTTGGCCGCGTGGTCCGCGGGCTGGAGCTGTTGCCGCAGATCCAGCAGGGCGACACGATGCGGGTGAAAATCCTGCGCCTCGGCGCGGCGGCGCGGGCGTTCCGCGCGGATGAGGCGGCCTTCGATGCGCTCGTCGCGAAAGCGAGCCGCTACCCCGGGCCGCGCGAGCCGGGGCCGGATGCGCCCTTTGACGATCCCGACAAAATCCTCCCGACCGAATGGGACCGCGCGAAGCAATTCAACTACAAGCTGGTGAACTTCCAGCGCTTCACTGGCACCAAGCTCGCCGCGCGCGTCCATGCCAAACCGCCCGCCGCTGCGGAGGGCGACCAGCTCGACGCGTGGCTCGAAAAGGAAGCCGCGCGGCTGGGCGTGGCCAAGCGGGGCGCGCTGGCAATTTTTTTCGCGAACAACGATGCCTGGCACATCCGCATCGGCGCGGAATCAGCGGCGCACTTTCTCCAAAGCGGCCCGAACGGTGAGAAAGCCGCGCCAGCCGCATCGGTGTCCGCCGCCGTGGACGATCTGCTCAAAGCGGCCAGCGACCGCTCCGCGGAGGTGATCGCCACAATGATCAAGCGCCTGCCGCCGGAGGACCCGATCAGCGACGGACGGCGGATCAAAGTGAAAGCGGACATGGTCCTCGACGCGCTGATTTTCAAACTGGAGGCGCGGTAGCAACCGATCGGAGAAGCCGCCAAACGGCTCCGTGAGCTGAAAGGTGCGCCGCGTTTCCGGGAAGGACGGGAAGACTTCGTTGACCTTCTCAGTGTAAAGACCGTCTTCCGATTTGACACACGGACCGGAACTCGTTCCTGTCTTCACCATGTTCCTCCCCGGTATTCTGATTGGAAGCAATGCGTCCCAACGTCGGCGGTATGCGAGGCGAAGTTCGCTTGCCGCTTTTGCCGCGGCACTTCTGGCGGGGCAAACCGCGTCGGCCCAGCAGGAGGTGTGGATCGGCGAAAGCAACGGCCTGTGGAGCGCCGGGGCGAACTGGCTCGATGGGACGGCTCCCGCAGCCGGGGGCGATGCGGCGCTGGCGCTACGTTTCACGAATGCGGTGACCGCGACCGACGATCTCGCGGGAGCCTTTGCCCTCGGCAAAATCATCTTCGACACCACCGCCTCGACCGGCGTTTCCATCGTCGGAAATGCGGGGAGCACCCTGCGCTTCACGGGCGCGAATCCGGGCATCGAATTGCGCGGCATCGGCGATGCGACGATCGGCCTGCCGCTGCAACTCGACGCGACCGGCGGCGGCCTGACCATCTCGGCGAGCGGGCCGGGCCAGCTCGATTTGTTCGGTGCGATCAGCCAGGGCGCGCTCGCGCAGCCGCTCACCATCGACACTGGCGCGACCTCGGCGAATGCGTCCGTGGTCCGGCTTTCCGGCACGCAAACATTTTCCGGCGGCGTGGTTTTGCAGTCGGGAAATCTCGCCGTCGCCTCGGCCAGCGCGCTCGGCACGGGCGCGCTCACGGTGCGCGGCGGAACGTTCAGCTTCGCGGGCACTGGGCTCGTGATTGGAAATTCCGTCGTGTTGCAGGGCGATCTCACGCTCGCCGCTCTGGGCAGTTCCGGCGGCTCCCAGAATCTCACCGGAGTCATCAGCGGCGCGACCGCCGGGGCGGGGGTCATTTTGCGGGCGGGTGGCGGCACGGTGACGCTGTCGGCTTCCTCGACTTACACAGGCGCGACCACGTTGGACTACAGCATTTTGCCACAGTCCGCGACGCTCGCGGGCGGCATCCTGAGTCTTGGCGGAACGAATGGCTCCCTGCTGCAAACATCCGATTTCAACATCCGCGCCGGGTCCACGCTGCGATTGAATGGAAGCGCCGCCACCGATAATCGCGTTGCCGACACCACGCCGATCCATCTCCGCGGCGGCGGCCTGCTTTACCTCGCGACGACGCCCGGCGGAGCGCAGCAAACGGAAACGGTCGGCCCGGTGGAAGGCGCGGGATATTCCCCGATCACCTCCTCGGCCACGACCGGGATCGGCACGCGGCTGAATCTGCAATCGCTCGCGCGCACGGCGCGCGGCACTTTTCTTTTTCGCGGCACGGGCCTTGGCGGCACGCCCGGCAGCGGCGTCGGCAGCATCTTCGTAAATACGGCACCGCCGGTCTTGGTCGGCGGCGGCGGCACCGGCCCGGCGATCAGCATTCTGCCTTACGCCGTCGGGGACACGAGCGCAGCCGGCACGGGCATTGGCTTCGTCACCTACGGCGCGACTGGCCTGCGCCCGCTGAACAACACGACCGAATATCGCATGACCCTCGCCTCCGCGGCAGCGAATGAAAACGTGCGGCTCAGCGAACCGCAAACACTGAACGCCGCGCGCACCGTCAACGCGCTGCTGCTCGACGGCGGCAGCGTGAGCGGCACGGGCACGCTGACCATTGCGAGCGGCGCGTTATTTCAGCGCAGCGCGGGCGGCATAACGGTGCCGCTGGATTTTGGAAACGTGGAGGCGAACATTTTCACCACCGCCAATCTGACGCTGGGCGGTGCGGTGGCGGGCACGAATGGGCTCACCAAATCGGGCTCGGGAACGCTCACGCTCGCCGCGGCAAACTTCTTCACGGGAACGCTCACGATCAACGCGGGCACGATCGCTTTCAACGCGCGGGTCGGCCTCGGCGGGGCGGATTCCGCGATCGTCATCAACGGGCACGGCGCGGGCCTGAGCTACATCGGCGCGGGCGTGATCGCCTTTTCGCGCCCCATCGAAACCCGCACCGGCCTCGCGCTGCTCAGTGCGGGCGGCACGGGCGATTTCCAAATCACGGCTCCGATCGCCGGAGCGGGCGGCTTGCAAATCGCGGCGACGGGCGGCCTCACGATCGCGCTCCCGGCGGGCAGCACTTACGCGGGCACGACCCATCTCGGCTCAGGCCGGCTCTTGATTCCCGGCGACTCCGCGCTCGGCGCGGGCGGCGCGCTGAATCTCGCCGGAGGCACGCTCGCGCTCGCGGGAAATTGGAGCACCGCGCGCGAAATCAACCTCGTCTCCACGACGCTCGACACCGCTGGCTTCGACGCGGCTTGGTCTGGCGCGGTGACGGGCGCGGGCACGCTCACCAAGCGCGGCGCAGGCGAGTTGCGGCTCCTCGCGCCGTCGCGTTTTCGCGGAACGGTGGCAGTGCAGGGCGGAACATTCACTCTCTCGGATGATGGCGCGCTGGCAGCGAATGTGTCCGTCGCGAGCGGTGGGGAATTTCGGATCGATCACAGCGCGACCGTCGCCGCCAACCGGCTCGTGGACACTGGGACGGTCACGCTGAACGGCGGCGGTTTCAGTCTGGTGGGAAACGCTGGGACGGCGGTGACGGAACGAGTCGGCGCGGTGAGCCTCGGTGCAAACACCACGAACATCCTGACCGTCAGCGCGCCGGGCGCGGCCACCGCGACGCTGACGCTTGGGAGTTTCACGCAAGGAACGGGCAGTATTCTTTTCCGCGGCGACCAGCTCGGCGGTGCGGCGGGCACTGCCTTCACACGGATCGTTTTTGCCAATGCGCCGGTGTTCACGAATGGCATGATTCCCGGCGCGCTCGCCGACACTTCGTCCACGGAGTCCGGCACGTCGCTGGCCTTTTACAATGCATCGAGTGACGCCGCGGGAACGATCGGCGTGCGCGCGCTCACTGCCGCCGATTACACGACCGGCGCGGAAATTCGCAACCCGGCGAATGGCGGCACGACCCCTGTGACGGCCCACTTTTTCGCGAGCGGTCCGACCACGACGGGTGGTGCGTTCAATCGAGTCAACACCCTGCGGCTTGGCGGCTCGGGAAGCGTGGCGCTCGATCCCGGCCAGGTCTTGTCGCTGGATGCCGCGAGCCTGCTCGTCGATTCCGGCGCGCACGCCACCATCGCGGGCGGCACGCTCAATTTTCCCAGCAGTCCGGCCTACATCATCGCGCTCGGCGATCTCTCGCTCGGCAGCCGCGTATCCGGGACGACCGTGAACAAAGCCGGTGGCGGCACGCTCACGCTCAATGGGGCGGCGAAGCTGCCCGGCACGCTGAATCTCAACGGCGGCACGATAGATGTGACGGCGGGCGATGTGTTGCGCTTCGCCACGGTGAACGTGTCCGCCGGGACGACGCTCCGCTTTTCGCAAATTCCCGCCAGCGTCGGGACGATTACCGGAGCGGGCGCGATCGAGCTGCCCGCCGCTGGGATGCTGACGGTGCAATACTTTTCCGGCGGCGTCAGCGTCGGCGGGCAGGGCGGATTGAAGATCACCTCAAACGCCAACTTTGCTGCGCCGCTGACCTTTTCGGGACCGCTCATCGCGACCGCCGACAATCCATACCCGAGCGTCAATCCCAACGTGTATTTCAATGGCGATGCCAGCGCGCTCGCTGCCTCGTCGGTCTTCATCGGCGCGGGTGCCAGGCTGAGTCTCGACAACGCGACCAAGGTGCTCGCGCGGCTCGGCACGGTGCCGATCGAGATCAGCGGCGGAATGCTCTCGCTCGCGGGCGGGCTGGGCGGCTCCGTGGTCGAAAATCTTGGTGCGCTCTCGGTGCGCGGGCTGGCGACTTTCAAAGTGGAGACCGGTGCCGCGCTCGCGTTCGCTGGCTTCACGCGGAACGATCGCGCCACGCTGCGCTTCGAATCGGCGGCGACTCTCGGCGGTGCGGCCAAGGTCCTGTTCCCGGCGGGGCTCTCCATAAATCTCGTGGGCGCGGGCACGACGGCGACGAACGTCCCGATCCTGCCGTTCGCCTCCGGTTTCGACAGCACCATCGGAACGGTCCCCGTGACGTTTAGCGTCGCCACTGGCATCCGTCGCCTCACTGCGGGCGAGCTGTCTGCGACGCTCACCACGGGTGCCAACGTGCATATTCGCAGCAATCCCGGACCGACGAATAATGCTGCGGTGACGGTGAACTCGCTGGTGACGCTGAGGGATATTCTCGGCACCGGAACGATCACAATTTCCAGCGGATTTTTCGGTGCAAATGGCGCGGGGCAAATTGAAAACGGTCTGAGCTTCGGTTCTGCCGAGGCGAATTTTGTCATCGACCAAACCAGCCTTAGGCTGCTCGGTGCGCTGAACGGCTCGGGTGGCCTGACGAAATCGGGAACCGGCGCGCTCGTCCTTCCGCCGGTCAACAACATCGCCGGCCCGCTCACGATCAATGCGGGCGCGCTCTCTTTCGCCACGCCGTCCCAACTGGGCACCGACTCCGGCGAGATCGTGATGCACAGCGGCGGGGTGTTGTGGTCGGGCAGCGGCGACTTGGTTTTGCCGCGCGCGATCCGACTCAATGGCGGATTCGGTGTGCTCGGTACGACCGGCGCGACCGGCACGCTGCACGTCGCGCAACCCGTGACGGGGCCGGGTGGATTGAACATCACGGGGCGCTTGATTTTCGACAACGCGCCCGCTTACACCGGCGCGACGATGATCTCCGGCACGCTCACGCTCGGCTCGGATGCGTTGCTCGGGGCGAGTCCGCAGGTGCGCTTCAACAACGGCAGGCTGGTGCTCGCCGGGCCGTGGAATAGCTCGCGTGAGGTCTTGGTTCCTACCAGCGGTACGCTCGACACCGCGGGATTCGACGTGGTCCTCTCCGGCCCGCTTACTGGCAGTGGAGTGCTCCTCAAAACCGGCGCGGGCCGTGCGACCATCGCGGACGCTGCGGGTTTTGGCGGACGAATCTCCATCGCGGAAGGAGCGATCGTTTTCGACAACGCGGACCCGCTGAACGGTGGCCGGTTGATTTCAAATGGAAGACTCGAACTCGCTGGCGGCGTGCTGGAACTGCTCGGCAACCCGCTGGTTTCGGTCGTCGAGCGCATTTCGACTTTGAGCCTCAGCAATTCGACGCTGAGCAGCATCCGGCTGACGGCGCCGGGCGGCGCGGGCCATATCCTGAATGTGGAAACATTTTCGCGCGGCGCGGGAGCACTGGCCGTGGTGCAGGCTGATGCGCTCGGTGGCGGACCCGGAGGCGCTTTCACGCGAATCGTGCAGACGACCCTCGCACCAGCGAGCGGCTCGTTTGTCGGAGGGCTGATCGTGGCGGACACCAACGGCACACCGCTGGGGCTGGGGGTTTATGATGGCACGGTGGATTCGGCGGGGCCGATCGGGGTCAGGGCGGCGCGAGCCGAAGAATACGTAACTGGTGCGACGATCCAAAATCCAGCGAACGGCGGCAGCACTCCGACGACGGCAAATTTCCTGGTTGGCACCGCGACCACGGCAGCCGGCCCATCGAATACGGTGGCAACGATCGGGATGAACGCCGGGGCGAATTTGAAGATTCCGGTGTTAAGCCAGTTGACGGTCAGTGGAACGGTGGTCTTCACGAAAGTCGGCCCAGGCAGCGCGTCAATCGAAGGCGGCGCGCTCCGGTTCTCGAGCGGGGCGGTGTTTTTGACTGGCAGCGACCTTGATGTGACAAGTCCGATCAGGAACTCCGGGAGTGGATTGAACACGTTTCACAAACTCGGTCCGGCTGTGCTGAACTTGCGCGGAAATGTCACCGGCTTACCTGCCTATATCGAGGAGGGGACGGTGCGACTCGGAAACCCGGATGCTCTCGCGAATGCCAACGTTTCTGTCGCGCCGGGGGCGACGCTCGACACCGCATCGCGCTCGGTCACGGTTTATTCGCTGCACGGCGGAGGGATGATCGACCTTGGCACGAATGGGATGCTTTCAGTGAAGGGAAACAGCGACTTTGCCGGGAGTACCCGCGGAACGGGGACGCTCCGGGTTTTTTACGACCTCCCCGGATCGGTAGCTTTCACTCCCGCGGGCACATTGAATCATCGAGGCTTGATCGTTGCGGACGTCAACGGTTCTCTGGTGCTCGAAGGCATGGGGCGACTTTCGGAAGTGAATTCAGTCGCGGCTGACAATTCTGGCACCATCTCTTTGCGCAACACGTTCGGCATCCCGACGACGACTTCCATTTTTCTGCGGGGAGGTACGCTCGATCTCCAGCCCGGCAGCGCCGCGCTCCAACTTGGGCTGCTGACGGGTTGCGGATTTGGGAGGATCGTTCCCAAACACGATGTCGCGGCGCTTCAAGTCGATTTCGCCGGATTGAGTCGCGGACCGGAGGGTGCGGCGACTTTCAGGGTCGATGCGAGCAATGCCAATCTCGGTGCCGCTCCCGGCCCCGGCGTGGCGAATCTCCGTTTCGGTGATGGTTTTTCCTCGCACCTGGCTGGCGGTCCCGGTGTCACGCCGGTCATCCCTTTTATGTATGCCACGAATGCGGCGGACGGGACCGATCCCAGCAGGCTGGTAACGTACGATCCGACACGAGGGCTGCGCATGCTCACCGACGCCGAGTACAGCTTCACGCCTGTTCCAGGCTCAAATTATCGCCTCCCCAACTCTGGCTTCACCACGATCGACACAGCGATCACCGTCAACAGCCTTTCTGACATGACGGGCAGTGGTCTGATCGTTGGCGACGGGAGCATCGAGATCACAGGGGGAGTGGCGCTACTGAGCGATTCGGTCATTTTGATCCCGCTTAGCTTTGGCAGCCGGCAGGGTCACATCATGGGAAATGCTCGGATCTACGCTCCGATAAGTGGGACGGGCGGGCTGACGTTGTCCGGAGGGGATATCAGCCTCGGTGAGGCCAATTCCTTCACCGGGCCGCTGGTCATCAATGGTGGGTTTATTCGGTTCAACGACCTTAGCGCCTTCGGACCCGATTCAAGTCAAATCACCATCTACAACGCGGGCTTTGAACAGGAGGGAGGCGGGACGCTGGTCTTCGACCGTCCATTGCGCCTCGGGGGCGGAGTGATCGGTTTCCAGGGTTCGTCTGGCTCGGTCTTTCAATTCACCGCACCGATCACCGGCCCCGGCGGGCTGAGTCTGCAATTCTCCAACTCGATGAGCATTACCGGCGTGAACGGTTACACGGGTCCGACGACAATCCACACCGACCTGACGATCAACGGAGATGCAGCCTTCGGTCAAAGCTCGCAGATATTCCTCGAATCCGGATCGCTCAAAGTCACCGGCCCCTGGACGACCTCGAAGCCCCTCCAGACCACCATCGGCTTTTTCGCGCTGGACACTAATGGCTTCGATATCTCGCTCCTCGGACCGCTCAGTTCGCAAAACTCCTTTCCGTTGACGAAGCGCGGGCTGGGTCGGTTGACAATCGCCAACGGCGCGGAATTCATCGGAACGCTGATGGTCAACGAAGGCACCCTTGATCTGCGCGGCCCTCTTGCAGGAAGTATCACGGCAATTGCCGGAACGACTGTCACTGGCGACGGCAGCGTGAGTGGCGATCTATCTATCGACGGCACATTGGACCCAAGCGTTGGTGCCGGTGAAATTTCTGCGGGAACCTTGCAACTGGAAACCGGCGCGACTCTGCATATCCTGCTCGACTCCGGCACGCTCTTCGATCGGGTCGTATCGCTCAATGCGCCTTCACTCGGAAGCAATGTCACCCTCGATCTGCAACTCGCGCCGGGCTTCGATCCCATCGACGATTTCGACGAGTTCATCCTGATCCGAAACGACAGCGGCAGTCCAATTTCGAAATCCGTCCCGGCACCGCTCGTCTTTGCCGGGAACGCGCTTGATGAAGGAGAAGTGTTTTACGCGGGCGGGCAGGCGTGGCTTTTCAGCTACACTGGCGGCTCGGGTAACGACGTGACGATTCACGCGGTGCCGGAGCCTTCGATCATCGCGACGGTTGTGGCCGGGCTCGCGGTGCTGGGATTTCGTCGCCGGCATGCCGATCGGTGAGTGCGCCTTATGGCAGGCTGATCCGCGCGCGGTAGAAGCGTTTCGTCGGGTCAGGCGCGGGATCGTTCCACTGGTAAGCGGGGTTCGCCGTTGGAACCGTGAAGCTCGCGCCCGCATTCGACCAGCCCGAGAGCAGGTCGGCGCTTTTTTCGATTTGGTAGCGGCGGTTTGGGATCGTGCGCAGTTGCAGGCGCCAGGTTGCGCCGTTTTTGGAAATGAGCGGCGTCACCGCGATGATGCCTTCCAGCGGATCGTTCGGATTCAGGTCGGCGAGGAATTCGAGTTTGTTGGAAACGCCGTCGGCGTCGGGGTCGCCGTCGTCGCCTTCGATGCCATCCGGGTTGTTCGGATCGAGGCTGTTTTGATTCTCCCAATAATCCGGCAGGCCATCGCCGTCGCTATCGACGATCGCGCCGGGGGCGGCTTTGACGAGGCGCGTGTCGGTGAGGGAAATGTCGGCGCGCTGGTGCGTGGCGCGGAGTTCGTGGAGGTCGTCGGGGTTGCCGGTGTAGAGATTTGGGAAGTGGAACGACATCGCGCTTTCGTTCGCGGTTTCGTTCGCGATGAAGACGTAGCCGGCGCGCGGGAGGAGCACGTCATCGACGGTGATCGTGAATTCACTCACCATCTGCGCGGCGGAGATGCCGGTGGCGAGGCTCTTGTTGAAATACACTTTTCCAATGTAGTTCGAGTCCACCACGGTGCCGTCCGTCGTCGGGAATTGGATGCGATAATTCACCGTCGAGCCGGTGTTGAGGTTGCGCTCCAGCGTCGTGAACCAGCCGGTCGTGTCGTCGAGCGCATTGTTCGCGGAGGACGATGCCTCGCGCAGCCGCACGTTCACGATCGCGGCACCGCTGGCCGGAATGTTTTTGTAATCAAAGCGCCACTCGCGCACGTAGCCGGTCGCGCCGAGTTGCGAGGGCGTGACCTCGGTGGCTGCGGCCCAGTTGCTCGCGCCGTTGCCATTCGGGGCGGAATCGTTCCCCGCGTTCGAGTCGAGGATGTTGAATTGCACGCCGGTCACGCTCGCATCGGTCGCCACCACGCAGCCGTAAGTCGTGCCGCCGATGGTCGCGTTTTCAGTCGGGAAAAGCACCGCGCCAGCCGGGCGCTGGGTGTCGTAGTAAAAAGTCTGCGTGTTCGTTTTGAAGATCGACGCCTGGCCAATGCGCGACAAAAACGCGCGCGTCCGCAGCACATGAAAACCCTCCGCGAGTCCCGTGCGCCGCGCGCCGAGATCGTTGTGCGGATACACGGTGCAGGTCGTCGCGTTGAAATTCGCGACCTCATACATCGTGTCCATTTTCTGCTTCTTCTCGATCTGATCCGCGTTCGTGGGAAAGCGGTTCGCGGCATCGGTTTTGTGGACGCCGATCTTGTAGCGCAGCACCGTCGCGGCGGGCAGCGCGGGGATCGTGCCGCGCCACCACTCCGGCGTGCCGCTGCCATCCGCCGCGCCATCGCGATCGAACGCGAGCGCGACGGTCTGCGTCGTCCCGCGGCCCTGACCCACGCTGCCTTCGGGATACGTCGCGCCGTCGGTCGTGTAGTAGAGCCACGCGTCCGTGATGTCGTCGGCCTTGTAGCCGACTTTCACCCACACGCTGATCGGTTGCCCGGCGGCGGCGGCGGGCGCGGGGAAAAACTGCGTCTGCGCGGAGCCGTCGATGTCGGCGGCGGTGGGATTGTGAAAGACCCAATCCGCCGTGTCCGTGTCCGTGCTCACGCCGCTGCCGTCGATGCGGGTGAAACCGGCGGTGCCGATCGCGCACTGCCAATTCTCAGCGCCGACCGAGCCGATGATGTCGCGCGCGGGCGAGGTAATCAGTCGCGCGGCGAATTTTTCCGTCGTGCGATGCACGAACCGCATCTGCTCGTAGCCGAGGAAAGTATCGCGCGCGGTGCCCGGCGGATTGTCGCGGCCCGTCGGAAAACCCGCGCCCATCTGCGAATTCAGATCGGTCCCGCCATCGAGCTTCATCAGCAAATTTGCCGCCGAGCCATCGGCGCGCGCGGTGAAACGCAGGTTCGCGCCGCTGCGCACGAGCGGGATTTGCGCGGTGTACTGGTATCCCGCGTCGCCGTTCGCGCCGTCCTTGCGCAGCACGCCGATCGTCGGCACGAGCACGCCATTTTCGAGAATGTCGATGGCGTGAACTTTTGAGGAGCCGCTCCACACGGTGGGCAGTTCCGGCAGATCGTAGGAAAAAGCGAAGTAGCCGCCGGTCGGGACGATCACGGGATTCGGATCGCCATCGCCGCGCAGCCGACCGTCGCCGCCGACCGTCGCGTGGAAGCCGCCATTAAACGGCGAGTAATTTTGCAGCCGCGCACCGGCCGGGAACGTGGTGCCAAACAGCATCTGCTGACCGGCCACGTAATTCCGCGCGTGCATCACCACGACCGTCGTCCCGTCCGCGTCGGACATGCCAGCGTTCTCGCTTTTGTCGCGAAATTCCCACGCGCAGAAATTTTGCGAGGACCACTTCGCGATTTGATCGCCGCGCATGAAATCGCGCCGCACCGGCAGCGCGCCGGTGATGTAAGTCTGATCGTATTGCCCGAGAAACGGGATGTAGGCCGGCTTTGGAAAAAAATCGGGACCGCCCGCGATGTTGTAGCCGTCGGTATAAACGATCGGCACGCCCGCGCGCGTGAGCATGTATTGATGCGCGGCGGGGCGCTCGCTGCCGGCCATGTAATTGTTGTCGTGGCTCAGGCAATACATCATCCCGTTATCCACGCCGAAGGTGGATGCACCCGGCGCATCCAGCCCGACCATGCTCGAGCCGATGCCGCTGAAGCCGCCGATGTTGTTCGCGAAGGTGTCGTTCGCGATGCGCATCCCGGCGTCGACATAATCGTTCGGATTCGGCGGTGCGCCGAGGTGCTCGCCGAAGAGCAGCAGGTCATCGCGCACGATCCGCGTGGAGTACGAGGAGTTGCGATGATTCGACCAGTCGGTGAAGCCGCGCGTCAGGTTGAATTGCGCCTGCGCATTTCCCAAATAACCCGCGCTCGATGAATCCTTGCTCCCGCTTTGCAGGCCGAAGAAATAACTCGGCACATGCTTCACGGCATCGAGCCGGAAACCGTCGCAGCCCGTCTGGTCGATCGTCCAGCGGATCGAGCGGATGAGCATGTTGTTCACATCCTCGGCCACGGGATTGCCCATATTGTAGCGCCCGTCGCCGAAACCCCACGCCGCGACCTGGTGCGCGGGCACGGTCGGATCGACGCCCGTGTCGGTGAAAGCCTCGCTCGCTTCCCCCGCATCGTGCTGGCCGTTCACAATTACTGTGTCCGTCCAGTCGAAGCGCCCATTCCCATTCGCGTCCACATACGGCTCCTTGTCGGCGAACGGGCGAAACACGATGCCATTCGCATCGGTCACGCCGGGGAGATTGGTGTCGGGATAAAGCCAGGTCTTGCCGGGATGGCGGATGCCGACCCATTTCGCGTAGTTGGTATCCTCCGCCTGCCCGACCGGATCGAAGCTCGTATTCCAGTACGGTGGCGTATTCGGTGCGAAGTCCTCCAGCGCGATGTCCCACGCGAACGGATTGCGATTCAGCACCTGCCACTCGTCGTTGTAGTTGATGCTGTCGCTCGCCTTCTTCCAGCCGCCGCCCGGCTTTTTCACGAGATGAAAATCCTCCGGCACGAAGCCCGGGACGCCGGGGAAAAGCGTGCCCGGCGCGACGTTGTCGAGCGGCCCCGCGTTGTGCGCCATCACGTTGTCGAAATACACGCGCAGTCCGAACCGCTGCGCGACCTCGACCAGCCGCAGCAAATCCGCCTTCGTCCCGTAGCGCGTCGCCACGCCACCCGCCTGATTTTTATCGCCGAGATCGAAGCGATCGAGCGGATCGTAGCCGACCGAAAATCCGCCTGAGCTGCCCTTCGACGGCGGCGGCAGCCAGAGCGAAGTGTAGCCCGCCTCGGCGACTTCCGGGATGCGCCGCTCGATCTCTTTCCACGACGTGTTGAAATACTGAAGCATCGCCTCCTGTGAAAAAGCACTGGCGGCAAGCGACGCGAGCGCGCCAATGAAAATGAGGGGACGACGGTGCATAAAAAGCCAGCCAACTTAGAACGGCTCCCCAATGCCGCAAGTTGGGCATTCTAAAAACCTCCCGCCACCGACCGTTACGCCGTCGGCAGTTCCTGCAAAACCGCTCCCGGATTTTGCTCGGCGAAATATTTCTGTGTCCACGCGTTTGGGAAAAGGATGCCGGGCTGGCCGGTGGAATCGTAGGCGAGGCGGCAGCCGGTGGGGAGTTTTAGCGCGGTCGTATCGGTGCCAGCGGCAAGCCAGCGGAAGGATTGCCAACTGGCGACTTCGAGCGTGCTCGGCGCGCCGTATTCGCTTTCGAGACGGTATTGCACGACCTCGAATTGCAGCGGGCCGACGGCGGCGAGGAGCGGGATTTTTTGCACGGAATCGCGCAGCTCGAAGACCTGCACGACGCCTTCCTGCAGGAGCTGTTCGAGGCCCTGGCGGAACTGTTTGAACTTGCCGGGATTCGGGTTGTGCAGATACGCGAAACACTCCGGCGGAAAGCGCGGGATTTCGCTGAACTGGATGCCAGGATCAACGGTGAGCGTGTCTCCTATTCCGAATTCGGAATGCCCGACGAGGCCGATGACATCACCCGCGAACGCATCGTCGATCGTCTCGCGATCCTGCCCGAAAAGTTTGTGCGCGCTGGCGAGGCGGACTTTTTTTCCGGTGCGCGCGTGGATCACATTCATGTCGCGCTCGAAGTGGCCCGAGCAGATGCGCAGGAACGCGATGCGGTCGCGATGGCGCGGGTCCATGTTCGCCTGGATTTTGAAAACGAAGCCGCTGAACGGACCGTCGAGCGGCACATTCGCGCGCGTTTGCGGCGGCAGGCTGCGTTGCAGGAAGGCGTCGAGGAGAAGCTGCACGCCGAAATTGTTCGCGGCGCTGCCGAAAAAGACGGGCGTCTGCGTTCCCGCATGGACCGCCGCCCCATCGTAATCCACGCCCGCGATTTCGAGCATCTCCAGCTCCTCGACGGCGCGCGCGTAGTCGTCGGCATCCAACTTGTCCTTCACCAGCGGATCGCTGAGATCGGCCACCTGCTCGGGCGCGCGGTAAGCGCCGTGGACGGTACGCTCGAAGAGATGCACGTCCTTCGTCTGGCGATCGTAGAGGCCGCGAAAAGTGGGGCCGTTGCCGAGCGGCCAGTTCACCGCGAATGCGCCGATGCCGAGCACACTTTCGAGTTCATCGAGCAGCGAGAGCGGATCGCGCGTGGGTCGGTCGCACTTGTTCATGAACGTGAAAATCGGCACGCCCCGGCGGCGGCAGACCTCGAAAAGTTTGCGCGTCTGCGCCTCGATGCCTTTGCCCGCGTCGATCACCATCACGACTGCATCCACCGCCGTCAGCACGCGATACGTGTCTTCGGAAAAATCCTTGTGACCCGGCGTATCCAGCAGGTTCACGCGGTAGCCGTCGTAGTCGAATTGCAGCACCGTGCTCGAGATCGAAATACCGCGTTTGCGCTCCAGTTCCATCCAGTCCGAAGTCGTCGCGCGCGCATTTTTCCGCGCCGTTACCGTGCCCGCGAGCTGCACCGCGCCACCGTAAAGCAGGAGCTTTTCGGTGAGCGTGGTTTTCCCCGCATCGGGATGCGAAATGATGGCAAACGTGCGGCGGCGCTGGATCTCGGCGAGCATTGGCAGGCGCGGACCTTTCCGCAAATGCCGGGCGAACGCAACGGGGGAAACCCGGCGCGCGACGGACGCGAGCACACGAGGTGGAACGCGCCGCTTCCCGATTGGCCACTACGGGCGGCTTCATCGAGAATGCGGACGAGAATGCGCAGACGCACGCGATCGACCTTTTGACCGACCCCATAAGCTCAATTACGATGATCGCTATTCACAAACTCCATCTTCCACCCGCTTTTGTTCCTCCCATGAAAATCGCAGCGCGCACTTTCCATCATCGCGGCACCCGCCTCGCATTGTTTTTCGCCTTCGCTGGTGCGGTTGCGGAGCCAGTTTCCGCGCAGTTAATTTGGGGGCCGGGCGGCGCGGGCGGTTCTGGCGAATGGAATGCCTTCACTGCCAATTGGTGGAATGGCACCAATAACGTGCCGTGGAATAATGGCGTGGCGTTCTTTTCTGGCACGGGCGGATTCGTAAACGTTCGTTTTGACGGCGTCATAGCGACGGGACTGACATTCGATGTCCCCGGTTACACAATTCGGAGCGGCACAGTGAGGACGCCAGGCACTACCCTGACCGTCACTGCCAATCAAGCCGCCACGATCAGTTCGCCCCTTGCAGGAGCCAACGCGACGCTGGTGAAAGAGGGCACCGCGGCCCTCACGGTGAGCGGCGTTGTCTCAATCTTAAACCTCCGCGTCAACGCGGGCGAGTATGTGGCTGGAGGGGCGACAGGCACACCCATACCGCGGACTACACTCGCCGATGCTCCGGGAGTGATGCTAACACTGGGACGAATTCGGGATGACGTTTTCCTGCAATCGCTCTCGGGCGGCGGTTCCTCCGGTGGCATTCTCCGACCGGATGGACAGGCCCGCACCGTAGAGGCGACGATTCGTGAGTCGGGCACCTTCGGAGGCGTCATTCAGGATAACGGCGCCGGAAAACTGGCGTTCGATCTTCTCACCGGAAATGATTTTACGCGCATTACCTCCGGAACAGACGTCCTGATTCGGGCGCGGCCCACTAACCTGGGCACGCAGATTCTGACGAATGCCAACACCTACTCCGGCCCGACCACCATCGCGCTCGGGAGCGTCGAGTTCTCCGGCAACGGCTCAGCGCTTAATTCCGCCATGTTTGTATCCACCTATGGCACGCTTCGGCTGGATAGTACCGCGGTCGCAAACAGCAACCGTCTTTCCGATTCGCTGGACGTAACAATCAAGGGTGGACGGTTCGAGTTCATCGGGCATAGCACGACAGCCATCGCGGAGCAGGCAGGCCCTTTGCAGTTCTCGGGAGCTACCGTCATTAGTACCAATCAGCCGGGCGCGCTTGCCTCGCTAACCTTCGCCGGCGCCGTGCGACAGAACCACGGCACGCTCGATCTCATCGGGAACGGTCGCATTGGGTGGACGGGCCTGGCGAACGGCGTCACGGGCATTGTAGGTAGTCACGTTACCGTGGGCACGGATTGGGCCGTGACTGGCGCGGATGGATTTGCCAGCCCGCTGGCCGTGTATGCGAGCGATCTGAATACCGCCGCTCCCACCGCTCATGTGAAGATCGTCGGTGGCAGCACCGCACTCGCCGCCACGGCCACGCGCGCTACGCTCAATTTTCAAAATAACGACGCTGCGGTCGCGGCCATCGATCTCGGCGCCCCCAATATGCTCACCCTGAGTGAAGGCGGCGTGCTTTCGAGCGGCAACGCCGCGGGCCGGATCGAAAATGGCGTGCTTCGTGCCGGCGGCGCGGAGTTGATCGTCACCACTCGCAACGATCTCACCATCGCCTCCAGCATCGGCGAGGCGGTCGGAAGCAGCGCGCTCATCAAGAGCGGCGCCGGAGCGTTGACGCTCAGCGGCGTGAATACGTACACCGGCGTCACGGCGATCAATCAAGGCACTCTCATCGTCTCTTCCGATGCCAATCTCGGCAATGGCTCCGCCATTGAGTTCAACGGTGGCACGCTGAAAGCCGCGCAATCCTTCAGTTCCGCCAAGAACCTCACCCGTGGCACCGAACTCATCGGCCAGATCGATACTGGCGGCTTCGATGTGGCCCTCTCCGGCGCGAATCTCAGCGGCATTGATAAGACTGGAGCCGGCACCCTCACGTTGCTCAATCCGGCGAAAGGCCCGGTGTTCGTCTCCGAAGGGACGCTCGCCCTTCCTAACGCCACCTCGGGACAGGCGAATCTCATGGGTGGCTCCCTGCTCATCGATGGCACACTGTCCAGTCTCTCACTGCAAAGCGCCGATACTTTGGACATCGGGGGTTCGGTAGCTGCCGCGCTCGCCGTGAATTCGTTTTCGCTTTTTGCAGGCTCCGCGCTCACGGTCCGTTACGATCTCGGCTCCACCGCTCGCGACATGTGGACCGTGACCGACCCGGCGAGCGGTTTTGTTTCAGGCAACGCCCCCATTCTCTTCGATTTCCATGATCTGGGCGGCACCGCGACCAGCATCAGTTATCGAGTATTGGAAGTTCCATCTTCTACCAACCTCGTTGTCTCCAACTTCGGAATCGCGCCCGCCGCGGCAGCCGCCGGCTGGAGCGGCACCTTCACTGTCACGACAGGCGCGACGCGATCCGTCAACGTCACCTTCACCTCCGTCCCCGAGCCAGCATCGCTCCCGATCCTCGGGCTCGCTACCCTCGGCCTTTTCCGCCTCCGGCGCATCCACCGCGAGCATGCTTAAAGCAGGAGCTTTTCGGTGAGCGTGGTCTTCCCCGCATCGGGATGCGAAATGATGGCAAACGTGCGGCGGCGCTGGATCTCGGCGAGCATTGGAAGGCGCGGACCTTTCCGCAAATGCCGGGCGAACGCAACGAGCGAAGGTGAATCGGCAATCATCCGGCACGACAAGGAAGGCGCACGCTTTGCCAACGCGCGGGCAGCGTCGGCGTCGGGACGCTGTATTCAGCAATCATGAATCCGCTCGTCAAACTGCTCGCATTGCTCGCCCTCACCGTCCGTGGCTTTGCCGTGGCGGAAGCGCCGCCGCAAAAGACCACCTGCGAAGTCGGCCTGCCTGCGGGCAAGTATTCGGAAAAGTCGATCTACCGGCTGGAATCGACCTGGCGTTCCGACACCGGGCGAACGCTGAAACTCAGCGCGCTGCACCAGCGCCCGGTCGTGCTCGCGCTCTTCTTCACAAACTGCGCGCACTCGTGCCCGATCATCGTCGCGGACATGAAACAGATCGAAGCGAAGCTGCCGCGGAAATCGCGCGACAAGGTGACGTTCCTCCTCGCGAGCATCGATCCCGCGCGCGATTCGCTGGAGGCGCTGAAAGCCTTTCGCGCGAAACACTCGCTCGCCCCAGATCGCTGGACACTCCTGCGCGGCGATGCGGATGGCGTGCGCGAACTCGCCGCGCACATCGGTTTCAACTACGTCCCCGGCTCGGAGACGCAATTCGCGCATTCGCTCCTCATCACCGTGCTCAATGGCAAGGGCGACGTCCTCTTTCAACAAGCCGGTCTCGGTGTGGACCGGACGGAAGCGGTGACGGCATTGAAAAAACTGCTGCCGAAAAACTGAGCGGCATTTCCCACGGAAACGGTGCATATCACAACATCCGCCCTGCGTTTCACAACCGCTGGAGAGCGCGGCGCGGCGGGGCCGCTTAACTTGCGGGCATGAAACGCAATGAACCTGTCTCCAAAATCATGATCACTGAACTCGTCACGGTGCATCATGGCGATCCGATTTCCAAAGCGCGCAAGCTCATGCAAGACGAGGGAATCCATCACGTTCCGGTCGTCAGCGGTCGCGAAATCATCGGCATCATCAGCCTTTCCGACATCTTGCGCGTGAGCATCGGGGACGCGTTTGGGACGGATCAGCGCGCGGCGGATGCGACGCTCGATCACACGATGAAGCTCGAGCAAATCATGCATGCCGCGCCCAGGACTCTGACGAAAACCGCGTCCATCCGCGATGCCGCGGAGGTGTTGTCGAAAGGCGATTTTCACTCCGTCCCGATCGTGGACACCGACGGCAAAACGCTCCTCGGAATCGTAACGAGCACGGACTTGATCCGCTATTTGCTCGATCAGTTTTAGGGCGTCAACGCCGCCGCGCTGCGGCCGACCGCAAACGTGGTGATCACCCGGCTCGACTCACTTGGATTTCAAAATCGCGCTTTCGGCTTTGGCGACGAGGTTTCTTTCTTCGCGCGACAAGTTGGCTTGACGCCCGATCTCCAGAAACCGGGACGCGTTGCCTCCCGGGAAAATGACACCGGAGGCTGGGGCTTTGATGGATGCTTGGATGGCATGAGCAAGGGCGGTTTTCTGGGTGTGCTACGGCTTGCGCTGGCGCGGCGTGGAAGGAGACGGGAGGGCGCCGCGAAGATCTCCGATTTTCTTCCCGCGAACGAGTTTCACCGGTTGGATCTTTCCCGGGAGTTTTACGGACGCGTATCTGCCGAGGAACTCGCCGGGCAGCGCGAAGAAATCGACGATTTGCAAACTGCGCTCCGCGAAATGGGGCACGGCGTGATCGCGCTTGATGCCTCCGGCCTGACGCGGGCAGTCGAATGGGGAAACGCTCGTCGGCGTTCCAGAACGACCTACGCCGCCAATGTCTCCCCCGGCAGGGTTGCGCACCACTCCTCCATCTTCTCGGTGAGGCCCAGTTTTTCGATGTAATCGTGGTCGTATGCGTACATGCCGGTCTGCGCGAAGGAATCCACCGCGCTCGCCGCATGGACCGCTGTGAGCGGGGAGAAGGCGGTGTCTTCCGAGGACGACGGAAAGGGATACCAGCCGACCGCATTCACAATCGGGAAAGGGATGCGCCACGAGGCGAGGAAGCCGCCCCCGAGCGCGGCGTGGGTCGTGCCAAACGTCTGAAATTCGCTGTAGGCCAGGCTGCCGTGCCGCTTGAGCGCCGTGCTCAGCACCTCCTCGTAAACACCCGGGATATTCGCCGCGAGCAGGAGCACGCCAAAGTTGTGCAGCATGCCGGCGGTGAAGGCCATCTCGGCCAGATGTTTGTCGCGGGTTTCGCTCATCGCGATCGTGGAAGCCCACGTCGCGACTTGGAGGCTCGTGGCCTCGAACCGGCTCATCGAAAAACTGCGGCATTTTGAAACATCGAACTGCCGGAAAAGGCACGTCGCCATCACCAGCGATCGCACCCGGCTCAGGCCGAGGAGGTTGGTGGCGTCGCGGACCGAGGTCACACTTCCGCGCAGCGAGAAGAGGGGTGAATTGACCATCTGCAAAAGTTTCGCGCTCACGGCGGGTTCCCTTGCGACGATTCCCGCGATGTCCTCGATGGAGCTGGCGGGACTTTGCAGTGCGGCCGTGAGCTGCGTGTAAATCGTCGGCAGCGTGGGAACGTGGGTGATCAGCTTGAGCAGATTCGCGAGGGCCGGTTTGGCCTGCCACGCGGCGACCGCGAGTTGGGTGCGGATTTGGTCGTCCAAAACCTCCACCGAATCGACCCGCGGCAGCAGCGGATAGGGGCACGAAATGCCGGCCAGTTCCTTGCCATCGCCGCGCAGCATCGCCATCAATCCGGGGTCCCGCGCCCGCACGGCGCGCAGGAGTGCCACGCTTTTGCCGACGTCTGAAAAACTCGCCACCACACCATCGACCGGTTCGGTTGCCAGCGCGGCCCGGACATCGGCGTCGGGAGGGGCGAAAACGATCTTGCGTCCGGCCAGTTCACTCCGGCCAGCGAGCCAGCCGAGATCGTCCCCGAAAAGGAGGAGCGGTCGGCGCGCGACCGCATCCACGGTGGGAAAAACTGAGTCCAGGGTGACGCTCGGGTTTGCGGGGGCGGTGGTTGAAAAATCAAGCATATGGGAATGAAGCGGGAACAGGTTCGAATCAGGAATCGCGAAGGTCTTTCTGTAGCCAGAAACGTGCTCACTCATCGGCAACCGCGACATCGCCCCGGAGCCAGTCGCGCGCTTGCTGACGAGGCAGGCACTATGCTGCCGCAGTCGAGCGATCCGTGGAATCGCTCGCGCTTAAACGGCGCCCTGCGTTTCCGCGATTGGCCAGTGGCAAAACCTCACTCACTTTGGATCCAGGATCGAGCTTTCCGCTTTGGCGACGAGGTCTTTTTCCTCCCGCAACAAGCTGGCTTGGCGGCCGAGTTCCAGAAAGCGGGATGCTTTTTCGGGAGAGTTGTTCGCCGCGAGCACGATTCCGTAGTAGGCGGCGATGGAGGGAACTTCCAGATTCTGCGGCGGCAGCATTTCAAGCACTTCCAAGGCATCCACCGTGCGGCCAGTCAAGTACAGGGCGAAGGCATACGTGGAGTTGAACGCCGCGTTGTCGGGACGCTTTTCGTGCAGGTCTCGCGCGGTCTTCATGGCGTGCTCTGTTTCGATGTTCAAAAGCAGCGAAACCAAGGCGAGATCGTTCTTCGCGTTTTCGTCGGCGGGATCCGTTTTCACCAAATGCAGGGCGATGCGGCGGAGTCCCAAGGTGTTGTTTTTTTCCAGGTAAGACTTCTGGAGGGCGTCGATGGCCCAGCGCGATCCCGGCGCGTCGTATAGCACCGCCCAGAGCGCCTGCTCGGCCTCGTCCACCCACTTCCATTCGGTGGCCATCTGGACCAGCAAGGTGAGCGTGTCGATCTGGTGGCCGGCGGAATCGATCGCAAACCCCCATTCCTTGCCGACCAGCGAAATTTCCGACCGCCCGTGGTGCGCGCGCGCCCGGTAGGCATGGCGGACGTAGTCCGCGGACGGCCATTCGCCCATTTGCGTGATATTGAGGAGCGCAGCCCAATCATTCAGTGCGAGGTGGCATCCGGCGATCGCGGGTCGCAGCTCTGGAGACTGTCCCAGTTTCGGCACGCGTTTCAGCACCCAGTCGAGACCTTCCTGTGCCAGCCCATCCATGCTCATCCAGAGGACGAGCGCGCCGGCGTGATTCGGAATGCTCCTGGCCAACTGTTGAGCTTCGGCGAGCTCGGCCGCAAAACGGGTTGCCCCGGTCTTGTGCAGCAGTCGGAGCCGGAGCACCTCGTCGGAGTAGGTGTGCGTCGGGAGCGCCATCAGTAGCTCGGCACATCGCAGCGCCGCTTGAAATTCCTGATGCGCCTCAAACGACGCTGCGAGCAGTCTGAGCGCCGTCAAGCCATGCGTTTCATGACCCGTGAGATTCTCCAAAAGCCGACGCCCTTCTTCGCGCGTGAGAAAATCTGCGGACGCACATTTTGCCCTCCCGAGAGCGAGTCGGTATTCTGCCTTTTCGGGGTTGAGCCGGAGCGCGGCTTCATAGTGGCGGGTCGATCCGACATAGTCCCTTTCCTCCAGAGCCATCGCCCCGGAAAGGACGAGAAAATCCTCGCGGCTGCGATCTTTCTCGGGGATGCGCTGGAGCGCGGACCGTGCGGTGGAAATCTTTCCGAAACTCAACGCAGTCGATGCCAAACCGATCAACGTATCAGTGGATTCCCCCACCAAACGCAGCACTTGCTCCCGCCAGAAGACCGCGGACGAAGCCCGATCATGCTCGCTGGCTTCCGCCATGGTGACGCACGCTGGCACAAAATTCGGATCGATCGCGAGCGCGCACCGCGCCATGAACGCCGCGCCTTTGTAATCGCCTTTTTCCATCGCCGCCCGCGATGCCTGGTGGAGGCTTCTCAAACGCCACGGATGATAAACGAGTGAACCGCAAACTGCCCCGACAAGCAGCGTCGAAACGACAATCCAGAAGATCCGCCTTCTCCGTCGCGCGGCAATCGCCAGGTCGTCAGGGGTTATACCAGTCAGTTGCATATTTGCATTTCGGACATCACGTTCGATGCCGCGTCTCGGCGGCGCGATCGAAAACGCGGATATTATCGCCATCACGCCGTCGTGCAAGGGCGCGGGCCGATTGCACGGAGTGTTTCATTCTAAAAGGCGATCGGATCACGCCACAGCCGACCGTTGCCGTTTTTCGACGGGTCCGGATCGTTCGCCGAAACGTGTAGGACAGAGTCGGACTAAAGAAACGGTGCATTTCCCATCGCGTTCCATTTCTAAATTGATTAGACATTGTTCCAGTAGTGCTCCAATTTTTCCACTCATTCTGATATGAAACTCCATTTCCTCTCCTCCGCAGTCGTGATTTTCGCGGGAATCGCATCTGCAAATGCCGCTTTCACCACGCTAAACCTGGCCGGGTCCGCCGGGAACCCCGCCAGTTTTGGAAACACCCTCACCTTCAGTCAGAATGGGCTGACGGTCACCGCGTCCGCTTGGGGGTACACCGGTTCCGCCGGCACCCTTTTTGAAAACGCCGGCTTGGGCCAGTACAGCACAGGTCTTGGCGTGAGTGATCGTGGGGAGGGATTGGCTGCTGGCGATCCCTCGCACCAAGTGGACAACATCGGGCCGGACAATTTTGTAATGTTCAACTTTGGGAGCAATCCCGTCGATATCTCGTCCATAAACATCGACCCGTTCGGTATCTATGATCGGGATGTGAGCTACTGGGTGGGGAATGTGACGCCCGGCACTGATCTCACCGGGAAGTCGTATGCGCAGTTGTCGGCTCTGGGATTTACGCAAGGCCGTTTCGACGCGTTGAGCACCCCGAGTGAGACTTCGTTGGCCGTTGCAATCGGAAAGACCGGCAACACCATTCTCTTCGGAACCTACGTGGGCGAGCCGCCAAATACCGGGGCAGGTTCCTCGACGGATGAAGATCGCTTCAAAATCGCTTCGATCACCGCAGGCCCAGTCGTTCAGGCCCCACCAGTCCCAGAACCGACCACGGCGCTCTTCGGGCTTGCGCTGATGGGATTCTGCTCTGCTACCCGGCGGCGCGGAAAAGCGACCGTTTAATCCCTTCTCTCCCGCAGCGCTCGTGCTGCGCGAGGCCGCGTATGGCCTGAAAATCTCAGGCACTTTCCCGCATCAAGTGGCGCAGCTCTGCGAGCCACGCTGGCGACGTCGATCAGTTCACGTTCGTTGACCGCGCGCATTCGTGCGGCAGCGCTGCTCTCTCGCGTGCGCGCCGGAAAGCGGTCACGATCCGAATTTCCGAGGGTGGCGTGGATGAAAAGGGCTGCTTCCAGCTACCGGCGCGGCCGGTGGACTATTCGGGGCCGATCGCGCCCGCCAGTGCAGCTCCGTAACGCAGACACTCCGATCCGCTGCGAAGCCCGGATCGAGCCCGAGGCACCGTGGGCAGAAAACCCGTGCGTTACTCGCGGACGCTTCCCGCGCTGCAACCTTTTGTTGCATTTGCAACAATAGGTTGTCGAGCCGCTCTCGGTGGCGTGCGCCTGAAGCTAGATTCGGCGATGGAAATCGCGGACAACGCGGACAACGGGGAAGACACGGAGGACGCGGAGATTTACGAAGCTCGCGCCGCTCACCCAATCGGTGAACGACGCCCTCCCGGCAACACGGGACGCAACCTCTTCCTTCTCCGTGTTTTCCGCGTCCTCCGTGTCCTCCGCGGCAATCTCCACCGCCGCTTTTAGGCAAAAAGGTGGAGGTCAGAGACTCTGCTGGGGCCATTTTCAATCACACCCCGATGCGCCCGTTTCACAAGCGCCCGCGCCCCCCGGCATGAGCGCTGCTGGAGCGATGGTGCCGCGCACGACCGCCCGACTAATGCCATTTCTCCGCCTTACACTTCCGAATCAGCCAGAACCGATCGGGCAGATCCTCGAGGGCAATCGCATCACGATCGGACGCGCCGCGGACAACACGATTCAGATTCTCGACCGCAGCGTATCGGCGCATCACGCCGAACTTATCCTCGTTCAAGGCACCTACCGACTGCACGATCTCGATTCGACGAATCTTTCATGCGTCGATGGGCAGCCCGTGAAGGATTTCCACCTTCACGTTCCCTGCCGGATTCGATTTGGGAATGTCGCGGCGGACTTCTCGCCCGAGGTGCCAGCCGATCTCGGCGAATTCCGCAATCCCCCGGCACCCAGCAAATCCGAGGTGGAATTTCTCAAGCGCGACAACCGCGATCTTCAAGACAAGGTGGCCGCGCTGCAACGGCAGTTGGAGATTCTCGGCGCCGCGACCTTGCAGGCCGCCGACATGGAAGATTCCAGCGTGCCCGTTCAGATTTATCGGCGGGCGGTCGGCGAACGCGACACGCTGCTGCGTGAAAATGGGGCGCTGAAGCGGGACGCGGCAAATTTCCTCCGGGATTTCGACGCAATCCTGCGCGATCGCGATGCGCTGCGGCAGGCGCTTGCGACCGCGAAGGCGGACCTCGACGGGGTGACAGTGTAACGCGAGTCCGGGACAGAAACGCCCGCCACAGCGAACCCGCGCGTGGGGAGAAACGGCTTGAGAAAACTCTGCGCCACCGCTATCGCACTCGTTCGCTCCGCCCGGACTTCCAGCACCATGTCGAAATCACTGTTCCTTCCGATCCTCGCCTGCTTCGCATTCACCGGCTGCGCGCTTTTTCAAAAGTCGCCCACTTGGGATAAAGTCGTCCGCTCCCGGATCGATGTTCCACGCGAGGGAGACACGTCGAGGATTTATGCGGAAGGTTTGCACCACGAACTGAAAGCCGCGCGCATCGAGCACAAGGTGGTGACTTATCAGTATCGCTACCGCAGCCGACTGCGTGACGACGCCATCTCCGAGCGCACCGCAGTGATCTACCGCGATGACTCGAATCCGACGTATCCGTGGTGGATCAAGGATGAACGCAGCGGTCGCCCGACGTGGCTGCCAAATGCTGGCACGCAGCAGCAGATTCGTTTCTACGTTGGGCGCGATGTGGAGATCGTCGGGCCGGAAGATGGCAAGCAGATCGCGCCTCCCGAACGGCATCGCCACCATGCGAAAAACAACGCATCGTCCAAGCGCGAAGCGCAGTTCCGCGCGACGCATGGCACGGCTTTCAATCCCGCAAGCGCGCTAGATCGCGAAAAAATGAGCGCACTTCTCCGCGCGCCGAACGCCATCGCGAGCATCCGCACTTTCTGACACCGCGAGGAAAAGGAAAACGCACGCGCTTTTCCCCGCGCCGCGATCGCTGACGCCAAGCATCCGCCATGCAAACCATCGTCATCGGCCATCGGAATCCTGACATGGATTCCATCTGCTCCGCCATCGCCTACGCGGAACTCAAGCGCCTGTCCGGACACGACAACGTCGTCGCCGCGCGGGCCGGCCACACCAACGAACGCATCGACTTCGTCCTCGAAAAATTCGGCATCCCCGCGCCGCTGCTCATCAACGACCTCTCGCCGCGCGTCGAGGATGTGATGGAGCCGCACGTCATTTCCGTCCACGCCGATTCGCCGATCTACGACGCCGTGCAACTCATCGACAAAATGCGGCTGCGCGGCCTGCCCGTGGTCGATGAAAACAACCACTGCCTCGGCCTGCTCAGTACTTTCAAAATCACGCACTACCTTTTCCCGCCGCGCGATGAAGCAGCCTCCGCGCGCCTGATCACCGCGTCACTCGCGGACATCGTCACCACGTTTGGCGGCGCGCTCGTCACCGGCCAGCTTTCCGGCGAGCCCGCCGAGATGCTGCTCATGGTTGGCGCGATGAATGCCGAGTCCTTCACTCCGCGCCTCGCCCACCACGCGAATCGCCGGGTCGTCCTCTTCGTCGGCGACCGCCCGCACATTCAAGAGTTCGCCATCGCTGCGCGGGTCCAGGCCATCGTCGTCACCGGAAATCTGCCCATCGATGAAACCACGCGCGCCCGCGCCCGCGCCGCCGGCGTCACCGTCATCAGCTCGCCACACGACACCGCCACCAGCGTGCTCCTCGCCCGCGGTGCCGTCCGTGTCAGCCGCATGCTCGAATCCGACTACATCAGTTTTCATCGCGACACCCTGCTCGACCACGCGCGCCGCACCGCCGCCGAGTCTTCCGCGTTCATCTTCCCCGTGCTCGACGACGACGGCGCGCTCGTCGGCATCCTGTCAAAATCGGATTTCCTAAAAGAAATCCCGCGCCAGCTCATCCTCGTCGATCACAACGAACTCGCGCAGGCGGTGCGCGGCGCGGACAAAGTGCCGATCGTCGAAATCCTCGATCACCACAAGCTCGGCGGTTTTTCGAGCGATGCGCCGATCCTGTTTTGGAACAACCCCGTCGGCTCCACGAGCAGCATCGTCGCCATGTGTTACCAGCAGCTCGGCGTGCCGATTCCGCCACCGATCGCGGGCCTGCTCATGGCCGGACTCATCTCCGACACGCTCAATCTCACTTCGCCCACCACGACGCCGATCGACTGCGACATCCTGCATCGCCTGTCGAAAATCGCCGCCACCGATCCCGGAAAACTCGCGGAGCAAATCTTCTCCGTCGGCTCGCCGCTGCTCACGCTCACCCCCGAGCAGGCGATCAATGCCGACTGCAAACCCTACACGGAAGCCGGCCACCGCTTCTCCGTCGCGCAAATCGAAGAGCTGACGTTCGCCCACTTTCCCGAAAAACAGGACGCCCTCCTCGCCACGCTCGAAACCGCGCGCGCCCGCGACGGCCTGCTCTTCGCCGCCCTGCTCGTCACCGACATCAACGACCAGACCTCACTCCTGCTCGTGCAAGGCTCCCCCGAATTTCTAGCCACCATCGACTACCCGCAAAAGCAGCCCCACATCTGGGAACTCACAGGCATCGTCTCGCGCAAAAAACAACTGCTGCCGTATCTGCTCGGGTGTTTGGAAAAGTTCGCCGCAATCTCCGGCTAACGCGCTCCGGCCCGCTCCGCGTACGGCCCCGCGCGCAGTTTATCCGCGATGCCGCCCTGATTTCGCATCAGCGATTTCATGCTCCAGTGAATGTGCCCCGGGGAATTCGTGCCGCTTCGCGTCAGCGCGATTTGCTCGATCATTTCCTGCGCCGGCCGCGCCGCGCCGATGCGTTCCGTCGCGATGCCTGGCCAGATCGCCTTGCCGCGGCTCTGCGCGCGCCACCAGTTCAGCAGCACGGGAAAACTTTGTTTCGACGGCGCGATCGACCAGTAAAGCTGCGGCGCGAGGTAATCGCACCAGCCTTCCGCCAGCCACTTCCGCGAGTCCGCGAAAAGCTGCGCGTAGGAATCAAGCTGCGCTTCGATCGTCGCGGGCACGCCGGGCCGCCAGATGCCAAACGGGCTGATGCCGACCTTCGCGGAAGGCCGCGCCGACTTCACCCGCGCATACATCGTCTCCACGAAGCGGTTGATATTCTCCCGACGCCAGTCGCCGCGATCTTTCCCGTCGCCGTATTTTGCAAAAGTCGCCTCGTCCGGGAATACTGCGCCGCCCTTTGGATACGGGTAAAAATAATCGTCGATGTGAATGCCATCCACCTCGTACCGCCGCGCGACATCGACCATCACCGAGATCACATATTCGCGCGCCGCCGGCTCGCCCGGATCGAGCCAAAGCTGGCCGCCGTAACGCCGCGTCCACTCGGGACGCTCGCGCGCTACGTGATTCGCGGCAAGCGTTGCGTTCGCATTCGTCGCCGCGCGAAACGGATTGAACCACGCGTGCAACTCGATCCCGCGCGCGTGCGCTTCCGAAATCGCGAAAGCCAGCGGATCGTAACCCGGCGACACGCCCTGCGCGCCGCTGAGAAATTGCGACCACGGCTCGATCTTCGACGCATACAGCGCATCGCTCGCGGGCCGCACCTGGAGCAGGATTGCGTTTAGCTTCAGCCCCGCCGCCCGATCCAGCAGCGCCCGCAATTCCGTCTTCTGCTCCGCTGCTGGCAGCCCCGGCTTTGATGGCCAGTCCAAATTAAAAACCGACGCCACCCACGCGCCGCGAAATTCCGTTTCCGCATGGACGATGGATGAGGCGAAAACCAGCGCGAGGATGCAAAGCAGCAGGGAGTTGAGCATTTGGCCAAACTGAATCCCATCTCGGCAATCCCGTGGCAAGAACGACCTCGACGCGCGGGCGCGCGATGCTTTCCATCCTGCGCCGATGCAAGTCCCGCTCCTCGATCTCAAACTCCAATACGCTCCGCTCAAATCGCAAATCCTTGCCGAGATCGAGGCGGTCGCGGATTCGCAGGGGCTGATCCTCGGTCCGAAAACGGAGGCGTTTGAAAAAGCGGTCGCGGCGTATTGCGGCGCGGGCGACGCCATCGGAATCTCGTCGGGAACCGATGCGCAGCTCGTGCTGATGATGGCGCTCGGCATCGGGCCGGGCGATGCGGTCATCACGACGCCGTTCACGTTTTTCGCCACGGCGGGTTGCATCGCGCGGCTCGGGGCGCGCCCGGTGTTTGTCGATATCGATCCGAAGACTTTCAATATTTCACCGGCGGCGCTGGATGAAGCGCTGGCGCGTTCCGCGAAGGTCAAGGCGATCTTGCCGGTGCATCTTTTCGGGCAGTGCGCGGACATGGCGGCGATCTGTGCGCTGGGGAAAAGTCACGGTGTTCCCGTGCTCGAAGACGCTGCGCAGGCGCTCGGTGCGGTGCATCCGCTCGGTGCCGCGGGGGCGATCGGCGAGGCGGGTTGGTTCTCATTTTACCCCACGAAAAATCTCGGTGCATTCGGCGATGCGGGCATGGTGACCTGCCGGGACGCGAAGCTCGGGGCGAAAATCCGCGCGCTGCGAAATCACGGGATGGAGACGCGCTACTATCACAAGTGGGTCGGCGGAAATTTCCGCATCGACGCGATTCAATCCGCCGTGCTCGGTGTGAAGCTGCCGCATCTCGATGCGTGGAGCGCCGCGCGGAGTGCGCGAGCCGCAATTTATCGGGAGGAATTTCGCCGCCTGGAGCTGGATGAGATCATCGAGACGCCGCCGGAGGCTTATGCCGATTCGGGGCTCGTGAATCATCACATCTACAACCAGTTCGTCATCCGCGCCCCGCGCCGCGACGACCTCCGCGCACACCTCACCGCGGCGGGGATTGGCACGGAAATTTACTATCCGCTGCCGCTCCACATGCAGGAATGTTTCCGCGATCTCGGCTACCGCGAAGGCGATTTCCCCGAATCCGAACGTGCGGCGAAGGAAACGCTCGCGCTCCCGATTTTTCCGGAACTGCGCGAGGATCAGCAGCGCTACGTCGCGGCGCAGATCGCGGAATTTTACCGCTGATTCGGAGCCGCTTTCGTGTTGCCATCGCGCCGGACTCCACAGAGCGTGACGCCCTCGTGAAAGCTCTCTGCCTCTGCCTTCTCCTCCCGCTCGTCGCACGCGCCGAGATCATCGCGCCGCCACTCACCTTCACCGATCGCACCCTCGCGAACGGGCTCCGTGTCATCGCTCTCGAAGATCACTCCACGCCGACTGCCGCGATCCAGATTTGGTATCGCGTCGGCTCGAAGGATGATCCCGCGGGGCGCAGCGGATTCGCGCATTTGTTCGAGCACATGATGTTCAAAAGCACGAAGCGGATGCCGAACGAAACGATCGACCGGCTGACGGAAGATGTGGGCGGGGAAAACAACGCTTTCACGTCCGACGACGTAACGGCATATCACGAGACGGTGCCCGCGAATCATTTGGAGAGGCTGATCTGGGCGGAGGCGGAGCGGCTTTCGTCGCTGCGCGTGGACACGAAAAATTTCTTCACTGAGCGCGATGTGGTGAAGGAGGAATTCCGCCAGAGCGTGCTCGCGCAGCCATACGGTGAGTTCGGCGAATGGATTCCGAAAATGTCGTTCGCAGCGCATCCCTACAAACGGCCGACGATCGGAAACATCGAGGAGCTCGACGCTTCCAGCCTCGACGAAGTGAAGAGTTTTCACGCGACGTTTTACCGGCCGGACAATGCGGTGCTGGTCGTCGCAGGCGATTTCGAGTCGGCGGATTTGCAGAAGTGGGTGGATCAGTATTTCGGCCCGATCCCCAGGCCGGAAACGCCGATCCCGCGCGTGACGGTGAAAGAGCCCGCGCGCACCGGTGAGCGGACATTGCGCGATTCGAGTCCGAAGGTTCCGCTGCCCGCGCTCGCCGTCACCTATCTCGGGCCGGCCATCACGAGCGAGGAAGCGCCCGCATTCCAAGTCTTGCAGCAGGCGTTGAGCGGCGGCGAATCGTCGAGGCTGTATCGCGTGCTGATTTACGAAATGGAGATGGCGCAAACCGCGCAATTCTCCGCCGATCTGCGGACGGATCTCGGGCTGCTCACTTTCCAGATCATCCTCGCGAGCGGCGCGGACATCGCGAAAACGCGCGTCGCTTTGCTCGACGAGGTGAAGAAACTCACCGATGCGCCGATCTCCGCCGCCGAGCTCACCACTGCGAAAAACCAGCTCCTCGCCAGCCAGCTCGCCGAACGCGAAACGTGCGACGGCAAAGCCAGCGCGCTCGC
Organism: Chthoniobacteraceae bacterium; assembly: GCA_031409335.1. Taxonomy (GTDB): domain Bacteria; phylum Verrucomicrobiota; class Verrucomicrobiia; order Chthoniobacterales; family Chthoniobacteraceae; genus JANLQB01. The sequence continues at coordinate 40,600 of JANNWY010000170.1, read as the reverse complement.
CGAAGCCGCGACCATCCGGGGCGATCCGGCGCTCGTGAATACCGACCTCGCCAAACTCGAAGCTGTGACCGCCGAACAAGTCCAGGCAGCGGCAAAAAAGTGGTTCACCGACGACAACCGGCTCGTCCTCGAATACCTGCCGACAGCAAAGGAGAAGAAATGAAAACACTCGCGTTGTTGCTCCTCACGCTTACGACCGCGGTCGCGGTCGAAATCGAAGGTCTGCCGAAACCCGCCGCGCTGCGGCCCACGAAGCTCGTCGCGCCGCAGGAAAAGACGCTCGCGAACGGCCTGCGCGTGATCGTGATCGAGCGGCCCGGCGTGCCGCTGCTCAGCGCGAATCTGATCGTCCGCAGCGGCAGCGAGACGGACCCGGAAAAACTCGCGGGTCTCGCGAAATTCACGGCTTCCCTGCTCACGCAAGGCACCGCGAAACGCACCGCCCCGCAGATCGCGAGCGAAGTGGAATCCCTAGGCGCGTCGCTCGTCGCCGACGCGGGCTGGGACTCGATCGACGTGACGCTGAAGACGCTGTCCGCCAATGTCGGCGCGGCGTTTGAGATTCTTGCGGACGTGGTGCGAAATCCGAAATTCGACGCGGAGGAAATCGAGCGCCACCGCAAGCAGGCGCTCGACGATTTGCGTCTCGAAATGGAAACGCCCGGCGCGGTCGCGCGTTCCGTCGCCGCACGCGCGCTGCTCGGCGCATCGCCATACGCGCATCCCACGCAAGGCACGCTCGCCTCGCTCCCGCGCATCAAGCGGACGGATATCGCCGGGCTTCACACTCGCGCGTTCGTTCCCGGAAATGCGCTGCTTGTCATGGCGGGAAATATCACCGCCGCGGACGGCTTCGCGCTCGCGGAGAAAGTCCTCGGCGACTGGCCCGCGGCGAAAGCACCCGCGCCACCTGCCGCCAGCACGCCTGGACAAAAGCCGCGCGCCATCCTCGTCGATCTTCCCTTCGCGGGGCAGGCCGCCGTGTATGTCGGAGCGCCGGGTTTGGGAAAAGCGGACGCGGCTTTCACGATCGCGGAGGTAACCAACGCGGTGCTCGGCACCGGATATTCCTCGCGGCTCAATCAGGAAATCCGCCTCAAGCGCGGCCTGAGTTACGGCGCGGCGAGCCGGCTCACCACGAGCGGCCAGTTCGGCATCTTCGCCGCCTCCTGCCAGACCAAAAACGAATCCGCTGCGGAAGTCATCCGCATCATTCAAGCCGAACTCAAACGGCTCTCCAGCGAGCCGGTCGCGGAAAATTATTTCGCTTCGCGCAAAGCGGTGCTGACGGGGAATTTCGCGCGCGAACTGGAAACCAATGACGGCTACGTGGCGCGCGTTTCCGAACTGGCGCTGCACGGGCTGCCGGTCGATACGCTCGCGAAACACGTCGAGCGCATCCAGTCGGTGAGTTTGGATGAAGTGCGCGCGTTCGCGGAAAAGCATCTGTCGCCGGACGCGATGTCGGTCATCGTCGTGGGCCGCGCGAACGATGTCGCAAAACCGATGCGGGAGATTTTTCCAAAGCTCGAAGTGATCCCGCAAAGCAAGCTCGACCTTGACGCGCCGATCGCCGGGAAAAAGTAGGCGCGAAATTACGCTGCCACCGCGACCCGGCGGAGCTTGCCGATCACCTGCGGGACGACCTCGATCGCCCTAGCCACTTCCTCGCGCGTGTTGAAACGCGAGAAGGAGAACCGCAGGCTGGCGCGCGCGCGGTCATCGGAGAAACCCATCGCTTTCAAAACATGCGACGCGTGGACGGAGCCGGTGGTGCAGGCAGAGCCGGATGAGCAACAGATGCCGTGCTGATCGAGCAGCATCAGCACGCCCTCGGAATCAACGCCTTCAAACGACAAGTTGCTCGTGTTTGGCAGGCGGTTCGCGATGTCGCCGTTGACCTGCGCACCTTCGATCCGCGAGACTAGGCTGCTCTCGAATTCATCGCGCATCCCGCGCACTTCTGTCGCTTCGTGATCCAGAAATGCGCCCGCGATTTCACACGCTTTGCCGAGACCGACGATCGACGAGACATTCTCCGTGCCCGCGCGTTTGGCGTTTTCCTGTCCGCCGCCGATGAGATACGGCGCGAACCTCGTGCGTCGGTTCACGTAAAGCACGCCGACGCCTTTTGGGCAGTGCAGCTTGTGGCCGGAGAGCGAGAGGAAATTGATCTTCGCGTCCGTGAGGCGAAGTGGAATTTTTCCGATCGCCTGCACTGCATCGGTGTGAAACAGCGCGCCTTTTTTGCGGACGATCGCGGCGATTTCTTCCACGGGAAAAATCACGCCGGTTTCATTGTTCGCCCACATCACCGAGACCAGCGCGGTGTCGGGCCGGATGGCGCGATCGAGTTCCGCAAGGTCCACCTGGCCGCGTGGATCGACGCCGAGCCACGTCACTTCCGTCCCGCGTTTGGCGAGCGCCTCGCAGTGTTTCAGCGTCGCGGAATGCTCGACGCGGGTGGTGACGATGTGCTGCCGGTCGCGGTCCATGAGCAGCGCGGAATGGATCGCCGCATTCGTGGACTCGGTGCCGCAACTCGTGAAAACAATCTCCGCCGGCTCGCAGCCAAGCAGCCCGGCAACCCGCTCGCGCGCGAGATCCAGCGCCTTTCCGACCTGTTTGCCAAAGCGGTATCCGCTTGATGGATTCCCGTAAAACTCGGTGAGAAACGGCATCATTTCCCCGACCACCGCGGGATCGACCCGAGTCGTCGCGTTGTTGTCGAGGTAGATGATTTCACTTGCGTTCATTTTTCGGGAAAGGGCACCGAGAATAACGCAGCGGCCCGGCGTCCGCCAACGGAAGTTTGTGTCACAAGGCGGCTTGGAAAATGCCGGGGAGGCGGCAGCGGCTTTTCGAACTCCCTCAGATCTTCCACCCCGCGCGGTGGGTGCCGAATTCGCTGATCTCGCCCGTGCTCTTCCGGGCGATATGGATCACGATGCCGACGACGCTGAAAAAGGTGACGGCGAAGATCACGGCGACGAACCAGCTCGGGATCGAGGGTTTCACGCCGAGCGCCTGGTAAAACGATCCGAACGAATCGATGTGCGGTTCGGCGTGGAGAAAAATCTTCGTGATCCACGCGACCATGATGATGAGGAAGATGAAGGCGTAATTGCGTTTCAGCCGGCGTCCGACCGCTTCAAAGCGGCTGATTTTGAAGGAAGGCAGCAGCAGGTCTTCGCAGACCAGTTTTTTCCAATCGCCCTGAAGCAGCGCGTTGTTCTGAGCGACGATCGGGACGAGGAAATGCGCTTCGAGCATCCGCACGCGGGCGCGAAAGGCGTCGTAAAAACGGTAGCGCCGCGCCTCGATCCAGAGCAGCACCCAGACGACGGCGATATTGAAAAAGAAGATGAGATGCGGGACTTCGCGAAACGAAAACGCGACGGTGAAAATCGAGGACGTGACGGTGATCGCCCAGCTCGTCGTGATGTCGAGCCGCTGCCGCCAGGACATGATGCGCCCGAGTTCGCCACGGTAGAAATGCGACATCGCGGTGACGTAGGCGGCGTCGAGCGGTGCGGCGGGCGGAAAGTTTTCGGGCATCGCCGAGGATTTAAGGATTTAGCATTGAGAATATCCACCGCGAAAACCCGTCATCTCGACCGGAGCGTTGCGCGCCACGCTCGCCTTTCCCCGCTGCCATGCTCTATTCTCGACCTAGTATGTCAGAACCAGAATCTTCCACGGAATGCTGCGCCGGATTTCAAGACCGCGTCCGCGGCTGGACCGCCTGCGCGGAAAAAACCATCCGCGACGAACCCGTCAAAGCCGCCGGTTACGCCTTCGCAGCCGGCCTCGTCGTGGCAGTTTTCCCGGTCGGCCGGATCGCCGCGGCGCTGATCCGACTTGCGCTGGCGCTGGTCCGCCCCGCGCTGCTCGTGCTCGGGTTTGTGAAGTTGTTCGAGGAAATCGACCGGCGGCAGGAGTAGGGCAATCATGCCGGCGTTTTCCCGGCGCGCATGAATCCCTTCGCTGAAATCTACAACCGCCCGGAGATCGCCAGTCACTATCTCACCTCGCTGCTGGCACCCGCGGAGGCGCGGCTCTTGCAGGTGGTGACGGCGCGGGCGGGAAAGGTGGACATGCTCGACCTCGGCGTCGGCGCGGGGCGAACATCGTTTTTCTTTCTCCCCTTCGTCCGCCATTACCTCGGCCTCGATATCGCTTCGCGCATGATCGACTTCTGCCGCGAGCGCTTTGCGGACTATCGCGGCGCGGCGGACTTCGCCTTTCGCGTGGAGGATGCGGCAGCGCTGAAATCCTGCGCGGATGCGGCTTTCGACGTCGTGCTCTTCAGTTGCAATGGGCTCGACTGCCTCGCGCCCGCACGCCGCGCGGATTGCCTGCGCGAAGTCTTCCGCGTCCTCCGCACGGGCGGGACTTTTCTTTTTTCCGCGCATAATTTGCAGGCCATTGAAGCGTCTTACGGAGCGCTCTCGCTGCTCGACGCCGGCCGCCGCGCCGCGATCCGCCGCTTCAATGCACCCTTCGCGGACTACGCTGGCCAGGACGTGGCGCTTTTCTGGGACGGTGTCTATGGCGACGAGGGGGTCTTGAAACACGTCTATGTCCGGCCGCGCGCGCAGCAGCTAGCCTTGGAAAGCCATGGCTTCACCGCCGTCCACGTGATCTCCAGCGAGACCGGCCTTGCACTTCCCGACGACTCACTCGACCGAAGCGTCGAACTCGCGCTGCATTTCCAATGCGTGAAATAACGCCGGTCGCAGACGCACGAAGTACGGTCGCCGGTTTCTCTTGATCTTGGTTGGCACCGAATTCGCAATGGCGCGCGGCGCGATTCGGTGCGAAGAGCGCGTCCCTTTTTTTCATGTCTGAACCGAATCTCAACGCGATCGTGAGCGCCAGCGAACTGCTGGTGCGCTATGGCACGCAGACTGTGCTCGACCGCGCCACGCTGACGATCAACGAAGGCGAACGCGTCGGACTCGTGGGTCGGAACGGCTGCGGGAAATCGACCTTCCTGCGCATCGCGGCGGGCGTGCTGGAGCCGGATGGCGGGCAGCTCACGCGGCGGCGCGAACTCGTGACGGGCTATCTGCCGCAGGTGTTCGGGCTGGATGATTCGCAGACCGTGCAGGCAAACATCCTGGCGGGCGCGCAGCTCGTGCTCGACTTGATCGCGGAATACGAGACCGCGCCGCCGGAGAGCGCGCGCAGCGCGGAAGTGCTCGGCCAGATCGAACATTTCGATGGCTGGAATCTGGAGCAGCGCGCGACCAGTCTCGTCACGAATCTGCACGCGCCCGATCAGTCGCGGCTCGTCGGCACGCTTTCCGGCGGAGAAAAGCGACGCGTCTCGCTGTGCCGTGCGCTGCTGGCGCGGCCGGATTTTCTCATCCTCGACGAGCCGACGAACCATCTCGACACCGGCAGCATCGAGTGGCTGGAGGATTTCCTCGCGCGCTATCCCGGCGCGTGCCTGTTCGTCACGCACGACCGCTATTTTCTCGATCGCATCGCGACGCGCGTCGTCGAGTTGCAGCGCGGGCAATTCCTGAGCTACGACGGCGGCTACAATGATTTCCTGCTGGCGAAAGCGCAGCGCGTCGGCGTCGAGGAAGAACAGGAGCGGAAGCGGCAGAAGTTCTTGAAGCATGAACTCGAGTGGGTGCGCAAAGGGCCGCGCGCGCGGCGGACGAAATCCGTGGACCGGATCGAGCGTTATTTTGAAATGGCCGGACAGGAAGCGCCGGAGCAGGAGATCGATGTGGAGCTCATCATTCCGCCTGCGCCGAAGACGGCGAATCGGATCGTGGAATTGCGCGGCGTCGGGCTCGATTTGGGCGGGCGTACGCTGTTCGACGAAGTGGATCTGGATTTGCCCGCGGGCTCGCGGCTCGGCGTGGTCGGGCGCAATGGGCTGGGGAAAAGTTCGCTGCTGAAATGCATCCTCGGCGAACTCGCGCCGACACGCGGCGAAGTGGAAATCGGGTCGCGCACGCAGATCAACTACGTCGATCAAAACCGGCTGATGCTCGATGAAAACAAGACCGTGTGGGAGGAAGTGGGCGAAGGCCGCGAACACATGGCGCTCGGCGATGAGCAGATCACCCTGCGCAGTTACCTGCGGCGTTTTCTTTTCACCGAAGACCGCATCAACACGAAAATCGAGCACCTCAGCGGCGGCGAACGCAGCCGCATCATGCTCGCGAAAATCCTGAAGCGCGGAGGCAATGTGATCATCCTCGACGAGCCGACGAATGACCTCGATCTCGCCACGCTGCGGCTGCTCGAAGAAGCGCTCGTGGCCTTCAAAGGAAGCGTGATCGTCGTCAGCCACGATCGCTATTTTCTGAATCGCGTCTGCACGCACATCCTCGCGTTTGAGGGTGATGGCGTCATCACCGTGAACGTCGGCAACTACGACTACTACTTGGAAAAGCGCGCGCAGCAGTCGGCGAGGGCGGCCGCTTTTACTAAAGCCGCGCCCGCGAAAACCGCGCCGTCCGCGCCGAAGGAAAAGCTGCGCAAACTAAAGTACAAGGAAGAGCGCGAACTCGAAACGATCGAAGCGGAAATTCACGCCGCCGAAGCGGAAGTTGCGAATCTCGAAGCGACGCTCACCGCAGCGGATTTCTACGCGAAGCATGGGAACGACTGGCCGGAGTTCGAAGCGCGGCACGAGGCGGCGAAGAAGACCGTCGCGCGGCTGTATGTGCGGTGGGATGAGCTGGAGGCGATCAAGGCTGCGGCCGGCTAGCGACGCAGGAGGAAAGTAGGCGAGGTTGGCAACCTCGCGCCGACGAGCGAAGCGCGGCGGAGCCGCGGAGCGAGGTTGCAAACCTCGCCTACATTTTTGCGCCTCCTCGCTGCTACAGCTTTGCCTGCGCAGCCGTGTCGTAGTCGGCGCGGCGTTTTTCCGTGTCGGCTTTCGCGGCGGCGAGTTCCTTTTCGGTCACTGCCGTGGCGCGCTCGGCTTCGGCTTTCGCCGCCTCGGCGGTCTTGGTGATTGCGGGAAGTTTGGCACGGAGGTCGGCGAGTTGTTTTGCGGCTTGTTCGGCTCCGGCTTTTGCGGCGGCGAGCGCCTGCTCGGCAGCGGTGGCTTTATCCGAGGCGGCCTTTGCTTCGGTGCGCGAGGCGGTGAGCGTCTCTTTCATCTTCGCCACTTCGGCGAGCACCGCTTTGATCTCGGCGGATTCGACGGTCGGCGTTCCGGCTTTCGCTGCGGCGATGGCGGCTTCGGTCGCGGCGATTTCCGGTTTGAGATCCTGCACCAATTTATCAGCGGCGGCGTATTCCGGCGTGCCGTCGGTTTTTGTCGCGCGGTCGGCGCGGCGCTTCTCGATGTCAGCGGTTTGGGCCGTGAGTTTCTTCGTCAGTTCATCCACGTTGCCGGCCATTTTCTTCGCTGCCTCGACCATTCCCGCGAGGGTCTTTTCCTTTTCGGTCAATGCTGCTTCCGCGGCACCGATGGCTTTGCTCAACGGTTCGGCGGTGGCTCGTGTCTGCGCGGCGAGCGTCTCCTTTTCGGTCAATTGCGCGGGCGCATCGGCGATCGCTTTTTCTGCCGCGGAGATGTCAGCCTTGGTTTTGTCCACTGGCGCGAGCGCGGTTTTCGCGGCTTCCACGAAGCCATCATACTGCGCCTGTTTGTCGGCAAGCGTGCGTTTGGAATTGTGAACGGTTTGGAAAATCTGCGCGAGTTTCCAGCGGCCCAGTTCAGCGTTTGCGGTGGCGATTTGCGCGTTCGCCTGGTCGAATGCCGCTTTCGCTTTCGCGACTTCCTCCGCGGTGGGTGAAGGTTTGGGCGCGGCTGGCGTCGCGGGTGCGGCTTGGGCTGCGGCGAGTGCGGCGGTGGCTTTTTCGAGGTCGGGTTTGATTCCCTGCACGAGCGCGTCCGCGGCGGTGTATTCGGGCGTGCCTTCCTTTTTCGTCGCGCGATCGGCCCGGCGTTTCGCGATTTCGGCGGAGACCGCGTCGAGTTGTTTTTGAAGTTCGGCGGCTTGCGTCACCATCGGCGCGGCGGGTGGCGCAGCCTTCTCCGCGGCAAGTTTTCCCTCCACGGCGGCGAGCGCCTGCTGCAGCGGCGCGAGGGCAGCCTGCGCGTCGGTTAGCTTTTTTTGCGACGCCGCGATCCGATCCTGAAGCGTTGGCGGATTCGCGCTCAACTCGCCCAGCGGCTTGCCGTCGATGGCACTGACGCGGATCGCACCCGTCCAGTCCCCCGCGACGATCCGCTCGTTGCTGAGCGCGGCCCGGAGCGCGATGTCCGCGAAGGGCGCGGTCTTCCCGAGTTCCTTCCCGGTCTGATCCCACACCTTCGCGATTTTATCCCGCCCGCACGAAACGATGCGTCCATCCGGTGAGAAATCGACCCACGCCGCGCCGCCCGGATGCGCGGCCCAGCTCCGAATTTCCTTCGCCTCTTTCACATCCCACAGCGCGACTTTCCCATCCTCGCTCGAGGACGCGAGCACGCCCGTCATGAACGACATCGCCGTGACGCGGACCTTGTGGCCGGGGAGCGTGTTGTATTCCTTCCCGGTCGGCCCTTCCCAGACCTGGATGCCGCCGTTGCGATCCGCTGTCGCGAGAAAACGACCGTCCGGCGAGTAGGCGATCGCGGTGATCCAGTCGGTGTGTTTCTTGATCGAAGTGACGAGGCTGCCATCCTTCGTCGCGTAAATTTTCACCAGCTTGTTCGGCCCGCCCAACGCAACGAATTGCTGATCCGCGCTGAGGTCCGCCGCGAGCACCTGGTCCACTTCATTGCCCACCGAGCCGATCCGTTCGCCCGTCTTGATGTCCCACAGCGCCACCTTGCCCGACTTCCCGCCGAGTCCGCCGCCCGTCAGCAGGAGCTGCCCATTGCGACTAAAGCGGATGATTTCCGGAAACCCCTCCGGGAACGGCAGCACGCCGAGCAGTTCCAGCGTGTCCGTGTTGTAAAGGGCGATCTGTTTCTGCCCGCCGATCGCCACCAGCGGCGCCCACGGACTCGCGGCCAGCGCGGTCACGGCATTCGTCACCCGCGTCCGCACCACCGGCTCGAGCGGGAGTTGCCCCGGCATCGGCGGCGGACCATCCGGGCGCGTGAGCGAGACCACTGCCGTCTGCACATTATTCGCCGCCGTCGCGACCGCCTTGCCCGTGGCCGTCTCCAGGAGTTGCCCCACGATCCATTTCTCGATGATCGACAAATCCTGATCCGTGAGCTTGTCGCCTTTCGGCGGCATCTTCGGCTCCTCAGTCTGCTTCACGCACTTGAAAAGCAAACTCCCTCCCGCATTTCCCGACTGCACGACTTTCCCGTTTTCGCTCCCCTGGATCGTCGCCGGATACGTCGAAAGATCGAGCCCCGCCTTTTTCTTGTCCGGGTTGTGGCAATTCAGGCACGCATTGCGAAAGATCGGCAGGATGTGGTCGTTGTAAGTGATCTTCTCCTGCGCCTGGGCGGATGCCAGGAGAGCCGCGGAAAGGGCGGCGATACTGGAGATGCGGAGAGAGTATGGGAAATGGGGATGCATGGCGGCTACCGATCAATTCGGGAGGGCGCGAAAAACTTAGACGGAGCGAATCCTCGCGCTCACTCAGCGCTTCGCGGGCGCGATCGCATTTCCGGGCGGTGCCCCCTCCGGATCGGAGACAGGCAGGCCGGTGCCGACCAGGCGCTCGAAGATTGGCGAGGCCATCAAGGTCGTGACGACGGCCATGATGACGAGGGTCGCAAACAAGCCTTCCGAGATGATCCCGCGCTGGAGGCCGATGTTGATGATGATGAGTTCCATCAGGCCGCGCGCATTCATGAGCACGCCGATGCCGAGCGACTCGCGGTTTGAAATTCCCGTCGCACGCGCAGCCAGCCAGCAGGCCACGCCTTTTCCCAGGATCGCCGCGATGAGCACGGCACCGCACATCAGCCACAGGAAGCCGGTGTTCAGCAGGCCGATTTTCGTATTGAGCCCGGAGTAGGTGAAAAAAAGCGGCAGCAGCAGCGCGACGGTGAGCGGCTGGATGCGGCCGATGAGATCGCGCGCCACGACTCCGCGCGGCATCGCGGCACCCATCACGAATGCGCCGAAGACCGCGTGCAGCCCGATCAAATCCGTGAACCACGCGCCGAGCGCCATCAGCGCGAGCCCGATCACCAGGCCGGCTTCGGTGAGCGTGCCGTCCGAGACCAGCAGGTCTTTTGCACGGGCGAGGAGCGGTTTTACCAGCAGCAGCGTGAAGGCCACGTAACCCACGCCGCCGCCGATGTTCACCCATGCGTGGCTCCAGTTGTCGTCGAAGCTCGCGAGCACCACGGCGAGCAGGCACCACGCGGTCGCATCATCCAGCGCCCCCGCGCCGAGCGCGACGGTGCCCATCGTGGTGCCGGAGAGTTTTTTGAAATGGATGATCCGCGCCAGCATCGGAAACGCGGTGATGCACATCGAAGCACCGAGGAAAAGCATCGCCTCCATCAGCGAGGTTTTCTTTGGGAAAAGCTCGGTGTAGTGGAAAAACACCCACGCCAGCCCCGCGCCGAGCACGAAGGGCGCAACCATTCCCGCCGCCGACACCGCGATCGCACTCTTCATGCGCTTTGCGACGATATCGACGCGGAATTCCATGCCGACCACGAACATGTAAAGCGCCAGCCCGAGCTGCGACGCGGGGAACAAATAGCTCTGCGTGTCCCGGGTCGCCTGCGTCTTGTCCCACGGGAAAAGCCATGCCTGTGCATCCGGCGCGAGCATTCCAAAAAGCGAGGGGCCGAGCAGCACGCCGGCAACCATTTCCGCGACGACCTGCGGCTGTCCAAACCGCCGCGCCACCGCGCCGACTGCGCGGCAGAACAGCAGGATGACGGCGATTTGGAGAAAGAATTGGACGGCGAGATGCAGGTTGTTCATCGGGCTAGAGAGCGTTTTGTAGCGCGTGCCGGCTTGTAACGGAAATAGACAATCGGTATCAGATTGATGCCATGTCGTTATCAGCGCGGTTCCATGCTTTCGCTTCGTTCGCATGAAATATCTCGCGACACTGACCGCCGGGAGGATCGTCCTGTGGTGCTACTTCATCTGGTATGTTTTTTTCGTCACGCGTTACTTCGATCCGAGCCTGGAGTTGTGGCTCACGTCATTCGGGCTGGCCATCGTCATCGGCGTCGCACTCGTCATCAGCACGTGGCGGGGACTCGGCGCGATGGGGCGCTGGCAGACATTTCGGCTGTTCCTCATGCCGTTCTGCGTGTCGAGCTTTGCCGCGCTCGTGAAAGGCCGCGGCTTCGTTCTCGTGTTCTCGCCGGACGAACGGGAAAACACCCTCGCGCTTTGCTGCTGCGCCGGGTTTTGCATCCTCGTCGCATCGGTGAAAGCCGCGCGGCGTTGAATTGAAAGCCTGCCATGGACCTCCGCCATCTCCGCTACTTTCAAGCGATCGCCGAGGAGTTGAGTTTTTCCCGCGCCGCCCGGCGGCTGAATGTCGTGCAGCCCGCGCTCAGCCGCGCGCTCAAGGAATTGGAGGCGGAACTCGGCATCGAAGTCATCGCCCGCACGCGGCGCAGCGTCGCGCTCACCGCAGCCGGGCGCGTCCTGCTTTCGGAGACCGGATTGCTTTTCGAGCGGCTCGAACAAATCACCCGCCGCGTCCGCCGCGCCGCCGCCGGACAGGTCGGCGAACTGCGCGTCGGCTACATCGGCCCGCCGACTCACGCATTCCTCGGTCGCATCCTCGCTGAATACGCGCGCCGCTGCCCCGACGTCACCGTCCACCTCGAAGAGCGCACGCCCGAGCGCGTCTGGGAAATGGTCGCGAAAGGCCGGCTCCATATCGGCCTCACCCGCCCCGTCCTCGCCCACGCCGCGCTGCGCATGGAGACGCTGCTGCTGCGCCGCGAGCGTCTGTGCGCGGCGATTCCCGAGCGGCATCAGTGGGCGGGGAAAACTTCGCTCCCGTGGAAAAAACTCGCGGGCGAACCGCTGATCGTCCTCGCCCGCCGCGAAGGTGCGGGTCTGCACGATGAAATCCTCGCCGGTTGTCGCCGCGCCGGTTTCACGCCACGCCTCACGCACACGCCGAGCGTCATCAGCACCGTGCTGCGTTACGTCGAGGCTGGCACCGGCATCGGCATCGTCCCGGAAAGCCTCGCCGAGCACGACGCGGCGAGCCGCTGGACCAAAGCCCCGCTCACGCCGCACTGCACGGTGCCGCTCGTCATGGTATGGAAAGAGGAACATGAAGAACCGCCCGCCACCGCATTCCGGCAGTTGGTTGGCGAGTGGTTGAAGGCCGGGAAGCTGTGGCAGCCGCCAACGCGCAACAAGCAGGCGAAGACCAACTCGCTTCATCAAAGCGGAACATAATCTTCGCCGAGTTGTCACTCGCACCACCCGCCAAGCTGCTATGATTTGCTCCGTCCGAGGAAGGACATCAGCGCGGCGGCAATCGTTGGGGAACGATCCGTCTGCGCTGCGATTATGGGGGAAAACGAAAGCCGCTCGGTTGGGGAACCGGGCGGCTTTCAGTTTTTTGACGGACGGGGAAAGTTGCGAAAGCCAAGGCCGTCGCGCGCAGCACTATTTTTCACCACCACCGGCGGCCTGCGCGGGCAGGGCGCGCTCGATGCCATGTTTTTTTACGATCGCCTGTGCGGTTGGATCCGTCCTGGAGAGTTCGAGAAGTTCAATGGCGAGTGCTTCCAGGCGGCTCTTGAATTCCGCTGCCTGGGTCACTTGCGGCGCGCGCTTTTCGATCGCCTCGGCGAGTTGCGTTTTCGCCGCTTGAAAGCCGGTGCGCTGGCTGAAGACGCTGAGATTTAGCCACAACATCGTGAAGAGCACCGAAACGGCGAGGAGGACGAACGGGATGAAAAGGTTTGGCGTGCGGCGGCGCGGGGAGTCGTCGCTCATGGCTGGGATTTTCCGGCTCCCGTCCCGGAGGCGTGTTTTTCGATGAGCGCGCGGATGGCGGTGTTTTCAGGATGCGACGCGAGGTCCTTGAACAGCGTCGGGACGACTTGCTGGCTGATCGCAACGCCCGCGTTGATCTGCTCCTGCTGGGCTTGATATTCCGTCTGCAGCTTTTGAACATCGGCCTGAAGCCCGCGCGCGGAGCCGCCGAGAACGAGGAGCGCAACGCCAAGGACGGCGCACAATCCGGAGAGGCCGATGGCGGTGTAATACTGATTTGAAGTCATGCGGCTGACGATGCGCCTTTGAGTGGGGCGCAGGTGCCGCGCTCGATGAGTTGGACGGGGAGGATCGACTTTTGCGGGTCGTCGAGGCCATGACCGCGGGTGAGATTTTCGAGCAATTGCACGCCGCGCACGGCCATTTCCTCGACTGGCAGGCGCACGGTGGTGAGCGCGGGGGAAAGGAACGCTGCCGCAGGATCATCGCCGCAGGCGAGGACGCTGAGTTGCTCGGGAATCTTCCGGCGGCTGGCGTGGGCGCGGGCGAGGACTCCGGCGGCGGCACCGTCGCTGAGGCAGAAAATGGCGGTGGGCTCGGGCTTGCGCGCGAGGATGGCATCCAGCGCGGCGGCCCCGGCGCTGGGCGAGAGGTCGCCGTAGAGGATGTTGTGCGGTTCCACGACGATCCCGAGCCGCTCGCAGGCGATGCGGACGCCGCGGTTCAGTTCATTGATGGCGACATCGGCGGAGCCAAACGGGCCGGAGATGATGGCAAGCCGCTTGTGGCCGAGCTTGCGCAGGTGCTCGATGGCGAGCTGCGACGCGCTTGGGAGGTCGAAGGCAATGCTGTGAACTCCGGGCAGCGCGACATCGTGGCCGAGTGCGACGACGGCGTGGCCGCGCTTCGTGACCACCTGGATAAGCGAGGAGTTGGGCGGGCCGATAAAGATAAACTTCGAGACGGTGCCGGTCGCGACGGGATGCGGCAGGCAGTTCGGCTCCGCGGCGTAGTCGAGCGTTTCCTCGTAGTATCCGACGGTAATGCTGCGCAGCGTTTCCGGCACGGCGTCGAGCGTCGCTGCGGCGACCCGGGCGACGAATGGATGCGCGAGGCCACCGGCATATTTACTGGAAACGAGCAGGGCAAATTCGCCGAGTTCGGGATACATCCGCACCACCGCGCGCAGATCATTTGGCAGATAACCCATCTCTCGGCAGACGGTAAAGACGCGCTCGCGGGTCCTTTCGCTGACGCGGATTCCGTAGTCGCGATCGTTCAGCAGCGACGAGATCGCACCCTGCGAAACTCCCGCCGCCTTGGCGATTTGGGCCATCGTGATCGTCTTCTGTAAATCGCCCAGCCTCAGCGGAGGGCGGCTCCCGCTGGCGGAAGCATCGCCATCCTCCGGCGGGCCTCCAGCGTGCGGCAAGTTCATGGCGGGAGAGTTCACAGGCGGCGGCGATTCGACAAGCCGAAATGCCGCCGCGATAAGATTATTACACCGCTAGACAGCGGGAATGGGCAAGCCGGGGGGCGTTTTTTTAACATGGCCTAGCCGTCCGGGAGGATGCGTTTCTTCAGCCTGCCGACGCCTTCCGTGGCGAAATCACTCGCCGGATAAATCTTTTGGGCCTTCAAAAACCACGCAAGGCTGGAACCAGCCTGCGCTTTTTTCTCCAACTCCTGCGCGGTGCGCACGGCGCGCACGAAGTCGGCAGCGAGCGACGTCAGGTCCGCGCGCAATTGGTTCAGCTTGGTGTCTTCGGGAAAGTCCGGCGCGATCTTTTCCACGCTTTCCCAGGCACCGGCAAAATTGCTCTGCCGGCGCATTTCCTGGGCGCGAAGGATCGCGGCTTCGATGGTTTGAATGTTTTGGAGCACTTCCGTCAGTTTTTCTTTCCGATCAGGATTCAGCGCGATGGCTGCCATGAAGCGCGGCTGATCATCGAAAATCTGCCGGTAATTCTTCTGGCTGAGCAGCGCGTCGAAATCATTCAGCGTCCGCGCCTGAACGTCGCCCTGGTCGAAAATCTTCTCGGAGAACTCGGCGAGCGCCGGATTCAGCGGCCACAGCGCCGCGGCGGCACCCAGTTCTTCCTTGAGCGTTTTCTGGTCGTTCGTCTGCGCGGCGTTGCGGGCGGAGAGCAGGTGCATCTTTGCGCCGCGCCGGGAGCTTTCGATCACTGTCTTTGCCACGGTCCCGTCGAAATCCTTCGCGATCTTGGCAATCACTTCGATCAGCTTTTCCGCAGTCGCGTAGTCCTTCGATTCCATCGCGGCGAGCAGTTGATTCGCCTTTTGCGTGAACTCGAGCGCGAGCCGCTTTTTCGTCCGCGGCAGCGTGCGGATTTCGGGCATGAATTCGCCGACGGCCAGCGCCTCGGCGAGCCGCTTCGAGCCGCTTTCCAGTTCGCGATTTTCCACGAGATATTCATACGCCTTCACACCCTCCCGCACATCGCGGATCGCTTCGTTGGCGAGCGAATCGAGCGTGCTCACCGTCGGCGGCGAACCCAGGCTTTTTTCAAAAAGATCCAGCGCGTCCTTCCCGAGGGTCAGCTTCGTGTCGCCATCGCTGAAGACCGCACGGTAAAAGCGCGTGGCGATGAGCACGTGCTGGTAGCGCCGCTGGAGAAAAAGTTGCGTCATCAGCGCCTGAAACTGCACCTTTACCTCAACTTCGGTGAGCGCGCTCTTGAGCTGGTTCGCCTTGATCTGCGCCATCGTCTCCGCCAGCCGCGTCGCATACGGCATGATCGACATCACGGTTTTTGTCTCCGACGTATTCGTTACGCCGCCGCTCTTCGAGGATCGCGAATTCTTCTGCTCGATATTCTTGTCCTGCCCGGAAAGTTGCGCATTCCACTCGTGTTTCTTCCGCTCTTCCTCGAGCGACACGTTTGCCGCGGCCAGGCGGATCATCGCCTTTTGCGAGCGCCAGGCGGAATACACCGTGTCCGAAATCGTTTCGCACAGTCGCGCGTCCGGCTCGTAGTTGGCGCCGCGGGCCAGCAGGCGAAACGCGTAGTCCACGTTGTCGCGCGACGCCGCTCCAGGCGCGAGACGACTCAGGATTTCCGCGATGATCTTTTGATACTGAATCGAATTCGCATCCGTCTCCTCCGGCGCGTTCAGGTACTTCTCGAAACGCGCCTGAAAAATCCGGTTGTTGTTAATGTTCCAGCTCTTCCCATCCCACGTGAACATCTCCGACTTGGGATCGAATTTTGGAATGTCCTTGCCGAGAAAACTCCCCGTCCCATCCGCCGGTGAGGCTCCGGGCCTCGCGGGTGCCGGCGAAGTCGGCGCGACCTGCGCTGGCGGACCGAGCGGCGCATCCGGCACCTGTGCGAGCGCGACGATTGAAGATCCGAACATGCAAAGCACGACGCCAGTCCGTGCGCCGCACCGCTGGCCGGCGATTCGCTGTTTCCGATTTTCCGTTTTCATGGTCATTAGATTTTTTTGACATCGAGCGCTGTGAGCACGCCCTGGTCGCCGACTTCGATTTTGAAAAAGTAACGCTGACCGCGATCGAGATTGATTTGCTTCAGGGACGCGGGAATCAGGATCGGCAGCAGATCCGGGCCAACCTCCACGCTGTAAAGCCGGCCCGCCGTCTGCGACCACTCGATCGACTGGAAAATCGTGCCGTCGAGCTTGTAAGTGTTCCCGCGCAGGCTGTTCGCATTTTCCAAATAGTCTCCGACCGGAAGCGGTGTCATCGCGCGGTAGGGATCGCCCGAGCGATTGAAAACGAGGAAGCCGCCGGCAATCGCGCTGAGAGCCAGCAGGAAAGCGGCGACGAACCACAATGGATTGGCGGAGGAACTGGCGCGGCGTGCCATAGCCCTGAAATGTACCGGGCGTGGCGCGCTTTTGCAAAAGGAAACACCGATCCGCGGCCGATCCGTGCCAGCGACGCCAAAAGGGCGCGCCTCGCGCGGAGCAGTTTGTTTTCGCGGCCGCGCTCGTCGTCGAGACTACGGCCTCGTCACGACCACGCGATAAAGCCGCGCGGGGGTCGCGGCGTTGGGATCGGTGACGGTGCGGATGTTGCCTTGATCGGTGAATGTGGTGCCGCCGAGCGGTTCCCATTGTCCGGCGCTCAGGCTTGCGCGGGATTCGATCGTGTAGGTGCGATCCGGCAGGCGCGGGGAGAAGATGAGGCGGCGTTCGTTTGGGAAAAGGCCGGGCTGGATTTTGAGGATGAAGCGCGAGTTTGGATCGGTCGGGTCGAGGCCGGCGGTGTATTTGAAAAGGTTTGTCTGGCCGCTGCCGTCGGCGTCCACGTCGGGGGCGGCGAGCGGATTATCGAGGCCGAAATTTTCCACCTGCCAATCGTCGCCGAGGCCGTCGCCGGCGTAGGTGCCGTAGTTGTCGGGGATGGCGTCGCGGACGTGCAGCGTGAGCTGGAGCTGGCCGGGGAATTCGGGCGAGGTCGCGCCCACGATCGCGTCGGTGTTTTCATAAACGACGCTCGTGTCCACGAGGCCGGTCGGCGAGATGGCCGGGATCGGGCCTTCCAGCGCGGCGAAAGTGAAGCCTGCGAGGGACATGAGGAGATAGGTGCCATCGTCGGCGGTGCGGACGGGGAAAAGCTGCGTGGTGCCAGTTTCCGGCGGCGAGTAATCCGAGGCGAGCAGCGCGTAGCCGGTGAGATCGTAGAGCTGGCCGATGTAGCCGTGCCGCGCCACTTCGGCGGGCGCGGTGGAGTAGCCGGTGACGCCGCCGACGCTGGCATCGAGCGTGTAATCCGCACTGCTCGCGCGGCCCCCGGCGACTTCGGAGACTTCCGCGACGATCGTGTAGTCCGCGCTCGTGCGCGGATCGGCGTGCGCGGCGTGGGCGAGGAGGAGCGCGGGGAAAAGGAGCGTATGTATTTTCATGGGAAAAGGATTACTGCCCGATCGTGGCCGGGGCGCCGTAGTTGAGGATGTTCATGGGCTTGGTGATGTTGCTGAGGTTCTCATTGCTGCTCCCACCTTTGATGATGAGCGAGCCGCCCGCAGGCACGGCGGCGACGCCTTCGGTGAAGGTATTCCACGGCCGGTCAATGCTCCCGGTTTCGATCAAAATAGGCGGGATCGGGATGAAGGAAAAATCCACCCAAGTGTGCAGGCCGCGCACGTAGGGAATCGCCGCCGCAAGGTTCGGACGCGGCCCGATATTTTGCCCCACAGGCCGGAAGGGATTCGTCCCCGGCTGCTGCGGCAAGCCTGTCGTGCGCAGAATCTCGCGCATTTCCAATGGCGTGAGCACCTGCCCGCCCGTGCTCGCTTTGTAAATCCCCTGCAACTGCGCGCACGCTCCGGCGATGGTCGCCGAGGCGCTCGACGTGCCATTGAAAACGCGGGTGTAAGTGCGGTTCGGGCCGTCTGCACTATTCCGGTCGCCGTAGCCGGTGGTGACGACGATTTCGCCTCGGCCCTGGACATCGACGGTCGAGCCGTAGGTGGAAAAGCCCAGCCGCGTACGGTCGCCGAAACCCGTCGAGGCACCGCCCGCGCCGACGATGATCGCGCCCGAATCATTCGCCGGAAGGAACGGCGCGTGGTCGTCATCGAAAACCGGGCTGTCGAGATTCTGGTTCCCGTTCCCTGCGGCCTCCACGACGATGATGCCGTTCCCGACGGCGATGCGGATCGCGTCATACACATTTTCGATCCATTCGATCGGAACGAGATCCGTGGGAGCGAGATTGCCATCGACCATGAACAAAGGCCCATCCGTCTGCATCTCCAGCAGCATGATGTCGCCCGCGCGGAGGATCGCCGTCGCCCGCGTGATCGCAGCGGCGGGGTCGTAGCCAGTGGCGGGTGCCGAGGCGATGCCGAAAAAGATGGCGTTCGATGCGAAACCGCGCACGCCCACGCCATCGTTGCGCCCGCCCATCACGCCGAGCACGGCGGTGCCGTGGTCGATGGAAGCCTGCATTCCGGTCGGGCCGCTGCCGAACGAGGCCGGACCGGAGAGCGACGCGTTGAGGTCGGCGTGGCTGAAATTCCACGCGTACTCGATGTCCACGACGCGCACATCGCTGCCCGTCCCGCCGGGCTCATTCCACGCAGCTTCCGCATCGAGGCCGATCGTCGATTCGAGATAATCCTGCTCGGGCTGGTAATCTTCGACCACCGGCGGCGGCGCGGGCAGCGGCATCGGCTTCGCGGACTCCACGGAATCCAGCGCGTTCAGCGCGTCGATGAACTGCGCGGTGCTCACGCCTTTCGGCACGCGCACGATGTAGGCATTGTTCAAATCCGGCATCGCCTTGCCCGTCGCGCGCTGCGCTTTGTCGCGCATCTCCGCGAGTTTTTCCTCGGAGACGCTGTGCTGCCGTTCCCATTTCGCGCCGCCTTTTTCCATGCGCTGGAGCAGGCCCGCCGCCGCATCCATCGTCTTCGCCTGCGCGCCTTTCGCTGCGAGTTTTCCCGCGCGCAAACGCACCGGCACGTCGTCGCGAAATTTCACGTAGATGCGCTCCGCGTCGTGCCGCGTGCGGTCCACGATCGTCTTCGCGGGCTTCACGATTCTCCGCCGCGGCGTTAGCGCCTCCTGCGCAAAAGCCACGTCGTTTGCGCAAAGCGCGACCGCGAAAAGGCCGGTGAGAAAAATGCGTTTCATGGTTATTGCAGGGTCACGAGCACGAGGACGAAACCGGTCCCATCTTCCAGCGCGCTCATCGCCTTCCCGAGCACCGCGCCTTGCGAGCGGGTGTGATCGTTCACGCGGCGCGCGTGGCCGGGCGTCGTGGAAGTCGTCAGCAAATCGCCCGGCTTGATCGCGCCGAACGTCGCATCCGCGCGGCAATACACGCGCCCCGTCAGCGCCACCGGCTGCCCGCCCACATCGTTCACGCCCTTTTGCGTGAGCTGAAGTCCGGGATTGATCCCATTCGCGCCGCTGATGATCCCCGCCACGCGCGTGTCGTATTCCTCGTGGCTGAGTTGCAGTTCGCCGGGCCGCTCATCGCTGATGACCATCACCGAGCCCTTCGGAAATTCCGCATCGTCGCGCATCGCAAAAGGCTCCGCGACATCCACGCCGTTATTGATCGTCAGCACGCGCACCGTCGCCGTCCCGTGGACCGTCGTATCGCCAAAAAGATTCGTCTTTCCCGAAGTCGTCAGCGCATCACCGCCGGTCGTATTCCAAAAGAAACCCGCCGTCGCGATCGACGAACTCGTCTGTGCAAAAACGCCCGTGCCCACCGCGTTGATCCCCGCCACACCATTGCTCCCCGCATCGCTCGCAAAACCGACGACGCCCGACTTTGCCACTTTCGTCGTGAACCCCACGACACCATCCGCCCCCGCGCTCTCGCCGCGCACGCCGACCGCGGTTCCCGTCGCCAGGCCATACACCGCGTTTCCTGCAGGAAATGCAGTTTCGGTACTTTCATTCCGCCCGAACACGCCCGTGCCGCCCAAAATCGTCTGCCCGAAAACACCGAGCCCGCTCGAAGAGCGCGCAAAAAGCCCCCAGCCTTGGCCCGTCACCTCGGCGGTCAGCGCCGTGGGATACGGATCGAATCCCGCCTCGCGCACCGCCGTATTCACAAAGCGCCCGGCGACACTCGTCTTCGCAGTGGCCTGCGCGTAGATCGCATTTTTCCCCAGGCCATTCGTCGCTGCGTAAAGTCCATCGCCCTGCTCGCTGATCGCCAGCACGCCAAACGCGCCCGTCGAGGAGTAGCCAAACACGCCCGCGCCACCCACGCCCGTCGCGCCATCATTTCGCCCGAGCACGCCCGACGCCGCATCGCCGTGCGTTTGCCCAAAGACGCCGTTATTCGTCTGACTATGCCCGTAGATGGCCCACGCATCGCCGGTCGCGCTCGTATTATTCACGGAAAAAAGCGCACCCGTCGAAGCCGCGAGTCCGCTGAATGGCAGCGTGAGCGAACCCCCGCCCGGCCCGCCGCCGCCCGCCGTCAGCCACGTCAGATTCGCCCCATCAAAGCCGAGCACCTGCCCCACATTCGGCGCACCCGTGAAGCTCAGTTGACTCAGCGCCACCGCGCCCGGCGCGATTTTCGCGGAAGTGATCGCGCCATTCGCCAGCTTCGCCGAGCCGATCGCGCCATCCACCACACTCGTCGCCACCGCCGCGCGGAAAGCATACGGCACCGTGCTCAGCACCGCGTCCGGATCGAGCCGCTGGAAGCCACGCACGCCATCGTTGAACCACACGCGCAAAGTCAGCGGCGCGGAAAAAATCGACTGGTCGAACGCCGTCATCGCCAGCGCCGGATTCGCCAGCGATACCGAAAAAAGCCCGCCCGTTACCTCGAGCCCCACCGAATTCGTGGGCGGATTCCCCGCCACGCTCGTCCCGTCATTGCTCCAAAAAGTCGTCGTCCCCGTCGCATTCACGAGCGCGAATTTGAACTGCCCCGTGCCGGTAAAATTCACCGCGCCTGCCGTGATGCGGCCCTGATAGCTGATCGTTTGCGGGACTTGCGCCGAGGCGTGGGCAGTGAGGAGCGCGAGGGTGAGGACGGTGAGTTGTGAGAGCGGTTTCATTTTTGGAAAAAAGGTGGTGTCACTGCTCTTCCACGCGCTTCCCGCCCGGCTCTTACAAAAAAAGTGCGCGTTTGCGGCAAGGACGGGATTTGCCGACAGTCCACACCAGATGCCCGCCGACCCCGACCCCCTCGAATGGACCCACGGCCCCGCGCGTTTCTGCACGACGCAGTGGACCGTCGTCCTCGGCGCGGGCGCGGACGGCCCGGATCACGAGCGCGCGCTGGAGCAATTCTGCCGCGTCTATTGGTATTCGATCTACGCCTTCATCCGCCGCCGCGGCACCGCCCCCGAAGACGCGCGCGATCTCACGCAGGATTTCTTCGCGCACCTTTTGGAAAAAGGCTGGCTCGCCGAAGTCGAGTGCCGCGACACGCGCTTCAGCACGCTCCTGCTCACGATCCTAAAACGCTTCCTCGCCACTGCCCACCGCGACGCCACCACGCAAAAACGCGGCGGCACCACGCGCCCGCTTTCGCTCGATGCCGCACAAGCCGAGGAATGGTTTGGAGCCGAACCCACGACGAATGAAACCCCCGAAAAAACCTTCGCCCGCCGCTGGGCGCTCGCCGTCCTCGAAACCGCCCACGCCGCTTTGCGCCAGCGCGCCGAGGAGGCGGGAAAAGCCGAGCACTTCGCCATGCTCGGCCCCTTTCTGGCGCGCGAGCCGCAGCCCGGCGAATACGAAACACTCGCTCCGCAAATCGGCGCGAACGCGAATGCCATCGGCGTCGCCGTCCACCGCTTGCGCCAGCAATACCGCGAAGCCCTCCGCGAAGAACTCGGAGCCGGCCATCTCCCCGCCGCGCAAGTCGAGGAAGAGCTGCAACACCTCGCCGACGCGCTCCGTTGAAAAATAGGTCCCATGAGTCCCATGCGACCTATATGACCCATCTCCGCCCTTAAGTCCACTTGACTAACCACCGGGCGTGCGCCATTTCCACCCATGCAAACCGTCACCACCCACGAGGCGAAAACGCACCTCTCCCGCCTCCTCGCTGCCGTCGAGGGCGGCGAGGAAATCCTCATCGCCCGCGGCCGCAAAGTCGTCGCCCGCCTCGTCCCCGCCGAGCCTGAGAAGAAAACGCCGCGTCCGAAAGTCGGCGACATCGTCGGCCCACCTTTTGAATTTCCCGACTCCGCGTTCGCGCCACTCACCGAAGAGGAATTGCGCGAATGGGGCCTGTGAAATACCTGCTCGATACCTGCGTCTTTCTCTGGCTCAGCCAGCAGCCCACGCGCCTCTCCGCCACCGCCTCGACGATCCTCAACTCGCCCGACGCCGAGTTCTACGTCAGCGACATCAGCGTGTGGGAAGTGACGCTCAAATATTCCGCCGGAAAATTGCCCCTGCCCGGTGAGCCGAGGCTGTGGATTCCGGGAAAATTTCAACATCACCGGCTGCTCCGCCTCGCCCTCACGCAGGAGGCGATCTTCCGTAGCGGCGACCTCCCGAAAGTCCACACCGACCCCTTCGACCGTCTGCTCGCCGCGCAGGCGCTCGAAGAACAAATGACGCTTCTTTCCCCCGACCTCCCGCTCTCGCTCCTCGGCGCGGCGCGGATTTGGTAAGGGCACCGCGGCGGATGAGGATGAAAATTGCCGCAGAAGACGCGGAGGACACGGAAAACGCGGAGTCGGAAAATCCGATCATCTTCTCAGCGTTTTCCGCGTCCTCCGATTCCTCCGCGGCAATTTCGTCCGCCCCCGCCCGATGATCGGCCCCACCCTTTGCCCCGACTGCGGCGAACCGCTCCCGCGCGGCCTCGCGACGGGCATGTGCCCGCAATGCCTGCTCCGCCTCACCCTCGGCGGCGCGGAGAAAACGCAGACGCTCGGCGATTACGAAATCGGCGACGAACTCGCGCGCGGCGGGATGGGCATCGTCTATCGCGCACGGCAGCGGCGGCTCGGGCGCGAGGTCGCGGTGAAAGTTTTGCGCGGAGGCGAATTTGCGGGCGCGGAGGCGCAGGCGCGGTTTCGCACCGAGGCTGCGGCGGCGGCGCGCTTGCAGCATCCGGGCATCGTCGCGATCCACGATGTGGGTGAAGACGCGGGCGTGCTCTGGTTTTCCATGGACCTCGTGCCGGGCGAAAATCTCGCCGCGCGCGTGCGCGAACATCCGCTCGCCGCGCGCGACGCCGCGCAGTGCGTCCAGCGCGTCGCCGAGGCCGTGCAGCACGCGCACGAGCACGGCGTCCTGCATCGCGATCTCAAGCCTTCGAACATCCTCCTCGCCGAAGACGGCCAGCCGCGCGTCACCGATTTCGGACTCGCGCGCCACACCACCGATGCCGCCGAAATCACCCGCACCGGCCAAATGCTCGGCTCGCCCGGATACGCTGCGCCGGAGCAAGCCTTCGGCGGGAACGCGGACGCGCGCACCGACGTGTACGGGCTCGGCGCGCTGCTCTACCACCTGCTCACCGGACGCCCGCCGTTTCAAGGCCCCACGCTCGATTCCATCCTGCTCCAGCTCCGCGAAAACGATCCACTCCCGCCGCGAAAACTCACGCCGAACATCCCGCGCGATCTGGAAACCATCGCGCTGCACTGCCTCGCAAAAGACCCCGCGAATCGTTACGCCACCGCGCGCGAAGTCGCCGCTGACCTCGCCCGTTTCCTCGCCGGCGAAACCATCCGCGCGCGCCCCGCCTCGCCCGCGGATCGTCTCTGGCGCTGGTGCCGACGCCATCCCGCCATCGCCGCGCTGCTCACCCTCGTCGCGATTTTGCTGGCCGCGCTGGTCATCGGTTCGCTGTCCTTTGCGAAGCATCAGGAGCGCTTGGAACACCGCACCGCGCTCATCGCCGATGCGCGCATCATCCGGGCGGAAGGCGTGAGCGGCGCACGCACGCGAGCGCTCACCGCGCTGCGCGAAGCGTGGGCCATCAAGCCCTCGGCGGAACTGCGCAACGAAGTCATCGCCTGTCTTTCGCTCGCGGAAATCACGCTCGAAAAAACGCTCCCGCCGCGCGCCGCTCCCGAGCCCGGCGCGAGCGCCGATGGCCGCTGGGAATTGCGTTTTGAAAACAACGCGCTGCTCGTGATCGAGCGCGCCACGGGCCGCGAAAGCGCGCGCCTCACTGGCTTTGCCAAACGACCGGTCGCGCAACTGGACGACACGGGAACCCGCATCGCCATTGCCCGCGCGGTCGGCGACAGAATCCCAAACGACGTGACGCTGCACGAATTGCCATCCGGCAAAGTGCGGCAAACGCTCGCGCACTTTGGGCGCGTGAAATGCCTCGACTGGGCAGGCGAACTCCTCGCCGTCGGCAGCGAAGACTTTCTCGTGTACGTCTGGGACACGATGAGCGGCCAGCGCCTGCATCGCTTCACCGGGCACGACAACGCGATCGAAGCCGCCCGCTTTCGTCCGCACGGACAAGAGCTGGTGACGATCGCGCACGACAGCATCGTGCGCATCTGGCACGCCGCGCTCGGTGTGGAAATCCTGCGCATCGAAGGCCAAAACCAATCCATCAGTCGCGCGTGGTGGTCGGAGGATGGTGCGCATCTTTTCTGCCTGCGCGAAAACGACGGTTTGGTGAACGATTACCGCATCGACTGGTCGCGCACCGCGCAGATGCTCGCGCCGGGAAAGGACGAGCCGCACTCGGAAAATTTCCCAAACCTCACGCTCGACTCGACTGGCGACCTCGCTTCCGTGGTCGATGAAACGGGCTGCCGGGTGTGGAATCTGCGCCGCGGACGGCTCGCGCATTTCGAGCCGAAAACCACGACCGAATGGATGTCCGCACGACTGACGAATGACGGCGCGAGCCTGTGGTTGAGCGGGTGGGATCGCGCCTTGCGCCGGCTCCCGATCCAGCGCCCGCGCGCGGACTGGCCGGAGTTTCGCGCGATCGAGCATACCGGATTTGGCTCGGGCCCGCTCATCGCCGCGATGCGGGACGACGGTGGAGCGGTCGCGCTCACGAACAACGGAAACGCTCCCGGCGACGACTACGTCGAAGTGGTCATTCCCGCCGGATGGCAGCGCGTCCGCCTCGCGCAGACCGATCCATTCGGCGGCGCACTCAGCCCGGACGGACGGTGGGCGGTGACGGGCAGTTTTTCGGAACCCGGCGCACGCCTCTGGAGCCTGCCCGAGGGCCAGCGCCAACGAACTCTGGATCATCCCGGCATCGTACTCGGCGCGGCCTTCACCGGAAACGGCGCGACGCTCTGGCTCTGGGGCGATAAGGCCGCGCA
This sequence comes from Chthoniobacteraceae bacterium, assembly GCA_031409335.1. Lineage (GTDB taxonomy): Bacteria > Verrucomicrobiota > Verrucomicrobiia > Chthoniobacterales > Chthoniobacteraceae > JANLQB01. The sequence continues at coordinate 14,982 of JANNWY010000170.1, read as the reverse complement.
GCGCATCCGCACCGACACCTGGACGCCCGCCGCCCCGCCATTCGCGCGGTTGTTTCCCGCCTTCGCGGTGAGCCCCGGCGGCCAGTTTGCCGCGAGCCTTTCGGGCAACGAAGTCATCTTGCATCGCGCCACCGACCTCACCGAACTCGCCCGCCTCCCCGCCTTTATCGGCAGCGCCGGTTCCGCCCGGCTCGCCTTCAGCGGCGACGACACGCGCCTCGCCCTGCACACCGCGCGCGGCACCATCGTGGTCTGGAATCTCACCGCGCTCGACGAGGAGCTGCGCGCGCTGAATATGGGAACGATCAGCGGGAAATGACGCGCGCTTAAAAGGGACGATTTGAAAACGCGACGAGCGGGGCGCGGAAGAGTGCGGCGCGGACGGTCGAGCGTGGGACCTTGATTTTTGCCTCGGACTCCAGCGGTGAGCACTCGTTGATCAGGCGCAAGGTTTCGACGCCAAGATACCACGGGAGAAAACAGCCGACGCGCAGGCGCGCGGGGCGCAGCGCGGCGATATAGCGGCGTCCGTCCGCGAGATGTTCGGCGGCGCGGCGATGCCAGCGGTCGAAGACTTCGCGCGCGGGTTTTTCCGGCGTGGATTTGGCGGCGCGGAGTTCGTCGTCCGGCAGATAGCAGCGTCCGGCGCGACGGTCTGCGGGGATGTCGCGCAGGATGTTCACGAGTTGCAGGCCCTTGCCGAAATTCGTGCCGAGGCGCAGCAGTTCGGCTTCGGATTCGCCGGCGTAACGCGGCAAGTGCGCGAGGCAGATGCGCGTCCAAAATTCACCGACGCAGCCAGCGACGAGGTACGTGTATTCATCCAATTCGGTGGCGGTATTTAGCGCGATGACGCGGTCGCCTTTTGGGAAACGCTGAAGGTCGAGCGTCTGGCCGCGGATGATTTTTTCCATCACGTCGGCAATCTCGCGGCGGTCGTTTTCCGGCAAACTCGCGAGCCACTCCAGACAGCGGTCGAGCCGCGCGATGAGTTCGCGTTCGCCGGGATCGGGCGGCTGGATTTCGCGCTGCAATTCGGGAAGCCCTGCGCGGCTGCTGACGCGAATCATTTCACCAAAAGCCGCAAGGTGGCGAAGGCGCACGGGCTCGGGGGCCTCGGCGGTGTCGGCGATGGTGTCGCTCGCGCGGGCGAGCAGATAGGCGAGGCCGATGGGCGCTTGAATGCGCGCGGGCAGGATGCGGATCGTGAGGTAGAAAGAACGCGAGACCGATTTCAGCAGCGGGCCGCCGAGGTCAGCGGTGTTCATCGCGTCGCGGGGATGAGCGAGATTTTTTCCGGCGCGAAATGGCCGATGCCGAGCTGCTCCGCGTTTTTCAGCCACTCGGCGCGATCGCCGATGGGCGCTAGCTTTGCGGGCTTGCGCCATTCTTCGAGTTTGCGCAGGCCGAGCGAATCGAGCGCCACGGGATCGCGGCTCGCGTAGATGGTGCCGTGCGCGAAGGCGTAGTTCGGCTGGAAGCGCGGGCCGCCAGCGTATTGTGCGACGAGCGCGTCCATGATGTGCAGCACGACTTTCGGAGCGATGCGTTCGTCGGCGTAAAGCGACGCGATGGATTCAGTGTTCGACGCGTCGAGCTGGAGGAAGCGTCGCCAATTGTCCACGTTCGGCACCGTCATGTTGTAAAGCGCGCCCGCCACTCCGCAGCCAGCTTCCTCGGTGAGCACGGGGACGTTGATGATCTTCGTGACGCCACGCGTGAGGATCGTGGCAAGGTGGCTGGTGGAGCTGAGCTGGTCGGCTTCGCTCGCGCGTTTGCCATCGGGGCGCCGGACTTTTTCCCGGAAAAGCAAATCGCCCCAGATCAGCTTGCCGAGCACGGCCGCGGTGAACGTGGCCTGCCGATCGTAGCCGCGCGGCGGGTCGATCGCCTGCACGGAATAACCGCTGCGTCCGTCGAATCCCGCCAGTCGCAGCATCTCGGGCTCGCGATCCCACACGATCACCTTTTTCCGCGGAATCCCCGCCAGCTCCAGCCCCGCGACGATCGCCTCCACCACGCCCGGATGCGAAGCGCAATACGGCGCGCCTGCCGCGGCGACCTTGATGCCCACGCGATCATTTGGCGAAACCAGCGTCCGCCACGCACCCGCCACGCTGTCCTGCCCGGTGACATCCATGACGAGCCGATCGACCATGCGCCGCGTGACCCCCCGGTTTTCCTGAAACTGCTCCACGGCCTCCGTGCTCTGCGCGAAATAGACCGTGGAAATCGCGGGCCGCGCGGGCGCGGGAGACACCTCATCCGCCGCGCGCGCGGGCGCGAGGAAAAGGGCGGCTGTCAGCGCCGCGATCGTAGGCCGGAACACAGGCGGCGACTATCCGGGCAGCGTCCGGGAGTGTCAACGCACCCGCTCCCACAAAATCACGCCCGTCAATTCAAGGCGAAGGGCTTTGCCACCATGCATTTCGGCAAGTGGCACCTCGGCCGGAGAGGCCGTGCGCGGTGACATACGCCTTTCCTGGCATCAGCATCCGTCTGCTACTCGGAGTGCTTTTTCCCGCCACCCAGACGGAACTGACTCGGCGTGCAGCCTGCGTATTTGCGGAAGACGTTGCTGAAATACTGGCTGGAGGAAAATCCTGTGGCGAACGCGATGTCGGTAACGAGTCGCGTCGTGCCGGCGAGGAGCGCGCGGGCTTTATTGACCCGGAGGCGCTGGAGGAAATCGTTTGGCGTCATGCCGGTGGATTGCTTGAAAAGTAGGAAGAGGCGCGCTCGTCCGCATCCCGCTGCGCGTGCGAGGGCGGTCATTTGGAGCGGCTCTTGGAAGTTTGCCTCCAGATGCGCGACGGCTGCCGCGATGGCGCGTTGCGGCTTTGCGCTGGCGGCCGCCGCGAGTTGCCGCGCAGCTTCGAGAAGGGCGGAACTCGCGAGCAGTCGCAGGGAAATGACAGCAGTGCTGCTGGTCCTTCGGCTGGGAAATTCCCGCACTTGTCGGCTGAGTTCCGCCGCGAGTCGCCGCAAGTCCGCGCCCATCGGCTGGACTTCCAGCGAGTGCCGCTCGAACTGCTGGGTCAGCCAGTCGAGGTCCTGTGGGGCGAATGGAGTATGGCGGGCGGACGCGGGGCGGCGGGGATCGAAAACGATGCCGCAAAGTTTCGCGGGCATCCGCACATTGTGGGTGCCGCGATGCCGGGTGCGTGGCGGGACAACGAGGAAATGGCCGCCGGGCAAGTCGAGCGTTCGCCCGCCGGAAAATTCGTAAGCCGTCGCGCCTTCCAGCAGGAACAGGAGCTCGAACCGCTCGTGAACATGCCAGGTGATTCGCGAGGCGCTGTGGCTGCGGATGTCTCCCAGCGTCTCGACGAGCGGCAAGTCGAGGTCGGCACCGCTGACCAGCAGTTCGGCGGGTGGTTGCTTTTTGTCGCGCATTGGCTGTGCAATATCGTCTGCACGACGATCCCGCAAGACGGATTCGCACGAGTGCGCTAGCGTCCGAAAAATCATGAATACCATCAATCGAGAACGGGCTATCGCGGGACTGCTGTTCGCCGCGCTGACGCTCAGCGCGGGTGCGGAGAATCTTGAGCGGCTCAAATACAATAACCCCGGACTCGTGGTGGATCTCGGCGTCGGCTTGTGGGCTTGGCCGCTGCCGATGGATTTCGATGGCGATGGCGACCTAGACCTTATCGTGAACTGCCCGGACAAGCCTTACAACGGGACTTACTTCTTCGAGAATGCAAGCGGCGATACGGGGAAGAACAAGCTGCCCGTGTTCAAGGCTGCGCGCCGCATCAGCAAGGGAATGCAGAACGTGCAAGTCAGCTACGTGGACCGCCAGCCGCGTGTGCTTTCGCCGGGTAACGAGTATCCCGATTTTCTAAAGACGGGCCTCGACCACGCAACGAAGGTGCCGCTGCCGGCGAACATTCATCCAACCAAAGTCCGCGCGAATATGTGGCGCTATGTGGATTTCGACGGCGATGGAAAACTGGACATCATTGTCGGCGTCGGCGACTGGGCGGAATACGGTTGGGACAATGCCTACACGCTCGACGGCAACTGGACCAATGGGCCGTTGCGCGGCTTCATCTATTTCGTCCGCAATACGGGCACGACCGAGCAGCCAGTGTACGACAAGCCTGTGAAACTCCCGGGCGTCGAAACCTTCGGCTGGCCGTCGCCAAATTTCGCGGACTTCGACGGCGACGGCGATCTCGATTTGCTGTGCGGCGAGTTCCTTGATGGCTTCACGTATTTTGAAAACAAGAGCACTCGCACTGCGCCGGAATATGCGCTGGGCCGCCGACTGACGCTCCCGGCAAACGAGCAGGGATTTCCCGCCGCGTGGCTGGCGAAGCAAGAAGCTGCGGGGCTTCCCGGTTCGCTGCGTCCGCTGACGATGGACTTGGAAATGATCACGCCCACAGCGATTGATTGGGATAAGGATGGCGACTTCGATTTGATCGTCGGCGATGAGGACGGGCGCGTGGCGTTCGTGGAAAACACGGGCAAGTTCACCGCCGACCACACACCGCAGTTCCTCCCGCCGCGCTACTTCCAACAAGAGGCCGCCGATTTGAAATGCGGCGCGCTCGCGACGCCGGTTGGCTTCGATTGGGACGGCGACGGCGACACCGACATCATCAGCGGCAACACTGCGGGCTACATAGCCTTCTTCGAAAATCTCTCCGACCCCGGCGTCGAAAAGCCCAAGTGGGCCGCGCCGAGAAATCTCGAAGCCGACGGCAAAGTCATCCGCCCGATGGCTGGGCAGAACGGCAGCATCCAAGGCCCCGCCGAGGCGAAATGGGGCTACACGACTTTGAGCATCGCGGATTGGGACGGCGATGGGCTGCCCGACATTTTGATGAACTCCATCCTCGGAAAAGTCGCGTGGTTCAAAAACATCGGAACGCGCAATCTGCCCAAGCTCGCCGCCGAACAGCCCATCGAAGTCGAGTGGGACGGCGCGCAGCCCGCGCTCGCCTACGGCTGGCTGCGCCCCGAAGGCAAGGCGCTGCTCACGCAATGGCGCACCACGCCCGTCGCCGTGGATTGGAATCGTGACGGTCTCACCGACCTCGTGATGCTCGACCACGAGGGCTACCCCGCATTTTTCGAGCGCACAAAACGCGACGGCAAACTCGTGCTGCTCCCGCCGAAACGCGTCCTGTGCGCCGACGCTGCGGAACCGCTGAAACTGAGCGCGGGACTCGCAGGAAAAAGCGGGCGTCGCAAACTCGCCATCGTGGATTGGGACGGCGACGGGAAACTCGACATCCTCTTAAATTCCGCCAACGCCAATCTCTTGCTCCAGACCGCGAGTGCCGATGGGAAGTGGTTCTTCCGCGACATGGGTCTGCTCGCCAAACAAAGCATCGAGGGTCACGACGTGAGCCCGACCACCGTTGACTTTAATGGCGACGGCATCCCCGACTTCCTTGGCGGCGCGGAGGACGGACGCTTTTACTATCTGAAAAATCCGCGCACGAAATGAAAGCGGCCCTCGGTCTCGATTTCGGCACGGAGAGCGTGCGCGCGGTGCTCGTGGATTTGCGCGGGCGGGAGCTTGCTTCCGCTGTGGCGAAGTATCCGCATGGGCAAATCATCGAGTCGCTGCCCGGCTCGCAAAAAAAACTGCCGCCTCAGTATGCGCTCCAGCATCCGCTCGACTGGCTCGACTCCGCCGCGAAGGCGACGCGCGCAGCGTTGCGTGCCGCCGGAAACGCCGAGGTGCTCGGTGTCGGCGTCGATTTCACGAGTTGCACGATGCTGCCGACGAAGCGCGATGGCACGCCGCTTTGTCTGCTGAAAGACTTTGCCGCCGAGCCTCTGGCGTGGCCGAAGCTTTGGAAACATCACGGCGCGCAGGCGCAGACGGACCGTATCAATTCCGTCGCCCGCGAGCGCGGCGAAAGTTTTCTCGAACGCTACGGCGGTAGGATCGGGCTCGAATGGTTTTTCCCGAAGATGCTGGAGACGCTCGAACTCGCCCCGCGCGCATACGCCGCAGCGGACGTGTGGCTCGAAGCGGGCGATTGGTTTGTGTGGCAGCTCGTTGGCGGCGCGGCGGAATCGCTGCCGCGTTCGACTTGTCAGGCCGGATACAAGGGCATGTGGAGCGCGACGGACGGTTATCCATCGGAAGATTTTCTGCGCGCGGTGAATCCGAAGTTTGCGCGTGTCGTCGCGGAAAAAATGCCGGGCCGTCTGCTCGCGCCGGGTGTTTCGGCGGGTGGCGTTACGGCGGCGATGGCGAAGAAATTTGGTCTGCGTGAAGGCACGCCGGTCAGTGCTGCCATCATTGATGCTCACGCGGGCGTTCCCGGAGCAGGCGCGGCGGATGCCGGCACGCTGGTGATGGTGATGGGCACAAGCTCGTGCCACATGCTGAACAGCGAAGTGGAGCGTAGCGTGCCCGGTGTCGCGGGCGTGGTAAAAGACGGAATCGTCCCCGGTTTCTACGGCTACGAAACCGGGCAGGCGGCGGTCGGCGATGCGTTCGACTGGCTGCGCAAGCTCACCGGCCAGCGCGATTTTTCCGCGCTCGGCAGCGAGGCCGCAACGCTGCCGCCAGGTGCGGAAGGTGTGAGGTGCGTGGATTGGTTTAACGGCTGCCGCACACCGCTCATGGACGGTTCGCTGCACGGTGCGTTTACCGGACTCGCGCTGCATCATCGGCCCGCGCATCTCTACCGCGCGCTGCTCGAAGCCTCGGCATTTGGCGTCCGCTGGATTGTCGAACTGCTCCGCGACGGCGGTGTGCCCGTGCGGATATTCGTCGCGACCGGCGGACTGCCACATCACAACCCGCTCGTCGTGCAAGTGTATGCCGACGTGCTCGGCGAAAGCATCACCGTGCATCCGAGCAAGCAAGGTCCCGCGCTCGGTGCGGCGATTCTTGGCGCGCTTGCTGCGGGTGCATTTGCATCACCCGGCGACGCCATTCGCGCGATGGCAGTGCGAAAAAGTGCGGTTGTTTTCAAGCCGAACCGGAAGCATCGCGCCGCCTACGACGCGCTCTACCGCGAGTATCGGCGGCTCGGCGATTTCCTTTCAGCCAAGACCACGAAATGAAACCTACGCGACTCAAGAAAAACCAAGTCCAACTCATCGCCAGCGGCGACCTCCGGCTCACTGCAAACCAAGTCTGCTGGCCCGCGCAGGTTGCGATGGAAAAGGCGCTCGTTGCGGCACTCAAGGCGGAGGGCTTCAGCGTCGTTCGTGCGCATCCTTTCAATGCGAAGGCGAAGCATGGCTTCATTGATTCGCAGAAAATGGGACTCGAAGTTTTTCGCAACGTGGACCCCGACGCGCCGCTCATCGTGGCCGAGGCCGTGTGGCAGTATTCGCATCACGTCCTCGCTGGCCTCACGACGCATCGCGGGCCGATTCTCACCGTGGCAAATTGGAGCGGCCAGTGGCCGGGACTCGTCGGGATGTTAAATCTCAACGGCTCTCTCACGAAGGCCGGCGTGCGTTACTCGACGCTGTGGAGCGAAGATTTCACCGATGCTTTTTTCCGCACCAAGCTCCGGCAATGGCTCAAGACCGGGCGTATCACGCACGATATTTCGCACGCGCGTCCGCTGGAGAAAGTGCGCGTGCCAAAGCGCGCCGCAAACCTCGGCAAACAACTCGCCGCGCAACTCCGCAGCGAGAAAGCCATCATGGGTGTGTTCGATGAAGGCTGCATGGGCATGTTCAACGCCATCACTCCCGACCACGCGCTGCACGCGTGCGGCGTGTTCAAAGAGCGGCTCAGTCAGTCCGCGCTCTACGCCGAGACGATGCGCGTGCCGGATGCCGAGGCCGATGCGGTGCGCGCGTGGCTGGAGAAGAAGGGCATGAAATTCCACACCGGCCCGAAGCACGCGACCGACCTGACCGACGCGCAGATTCGCCTCCAGTGCAAAATGTATGTCGCCGCTGTGCGCATCGCGGACGACTTCGGCTGTGACACCATCGGCATCCAGTATCAGCAGGGGCTGAAAGACCTCCTGCCTGCGAGCGACCTCGTCGAGGGCACGCTCAACAATGCCGACCGACCGCCGGTGAAATCGCGCGATGGAAAGCGCGTGCTCTATCGCGGACAGCCCGTCACGCATTTCAACGAAGTGGATGAGTGCTCGGGACTCGACGGGTTGCTGACACAGCGCGTCCACGCAGCGCTCGGCCAGCCGGTGGAGAACACGCTGCACGACGTGCGATGGGGCGCAGAGTTCGATGGCGAATACGTGTGGGTTTTCCTCATCAGCGGAGCCGCGCCGCCCGCGCATTTCATCGGCGGTTGGCGCGGCGCGGAAGGTTTCCGCCAACCCGCGATGTATTTTCCAAATGGCGGCTCCACGCTTCGTGGCATCAGCAAACCCGGGGAACTCGTCTGGTCGCGCATCTACGTCGAGAACGAGTCGCTGCACATGGACATCGGGCGTGGCGCAGTTGTGTCTTTGCCGCGAGAGGAAACCGAGCGCCGCTGGCAGGCCACCACGCCGCAATGGCCCATCATGCACGCCGTGACCTATGGCGTTTCGCGCGACCAACTCATGGCGAAGCATCAGGCAAATCACATCCAAGTCGCCTACGCGAAAGACGCGAAGGGTGCGGACGAGTGCATGTTTTCCAAAGCCGCATTCGCCCGTGCGTTGGGCATCCGCGTGAATGTCTGTGGAAACAAAAACCGCGAGCAGGCTCATGAATAACACGACTGCCAATCCACTGCGCTTTGCGTGGTTCGTCGTCATGCTGCTTTTCCCCGTCGCGCTGCTGAACTACCTCGACCGGCAGATGCTCGCGACGATGAAGGCCTCGATGGTCGGCGACATCCCGAGCATCGCGAACAAGGCGGACTGGGGCATGGTGCTCGCGTGTTTCAAATGGACTTACGCGCTGCTCAGTCCGTTTGGCGGCTACATCGCAGACCGCGTGAGCAAGCGGCTCGTCATCGGCGCGAGCCTGTTTGTGTGGTCGGCGGTGACGTGGTGGACCGGGCACGTCACGTCGTTCAACGAACTCATCGCGGCGCGTGCGCTGATGGGCGTGAGCGAGGCGTTTTACATCCCCACGGCGCTGGCGTTGATTTCGGAATACCACACCGGCTTCACCCGGTCGCGCGCGGTGGGCGTGCATCAGGCAGGCATTTATGTCGGGCAAATCCTCGGCGGTTTTGCGGGCTACGTCGCCGATTCGCCGGACCACGGCTGGCGCTGGGCGTTCACCACCTGCGGCATGATTGGCGTCATCTACGCACTGCCGCTGCTGGCGCTGCTCCGCGACCCGACGCGCTCCACGTCCGCTCCCGTCGCAGGTGGAAATTCCGCACCGACCGAGAACGTTTTTCGCGGCTTGCTCGGCAACCGCAATTTCCTCCTGCTCGTGCTCTACTTCACGCTCCCGGCCATCGCGGGCTGGGTGGTGCGCGATTGGATGCCCGAGATTCTTCGAGAGAAGTTCAACCTCGGCCAAGGCAAAGCCGGCATGAGCGCAATCCTCTACGTGCAAATCGCGTCGCTCATCGGCGTCGTCATCGGGGGCACGCTCGCCGACCGCTGGATGCGCACGACGCCGCGCGGTCGCATCTTTACCAGCGCCATCGGCATGGTGCTTTTTCTGCCCGCGCTCTTCAGCGTCGGCAATGCCAGCACGCTCCCGATGGCCATCGCCGGGCTCATCGTCTTCGGCTTCGGCTGGGGATTTTTCGACTGCAATAACATGCCCATCCTTTGCCAAATCGCGCGACCCGAATGGCGGGCGACCGGCTACGGAATCATGAACCTTGTCAGCATCTCGTGCGGCGGGTTTGGCGACTGGGGCTTCGGCGTGCTGCGCGACCGCCATGTTCCGCTCAACGTCATCTTCGGCTCGTTTGCGGGCTTGGCGTTGCTCTCCGTCTTCATCGTCCTGCTCATCCGCCCCAGCACCTCCACCGACTCAAAATGACACTACCAAAATATCACGGCATCATCCCTCCCATGGTTACACCATTGCGCGACCGCGACGCGCTTGACCTGGCCGGACTCGAGCGTCTCATCGAGCACATCCTCGCCGGCGGCGTGCATGGACTCTTCATCCTCGGCACCACCGGTGAAGGCCCGAGCCTCAGCTACCGGCTGCGCAAGGAACTCATCGAGCGCACCTGCCGCCAAGTGAAAGGCCGAGTGCCCGTGCTCGTTGGCATCACCGACACCGCGTTTCAAGAATCGCTCAACGTCGCGCGCTGGTCCGCCGATGCGGGCGCCGATTCGCTCGTCGTCGCGCCGCCGTATTATCTGCCGGAAGCGCAGCCGGAGTTGCAGGAATACCTCGACCACCTCGTGCCCGAGCTGCCGCTCCCGCTCTTTCTCTACAACATGCCCGCCCTTACCAAGGTCGCGATGGAACCCGAGACCGTGCGCCGCGCGATGGACGAGCCGCGCATCATCGGACTCAAGGACAGCTCGTGCAGCATGATTTACCTGCACCGCATCCTCGCCCTGCTGCCGCACCGCCCCGACTGGCCCGTGCTCGTCGGCCCCGAGGAAATGCTCGCCGACTCCGTGCTCGCTGGAGCGCACGGCGGCGTGAACGGCGGCGCGAATCTTTTCCCGCAGCTCTACGTGAAACTCTTCGAGGCCGCGCACACCGGCGACCTCGCCCGCGTCCGCGAACTGCACGCACTGGTGATGCGCGTCAGCGAAGGACTCTACCGCATCGGCCGACACAGTTCCGCCATCATCAAAGGGATCAAAGGCGCGCTCGCGCTCTCCGGCATCTGCGATGATTTCATGGCCGAGCCCTTCCAGCGTTTCCATGAACCCGAGCGCGCGCGTGTCCGGCTGCTCCTCGATGAATTGAATCCGATTCTAAAAAACCTGTCCACGCCTTAGCGCAGGCGGAGGCGCGAAGAGCCTTGCGGCGAGCCGGTGGCAACAAAGCTCCGGACACGAACGAGACTGTAGCCGCTGCACGCGCCGCGAGGAAATCCAAGCCGCACGGAACAGTCTCGTTGTCCTCATGCGCCGCACCAGTGAGCCTTTCATGCCAGATTTCGCAGACCGCGAAAACAAAGCCCATGTCGCCGCCACGCTCGAAAAGGCGAGCGGCGAATACGCTCCCGGCAACGCGCAAAAGCCCGCGCAGCAATTGACCGCCAAACGTTTTATGAAACCGTCCCTGCCATTCATTCGCTTCCTGCTTCTCGCGCTGGCGCGGCGACGGTGAACGGCGAATTGAAGCAGTGGCACAAGGTCACGCTCACGCTCGACGGGCCGTTCGCACGCGAGCGCGACACAAAGCCAAATCCGTTCACCGACCTCGCGTGCAATGTTACGTTCACGCACGAATGCGGCGCGATGTGTTGGCTGCAAGATGCACCCGCCGTGTAAAAATGGGCACAACCGACCCCGCCCCAGGGCAGTTGTCGGGTGCCGATGAACTGGCGGCGCGATTCAGGAGGGGCGGCGCCGTCGCCCCCCGGGATCTATTTGGGGCGGGGGATCCTCTGCTCCCGACCCGCGCTCCGCGTCGGACGTGGGGCCCATGCGGAGGGTCGCAGCGGGCACCTACCGACGGCCCGCTTGCGTGCGGATTTGTCCCGGGGTCTGGCCGGTGAGCCGCCGGAGCATCGCGCTGAGATGTTCGGCAGTGACGAAGCCCGTGCGCTCAGCGATCTCGACGAAGGCGAGTGGCGTGGTGGTGAGTAAAGTGCGCGCGGCTTCCGTGCGGAGGCGCAGGGCGAAATTCCACGGACTGTCGCCGAAGGTCGCGCGGAAACGGCGCTCGAGCAGCGAGCGCGACATGCCGGCGGCGCGTGCGATATCGTCCACCCCGATCGGCTCCAGCGCGTGCGCGCGGAGGTAGCGCAGGGCGCTCGCGAGGCGCGGATCATCGACCGCCACGAGGTCGGTGGATTGACGCCCGGCGACCCCGAGCGGCGGGATGCGCTGCACGGATTTCGCACGCCGGCCCCGCATCAGCGCGTGGAGCGTGTGCGCCGCGGCGTGGCCGATGCGGCGGGCGTCGGGGATCACGCTGGTGAGGGGCGGCTCGCAGAGTTCGCAGAGCAGTTCGTCATTGTGCTGCCCGATTACGGCCACGTCTTCGGGCACGCGGAGCTGCAGCGCCCGGCACACGTCGAGCACCTGCTGGCCGCGGATGTCGTAGCAGGCCATCACGCCGCATGGCCTCGGCAATTCCCTCAACCACGCGCCGAGCTTGCGCTGCTCGCGGCTCCAGTCGGCGTGATCGCCCGGAGCGGCGGGATACATGTGGCAGGGAAATCCGCGCACCCGCAGGGTCGCCGCAAAGTGTGCGCCGTGAGTCGCGGACCACGCGAAACGCGCATCGCCGCAATACCCGAAGGCGCGCAGCCCGCGCTCGACGAGATGCCGGGCCGCGGCATCCGCGATGGCCGCGCTGTCGCTGATCACCGTGGGAAATTCCGCGGCGTGCCCGGCGGCGCTCACGTTCACCACCGGCACGCCACATGCGCGGACGGCGCGAGCGATCGGCCGCGTCTCGACCCGCGCGATGATGCCATCGCCACGCCAGCGCCGCAGCCACGGGGGAGGGGTGCTGCCGCGCCCCTGCTCGGAGAGGTGAATGGCCCACGCCCCGTGCTCCCGCATCCAGTCGCGCACGCCGTGGAGCAGTTCGCGGCTGAAGGCATTGGAAGTCTCGACGAGGAGCGCGACCACGGGACGGGTGCGGAGGCGTGGCGGCATGGCGGAAAGGGTGCGCCGGCCTGCCGCAAAAGCACAGGACAAATACGGAATCCCACATGGACCCGCAGCGGCGCTGCGGAGCACATTGCCAGCATGTCGATGATCACCTTCCAAATCGCAGTCCTCCCCGGCGACGGCATCGGGGTGGACGTGACGCGCGAAGCGGTGCGCGTGCTCGGGGCCATCGAGCCGCAACTGGCCGGAGTGAAGTTTGCCTTCCAGGAACACGCGGTCGGGGCCGCTGAGTATCTGCGCAGCGGCGATCCGCTCCCGGCGACCACGCTGGATGCATGCGCGAAGGCCGATGCCGTGCTGCTGGGTGCGATGGGCCTGCCGAGCGTGCGCTGGCCCGACGGCAAGGAGATGACGCCGCAGATCGATCTCCGCGAGAAGCTCGATCTCTACGCCGGCCCGCGCCCGATCAAGCTCTACCATGGCAACGACACGCCGCTGAAAGGCTATCAGGCGGGGGAGATTGATTTCGTGATTGTGCGTGAAAATACGGAGGGACTTTTTTCCGCCCGCCTGAGCACGCAACCCTCGACCGATGAAGCACGCGATGTCCTTCGGCTCACCCGCAAGGGCTGTGAGCGCGTGATTCGTTTCGCATTTGAACTGGCCCGCAAACGCCGCCGTCATTGCACGCTGGTGGACAAGGCGAACGTGCTGCCCTCCATGGTGTTTTTCCGCCGCATCTTCGACGAGATCGCCACAGAGTATCCCGATGTGACGACCGAGCGTGTCTATGTGGATGCGATGGCGCTGTTCCTCGTGCGCAAGCCGCAGACGTTCGACGTGATCGTCACGGAAAACATGTTCGGCGATATCCTGAGCGACCTCGCGGGCGGACTCGTCGGCGGCATGGGCATGGCGCCTTCGGGTGACATCGGCGACGACTGCGCGGTGTTTCAGCCGTCACACGGCACGGCGCCGGACATCGCGGGCAAGGGCATCGCCAATCCCGTCGCCACCATCCTCTCTGCCGCGATGATGCTGGAGTGGCTGGGGCACGAGCAGACGGTCAGTGCCGCGCGGCGGATTGAAAATGCGGTGCAGCGCGTCTTTGACGATCCCGCGAACCGCACGCCGGACATGGGTGGGAAGCTCACGACTTCCGGCATCACGGACCTCATCATTGGGAATCTTGGAACCTAGAATCGGTCATCCCCAGTTTTTCATCTCATCCCTCCATGACCACCAATCTCACTGCTGAAAAACAGTTCCTCCGCGGTCCAGCGTTCCTGTTGCTCGGCCTGGGCCTCCTGGTCATGTATCTGGGCGCGATGCCCGCCGGGATCATTGGTGCGGCCTGTCTGCTCTTACCGCTGGCGCTCATCCTCGAACCGCTCGGGGAGCGGATTCCCATTCTCAAAGACTACCTCGGCGGCTCGCCCTTGTTACTCATTTTCCTGGGAGCGGCACTGGTGCACTTCAAAGTTCTGTCGCCGCAGGTGGTGGAGTCCTTTGGCGGTTTCATGAAGGAGTCGGGCAGCAACTTCCTCGACTTCTTCATCTGCAGTCTGATCACCGGAGCGATCTTCGGTATTCACTCCAAGATGCTGCTCAAAGCCGGACTGCGTTACGCGGCACCGGTGGCGGGTGGTGTCATCGCCAGTTGCGCGCTCCTGGCGCTGGTGGGTCTGTTCACAGGCCGCGGCTGGGCGGATCTGGTGTTGAACATTGGCTTCCCCATCCTCGGCGGCGGCATTGGCGGCGGTGCGGTGCCGATGGCCTCGGTCGTCAACGGCATCACCGGCCAGGATATGAAACAGATCATGTCCTTGTTCGTCCCCGCCGTCATTCTGGGCAATGTGTTCTCCATCATCGCGGGCGCGTTTCTGAATCGCCTCGGCGGATGGTTTCCCTCGTTGACCGGCAATGGTGAGCTGATGAAAGACTCATCCTTGGTGCAGGAGGAGCCGAAGATCGATTTCTCGCCTCCAAATCTCATCATCGGCGCAGCAGTGGCCTGCGGCTTTTATGCCCTTGGAAAGGTGCTCAACCATTTTGTTCCCGCGGTGCATAATCTCGCCTGGATGGTTTTGGCCGTGGCGCTGGGAAATATCTTGGGAATCATCCCCGCTTACATCATCAGCGGGTGCTACTCGTGGTTTAAGTTCGTCGTGAAAGCCTTTGTCGGCATCGTGCTGCTGGCCATCGGCGTCGTCTTCACTGACTCGGGTCAGGTCGCCCAGTCCATCACGCCGCACTATGTCCTCATGTGCGCTCTCGTCGTGGTCGGCGCGGCGCTGGGCGCGGGATTGGTGGGACGGCTCGTGGGCTTCTATTTCGTCGAGTCGGCCCTCACCGC
>JANNWY010000169.1:0-13008 GCA_031409335.1 Chthoniobacteraceae bacterium | reverse complement strand
CCCTCCGCCTCGACCACTGGCTGGCGCGGCGCCACCGCATCGAACGCACCGTCCGCATTCCGCGGCGCAGGCGACTCGATCCCGGAAACGGGGCAGACCTCGATCACCGCGCGCGCATTCCCCACGCCCTCGCGCAATTCGCGCCCGCTCACAAAACCATCCGCATCCTTCGCCATCACCGTCCGGCGGCGCGTCAAGTTGTTCGGATGATTCGGAATCTCGCCCGGCTCCACCACGCGCAAAGGCCGCTCATCCACCGCCATCACATCATCCACCGCGATGCCGACGATGCTCGCGCGCTCCGTCGTTTGCAGCGCCAGTTTCGCGCCATACACAAACGCGCGATACCGCCCGCCGTCATCCGTCATCACCTCGCGCCGATACGCCGGCGTCTCCACGCCTTCCATCGGCACCGCGCCCAGCACGCCGAAAAACGCCGCTTCATTCACCCGCTCCTCCAGCCGCTCCGCCACCGCGCGCGGCAACTCCTGCCGCACCACCGGCGGCACCGCATTTTCCAGCGCCCGCCGCGGATCGCTCACGATCATCGTGCGCATCTCCGTCCGCCGCGCCGAAGCCAGCGCGATGCCTTCATCCACGAGTTTCGCCCGCACGTTTTCCGGCAGCGCAACGTACCGCGCCGCCCACTTGTTAAACGCATCCAACGCCGCGCTCCCCGTCTCCCGCCCGACTTCACGCCCCGCCGCCTGCCGCGCAACCGGAGCCGCCACCGGCCAGGCCGGGACGGAAGCCGCCAGTTCCGGCGTCGCCATCGCGGGCGCGACCGGCTGCGGACTTTCCGGCTTGGAGCGCAGGAGAAAAACGCCGACGAGCAAAGCGGCGACGACGAAGAGAGTGAGTCGGAAGAATTTCACGGGAGGCTATTGGGAAAGCCCTTCACTTTATTCCCGGACTGATGCGAGTCCAGTTGAGACCGACGGCAATGGAAATCTTTCCGACCCAAGGCGACCGAACCGGCTTAATAACAAACCAAAATTGAAATCGAAACGGTTTGCCGTGGGCGCGTCAAAGCAATCCGCGACTTCAGTCGGCTAAACCGTGGCCACGTTTTGGCCGACTGAAGCCGCAGCCAAATTTCGTCAGTAGCCTGCGATGCACGTCGCTCTCCACGTTCGCCACCACCACCGCATCACGCATCAGAATTACCGTGGGCGGCTGGGGCGATCGTTTCCGTCGTCCGCGATAATCCCTTCCAGAAATTTGCGCGCTGGCGTCGTTCCGCGCACAAAGTGCCACTCGAAAACGATGCGCCTTCGGCTGTGTGCTGCCATGGCGCGACGGAGCGACCCCATCCACCCACACGCCCAGAATCTAGCCGAGGGTGTGACCGCAGTGTGATGTAGTAGATGGGAGGACGAAGCTGGAATCTGGATCGCCGCACCGAGCGGGAAGCAGCCAACGTAGGCGAGATTTGCAATCTCGCTTGGCGACGTGGCTATCGGAAATCCCGCCCGCTTTCCGTGAGAATCACGTCCACGGAGCGAGATTGAAAATCTCGCCTACGTTCCGCCCGCTTGCGCGGGCTATCCACCACATACCCGGCCTGTACTACATCATGTTGCGGTGACACGCCCAGAATCTCAGCGGCGGTTAGCTTCCGAGGACTATTCGATCTCAATCCGGTAAAACTTCTTCGGACTCGCAAAGAAAACATTCGGGTCGAGCACCCGCCGCTGGTTTCCAATGTCCGTGACGATCCCGTTCACGAGCGTCGGCCAGTTCGGCACATCGAGAAAGTCGAAGCCATACTTCACCGTATAAGCGCGCCCTGCAACGGTCGGGCTAAAGATCAGATTCGCACCTTGGAAAGAACCCACGATGCTCAGCCTGAAAACCGAGTTCGCGTCCGTCGGGATCAAACCCGCGATCCACTCGAAGCGGTTGTCCTGCCCATCCCCATCGGGATCGAGGAGCGGTGCGGCGGCGGGATTTGGAGGCAGTCCGAAGTATTGCACCTGCCAGCCGTCGTCGATCTCATCGCCCGCATAGCTCTCGAAGTCATCGAAGGTGGCATTCAGGACGGTGAGAGTGAACGAACTTGGATTGCCAAGATGGATGCCCCGGACAGTCGCAGCGGTATTCTGATAAACGATGCCCGCCGTGGTGAGGCCGCTTGCGGAAACTGAAACGATCGGCCCGCTCAGCACACTCCAGCTTACCTGTGTCGGATTGATCGCAAGGTAAGTGGCATCATCGAGCAGATGCCAGGCATCCAACTGCCGCGTCCCGCTTTCATGGAGCGTCGAGGGTGACGCGCTCACGAGAAAGCCAGCGATCTCGTAAAGTTGGCCGATGTAACCAGCCTTCGCCGTCTCCGAAGGGGAGGCGACGGTCGAAATCCCTGCCACGGTCCCCGCGCTCCCGTCATTGGTATAACTCGCGCTGGTCGCGCGTCTTCCCCCGGAGTCGCTTGCATCCGTGATGATTGAGTAATTCGCGCTGGAACGCGGGCCAGCCAGAGCACTGGTGGTAAAGAGCAGGAGAGCCGCACCGGCATTCAGCCGATTCCACGTTGCTTGATCAGTTTTCGTTTTCATGGGTTGTTCGATGGTTGCGGAGTTGTTGTCGTGAGACCCCCACCGGGTTACGGAGGACCGATGGTCACGGTGCCGCTGCCGAGAACGCGCAGCTCGATGCCGTTGGGGTTATCGATTATTAGCGGCAGCGTCTCGTTGTAGTTGCCAGGCTTAATCCAGACTGGCTGGTATCGGCTCGCGTTGTCCTTGCCTTGCCTCACGGTCCTGAAGGG
Organism: Chthoniobacteraceae bacterium; assembly: GCA_031409335.1. Taxonomy (GTDB): domain Bacteria; phylum Verrucomicrobiota; class Verrucomicrobiia; order Chthoniobacterales; family Chthoniobacteraceae; genus JANLQB01. Next base: position 10,238 of record JANNWY010000169.1, on the reverse strand, counting down.
GAAGTCGATGGTCCCAAACTGAGGTGCGAATAGCGGCACGTTCCAGTCCACATAGATACCGCTTGAGGCCCGATAAATGCCGCGCCCGTGCGTGGCAGCGATCAGATTGCCACCCATCCAGAATAACTCGTCCACCGAGACGTTGGCCGGCCCATCCTGGCTCGGCTCCCATGTTGCCCCGGCGTCCTCCGAGGTGAAGATGCCGATCTCGGTGCCGACGTAGAGCAAGTTCGAATCGGTGGGATGATAGACCAGCGTGCGCACCGGGACACTGGGCAGGCCCGTCGCACCCGACCCTGAGACATCCACCCACGTCGCTCCATTGTCCGTGCTCCGCCACACATTGTCTGATTCGAATCCGCCGAACGTGGCGTAATACCAATTCGTGCTGTGATTCGGGTCAATGACCAACCTGGTCACCATCCGCCCATTGGGAAGGGCCGCTGTATCGATCTTCGTCCAACTCGGCGGCACTTGCGCGTCTCCGAGGAGGCCGTTAATCGTCCGATAGATGTCACCGCCATTGTGTCCGACGAGGATCAAGGCGGAAGAGATCGGCGAGAGGGCGATGGCGCTGATGCGGTTGTCCGTTGAAGTATTCCCGGTGCCAGAGCCACTACTGGGCAAGTTAGTGCCAGTGATGGCGACTGTGAAAGTGGTGGTGCCATTGACAGCCGAAGTTACGAAAGCGCCAGTGTAGTTGACTGGAGAGAACAGGTTGCCAGAGAGAAAAGAAAGATTCACCTGATTGCCGACGACAAAGCGGTGGCCGAGAGTCGGCGTGATGACCGCACTTCCATTGGTCGCCGAAGAACGGGTGAAACTGTAGCTCATGGGGCCACCGTTGTAGTTTGTGATACACGCCCACGTCGGTGTGGCGTCTTTCACATTTCGACTCCGCCAGAGGCTGCTCCCGCCCGCGAGCATGGTGTTGGTTTCATTGGTATCAAGGATGAAGGGGGCAATGAAATTTGCAGTCTGGGGGTTCGGCGCTTTATCGCCGGCGTCACTGATGCCGGCGAAGATATCCACTGACGTGGGCGCCGCCGCCGTTTTACGATGGATGGTGAGGTGGGTGTATTCCCCGTAGAAGACGTTAGGATCTGTCGGGTCCGCGGCGGAGTAACCGCCATCGCCGCCGGAAATTTCACTCCACCCTTCGGGACCGGTGGACCACAACGTTCCGTTATCCTGGGTTCCCCCCACGATCACGCCGCTCGAAACATTGCCTGCTGCACTATAGAATTGGGTAATCCCCAGATTGTTGTTCAGTTCCCTCCAGCCATTGGTGGCTGGCGCAGGGTCCGCGACGTTCGCCATCTCGTGGATGCCTCCGTCGTTGCCAAAGAATACGGTTCGATTCGTCGTGTTATTGAAGTCGGGGTGTTCCACGAAGATGTGGTGGTCAGCGTGGGGCAAATTGGTCGAGGCATTGCCGATCGTGGTGAAGGTGATGCCCCCATCCATACTGCGGTAGGGAAGAACCCCACCCACAAGCACAAAGTTGGAATCCTGCGGATTGACCCAAATGGCATTGTCATACCAACCCTGGCCTCCCAGGAGATTATTGTTGAAGTTGACCCGCATATAAGTCTGCCCTCCGTCCGTGCTTCGATAAACTTCACCGTTCGATGTATTCGGTGCCGTGCCGGTGGTTCGGTTCACCGAGGCATAGACGATCAAATTGAACGGATTCGCGAATGCCAATTCAACCCTGCCATTGTTGCGGGCAGTTCCGCCGTTGCTGATGGGCGGGGTAAAGCTGGCTTGGGTCCATGAATTGCCGCCATCGGTGGAGTAGCGCGCGGTTCCGAGCTCTCCGGCAATGGCTCGGGTGGTGAGCCCCTGATGAAAATCAACGTCCAGGGTATTGTCGAAGGTTCTTTGACTCCACGTCGCACCGGCATCCGTCGAGCGCCACACGCCAGTGCGCGTGGCCGCAAGAATAGTGTTCCCATTGAAAGGAAGGGATAGCCGATTTACGTAGAAGAAATTGGAGGTGGTCGTGGAAGCCAACTGGCTCCAAGTCACGCCGCCGTCAATCGACTTAAAGATGCCGGCACCTTGTAGTTGATCGCCATTTCCGAAGCCTTCGCCGGTCCCGGCATACATTACGTTCGGATCGGCTGGGTTAATGACCAGCGCACACACCGCGAGATTGGCCATAAAGTCATCCACAGGGAACCATGAAGTGCCGCCATTGGTCGTTCGCCAAATGCCGCCGCCCGCACTCCCAACCCACATGTTGGCCGGTGCAGTCGGATGAATCACCAGGGCGCGTATCCTTCCTCCGATGTTACCTGGTCCCAGCCAGGTCCATGAATTGGGCTCGATCCCGGCAGCTTCCGCTCCAGGCGCGGGTGCCAGGCCCTTTTTTCGCAAGGCTCGCAGGCGCTCCTCTCGCGCAGCTTTCATGAGCGCCACATGTTTCCGCCCTTTTTCCAAACCGTCTGCCGGGATTTTTCCTTCCCCATCCTTCATCTGCAAGCGCCGGAACTCCAGCGCACCGTCGGGATTGGTGTATCCGCGCTTCTCCTCAAAACTGCTGGCTTTGCCTCCTTCCTCCGTTTTGTTGGCAATCGTGATGGTTGCCGTGTTCGGTTGGTTTTGCGCGAATGTTTGAAGATTGTCGTGAGATGGCGGCTCTGGAGCGGCTGCTCTTAATTGTTCCTGAGCGGAGGCGTTTGAGGTTGGCTTCTTAGCGACCTGGCCGGTCTGCGGCGCCCTTCCTTCGATCGTGATCACTCCGCTGCGCTGTTTGGCTCCGGTGCGGACCCCCGGCGCTGATAGATGTTGTGCGCTAACTAGATCGACGTTCGCATCATCGCGCTGCGCCGCGTGACGGTCAGGAGAGTGCGCGCATGAGCCGAGTGATAGTGTGACAAGGAGCGCGAGTGGAAATTGGATGAATAATTTCTGCGGATTCATAGGATCCTCCGTTCTGTGAGTGAGCTTTAATTTCATGGCGCAGCGGTTCGCGTGGAGATGGCGCGGGACTTACTGCAAGGTCACGAGCACGAGCACCATGCCGGTTCCTTCGTCGAGCGAACTCATGGCTTTGCCGATGACGGCGCCTTGCGCTCGCGTGTGTTCCGTCACCTTCATCGCATGACCGGGAGTGTCGGAGGTGGTGAGGAGATCGCCGGGCTTGATCGGCGCTCCGGTGGCATCGGCGCGCACATAGACGCGCCCGCTCAGCGCCACGTTCTGCCCGCCTTCCACCACGCCTTCCTGGTGCAAGGCGATGCCGGGGTTTAGGCCGTCGGCTCCGCTGACGATGCCGGCTACGCGCGTATCATAGGCCCCGGTGCTGCGTTTCAACTTTCCGGGGTGCTCTTCATCAATCACCACGACCGAGCCTTTCTCCAGCTCTCCCTCTTTCATGTGGAAGGGCTCAGCGAGGTCGGCGCCACCATAGATGGTCAACTGGCGCACAGAAGCGTCGCGCACGAGAAGATTCAACGGGCGACTGTTGGCCTTACTGAACGGCACGAAAGTCGTGACCGCCGCGTTGTAGCAGAGGACTGCGGCGTTTGTAGGGGCGTCCGTATCTGCTCGCAGGATAAGGCGTGTGCCCGTCAAGTCACCTGTAGCAACCGTATCGCCATTGGGCTGGATGCCCAAGGCCACGCCGGTCCCGCGATAGATGTAAAACTGATTGCCAGCGAAATCGCGGGTGGTGCCGATGGCCCACTCGCCCGCGGCATTCTTGTAGCGCGTTTGCGTCCACACCCCGTTGGGACCGACACTTTCGATCAAATGCGTTAACGAATCGCCGCCTGAGATGTGGAGCCTGGCCGTCGGGGTGGGCGTGCCGATGCCGACGTTGCCGCCGGGCGCGTTCAGGAGCAGAGGCAGCGGGGTGAAGTTGGTATAGTTGAAGGCAAAGACGCCACCCGTCGCGCCGCTACTTTCCAGAAACAAACCCTGGCCGGCTCCGGTAAACGGACTGCTCGCCCCGGTTATCGCCAGACCGCCGTTCGCGAGCTGCAAGGCGCCGGCGGGCGTCGATGTGCCGATACCGACCTTGCCGCCGTTGTAGAATGCATTGGTGCCATTCAAGGAAAAGGGCCCACCGGCGATCCATTCGAGACTGCCGGCATTGTAGCCGAGAACCTGTCCAGCCGATGGATTGCCGGGCGTGGACAGGCGCGTGGCATCGATGGTCCCCGAGGCGAGTTGGGTCCCGGTGATCGCGCCCGCGGCGACTTTCGCGGAAGTGATCGCGGCATCGGCGATGGTCGTGGAAGTGACCGCGCCGTCCGCGAGGTAGGCGGCGGGGGCGAGCCGCTGATCGGGCGACAGGAGTTGGAAGCCGTTGACGCCGTCATTAAACCAAACGCGCAGGCGCAAGTCGGGCCGGACAAAGACGCCAGAGGGGATTGCGGCCATATTGGTCAAATTCGTATCGCCGAGGAGGGCAGAGTAGAGGCCCTTGGTGACCGGAAGAGAAACCGCCGTGGCGGGTTCGGTCGCGGGTGCGACCCCAACAACCGTCCCGGCGTTATTCCAGAAGGCAGTGGCGAAGATGTTCGGCGGCGGGGGCGCGATGGTGACTGTGGGAGCGGTGAAATACCCGCTTCCCCCGTTCGTGACTTGGATGCTCGTCACTGCTCCACCGGTGACGGTCGCAACGGCGGTCGCCCCCGAACCACCACCGGTCGCGGTGATCGTCACCGCCGGGGCGGAAACATATCCCGATCCTCCGGTCGTCACCGGAATGGAAAAAATGCTCCCATCGATCGCGAAGACGAGGGCGGATGCGGTTGCCTGGACATTCTGATTCACGCCGCCATCGACGAGCGCAAACTTGAACTGCCCGGTGCCCTCGAAATTCACCGCCGGGGTGCCGACGGCGACGCGGCCCTGGTAATTGATGAGCGGTGGCGCGGCGAATGTCGGGAGCGGGTTGGTGAGCAGGTAGCTCGCGAGTGCGGCGATGAGGATGCGGTGTTTCATGTGTGTTGGAATGCAGTTGGTGAGGATTGGCAGCCGCCCGCGCGGCCTGTTTTCCCCTACAAGCGAATTTCCCGGGGAAATCGTATCATCCGCGCGGAAGAATTTTGAGGCGGTGCGCTCCGTCGGCGAAGCAACGGCAGCATTCCGATCAGGAAGAGACTGAGCGTGCCGGGCTCTGGGACGGCGAGCCCGGCCGGTGCGGGCGGCAGCATTTCCCCGAGCACCGCCACGCCGCCCTCGCCGATCGTCAGCGATTCGATTTGCTGGCTGCTGTGAAAATTCGCGGTGGCCGTGCCGGTGGTCGGTGCGACGAGGATCGCGGAGCCGGTCACTTCGCCGGTCACGTTCAGCACGCCGCCGAGCACCTCGATGGTCGCGTCATACAGGGGGGTATCCACGTTCAGCGTGCCTTCGAGCACCGTCGTCGTGCCGGTGTAAACATGGATGCCTTCGAGCGTCAGGGCACCCGCGCCGGTCTTGGTCAGCGCGCCGCCGGTCCCGCCGACTTCGCCTCCGTCGGTGATGATGCCGGTAAGCGTGGTGCTCGCGTCGTTCCCGCCCACGATCAGTTCTTTGCTGCCGAGGAAAAACGCGCCCGCACCCGCGATTGAGCCGAGAGTGAGGCTGGGCATGGAGATACTGCTGATATCGAGGCGCGCACCGGCTTCGATGGTCGCTTGTGCGAGGCCGCCGCTGGACGCCCCCATGAAGATAATCAAGCCGCCGGTGGCTCCGGGCACCTGCCCGCTCTGCGCGAGCAAGGTGGAGTCCGCCGCCGTGGAAGCCCCGGTGAAAAGCACCACACCGCCACTGCCACCGACCGCGCTCATGCCGCCGGCGGTCAACGTGCTCTGAGCGGCCGAGCCTCCGGCAACAAATGTCACCTGTCCTTCCATGCCCGGGAACGCGCCCCCGCGCGCCGTGATCTGAGCAGTGCCGGCATTCGAGCCGATGAAAGTTTTGCCACCGAACCGATTCGCCGCAGCGCCGGCTTCGTTGATGATAATCGCGCTGCCCGCCGTGCTGTTGGCCTGGAAAGTTGTCTGGCCCGGAACACCGAAGTTCACCGCCGCGCCGCGGTTGATGATCGTCGCGGAGCCCGCGGTCGCGCTTTCCAGAAACTCGGTGAGCCCGCCGTTCGTGATCGTCGCACCCGTGGCCGTGGCGCTGCCGGTGAAAGTGACCGTACCCGGCGAGCCGTTCGTGCCGTTCGCCGGCTGCAACTCGATGCTCGTCGAGGTTCCCGCGTTCGATGATTCCTCGAAGAGGATGCGGCCCGCGTTGAAGCCAGCGGCCACGCCTTCCGCCACCATGGTGAGGCGGCCGGCGCTCGCAGAGTCGGTGAAACGAAGGAGGCCGCCATTTTGACCCACGACGCTCGCGGGCTACGCGCTGATGGTCTGGAAGTCGCCGACTGCGGAGTGGGAGAACACCAGCTCGCTCCCACCCTGGATGAAGGCATTGCCGAGGCCCAGACCGTTGGCAGGCGCGCGGACTTCGAGGATGCCGCCCGACACAAATGTACCGCCGCCGTAGGTGTTGGATTCGGACAGAATCAACCGTCCGGTGCCATGTTTTTCCAGCCGCGCCAGCGCGCCGCCCGCGAGCGTGCCGGAGAATTCGGTGTCGAGGTTGTTGAAGCCGACAAGCAGCGGATTGCCGCCCATGAGGACCAGGCCTCCGCCTTCGATCGAGCCAAGCCGCAGGCTGCCGAGTCTCGCCCCAAACTCAAAATAAGATCCCGGCTCCGTGATGACCCGCGCCGTGATTCCATCCGCCGCGCCGAAGAATTGGATGACGCCACCGTTTGGGCCGGCACCCGTGGGTCCGCGTGCGATCAGCGCGAAAGGCCCGGTCATGATGTTGCTGGCGATGGTGACCACGCCGGAGTTTCCCGGCCCGCTCGCTCCATCCGCCACGAGCGTTTGCTCGATCCCACTCGCATTCGTCAGATCGCCGTTGATGGTCAGCTGTGGCTGAGCGCCGGCTTCTGCGACGTGGATCGTGAACGCGGGCGCACCCGCGATGAAGCTCACGTCGTCCACGCTCAGCGCGGGAAAATCCATCACCGTGTTTGTGCGCACGCCGCTGCCGAAGACCAGCGAATCGCCATTCACGGGCGCTTGATTCGCGGCCCAGTTATCGCCGTCGCTCCACTGGTCGCTCGCGCCGCCGCTGTCCCAGACGAGCGGCACGATGGTCGTCAGCGTGACATCGTTCCCGTCGCCGCCGCGGTAGCTGATGGCGAAACGATTTGCGCCGAGGTCGAAGCGCGTGCCTTCCGCGAAGCCCGCGAAATTACCGCTCGCGAAACCCGCGCTCTGTTTGTCGATGACGGTGAAACTCTGCGCGCCGGTCAGCGAAATATTTCCGAGATCCATCGGCACGAACGCCGAGTTCGCATCGAGAAAAAGGCCGCCGTTGCTGACCACGAGCCGATCCGCCGCACCGGTGCCGCTGTGGAAATCCCATCGGAAAATACCGCCGCTGGCGAACGACACGGCGCTCGCGGTGAGCGTGCCGAAGCCGGAGTCGAGGATGCCCGCCTCCAGCACGCCGCCGCCGTTCACCTGCACTGCGGCGACCGTCCCCGTGCCGAGCAAAGTGCCGCCATCGTTCACCGTCGTCGCGCTCACGAGGCTGCCGCGGATGAGCAGCGCGCCCTGATCGACGATGGTTGCGCCGGTGTAGGTGTTGTTCGCCGTGAGCGTGAGCGGCCCCTCGCCCACTCCGGGCAAGCCCGCTTTGATCAGCCCGCCGCTGCCGGAGATCACTCCGTGGAGAGTCGCGCCGTCCGGATTGTTGATGATCTGCAGATTGCCCGAGTTGAGTTCCACCGCGTTGGACAAGGCGACGGGAGCGAAGGTGCTAACGGCGCCTCCGCCGAAGATTCTCAGCAGGCCAGTGAGAGTGGGGTTGCTTCCCAATTCGAGTTCCGCCCCCGGCCGCAGGATTAGCTCGCTGGTGTTGACCGTTCCGCCATTTTCGATCCGCAACTTCGCGCGATGGCCGAAAGTGCTGCCCATCGTGAGAGCACCCGCATCCCAGCGGGACCCGGCGCCCGTGACCAGCGCCGTGGCGGCCTGTCCCAGAGCCGGTGGCGATCCGGCAACGGCAATCGAACTATTCGACGAATTCACATAGCCGCCGTTGCTGATTTCCAAATACGCGGAGCCGTGAAAACCGACGGCCAGGTGAGCGGCCTCCAAAGAAGAGCCGTTATCGCGCACTTGCACAATGCCGCTGCCATCGTGGCCGAGAAGGATGTCATCGTTCGATAACACCACCGCGTTATTGCGAATATCCAAAATCCCGGTGCCGCCCAATCCCACATGGAGAAAGCCAGTGAGCGTCCACCGCGAGCCTGGATCGGTGACCGTCACCGCGCCATTTCCGCCGAAAGATTGGCCCACGACGCCCCCGTCACTCAATGCCCTGCCGCCGCCGGAAAGCACCATTTCGCCAATCCCATCGGTGCCCACCCAAATGCTCTCCTGCGCCGTCAAAAAGCCCGTGCCGGAAATGCGCAGCCTGCCGACGCCGCCAAGGTCGCCGAGGAAAAGCGCGCGAACATTCGCACCCGGCGCGGTGATCTGCGCGGTGCCGCCGTTGCGGATGTAGGCGAAGTCCGAGGGGGTCGGCACGCCGCCGCTCCAGTTGATGGGCGAAAACCAGTCGCCGGTCCCGGGATTGTTCCAAATCCGCAAGGTGAATTGCGCGTGGAGCGAAGCCGCCAGGAGATGACTCGCGAGCAGGAATCCGGTGAAGAAGAGTTTCATGTCCCTTCATGCGAATTCCGGGCGCAGATCGTATCATGCGCGCCGCATTTTTTGTGGGCGCGAGTCGCTGCGACGCTCGTAGCGGGAGTAGTCCCCGACTTCAGTCGGTCACCCCGTGGCCACGCTTTTACCGACTGAAGTCGGGGACTACTTTATTGCCGGAAACGCCGGCCACGCCCAATCCAGCCCCATCGGTTTCAGCCGCGCGCGGATGCGGCGCAGATCCCAGACGTGGATCGTCTTCGCGTACATCGAGGCGGTGACGAGCTGCGTGCCATCGGGCGTGAAGCTCATCCAGGTGGCGCGATCGGCGAAAGGGTCGGTGAGCTTGGCCACGAGGCGGCCCGTCGCGCTGTCGGTGAGATGGATCACGCCGGGCGTCACTTCCACGGCGACGAGTTTTTCATCGGGAGAAAAGGCGGCCGGGGTGGGATAAGCGGAGGCGTTCCGGGGCAGCCGGCGCACCGGCTGGAAGGTTTCGACGCTCCAGAAGCCGCATTCTTCCATGAGCATCGAGACCAGCTCGCGGCTGTCGGGTGTGAAGCCGATGCTGAGAGGCGTCCCCCTGCTCCATTCGTGAGCGAGCTTTCCCGACTGGATATTCCACAAGCGGAGCAGGGGCGAATGCCAGCCCGAGGTGGCGAGCCACTTTCCATCCGGGCTCAACGCGACGTATCCGGCGCGCTCGTGCCCGAGGAGCGGCGTCCGCATCGCGCCGGTCTCCGCGTCCAGGACCAGCGCGACGCCCGACTCTTCGCTCGTGACGGCGATGAGCCGGCCATCCCGGCTGCGGCGGGCGCACTTTGGGATTACAAAAGGCAGCGTCATTCTTTGCGACGGACCCAACTGGAACGACTGCGCGGAGTCCGTGCGCTCGGGGATCGGCCAGCGATGCAGGCCGGTGTCGCCGCAGGTGATCAATTCCCGCCCGTCCGGCTGAAAAAAAACCGAGGCCGTGCGGCGGATCGGGAGGAAAGCCGCTTCCCGACCGCTGGCGATTTCCCAAACGCGCACCCCATCGTGCATGCCCATCGCCAGCAACCGGCCATCCGGGCTGATGCCACCATCGAAAAACCCGTCTTCCGCCGCGCCGAGGTTGCTGACGATCGTGCGATATTCCGGGCACGCCGCGACTTCGAGAAGCTGCCCGACATCGCCTCTGGCAAATGCGCCGATCCACCGCCCGTCGGTGCTGAACTCGAACGAGCTGAGCGGGTGGGAAAACTGCAGCACCTGGCGGCCGGACGAAGGCTCCCACATCCGGTAGATGGCATCCCATGAACCCGAGACGAGCAGACTGCCGCCCGGATGAAAACCGAGCGCCGTTACCTGCTGCACATGACCCTCCAGGCTCGCGACTTTGCGTTTCGCCAGCACGTCCCAGATTTGGATGCGCGGGTCCGAACCGCCGACCGCAAGCCGCCTTCCGTCCGGATGCCACGCGAGGGCGTGTTCGTTCATCGTGCCCACGGGCAAATCGGCGACGTGCGCGCCATCGGC
>JANNWY010000168.1:0-30862 GCA_031409335.1 Chthoniobacteraceae bacterium | reverse complement strand
GGAATGGCGGGGCTCGACTACGCGCTTTTCGGCTTCCTCTGGATCCGCGCGAAATGTGATCCCGGCGCGGCGTGGGAGATCACTCCGAACACGATTCATTGGCTGATTGTCTGGTTCGTCGTTGGGCTCGTCGGACTCATTCCGAACGTCGCCAACGTGTGTCACGGCGTCGGTCTCGCGGCGGGGATGGCGTGGGGTTTCGTGAGCACGAAACTGCGATACTCGCGCGGATGAAATTCTGACCGAGGATTTCCGCGCTAGACAGTTCTTTGCTCGCCCATATTTTCGCGACTGTGTCCGACGCCGCTTCGCTTAAAAAAACTCCGCTCCACGATGAACACGCGCGCCTCGGCGCGAAGCTCGTTGATTTCGGCGGCTGGTCGATGCCCGTGCAATACACCGGGATCCTCGATGAACATCACGCCGTCCGCACGGCGCTCGGCGTATTCGATATTTCGCACATGGGCCAGTTTTTTGCCGAGGGTCCGGGCGCGACCGCGTGGCTCCAGCATATGCTCGCAAACAACGTGGAGAAGCTCGACGTGGGCGAGTGCCAGTACACGTTTTTGCTCACGGAAAAGGGCGGCGTGATCGACGATCTCATCGTCTATCGGCTCGGCGATGAGCGTTACTTGCTCGTCGTGAATGCGGGGAAGATCGACGAGGATTTCGCGTGGATGCAGTCGCACCTTGGCGACGGGGTGAAGTTTGAAAACGCAAGCGATTCCTACGCCGGGCTCGCCGTGCAGGGGCCGAAGTCCGCGCAGCTTTTCGATGCGTTTTTCGGCGGGAAATATTCGCGTCCGGCGCGGAATGAAATCCTGCGAATTGAGATCGACGACTCGGTCTATTTCATCGCCCGCACCGGCTACACGGGCGAGGACGGTTTCGAGGTTTTCTGCGCGGCCGATCGCGCGGTGAAATCGTGGAACGACATCCTGGAACGTGGCGCGCAATTTGGCATCAAACCGTGCGGCCTTGGCGCGCGCGACACGCTCCGGCTGGAAATGTGCTATCCGCTGAACGGCTCCGATCTTTCGCCCGACACGACGCCGCTCGAAGCCGGCCTCGCCTTCTTCGTCGATCTGCAAAAACCTGAATTTATCGGGCGCGACGCGCTGATCGCGCAAAAGCAGGCAGGCATCGCGCGCCGGCTCGTCCCTTTCAAAATGAACGGTGCCAGCCCGCCGCCGCGCTCGCACTACGGCGTCTTCAAGAATGGCGAAAAGATCACCGAGACGACGAGCGGCTCGCTCTCACCGACGCTGAAAATCGGCATCGGCATGGCTTACGTCCCGACCGGAATCGCCCGCATCGGCGAGGAGATCGAGATCGATATTCGAGGGAGGAAATTCACCGCGACGATCCAGAAAAAACCGCTGCATCAGCCCGGTGCCGCCTCCTGATTTTTATCCGCAATCCCAAATCCGAAATCGAATGAACGTCCCATCAGATCTCCTTTACGCCGAATCCCACGAATGGCTCCGCATCGCTGGCGATGAAGGCACCGTCGGCATCAGCGACCACGCGCAGCATGAACTCAACGATGTCGTGTACGTCGAGCTGCCGAAAGTCGGCGCGACCGTGGAGGCGCAGGCGCAGGTGTGCGTGGTCGAATCCGTGAAAGCCGCGAGCGATATTTTTTCGCCGATGTCCGGCACCGTGACGGCGGTGAACGAAGCCCTGGCCGCCAACCCCGCGCTCATCAACACCGACCCGCACGGCGCAGGCTGGATTTACAAAATGAAACTTTCCGATCCGTCGCAAACAAGCGTCCTCAAAACGCCCGCGCAATACACCACGCAGCTCGGCGCTTAGGATTTCCGGGTAGCACGTGCGTCCCGCACGTTGGTTTCGGCGTCCCGCCGAAACGAACTTTCCTGAGCGCGGATCGCGAGTGAGCTCATCGCGTTTCCTGCCGAGAACGCTTTGAAAAGTCCGCAAAGGCGGGACGCCTTCGCCAACGCTCGGGACGAGCGTGCTACCAAGACTCGCCGCATCGCGGAATCCACCCCGGAAATCTGAAACTCCGCTTGATCGTCGCGTCGCGCTTCCTACCCTCCGCCGATGCAATCACCGCGCTGCACATCCGAGCACTCCATTTCCCTCGCTCCACTCGATACTTTTCCCCGCCGCCACCTCGGCTCGACCGCCGATGAAGTCGCGCAATTGCTCGCCGCCGTCGGCGCGAAATCGCTTGATGCGCTGATTGATTCCACGGTCCCGGCAGCGATTCGTTTGGCGCAGCCGCTCCGGCTTCCGGCGGGTCGTGGGGAAAGTGAAGCGCTCGCGGAATTGCGCGCGATCGCCGCGAAAAACACGGTCGCGAAAAACTACCTCGGCCAGGGCTACAGCGATTGCATCGTGCCGCCGGTCATCCAGCGGAACATCCTCGAAAACCCTGGCTGGTACACGGCCTACACGCCGTATCAGGCCGAGATTTCGCAGGGCCGCATGGAGGCGCTCATCAACTTTCAGCAGATGGTGATCGACCTCACCGGGCTCGACATCGCGAACGCCTCGCTGCTCGACGAAGCGACCGCCGCCGCCGAGGGAATGCACATCGCCCACGCCTCGTGCAAGGACGCCGCGGCAAATGCGATTTTCGTGAGCGAGCGCTGCCATCCGCAGACCATCGCCGTCATCCAGACGCGCGCGGAACCGCTCGGGATCAAGGTGATCGTCGGCTGCGAATCCGCGTTCGATTTCGCGGAAAAAACCTTCGCCGTCGTGCTGCAATATCCCGACACGACCGGCGTGATCCGCGACTACGCGCCATTCATCGAAAAGGCGCACAAAGCGGGCGCGCTGGCGATCGTGGCGGCGGACATCCTCGCGCTCACGCTGCTGCGTCCGCCGGGGAAATTTGGCGCGGATATCTGCGTCGGCTCGTCGCAGCGATTTGGCGTGCCGCTTGGCTTTGGCGGGCCGCACGCGGCTTTCATGTCGGTGAAGGATGCGCTCAAAAGGCTGATGCCGGGCCGGCTGGTCGGCGTGTCGAAAGACGTTCACGGCAAACCCGGCTACCGCCTTTCACTCCAGACGCGCGAGCAGCACATCCGACGCGACAAGGCGACGAGCAACATCTGCACGGCGCAGGTGCTCCTCGCGGTGATGGCGTCGATGTATGCGGTCTATCACGGGCCCGGCGGTTTGCGGAAAATCGCGGCGCGCACTCATTTGCTCGCGCGCACTTTGGCCGGGGCGCTGGTGGAGAAGGGGATCGAAGTGAGCGGGCCGTTTTTCGACACGATCGCGGTGGGTGTGGAATCGGCGGACAAGATCGTGCGGACGGCCAGCGCGCATCGGATCAATCTGCGGAAGCTCGACGAGAAAACGGTCGGCATCGCGCTCGATGAAACGACGAATGCGGAAGATCTCCTGCTGCTCGGGCGCGTGTTTGGGATCGGCGAAGTCGTCAGCAAATACATCGGCGAGACCGAGAAAAATCTCGCGCTTCTGCTCGGCCACGCTGGAGACGGAAAGGTCTCGCTCTTTTTCGATGAAGGCGACGCGCTTTTCGGCAAGCGCACGGATGTGAAAGATTCGCACGATCGCTATGCGAATCTGGAAGTGAGCTATCTGTTTCATCCCGTCTTTAACAAGCACCACACCGAGACCGAGATGCTCCGCTACATCCGGCGCTTGGAGGCGAAAGACCTTTCGCTCACCACGAGCATGATCCCGCTCGGCTCCTGCACGATGAAGCTGAACGCGACCAGCGAAATGCTGCCGGTGACGTGGCCGGAATTTGGCGCGCTGCATCCTTTCGCGCCGCGCGAGCAGACGGCGGGATATGCGGAAATATGCGCGCAGCTTGAAAAATGGCTCGCGGAGATCACGGGATTTGCGGCCGTTTCGCTGGAGCCGAACGCGGGTTCGCAGGGCGAATACGCGGGCTTGCTCGCGATCCGCAAATATCACGAATCGCGCGGCGAATCGCATCGCGACATTTGCCTCATCCCGACTTCCGCGCACGGCACGAACCCCGCGAGCGCGGTGATGGCCGGGATGAAAGTCGTGACTGTCGCGTGTCTGGTGGACGGGGATGTTGACATGATGGACTTGAAGGCGAAGGCGGAGACGCACTCGAAAAATCTCGCCGCGCTCATGGTCACGTATCCGAGCACGCACGGCGTTTTCGAGGAAACCATCGTGGAAATCTGCGCGCTCATTCACGAGCACGGCGGGCAGGTCTATATGGACGGTGCGAATATGAATGCGCAGGTCGGGCTCACTTCGCCGGGACGCATCGGCGCGGATGTGTGCCATCTGAATTTGCACAAGACCTTCTGCATCCCGCACGGCGGCGGCGGTCCCGGCATGGGACCGATCGGGGTCGCGAAACATCTCGCGCCTTTTCTGCCCGATCCGAACATCGAACATCGAACATCGAACATCGAACATCGAAGAGGAGCCATCTCTGCCGCGCCGTTTGGCAGCGCGAGCATTCTCACGATCCCGTGGATGTATATCCGCATGATGGGCGGCGACGGGCTCACTGAGGCCACGCGCATCGCGATCCTGAATGCGAACTACATCGCGCGCCGCCTCGATCCATTTTTCCCCGTGCTCTTCAAAGGCCGCGCGGGATACGTGGCGCACGAGTGCATCATCGACTTGCGGCATTTCAAAATCGCCACCGCCGAGGACGTGGCGAAGCGGCTGATGGACTACGGTTTTCACGCGCCGACGCTCAGCTTCCCCGTCGGGAATACGCTGATGATCGAGCCGACCGAGAGCGAATCGAAGGAGGAACTCGACCGCTTTTGCGAAGCGATGATCGCGATCCACGCCGAAGTGCAGGCCGTCGAGGAAGGCCGCATCGACACGAAAGACAACCCGCTCAAAAACGCGCCGCACACCGCGCCCTCCGTGACCGCGACCGAGTGGACGCATCCGTATTCCCGAGAGCAGGCCGCCTATCCCGCGCCGTGGCTGCGCGAGCACAAATTCTGGCCTAGCGTCGGCCGCATCGACAACGTGTGGGGCGACCGGAATTTGTTCTGCGCGTGCGTGCCGGTGAGCTGACGCGCATCGTGGCTTGCCGCTCCAGCGGCGAGCGGGACAATGGGGTGGCTGCGCCCGCTTTTCCCGCGCGCCGCAGGAGCGGCCAGCCACGGCGCTATTTACCCCGCAGCGCGAGCGCCAGCCAGCCCGCAAGCAGGCACACGCCGCCAAGCGGTGTGAAATAGACCAGAAAGTGCGCTTTGCTCAAAGCGAGCGCGTAGAGGCTGCCGCTGAATATCACGATGCCTGCTGCGAAAAAGCGCCATGCCCAAACGTGCAACGTTTCGCGCGAGGCGAGGGCGAGCATCACGACGGCGTGGACGACATGGTAAAGCGCGGCGGTTTGCCAGACGGCAAGCGTGTCGTTCGCGGTGAGCGTGTTTTTCAATCCATGCGCGCCGAATGCGCCGAGGGCGACAGCGAGGAATCCGAAGGCGGCGGAAATGCGGAAGGCGGTGGCGGATGTCATGCGTTGAGGAAAAGGCTAAATCCTAAATCGTAAATCCTAAATCCCTCGCTACCGTCGCACGCACATGGACTGGAAAAACTGGATCCCGCGCGAGCGGGCGAATCTTTGCTTCATCGTGAAAGACGGGCGCGTGCTGCTCATCCGCAAAAAGCGCGGGCTTGGCGCGGGGAAAGTGAACGGGCCCGGCGGGAAGATCGAACCAGGGGAAACGATGCTGCAATCGGCGATCCGCGAAGTGCAGGAAGAGATCGGCGTGAAGCCACTCGACATCGAAGATCGCGGTGTTTTGCATTTTCAATTCGCGGACGGCTACAGCCTCGAGTGCGCGGTGTTCATCGCAAACGATCTCGCTGGCGAGCCGATCGAGACGGTCGAAGCCGCGCCGTTTTGGGTCGCGATCGAGGCGGTGCCTTACGGTGAAATGTGGGCCGACGACCGGCACTGGCTGCCGCAGGTTCTTGCCGGGAAGAGCTTTCGCGGGTGGTTCGAGTTCGACGGCGACACGATGCTGAGTCGCGAGGTCGAGTGGCTTTGAAAAACGCGGTTCACTTTTTTTCCGACAACCACTTCCAGGCGAAATATCCCTGGTAGGTCGATGGCCCTTCGTCGCGCAGCTTTTCGAGCACTTTGAAGGCGTCGTCGCGTTTCTGGGATCGGAAGAGAACTTGCGATTCGTTGAAGAGTTGCGCGGCGGATTCGCGCTGTTGATCGCGCTGCGCGAGGTAGGCTGCGACGAGTGGTTTCGCGGCGTTCGTCGCGCCATACACGCGCCAGAACTCGATCCACTTTGGCACCCAGTCCGCGGGCTTTCCTTTCATCGCGGCGGTCATTGCGGGGACGACTTTCGCTGCGGCGTCCTCGGCGGATTTTAGCGTGAGCCCGCCCATCTTCGAATTCTTCGCGGCATTCCAGACCCAGCCCCACTCGCCTTCACGCGACCATTTTGCCGCGAGGCTGAGACTCTTTTGTTCGTTGAGCCCGTTCATCGCGTCGAGCCATTCGATCGCTTCGTCGATGGGCGCGGGCATGAACATGTGATTGAGATTCGCCGGTGCGAAGAGGCGCAGCTTGTTCCAGCCCATCGCGCGGAAGCAGTCGTAGGCATGTTGTCCCTGGGAAAACGCAACGACTGGATCGGCCTTGCCGTGGATGACTGCGATCGGGATTTCCCTCTGTTTTTTCAAAACGTCGGGTTTGTCCTCCCAAAGATTCGGTTCGTTCTGCATCCAGCAATCGCCCGCCATCGGGAACGCGCCGCGGTAGAGTTCGGGGTAGTTCAAGATCACGCTGTAAGTCAGGAACGCGCCCTGCGAGTGGCCGCCGACGTAAGTGATCGTGGTCTTGAATGCTTTTTGGATTTCCGTGGTGACATCCGCGACGAGCGGGCCGCTCTCGAAACCGAAATTGTTCGCGCCAAACGGATCGGTGCCCGACTCGCCGTTCGGGCAGCACAGGATGTCGTCCTCGCACCATTTTTTCGCCTCAAAACTTTGCAGGTATGAAAGGCCGTTCATGTTCGAGCCGTGGAGGAAAACGATGAGCCGCGCGCCGTTCCTCGCGTCGTATTTTTTCGGCACGCGGAGAAAGTAGCGCATCCCTTTTCCCGTCGCTTTCAGCAGACCGATGGTGCCGGGTTTTACCTTGGCCGGCGAATCGACTTCGGGTGGTTTGGCGTCCTTTGCCGTGACAGGCAGGGCAAGGCTGAGGAGTGCGATCACGGCGATCGCGAGGGAAATTCGGCTTGCGATTTGTTTGGGTGGGATTGCGTTTTTCATGGCTTTGAATACAGCCCGCGTTGCGGCGGAGGTTGTCAATTTAGGTTCAGGAAGTTGTTAAAAATTCGTTCGATTTTGCCGACGTTTCATCCAGCCGCGAGCGGACGGCGCGCGCGTATTGGGCGATGTCTTTCGCCTGCAGCAGCGCGGAGACGATGACGATGCGCCGCGCTCCGGCGGCGAGCACTTCGTCGAGCGTTTCGAGATTCACGCCGCCGATGCAGAAGATCGGAATCTTCACGACTTCATGCACGCGGCGGATGTCGGCGAGGCCGATTGCGGGCCGGCCCGGTTTTGTCGGCGTGGAAAAAAGCGGGCCGAAGCCGATGTAGTCCGCGCCTTCCGTCGCGGCGGCCTCGGCCTGGGCGATGGAATGCGTGGAGCGACCGATGATCGGCGGCGGCACTTCCCCCGCGAGTGCGCGGCCAGCCCGCCAGCGCGCGTCGGCGACGGTGAAATCTTCCTGCCCGACATGCGCGCCCTGCGCCCCGACGGACGGGACGAGGTGCGGGTGATCGTTGATGATGAGCGGCACGCCGGCGGGTTCTGTGACGCGGATGATTTCAGCTGCGAGCGTTTCCACGTTTTCCTCCGCGATTCCTTTTGCACGCAGTTGCAGCAGGTCGATCCCGCCTTCGATCAGCTTTTCCGTGACGCGCATCGCGTCCGCTGCGGCGACGTAGCCGAGATCGAGGATGGCGTAGAGCCGTGCATCGGCGGGAGATTTCATCGCACGCAATCGACCATGCTCGGCGCGGTTTTGGCAATGGTTTCCTCCGCCGCGCCCGCTCCCGGCGGTTCACCGAGATGTAACATTCGTCGTGTGACTGTAACTTCGCTGGCGCGAAGGGCCATGCGATCATCGGTGCATGACTACAATCGAATATCCAGAAACCGAAAAGATGAACGGTTCCTCCCGGATGCACGCTGTCACGGATTCGCCGTGGTGGATCGTGCGTCCTTCGCTCGCCGCCGGGCTCGTGGGGAGCGTTGGCCTCGCGGCAGCGGCGTTTCAGTTTGCGGGAATGCCCGGCTTCGGTGCCGGGATCACGCTGCGCTCGCTGACGGCGCTGATGCAGGGATTGAGCGCGACGCCGACGCTGATCAGCTTTGCGGTATTTGCGTGCCTGGTCATGCGCCGCCGGGGTTCACGCCAGTCATTGCGAATGCTGTGCGTGCTGCTTGCGCTCGCGTCGTTCACCGGAGCGTGGATCAATTCCCTGCGCGACAATCATGGACGCGGTCCGCTCGAAATCTGGGTGGAAAAAGTGCTGTCCGATGTGCCCGCGGCGCTGGCAGCGCGATAGTCCGCAGCGTTCACGGAATCGGCAAACCGGCAGGGATGCCGCGCGGATTTCGAACGGGCGGGATGCGCCCCGTCGCTGTTTTGGCGGCGCGATTTCCGCCTGCCTTGCCTCGTCGAGAAATACCTTGAAAAGCTTTTGACACGCCGGGGTGCTTTGCTAGTTTCGCGCTCCACTTTTCGGAAAAACGAGGATCGTGTAGCTCGAATCGAAAACGGCCTGACCCACCAGATGGCCGGTTCGACTCGGGCTTTTACGCCCTCAGAGAGTCCGGCAAGTGGAATACAAATTAGCCGGAGTTTGAAGTCCCTGATTTCACACACGGACGCAGGCCTGCATAGCTCAGTTGGTAGAGCACGTCCTTGGTAAGGACGAGGTCACCGGTTCGATCCCGGTTGCAGGCTCCAAGCCCATCCGAACAATTCATTTTTAACCCGCAAACACAAACCAACCCAACTAATCACCTGACCTTATGGCTAAGGCGCAATTCGAACGCAGCAAACCCCACGTCAACGTCGGCACGATCGGCCACGTCGATCACGGCAAGACCACTCTCACAGCGGCCATCACCACCGTTCTTTCCAAGAAAGGCTTCGCGGAGGCGAAGAAGTATTCGGAAATCGACGCTGCGCCCGAGGAAAAGGAACGGGGTATCACGATCAACACCGCTCACGTCGAGTACCAATCCGAGAAGCGCCACTATGCGCACGTCGATTGCCCCGGCCACGCGGATTACATCAAGAACATGATCACTGGTGCCGCCCAGATGGACGGTGCGATCCTCGTTGTCTCCGCTGCGGACGGTCCGATGCCGCAGACGCGCGAGCACATCCTGCTCGCCCGCCAGGTTGGCGTTCCCGCGATCGTCGTTTTCCTGAACAAGTGCGACATGGTCGATGATCCCGAGCTGCTCGAGCTCGTCGAAATGGAAGTGCGCGACCTCCTCACGGTGTATGAATTCCCCGGCGACAAAATCCCGATCGTCAAGGGTTCCGCCGTCAAGGCGCTCGCTGCTGGCGATCCTAGCCATCCAGACGCCAAGTGCATCATGGATCTCATCGACGCAGTCGATGAATACATCCCCGTGCCGGATCGTCCGGTCGATCTGCCTTTCCTGATGCCTGTCGAAGACGTGTTTAACATCGAAGGTCGCGGCACCGTCGCCACCGGTCGTGTCGAGCGCGGCATCCTGAAAAAGATGGAGGAAGTCGAACTCATCGGTATCCGCGACACTGCGAAGACCACCGTCACGGACATCGAAATGTTCCGCAAACTCCTCGACGAAGCGCGTGCTGGCGACAACGTCGGCCTGCTGCTCCGCGGCACGAAGAAAGACGATGTCGAGCGCGGCATGGTCATCGCCAAGCCCGGCTCCATCAAGCCGCACAAGAAATTCAAAGCCGAAATCTACGTCCTCTCCAAGGACGAAGGTGGCCGTCACACGCCGTTCTTCTCGAACTACCGCCCGCAGTTCTTCTTCCGCACCACGGACGTGACCGGCATGGTCAAGCTTCCTGAAGGCGTCGAGATGGTCATGCCCGGCGATAACGTCTCGATCGAAGTCGAGCTCATCACCCCGGTCGCCATGGAAAAGACCATGCGCTTCGCGATTCGTGAAGGCGGTAAGACCGTCGGCGCGGGCCGTATCTCAGATATCATCACGCCTTAATTTCAGTCCAATTCCCCTCGGGGAGAAAGAGTCCTACGCCAGTAACTCAATTGGTAGAGTAGCGGTCTCCAAAACCGCCTGTTGGGGGTTCGAGTCCCTCCTGGCGTGCTCCAAAAAAAAGCATGAGCTTCGATACCTTCATCATCGGTGGAAACATCGTCCTCACAATCATCGTGTGGGCGCTGGTTCTCATTCTAAGTTTTGTGTTGATCCATTATAGGAGGCAGATTCGGACTTTCTCCGGTGAAGTAAAAGTCGAGCTCGCCAAAGCCTCATGGCCGTGGGAGCCAAAGGAAAAGGGCGCGAAGAAATACAAGGAATTGATCGACTCGACGCTCATCGTCCTCATCGCCATGATGCTGCTGAGTGGGTATGTCGCTGGATGGGATTTCATCATGAACATCCTCGTCCACTACCTATTCAAGACGTCCGCACCTCTATAACGCACATGACCGAAGAACAGAAACGCAGTCAATGGTATGTCGTGCATGTCCTATCCGGGCAGGAGAACAAGGTGCATGACAACTTGGTGAAGCGCGTGAAGACCGAGGAAATGGGCGACTATGTTTACGAAGTCATCCTGCCCACGGAACGCGTTTCCGAGATCAAGCGCGGGAAAAAAACCGAGACAACGCGCAAGTTTTTCCCCGGCTATCTCATCGTGAACATGTATCTGTTCGACGATGCCAAACAGCTCGTGGACAAGACGTGGTATTTCATCAAAGACACCTCGGGAGTCATCGGCTTCGCCGGAACCAAGGATCGTCCCATCGCGATGCGGCCGAACGAAGTCGAAGGCCTGCTCGCCCAAGTCCGCGAACGCGAGGACAAGGTCAAACCCAAGATTACCTTCGGCATCGGCGAAATGGTCAAGGTCGCCGACGGACCGTTCCAAAACCAAAGCGGCGTCGTCGAAGAAATCGACCCCGAGCGGGGAAAACTACGCGTCTCCGTCAGCATCTTCGGACGCTCCACACCAGTCGAACTCGAATACTGGCAGGTCGAACGCGGTTAGAATTTCGGTCTCTCAAAACTCAACTTTCAACACTCAACTCTCCGCAAAATGGCTAAAGAAATCACAGGACAAATCAAACTTCAGATCCCCGCCGGTCAGGCAAATCCTGCGCCCCCCGTGGGCCCCGCACTCGGTCAGCAAGGCGTCAATATCATGGCTTTCTGCAAGGAGTTTAACGCCGCCACGCAGAAGCAGTCCGGCGATATCCTTCCAGTCGTCATCACCGTCTATAAGGACAAGTCGTTCACTTTCATCACCAAGTCCCCGCCAGCCAGCATCCTCATCAAAAAGGCGCTGAACATCGCCGCCGGATCGAAGGAGCCGAACAAACAAAAAGTCGGCAAGCTTACGAAGAAGCAACTCGCTGAAATCGTCGGCAGAAAGATGAAAGACCTCAACGCCCGCGACGAAGCATCCGCCATGAGAATCATCGCCGGCACTGCGCGCCAGATGGGTGTGGAAGTCGAAGTGTAGGTGCCCTAGCAAATACAATTTTTCACGAAGAACCGTTCAGGATTGCTAAACGGATCTTTGTTTTTTGTCGAATGACTGCGATAGGGCGCTAAGAATGCGCACATGTACTGGGTGATAGACAACAGCGGGCAAGCTGCTGAATGAGCCGAAGGCATCGTCTAAACACATGCTTTGCCGCCTGTGCTAAAAGTATCTAAGAGCACAAACATAGCTTCGGCAGCAGTCGATCGTCTCGCCCAATCTACCGGCAAATTCTCGTCGCCGTCGTAGAAGGCGGTGTCCGCGCCATGCTCAATGAGGTAACGAACCAAGCGCAGATCGCCGGCATGACACGCCCCGTGGAGCGGTGGGAAGAACTGTCGATTTAGGTTCGCGCCGTGCGCCAGAAGCGCATCAAGATAGCGATACCCTACGTCGTGATGTAGCGCGTAGCGGTATGCCACCTGCAATGGATAATCGCCATCAGGCATCTTCAAGTTTGGGTCTGCTCCTGCTGCCAGAATACTTGCGACAAGTTCTGGTGATTCCATGTGCATTGAGGCAATCAATGGCGAGGTGGCGTCTTGGTCGATGAAATTGGGATCAAGCCGACCTGTCTCGATTGCATTCGACAGTTCCGATGATGTCAGATCCCGCGAGGTCATACACATACCCAGCCTAAGCTCATCACCGGGTGCGCTGACAGTAAGATTTGGCTTATCTGGTTTCCACTCACAGGATGCGTCGATGCCCTTTACGCCTTTTTGTGGCCTTACTGCCGGGGAAGGATCGGCGGCGGCGCGGGGTGATCGTGTTCCGCGGATAGGAGCTGCGGGATCAGTTCGTTCTTCGGCGGGATGATGGTGATGCGGGCTTTTCCCTCCACGATCTTTTGCGTCTCCAGGATGTCGAACATCGCTCCGAACACTTCCGGGTCCGCGGAGATTTGCATCAGCGCTTCGCCGACGATGCGCGGGCGCATCGCGGCGGCTTTGGCGAATTCGATCGCCGCCTCGCGCTCGGCGGTGCTGGTGATGATGCTCACCTGATTTGCGCCATCCTGCTTGATCGCACTCGTCACCTGCCGCAGCCGGTTCACCACTTTTTCCTCGATTTGCCGGATCATGCCCGCGTCGCGGAAGTGAACTTTCCGAATGTAAACGCTGCCGAGTTGGTAGCCCCATTCGCGCGATTTTGGCGATACTTCCGAGCGGACGGTTTGCGACATGACGTGCCGGTTCTCCAGCATCTCTCCGAGCTTCATATTGCTGAGGCAACGGACGGTTGCACTGCTCACATTCGCGCCAAGCGAGCCGCGCGGATCGGTGTTTTTGAAAAGGTAGGCGACTGGATCGATGAGAAACATTTCATACCAAATCCCGATGCCCATCGGCGCGCCTTCCTCGCTGTTGACCGCCTGGCTCCGCAGGTAGGCTTGATCGAGCCGCAGATCGAGCACGTAGCGTTTTCCGAGGATGTTGATGATCGGGCCGGCGATGCCGAGTTGCGTCCACAGGAAGTAGATTCCCGGCGAGTCGAGCACCGCGCGCACCTTGCCGAACAGGACGTAAACGTGCGTGGTTCCCTCCTCGACGATGGCGTACACGCCGAACAACCGGGCGAAAGCGAACAGGATGGGAACCAGAACAAAGAGCCCGAAGAACGTGATGCCGAATGCGATGAAAAAGTTCATTTATTTGTCCTCCAAAACGACCTGTGAGGCCTGGCTGAAAAGTCTGAGGCGCACATTGCGCCGGTAACTCTCGAGAGCCGCGGCCCCGCTTGCTTTCAGTGTGGACAGAGTCGTCGCGAGTGCCTTCAGCGGTTCCACTTCGGCGTGCGCGTTGAGCGTTTCGATTTCCACGGCCCGTCTTGACTGCACGATTTTTTGATCCGCGTGTGCCTGGGCGAGCGAGATGTCGCTCGAAACGGAATTGTGCGCGGTGTTGATCGCGGCGAGCGCGCTTTCCACCTCGGCTGGTGGGTCGATGCCCGTGATCAGAGAAGCGTCGAGCACGATGCCGTAGCGGGCTTCGGCGGTGCGGCACTCGGTGTCCATGTGTTCGTTGATCGCGGAAAGATTCTTGCGCAGATCGTTGATCGAGACACCGGCAATGGCGCTTGCGATATCCGCTTCGTTTTTCGGCGCTTCAAAATTTGCGATCCGCTCGCGCAACACGCTGATGAAATATCCCATCACATGCACGATCGGACGTTTCACCCCGAAGAGGTAAGCGTAGAGATTTCGCTCCGACACGCGGTAGCGAATCTGCCCAGTGAGCCCGGTATCGAGTTGATCCTTCGTCACCGCCATCAGTTGCGTCCCACCCTGATTCGCATCCGGGCTCTCGGGATCGAAAGCCATGCTGACGGTCTGGGTCGCGACGGGCACCTTCCATACTTTTTCCCACGGCCATTTGAAATACGGACCGCCTGGCGGAATCACGCGCACCTGCGGATAGGAGTACCGAGTGCGGTCATCAGGCGACAGGCATTCGGCGATTGGGTCTTCGAGTGTGGTGGCCGTACCCAGCCGTTCGGCGCGACCAAAGCTCGTCTTCACCGCGCGTTCATTTTGATTCACCGTGAAAAGCCCGGCGACGAGATAACGCACCAGGAACCAAACGATGAAACCGAAGATCATACCGGCGAAGATGCTCATAAGATGGAGGTTTGTGTGCGGAGGATGCACGGACGGATGCTGGAAAGGAAGCGATCAATCTCGTTGCGGCCTTTGCCCTTGCGGCAGCAGGGGTGTTCGCGAACATCCACGCCTGCCATGAGCGAACACGAAGACGCGGAAGAAGACATCCTCACGACCGACAGCCCGGAACTCGTGGACAAAGGCCGCGCGATCGAATTCGCCCCCGCCGATTATTTCGCGCGGCAGCTTCTCACGGATATTTTTCCAAAGCCGGGCCCGTTTGAAATCGACCTCGGGAGCGGCGAAGGCGCGTTCATTCGCGCGATGGCAAAGCGACATCCCGAGCGCAATTTTCTCGGCGTCGAGCGGCTTCTCGGGCGCGTGCGAAAAGTCTGCCGCGCCATCGCCCGCGACGGCTTGGAAAACGCGCGCATCGTCCGCATCGAGACGGCTTACGCGCTGCGCTATCTGCTCCCACTCGGCACCGTCTCCGTTGCGCACGTCGGCTTTCCCGATCCGTGGCCGAAGCGCTATCATCAGCGTCGCCGCTTGATTCAGGACGGCTTTATGGAAGCCCTGCACGGCACGCTCGCGGATGGTGGCGAACTGCGGGTGAAGACGGACGACGAGCCGTATTTCCGCTGGATGGAAATCGTCTTCGCGCGCGCGAAAGGCTGGCAGCTTGTCGATTGGGTCGAGGAGCCGGATTACCCGATCACGGATTTCGAGCGACGATTCACCGCGCAGGGGCTGCCGATTTACCGCGCGCGGCTTTTGAAAGTCTGACCATTGATGAAGCCGCGGATCGTGATTTCACGGTCGCGAATCTCCGCGATCGCCGCGCCGCATTCGTCCTGGCGAAACACTGCGATGCCTTGCGCGATCATGCGTTGCGACCATGGGTCGAGTGTTCCGGGTGGGACGCCAAAGTCGGGAGCGGTGCAAATGATGGCAGCGGGTTGCACGCGCGAGATGAATTCGGCAGTGCCGGAAAAATCCCTGGCGTGCTGGCCTTTCACGAGGACATCGGCGCGCAGATCGGGCTCGTTTTGCACGAGCCACTGCTCGGTCGCGAAGCCGCTGTCGGACATGAAGAGCACGCGACGGCCCGCGCATTCGAGACGGACGACGAGTGCCTTGTCATCCGCGGTTTTGCGGCTGAGGCCGGGTGGTGGAAAGAGCACGTGAAGACTCACGTCGGGCGCGAGATGCAAAACATCGTCACGACGCGAAATCCTTTTCCCAAGCTGCTGCGCAGCCAGCTCTGATAACAACGACCGGCGCGAACTGGACAGGTCTTTGAGCGGCGAATCGACGATGACGCGCGGCGCAAAATCACTGAGCACTTCGGAAGCCGCGCCGACGTGTTGCGCGTCGCCGTGGGTCAACACGAGGCCGTCGAGTCGATTGACGCCGCGCGAGCGGAGATAAGGAAGGATCGTGCGCGGATACCGTGAGGAATGTCCGCAATCGAGCAACCAGTCGCACCCTTTTGCCCGGAGATGCGTCGCGCCGCCTTCATGCAAATCGAACACCGTGAATTCACACGCGGGCGCGGCGCGGCGGCCGGGAAGCTCGACGTACACATGCCCGCCGGGCACCAGTGCAAAAGTTCGCACGACCCACAGCAGCGCTTTCGCACTGAGCCAGTTTGCGTTGCTGAACCACGCCCCGCCGGTGGTCCACACCGGTGAGACCAGCAGCGTCGCCACGCCCAATGCCAGCACCAGGAAAGCCAGTGGCACCGCGAGCAGGTTTGCGAAGATCGCCGCCGGGGAAAACAGATGGAAATAGCCGGCAGTGAAAAGCAGCGAACCGAGCCATGCCGAAAGCGTGACGCCGAGGGCGGCGGAAAATAGCGTCCAAAAATTGGCGAACACTTTTTCCCGCCAATTCCACAGCGTTTTTGGCAGAAAAACATCCGGCTGGCCGAGCGGCTCGAAGCGGTGCTGGATGCGGCGCGCGAGCCACACGATGGTGAACACGAGCAGGAATGAAAACTGAAAGCCGGGCGTGAAAAACTGATTTGTATCCCACGCGAGAATGCCAAGCGCGGCAGCGGCGAGGCTGTTGTAAACCACCGCGGGTCGTTCGACCAAAATCGCGACCAGAATGAGCGATCCCATGATCGTCGCGCGCACGCAGCTCGCGCTGAGGCCGGTGACGAGTGCGTAGCCGCAGAGGATCGGGATGATGAGGATCACCGAGGCTTTTCTCCCGATGCGCAGTGGCTTGAGGAGGAACCACGCGATCGTCGCGAGCATCGCCACATTGAGCCCGCTGACTGCAAACAGATGCAGCGTCCCGGTGCGCTGAAACATTTCCTTCACATCGGCGGGCGTCTCAGCACGCATGCCGAGCACCATGCTCGCGATGAGCGCCGAGACTTCGGGTGAATCGGCGAGGTCGAGATCGAGACGCGCGCGGATCCAGCGCTGCGCGGAAATCGCGAAGACTTGCGCGCGCTCGCCGTGACCGTGTTCGACGATGCGGCAATCGGTTGCGTAACGGGCGGCGAGTTCTGAGAAAATATTTTGCCGGTTCAGGTACGCGGTGAAATCGAGCGCTCCTGGATTTCTCAGTGGGTCGAGGTTGCGCCCGGACGCGGTGAATTCCACACGGTCGCCGTACGCAGGCATTGCTGCCGCCCAGCTCACGTTCACGATGGCGTCCGGTTGCATCGTTCGTCCGCCGATTTCGATCACTTCGATTTTGAGGCGGAAAAGCGCGGTGACGTTTTGCGACCAGAACGCGGGCTTGTCCGGCTGCGACCACACGATTCCCGTCGCGCGGACAACGCGGCTGCCGTCCGCAAATTCCGCGGCCAGCCGCCGTGCGTCGCTGTGCCGATGGCGCAGCGCGTGAAGCGCCGCGAAAGAAAGCGCCGCCAGCAGCCAGCAATTCCACGTGCGCGGCCTTGCGATCGCCATGAAGCACGCGATCGCTGCCGCTCCGAGCGCATACGCGACTGGCATCGCAAACTGATCCGCAAACCAAATCCCAACCACCGCGGAAAGCGCCACGCCGGAAAGTGGCTGCCGGGGTCGCAGTTCGGGGAGCTTCATCGCCGATGAAAGAGCCGCCACCCGTCCGCGGCTACGGCTTGTTTTTTTTCCGCTGCATGTATTCCGGGTAGCGGCTTTGCAGCGTATTCAGGAGGCGTTTGGCCTCCGCGTCTTTGCCCGCTTTCTGGTAAGCCTCGATGGCTTTTTCGAGCGCCTGCGGCGTGATTTCCTCGTCGTCGATGATCACGGTGACACTTTCGAAAATCTTCGCCGCTTGGTCGAAACTTCCGCGCGCTTTCTGAATGTCGCCCGTCACGATCCGCGCTTCGGCATTCAGGCGGCCTTCGGATTGCAGCGTGAGCGCTTCGTCGGCGGCCTTTTGCGCGCCGTCGAAATCGCCGAGGCCGACCAATGATTGGGCGAGCGCGATCGATCCGACACAGCGCGGCGACGGCTCCTTCACGCTCTTCAAATAACTGCCCAGCGCACCCACCGCTTCCTTGAATTTTGCGAGGTTCAGTTCGCTGCGTCCCAGATTCAAGAAGTCATCCGGCTTTGCCTCATCGCGTTTGCTCATCAGCCCGAGAAACTTCGCCGATTTCACAAAATTCCCGGACCGCTCGCCTGCGTCATCGGCGCGGTCGCCGAGTTCGTAGTAGTGCATCCCGACGCCGCGCAACACCTGCTCCGGCACCTGCCCCTTGCCGCCTGCCGAAAGATAAAGATCGATCTCACTGCCGACAGCATCCCAGTTTTCCAAATAGTAGTGCGCGAGAAGAATCCGCAGGCTGGCGCGCTCGAGATATTTCTCCTTGTCCGCATCGCGCGCGGCACCGAGCGGACCGGGCGCATCCTTGTAGTTTTTATTCTCGAAAGCGACCCAGCCGATCCAATAGTTCGCGTCCGCCGCCGCGGTGGTGTTGGGATATTCCTTGAGCAATTGCTTGTACGTTTCCGCCATTCCGTTGTTGTCGTTTTGCTGCCCTTGGAGGATCGCCCGCTGTTCGAGCGCGGGCTCGCGCTCTTTCGCCTTGGGATGCTTCGCGATGAGAATGTTCAGATCCTTCACCGCTCCGTCCGTGTCCTTGGTGCGCAACCGCGCGATGCCCCGGTGGAAGAGCGCGGAGGCGATCGAATCCGTCGTCGGATACCCCTCGATGAGCGAGGTGAATCCGGCAATCGCCTTGTCGTTCGCGCCCTTTTGCAGGCTGCACCACGCGAATTTGTAGAGCGCCTTGGACCGGTAGTCGCCCGCGAGTTCACGCGAGCGCGAGACCGCTTCATACACCGGCGCCGCAGCGGCATAGTCCTGCTTTTTGAAAAGCTGCTCCGCCTTCATCAGGAGGACCTGATCGCGCTTCGCGCTTTTCTCGGGGTTGTTCGACAGGAATTGCTCGATTTCCTTCAGCAGATTTTCCCCATCCATTTGGTAAAGACACACGAGACGTTCATACGCGGCGTCCTTCCCGAAGTTCGTGCCTGGCGCCTCTTTGATGAGCTGATCGTAGAGCTTTAGCGCCTCGGGAATTTTCCCGAGCTGGCGAAATGAATTGCCGACGAGCACGAGGAATTGCGGGCGCGAATCCGCGCTGATCTCCTTCGCACCACCGCCGAATTCATCGACGATCTCCTGATACTTTCCGTCGTTGTATTTCAACTGCACCAATCCGATCTGCGCCACGTCCTTCCACTTTCCGATGTTGGGCATCTCGAGCGCCCGCGCCAGATCCTCCTGCGCCTTTTGCGGCTGGCTCAGTTCCAGCAGCCAGAGGCCGGATCGGACCGTCGCTTCCGCTTTCAAGTCTGGGTTCTCCGTCGTCTGCGCGAGCGCCTGCACCTGCTTGAGCGCCTCCGCGGTCCGGCCCGCATCCCTCAGCAGCACCGCGAGGGAGAGCCGGCTGGCGTCGATGAAGGGATTCTCGGACGGCGATGCGGCGAGGTCTTCATAGACCATCCGCGCATCGAGCTTCTGGCCGAGCCCTTCGAGGGTGCGGCCGGTGTAAAATTTCGCCATGTTCGCGAGCTTCGGATCGCGCAGGCGCACGGAGGCTTTGCGAAACATTGGCAGCGCCGAAGTGTAGTTGCGCTCTTGGTAATAAAGATCCGCCAGCCGATACGCGGCGGGGCCGATGAATTCGCCGTTCGCAAATTGATTGAGCAGCGTCTCGTAGGTGTTCTTCGCGGCGTTCACCGTGCCATTGCGTCGATAGGATTCCGCGAGGCGGAAAAGCGCGACCGGTCGCTCGGGCGCCGTCGGATACATGCCGAGGAATTTCTCGTACTCCGGTGCCGCCATCTCGAACATCTGCTTCGCGTAATAGCCATCCGCGATGCTCATCTGGACTTGATCCGCGGACATCGTCGTGCCGGATGGCGCGAGCCGGATTTCTCCCGTGGGATCGGGAATGTCGGGCACGCTAAGTGGCGTGACCTTAAACGGTTTGGCTACTGGCTTCGCAGGCGCGGCCTTCTCGACGGGCGGCTTTTCGGCGGCGGGGATTCCCGGGATCGGAGCGGGCGTGGCTTTCGGCACTGGTAAGGCGACCGGTTTCTCGACCGCCGTGGCGCGGCGGACCGGCTTGGGATCTTCCGCAGTGAAAGGCTTCAACACATCCTCCTGCGCGAGCAGGGAAACCTGCCCGGCACCCGATGCGACGAGTGCCATTGCTGCAATCAACCGCCGCATCATTCCACTTTGCCGGTCGCGAATGCGACGTTCCAGATGTTCGCGTCGCGACACGTGTCGAGGACGTTGACGATGAATTTGTAGTCCACGTTTTCATCGCCGCGCAGGATGATCGCGTAGTCGGGGTAAAGTTTGGAGAGCTGGCGCAGCTTCGCGCCGAGTTCATCGAGCGACGTGGCCTTGCGATTCCACACGACCTGCCCGTCCTTCTTCACATTCAGCACCGTCTGGTTGATCACCGGATTCGCCTCCTTCCCGCTTTGCGCCGCGGGCACCTTCACGTCGAGTTCGTTTTCCTTCCGCGCAAAACTCCATGTCACGATGAAAAAGCACAGCAGCACGAGCAGAATGTCCACCATCGGTGCGATCTGAAATCCGATCAGGTTCGGAGCCTCGCGCTTGCGGAGTTTCATCGGGTCACTGGGCTCAGAATTCGTCCTCGACCGCGAGCCGCGACTGCTCGCGCTTCTTGTTATAGTTCAGCGCGATCAGCCCCATCACATGCGCCGACGCGATTTCGAGATCGGAGATGAGGCTCTGCACGCGATTCCGAAACAGCGAGTAAAACGCCATCGCGACGATGCCGAGGATCAGCCCCGATGCCGTGGCGACGAGCGCCTCCGAAACGCCGGCGGCAAGTAGCACGTCGCGCGATTGCGTGGTGTTCCCCGACGCGAGCACGCCGAAGGAATTGATGATCCCAAATACCGTCCCGAGCAGCCCGATCATCGGCGAAAGCATTCCGATGTCCGCGAGATAAGTCGTCCGATGCTGGAGCGAAGCCGCCTGCGCGCTGCCCTCGGTTTCCGCGATGTCGCGCACGGTTTCATAAGTGGCGTTGGGATTCTTCGTGGCAAAATCCAGCGTCCGCTGCACCACCCGCGCCACCGCTTCACTGTGCCGGCTGGAGATCGCCAGGAGGCCGAGATAGTCGCGCTTTTTCAAAAGCACATCCGCCGTATTCATATAGTGAGGAGTGAGGATCGCCCCGCGCCGCAGCGTCACGAGATAGACGAATACCAGCATCACCGTGATCACCGAAAGCGCCCCTAGCGGGATCATCGCCCAGCCCCCGCTGCGCACCAGTCTCCACAGATTCGTCCTGCCCGAATCATCCGCTTCCGGTGCGGCCGTTCCCGCCGCTGGGATGCGTATCACGTCATCCGCCGCCGCGGGCGCGGTCCGGGCCGGGATTGCGGCCTCAGCCGGGAGCGGCACCTTCCCCTTTGCCGGATCGGCGGCTGTCTGCGCGATGGCGGCCCCCTGTCCGAGCACCGTCAACACGGCGCACATCACGGAAAGAAAGAATGCGATGGGTTTCATGAAATTTGGTGGCGAATAGTAGCCGCCCGGCAACAGGATGCAACCTTCCCGAAAGGGCTTTCTCCACCGCGCGCCGCCGCGGACGACGCGGAAGACACCGGCAACGGGAAGATCGCGGACCTTGACCCGTGCACCCACTGGGTGAACGACGCCCTCCCGGCGATACGGGACGCGACCTCTTCCTCATCCGCGTTTTCCGCGTCCTCCGCGGCAATCTCCATCGCCGCTTCCAGGCATATTTATTTCATGCGGTCGGGAATAACCCTCGCACTCGGAGTCTCCTCGAATTGCTGCATCGGTTGCTCGACCACCTATCGCAGCGACTAGAGCCAGAAAGTCAAACGCATCGAAATATCAAGCGAACCCATCAACCTAAACAAACAAACACAATGAAACTTATCTCACGTTCCTCGCGTCAGCTATCAGCTTGGATGACGGTAACAGCATTGGCTATCGCAGTATTCACCTTGGGCGTCGGCACCTCGCACGCCCAACGGATTCGTCCGCCAAGACCCATTCCTACCGTCCCGCCACCAGTAGGTGTGCAAGTCTTATCCGTAAGCGCAACCACAGCTACGGCGACTGAAACTCCTGACGGCGGTTACGTCCTTGCCGTGCGATACATTAGTGGACCTGTCCAGCCATTCGAATTGGTCTTTCCAATTGGGGTCACGTCCGGCCGAACAGTCAGCATCTCCGGGCTGGTGCCGAATAGTGATTATGTGTTTGAAATGCGTCGTGTCTCGATCAGGGGCCGATTGGTCAACTCCGGGTTCACCAGGTTTTCCTTCCGCACAGCCTCGCTTGCCGCGTCGGCACCCAGTGCGCCTGTGATTCAGGTGGGTGCCGTGACCCCCACCTACGTTGATATTGTCTGGGAAACTCCGGCTGACGACAATACGCGGGCGGACCAATTTCAATATACCTACATCGTTGTTGGTGACCCGCAGTTCACAGAAATTCCCACCTGCTCACAGTATTGTTTTGGCACGACAGTGCTGAGGCTGCCCCGCTCCGCATCCGGGGCGCGAATCGTCGTGAGAGCTTACGATAGCGACCATCTAGCCTCCTTGCCTAGTAATGAACTCATCGTTCCATAAAGTCGGCGGTTGAGACGATATGATGGTTGGTTAAAAACGAATCGGGTGCCGTTTGGCACCCGATTCCTTTTTGGTGCAGAGCTTTGCGGAATCCATTGGCTTAGGGCAATTGCACGGAGTCCGCCTTGTGCAAGGAATCGTGTACCTCACTGACGGGCATCTCGATTGACGCGCATTTTTTAGCATCTGATGTTCATGTAAGAGCACAACGAAATGCTAGCTGCCGTAAAGATAGACAAAGACAGCGAGGGAAATATTCTCCTCTCGAAAATGAAACAACTTATCGCTCTCATCACACTCGCCTGCGCTCTGTGCAGCCGCGCTTTCGCGGCAGACTCGCCGCCGAACGTCATCATCATCATCGCCGATGACCTGCGCGACTACGGCGGTGTGTTCACCCGGCAACTCGTGAAGACGCCAAATCTCGACCGGCTCGCGGCGCGCGGGGTGCGATTCGAGCGCGCGTACGTGCAGTATCCGGTGTGCAATCCGAGCCGCAGTTCGCTGTTGAGCGGGCTGCGCTGTGAAGAGACGGGGATCGTCGGCAACCAGACCTTCTTTCGCGAGAAATGGCCGGACGTGGTGACGCTGCCGCAGCTCCTCCGGCAGGGCGGGTGGACGACACATTCGTTTGGAAAAATCTATCACACTGCCAACACCGGCGAGGGCCAGCGTGCGGACTGGCTCGACATCGGGAAATCGTGGGACAAAGCCGAAGCCATCGCGCCGACTGCGGTGAAACGGGAAGGCGAAATGCGCAATCTCACCGCCGGAAAACTCGCGTGGTGCGAAGTCGGAATCATGGACGGTCCCGAGGACGCGCAACCCGACGCGCAGACTGCCGCCGCCGCGATTCGCGCGATGGAGGCACTCAGCGCCGACGGCAAACCGTGGCTGATCGCGGCGGGATTCAACCGCCCGCACGACCCGTTTCATTCGCCGCGCAAATACTTCGACCTTTACCCGCGCGACACCCTGCCGCTCTACCGCGAGCCGGCCGATGCCAGCGCACCGCCGCCGTTCGCGGTGCCAAAAGGCTGGGACAAAACATTCGCCGAGTTTAGCGACGACGATCGCCGCAGTTTTCTGCAAGCCTACCTCGCGGGCGTGTCGTTCATGGACGCGCAAGTCGGACGCCTGCTGGATTCACTCGACCGGCTAAAGCTCGCGGACAACACCATCGTCGTGTTCTTGGGCGATCACGGCTATCACCTCGGCGAACGTGGCTGGTGGAATAAAAGCACGCTCTTCGAACGCTCCTGCCGCTCCCCGCTAATCATCGCCGCCCCCGGAGTAAAGGGCGGACAAATCAGCCGCACGCCGGTCGAGTTTGTGGACATCTATCCCACCATCGCCGACCTCTGCGGCCAAAAGCCGCCGTCCGCGATTGCTGGAAAAAGCCTGCGCCCCGTGCTGGAGGATGCGACTCGCGAGCATCGCGGCGCGGCCTTCACGCTCGTCACGCGCGGCCCGAAAAATTTCGGACAAAGCGTGCGCACCACGCGGTGGCGTTTCACGCGGTGGAGCGACGGTGCGAGCGAACTCTACGACCACGACGCGGACCCGGAGGAGACGCACGATGTTTCCGCCAAACCAGCGCACGCGGCGGTGATCGTTGAGCTGAAACAGCGCCTCGATACGCTGCCATCGTGGCCGAAAGAGTAGTCACGATTTTCGCGCCTACCGAACATCGCGGAGGCACCCCGCGAGCGGGTGCTCTGTTGCCGAATTGCCCGCGCGCGTGTTCCCGCTTTCGCACATCGCTCCGCGCACTTCTCCCGCAATCTTCCAGCAGCCCCGGCCCCTCCGCTAGAGCGAGACCCGCCCGCAGCGGATTCAGGCGGAGGCAATCCAGCAGCGACGCGGAGTAGTGCGGGGCCACGGCGTTTTGGGGACAAGTTGAGGCGCGGCGCATATTTTCCTTCCGCGCCGGGGGGCGGCGAATAGCATCCGCGCCAACCCACAAATCATCTCCCATCATGGCCACCGAAAAACCGCAGGAAGAAAGCAAAGTCACCATCGCCCGGAACAAAAATCTCGATCTCGCCATCCAGCAGATCGCGAAGGATTTCGGGGACGGTGCCATCATGCGGCTCGGCGATTCCAAGCACATGGACGTGGAAGTGATCCCGACCGGCAACATCCTCATCGACCGCGCGCTGGGCTGCGGCGGCTTTCCGCGCGGGCGCATCGTCGAGGTTTTCGGGCCGGAGTCCTCGGGGAAAACCACGCTCACGCTCACGCTCATCGCGCAGGCGCAAAAGCTCGGTGGGCTCGCCGCGTTCGTGGATGTGGAGCACGCGCTCGATCCGCAATACGCGAAAAAGCTCGGTGTGAATTTGGACGACTTACTGGTCTCGCAACCCAGCTCCGGCGAGGAGGCACTCCGCATCGTCGAGACGCTCGTCCGCTCGAATGCACTGGATATCATCGTGCTCGATTCCGTGGCTGCGCTCGTGACGAAACAGGAACTCGAAGGCGAAATCGGCGACTCGACCGTGGGCGCGCAGGCGCGGCTGATGAGCGCCGCGATGCGGAAACTGACCGCGCTCATTTCCAAAGCGCGCACCATCTGCGTCTTTACGAATCAGATCCGCGAAAAGATCGGCGTGATGTTTGGCAATCCCGAGACGACGCCCGGCGGCAAGGCGCTGAAATTTTATGCCAGCGTGCGTGTGGACATCCGCCGCATCGGCCAGATCAAACAAAGCGACGGCGTGGTCGTCGGCAACCGCACGAAGATCAAGCTCGTGAAAAACAAAGTCGCGCCGCCCTTCACCGAGGCCGAGTTCGACATCATGTACAACGAAGGCATCTCCGGCACTGGCTCGCTGCTCGATCTCGCGATCGAAAAAGGCGTGATCGAAAAACGCGGCTCATGGCTCAGTTACAACGGCAGCCAACTCGCCCAGGGCCGCGATGCTGCGAAGGAAGTGCTGCGCACCGACGAGACGCTTTACAACGAACTTTACGCGAAGGTGCAGGCGAAGCTGGATGAGGAGAAGAAGTAGCCTTCGTGCGTTGATGCCGACGCGCGACGACCGAAAAAACGGCGATGAATATTACCGCGAAGAACGCGGACGATGCGGAAAACGCGGATAAGCAGAAACTTGAATTCCGAGGATACTGTTCCGAGTCCGCCATTCAAATTCCCGCTTCTCAGTGTCTTCCGCGTTATCCGCGGCAACTTCACCGCCTTTTCCAGGATGACTGGTCTGAAATAGATCGCACTCGATGAACCACGGCGCGCGATTCGACTGGCTCGGATGCCTCGTTCATTTCCTGTGCGAAGCGGTTTTCGGCGCAGGCATTGGCTTCAGCATTTGGGCGAAGTCCCCACATTCCGGCAGCGTTTTCAATGCGACGGGTTTGATCTACGTCGGCGGTGCCGCGCTGGTCTGCGGCGTCATCTCCGGAATTTTCGGCGATCGATTTTGGCGGAATGTGGGCGATTGGTTTTGCTGGCCGTGATGCGCCGGGGCTGCCGCCGCCACTTCTCCAAATAACAGCATTTGCTCGTCCTCGCCTGTCGCGACTTCGACGGCGGGCGGCTGTGAATCGGTCGCCTTTTCGCCCTTGGTGAACAGCCCGCGGCGCAGGTCGGTCTTTGAGAAATGCCGGGGTTGGCCGGACATCACATCCGGCGGGCAGCACGGGCGACGATGGCTTCATCGATCGTGGCTCCCTGTTGGTTCGAGCCTTCGAGCAGACTCAGCATCGCGAGTTTGTTTAGGCTTCGGCAGATGCCGCCAGAGTGTTCGCACAGCGCCTTGAGCGCGGGCTCGGTGAAGAGGTCGGTGAGGCGGCCGGCGGTCATCAGGCGGTATTTGATGTATTGGGCAGCTTCGTCGGCATTGAGCGGGCGGAGCTGATTGCGCAGGTAGATGCGGTTGCGCAGCGAGTCGTAGCTGGAATGGGCGAGGCGTGTTTGGAGGCGCGACTCGGCGAAGAGCAGGCAGGTGACGAGCTTTTGCGCGGGAATTTCGATGTTGCTGATGGTCCGGACGATGTGCAGGCAGTCGGCGGAAAGCAGATGGCATTCGTCGATGATGATGACGAGCCGGCGGCCCTGCTCGTGCAGTTCGATGATGTGATTGCCCAACGCTTTCACGAGATCCTGCACGCGCGCGTTGCCGACGGGCAGCGCGAGATTCAGCTCGGAGAGGATCTCGCGGAGCAGGCCGGTCTTGCTGAGGCCGGGCGTGACGAGGACGAGGATCGCGCGCAGCGATGGCTCGTCGAAATTCTGGAGCAGCAGTTGCGTGAGCAGCGTTTTCCCCGTGCCGCTCGGCCCGGTGACCATGCCGAGCGATGCCTGGAATTCCACCGCAAGCATCATGTCGCGAAACGCCTCCGTGTGGGCCTCGGTGCGGAAAAAAAATGCGGGATGCACGGAGTCGGCGAAGGGATTTTCGCGCAGTCCGTAGTGGCGGATGAAATCGCCCGCGGGCGGGAACGGGACGATGGCGGCGGGCGGCGGCTCGGGTGCGGCGGCGGGCGCGGAGACGAGGTCGGAAAAGGGATCGCTGGGAAGCGTCGCGACGTGGAATGGAGCGGGGCTGTAGTTTTCGAGCGGTGGATTCATGGCGGTCGTTTGGTTGGCGGGGGGCTGGTCGGAAAATTACGCGGCGGCGGAGGCGTTCGCCGTCGGGACGCGATCCGCGGCGAGGCGCGCGGCGATCTGCGCGATGCGCTGCGCGGGGATGCTGGTGGGCTGGGCGAGCAGCAGCGGGCGGCGCTGTTGATTCGACTGCTCGAACGCCGGATCGCGCCGCAGGAAACCGAGGTCGCCGGGCGTGCTTTTTAGAAAACGGTTCGCGCAGCCGGTGACGCGTGCGGTCACGGCGGCGGCCTGCGTTTCGTCGTCGGCCTCATTTACGAGCAGATGCAGCCGCGTCCGCAGCCGCTGTTCG
Organism: Chthoniobacteraceae bacterium; assembly: GCA_031409335.1. GTDB lineage: Bacteria > Verrucomicrobiota > Verrucomicrobiia > Chthoniobacterales > Chthoniobacteraceae > JANLQB01. Next base: position 3,496 of record JANNWY010000168.1, on the reverse strand, counting down.
TGCGCCACTTTCACCACACCGTACGCATCGAGCGTGGAGGCGAGATTTGGCGTGGCGATGACCACGGCATCGTGCGCGATCGCCAGGAAATGCATCACCGAAGGCGCGACGCCCGCGCCCGTGTCGATGATGAGCACGTCGAATCCCAGCGCCACGCGCATCAGCTCGCGCCCGAGCGTTTCCAGCACGCGCTCGCTCAGATCGGCGAGGCGACCGACGCCCGATGCGCCGCACGCGATGCGGATTCCGGCGGGGCCGGAAACGAGGATGCTTTCGAGCGTGGCGCGGCCGTCGATGAAATCGAGGATCGTCGCCGTCGGATTCACACCGGCGAAAACGTGGACATTCGCCATGCCGAGATCGGCGTCGAACAGCAGCACGCGCTTTCCCTGCTGCGCGAAGGCGACCGCGAGATTCACGGCGAACGTCGTTTTTCCCACGCCGCCCTTGCCGCTCGTCACCGCGATCACCTGCGCGGCGGGCTGCGTGCGGGCGAGTTCGGAGCGCACGGCGTTCACCTGCCAGCCGTCATTGAAAAGCCGGTCGTGAATCCAGCGCACCCATTCCGAACGGCTGCGTCCGCCGCCGATTTCGCCCTGCGTTTCCGGGAATGTCTGCTGGATGAATTGCAGGCGGCCGGATTGGATTTCGGCGGTCTGCGATTGCAAGGAATTTCCTGAGAATGGCGCGAGTGGATTCATGATCTTGCGGGTGCCGGTGCCTTCGCGACTGGCGGATGAAACGGTCAGGGTTGCGAAGCTCAAACCGCAATATACTGCGGTCCAATTTCACCTTGACCGCTAGTAATGGTATGTCAGCATCCGTCCGTCAAGCTCCGTGAGGCATTTCCCACAGCCTTTTTCGCAGCCCAGACAAACGTCATGGACGTTCTCCGTTTCCACTGTGTCATCTGCGGGAAACCGCTCGAAATCGCCTCCAGCCTTGCCGGCGCGGTGATCGAATGCCAAAGCTGTCTCCGCATCGTTCCCATCCCCTCGCTCCTGTCATTTCCTCATGAAAAAGTCAGCCTCCTCCCCGTCCTTCCGCGCGATATTCTTGCGGTCGAAATCAAGATTCTCTGCGGGCGATGCCAGTCGAAATTGCGGCTCGATGCCCGGCTGGAGGGCACGCTGGTGACGTGTCCGGCGTGTGCCGCGGAGGTCCGCGTTCCGCTTTGGTCGCAATCTCCGAAACCGCCCGGCGCGACGCCCGTATCCTTGAGCGCGGCGGAGATTGAATTTCTCAGCGCCGCGGAACCGCCCGCCGCGTAGCGCGCATGGAAGCCTTCCGCCCGTCCTCCCAGGATACCGCCGAGACGCCCTGCCCGTCGTGTGGCGCGCCCATCCGCACCGCATCCATCGGCCGCCGTCGCCGCGTGCAATGCCCGAAATGCCGCGCCGTGGTGGAACTCCGCGCGCCCGGAAAACCGGCTCCCTCGCTCGCCCCGATCGAGGCTGCGGCGACGGGCGAATTGTGGGATCCTGCGGCGAAGATTGCCGCGCTCGAAGCCCGCGTCGCCGCTTTGGAAGCAGCCGCGAAAGCGGGCGCTGGGGCGCTGCCTCTCGAAATCATCATCCAGCGTCCCGAGCGAAAATGGAAATGGCTGGCGCACTCCGACCGCCACGATGACGAAACCGTGCCGACGAATATCGCCGAAGTTTTCCTCCAAAATCTGCGCAACTACGACGGCCAAACCATCACGATCCAGATCGCGAAAAACGACCCGCACGTCGTCGCGCGCGCGATGGCGCTGAAGGCAGTTTTCGATCGCGCGGACTGGACGGTTTTCGGGCCGGGCGAAGTCACGCCCCGCCATTCCGACGCCGGGCTGTTCCTCGCCATCGGCAGCCTGCCGCTGCCGCCCGCGGCGGCGGCGGTTTATTTTGCGATGACGACATCGGGCTTCACGCTCGAATCCTTTCTCGATCCGAAACTGGGCGACGACGAGACGGTGCTCATCGTCGGATAGGACGCGCCGCTAAACGAAATGCTCCACGCGGATCATCCGCGGGACTCGCTTTACGCAATCCAGCGCACCGATGAGCCGTAGCGCGCCGGACATCTGCGCATGGCTCGCCTTGTGAATCATCAGCACGAGCGGCACCGTCGCGCCCTCGTCGCCCTCTGGCTGGAGGATCGAGGAAATGCCGATGTTACTTTCACCGAGGATGCCCGCGATCTGCGCGATCACGCCGGGACGATCCTCCACGGAAAGGCGCAGGTAATATTCCGAAACGATTTCGCCAATCGGCTTGCACGTTCCGTAAAGGCCGTGCGGCATGAAGCCGAGATTTCGCCGTGGTGAAAGCAGCGCGTCGGCGGCTTCCGCGATGTCGCTGATGACCGCGCTCGAGGTCGCATCCTGCCCCGCGCCGCGTCCGTAAAAAAGCGAGTCGCCGACCACATCGCCTTTCACCGCGAGCGCGTTGAACACGCCGTTGACGCTGGCCAGCACATGCTTCTCGGGCACCAGCGTCGGATGCACGCGCACCTCGATCGGCCCATCCGCGTCGGCCTTGATGATGCCGAGCAGCTTGATCGCGTAACCGAGTTTCCGCGCAAAACCGATGTCGCTCGCCGACAGCTTTTCGATGCCCTCCACGAAAATCTCATCCCCCGGAACCCAAAATCCATACGCGAGCGACGCCAGAATGATCGCCTTGTGCGCCGCATCGCCGCCATTCACATCGAGCGCCGGATCGGCCTCCGCGTAACCCGCAGCCTGCGCCTCCGCGAGCGCCTCGGCAAAGCCCATGCCGGCTTCCGTCATCCGCGTCAGGATGTAGTTCGACGTGCCATTGATGATCCCGTGGATCGACTGAATGTGATTCGCAACAAACCCCTCGCGGATTGCCTTGATGATCGGAATCCCGCCCGCGACCGCCGCCTCGAAAAACACTGGCACCTTGTGCTCAAACGCCGCCGCGAAAATCTCCTTCCCGTGCTCCGCGAGCAGCGCCTTGTTACCCGTCACCACGATCTTCTTCCGCTCGATCGCGCCGAGCACCAGCCGCAGGCTTTCCTCCTTCTGTCCCATCAATTCCACGATGATCTGAATCGAAGGATCATCGAGAAACTCCATTGCATTCGTCGTCAGCAATTCCGCCGGCACCGCGAGGCCGCGATCGCGTTTCGGATCGCGCACCGCGATCTTTTTCACCTCCAACTCGAGCCCGAGCCGCTCGCGCAACAGGGCACGATTCTGCGTCAGGTGTTTGAAAACACCCGCGCCGACATTGCCCATTCCCGCGAGTCCGATTCCGATGGTTTGCATGTTTTTTGGCTGGAAAAGAGCGCGGACTATCGCGCGGCGATCACGCGCGAGGCAAGCGGGGAGTTGCCTGCCCCATGACCGTGGGTGTGATTAAAAGAGGTGCATGAAAACAGCGGTGCCGGTTTATAATTACTAGAAATGTACTTTTTGGGAGATGTGTTTAGCTTCTCAAATCCATGAAGCAAAAAAATGGAACCAACCCGCGAACCGAACGTGAAAGAC
>JANNWY010000167.1:0-10723 GCA_031409335.1 Chthoniobacteraceae bacterium | reverse complement strand
GCCACTTTTGGCTGTTTTCCGAGGATGCCTGTGCTGAAAATCAACGACTTGCGCCGCAAAATATTTTCAACTGCCCGCGAATCCGCCAAGTCGGGTTAGTCGTCCAAGACGTGGCCACGGTTTAGCCGACTAAAGTCGCTGACTACTTTGCCGCACCCCTCGCGCGCGGCCACTCCAAAGCGTTTCGATCTCAATGGCGATTTGGTATCAGCGAATGCTGATCCCCGGATAGCGCCGGAGCAATTGCGCGACACTGCCCGCGCCGCTCTGCTCGATCCTGGCGCGGTCAATGACGTGGATCGCTTGCGGGGTGTCGTAGGTGTTGCCGATTCGTTTCACGGGGCGCGCGATATTTGTGCCGGTGACGACGGCCGTCTTGATCGGCAGGCGCTTGCCCGAGTCGCCATTTCCGGCCAGTGCCGCCGCCGTGCAACTGGTGGCCAGGAGGACTGCGAGAAACGTTTTCATTCCGACAATCAATTCAACCAAACCGGCTTCGCCACTCGAAACTTGCTTTGCCATCGTGCTTTCACGCAGCGCGGTGTTTCGTCTAGCGTCAGCTTTTCAACGCCACATCACCACTCACGACCATGCCCAAACTCCTCGTTCTCTACTATTCCATGTATGGCCACATCGAAACGCTCGCTGGCTGCATCGCAGATGGCGCGCGCTCGGTCGAAGGTGTCGAGGTCACCGTCAAGCGCGTCCCGGATTTGATCCCCGAAGACAAGGCGCGCGAGCATGGCGCGAAGGTGGATCAGGCCGCGCCCATCGCCGCGCCGGCGGACCTTGCCGACTACGACGCCGTCATCTTCGGCACGCCGACGCGCTTTGGAAACATGGCGGCGCAGATGCGCAATTTTCTCGATCAAACCGGCGGCCTCTGGGTGAAAGGCGCGCTCGTCGGGAAAGTCTCCAGCGTCTTCACCAGCACCGGCACGGGCGGCGGCAATGAGAGCACGATCCTCACGTTCATCCCGACGCTGCTGCATCACGGCATGATCTATGTCGGCCTGCCCTACACGTGCCCGGAGTTGGCGGACATCAGCCAGGTGAAAGGCGGCTCGCCGTACGGCGCGGGCACGATCGCGGGGCCGGATGGATCGCGAAAACCGTCGCCGGTGGAACTGGCGCAGGCGCGTTTCCAAGGAGCGCACGTCGCTGCGATCACGAAAAAACTGCACGGCTGAAATCGCGCGGGCGGTCCGCCACGGTCACTGCCGCGCGGCTCTCTCGTCGTCGGCTTTGTCGGAGTGGCGGTAGAAGCGATATTTGCGCGCCGTCTTCTTTGCGCCTTCGGGCGTGGCATACTGATGAGTGCCGGCCGGATGGACCATGACGCTGACTTGAACGGCCAGCTCGGCACCGGGGAATGCGCTGACGAAAATCGTTTCCACGTTCATCGGCAATTCCACCAGCGCGCCGCCATCGAGCAATCCGACCACCGTGCCGCCAATCCGAATCGCCGTCCGCTCGAGCTCCCGCAAGCGCCGCTGGGCGAGCAGCGTCGCGATCGCGATTTGCGATTTCTCCGGACACGGCGTCAGCGCATCGACATCCACGAATCGCTGCCACTCGGGCGCGGCCTTCGTCGCGAGCGCGCCCATGTTCGCGCGCCACCGCTTTTCAAACACCGAGCCGAAAAAATCCGATGCCCCGTTTTCACCACCAAGCGCGTCCGAAACGGGCTGCGCCGCCGATTTACTGAAGCGACCCGTCTCACTGACCGCCGCTTTCATCATCGCCATGACGCGGCGCGCGGCCTCGGTTGCATCGTTCGCCTCGACGCGGGTCATCATCTTCTCGATCTCCGCCGTCTCATCGAGCGCGACGGCGACCGCCTTGCCATCATTGAGCGAGCCAAACAGCACCTCATACACTGGCTCGATCGCACTGCGCAGTGTCGGATTCTCATTCCCCAAACGCGGCGCGACCCCCGGCAGCACGCTGCGGAGCGAGGCCAGCGCCGGCATGGTTGGCAACTCGAAATGAGGGATGCGCTGGCGCAGGTGGCCGACGGCCATGCCCAGCACAAACCCGATCACCACCAGCGCCACCCACTTCATCGCATCAGCCGCGCTTTTTCTTCGCCGGTTTCGCGAGCTTCGCAGCGTTCTTCACGTTCACCCACTTCCGCTTCTTCGCGGATTCCAGCACCGCGTCGCAGACGTACTGCGTCTCCAGCGCGTCGCGGAAAGTCGGCGGACACGGCTTGCCCGCGCCAGCCGCTTTCAGGAAGTCGGCGACCTGATGCGTGAACGATTCCGCGTAACCGATTTGCAGCCCCGGCACCCACCAGTTTTTCATGTAAGGCTGATCGCTGTCCGTCACATGCACGCTGCGCCACCCGCGCACGATCCCCTCGTCGCTGTGATCGAAATATTGCAGCCGGTGCAAGTCGTGCAGATCCCAGCGGATCGACGCATTCGCGCCATTGATCTCCAGCGTGTAAAGCGCCTTGTGCCCGCGGGCGTAGCGCGTCGATTCAAACAGCGCCAGCGAGCCATTCGCGAAGTGCCCGTGGAAGATCGCCGCGTCGTCGATCTTCACGTCCTCGACCTTTCCGGTGAGCGTGTGCTTGCGCTTTTTGATGAAGGTTTCCGTCATCGCGCTCACATCGGTGAGCCGCCCGTTCAGCCAGATCGCCGTGTCGATGCAATGCGCGAGCAGATCGCCCGTCACCCCGCTGCCCGCCGCCTTCGCATCAAGCCGCCACAAGCCCGCGCCGCCCTGCGGCAAGTCCGCGCTGATCGTCCAGTCCTGGAGGAAATTCGCGCGATAGTGAAAAATCTGCCCGAGCTTTCCCGAGTCGATGATTTGCTTCGCCAGCGTCACCGCCGGGATGCGGCGGTAGTTGTACCAAACAGTATTCACCACGCCCGCCTTCTCGATCTCAGTCACCATCTTTTCCCCCTGCGACCCCGTCAGAGCCAGCGGCTTTTCACAAAGCACCATCTTCCCCGCCCGCGCCGCCGCGATCGCGATCTCAGCGTGCGAATCATTCGGCGTCACGATGTCGATCGCATCGATGTCCTTCCGCGCCACCAGCTTTTTCCAATCCGCCTCCGTCGATTCAAACCCCCAGTTATCCGCATAAGCCTTGAGCTTCCCCGCATCGCGACCGCACGCCGCTTTCAGGACAGGAACGAGCGGCGTATCGAAAAACTTCGCCGCGTTGTGATACGCATTCGCGTGAGTGCGGCCCATGAAGCCGTAGCCGACGATGCCGATATTGAGAGGTTTTTTAGCCATCAGGATGAAAGGGTTGTGTGATTGGTGGAAATGGAGCGCGCATCACAGCAACTCTTCTTTTGATGTTCAATGTTCAATGTTCAGCCCCGCGCAACGGCGGAGCGAATCGGAGCACGCGCCTGAATCAAAACGCGCCTGCGGCAGGCTGAACATCGCACTTCCACGATCAAGAACATGATAAACGGCCCCTTCATCCTGTGAATCCGAACCCTGCGCGGCAACCACCCACCCAGCCGTGTTCCCCACCAGGAGTTGAATCCGATTTTGCACACATGCACGGATCGACCCTTTTTCGTGCGGGTCGCGTTCGTGATGATCGAAAAAGAGCCAGCCGTCGAGACCGGCCTTCCTAATTTCGCCCTGGATGGACTCAAGGTTCATGTTGATGAGATATTTTCTCTACCATTTCCTGCCCGGGTAAACAAAGATCTGCCAACACTCGCCGGCAAAGCATCCATGAAGAAACTCCTGATCTTCGTCCTTTCCACCTTTTCGCTCTTGCAGTTCGACGCCTGTGCGCAGTCGAGAATGCTGAAGGTATTCATCCTCGCCGGCCAGTCGAACATGGAAGGTCAGGGTGTGGTGTCCATGGATGGAGAGAGGGACTACAACGGCGGCAAAGGCAATCTGGTCTGGTCGATGAAGAATTCGGAGAGCGCCGAAAAGTTGAAGAAGCTGAAGAACGAGAAGGGCGAATGGGTTGTGCGGGAGGATGTCCAGATATCGTTCAAAGTCCGCGACAAGGTGCGCAAGGGAGGCTTGACCGTCGGTTATACGGGCTATGGCGGGAGCAGTCACATCGGACCCGAGCTTGGTTTCGGTTTTGTTCTGGGCGACTTCTACCAGGAGCCAGTGCTTTTGATCAAAACGGCATGGGGCGGCAAGAGCCTGTATGAGAATTTCAGGCCGCCAAGTTCCGGCGGCAAGGTTGGCCCTTGCTACACCAAGATGGTTGAAGAAATCCGCGCCGCCTTGGCGGATCTCGGGGATCAGAAATATGAAATAGCGGGTTTCTACTGGCAACAGGGCTGGAACGACATGTGCACCGCACCGGCGATACCCGAATATGCGCAGAATCTCGTCAATCTGGTAAAGGATCTGCGCAAGGAATTCAATGTCCCGAACATGCCGGTGGTGGTGGGCCAGCTTGGCAATGGCGGACCGGTGACCGAGAGCGCGATGTCTGAATTCAGAAAGGCGCAGGAAGAAGGAACGAAGCAGATCAAGAATGCTATATTCATCAAGACCACCGATTTTGCCCGGCCGGCAGAACTCTCTCCCTGTCCCGGGCATGGTCATCACTGGTTCGCCAATGCGGAGAGTTACTTTCTTATCGGCGACGCGGCCGGTGAGGGAATGAAGAGTCTGTTGAAGTAATCCTTCACGTTAGAACCTGCATCATGAAGACATACATCAAATCCACGCCGCTCGCGGTCCTCCGCGTCTTTTGTTCCGCAATCCTCTGCCTCGCCCTCGCCATTGGCTTGCTCCAGAAGGCCTGCGCCGATACCACCATCACCAGCGGCAACACCTTCACCATCAACGATAGCAACACGACAAGGGTCGGCACTACGACCACTTGGAACGACACTGGCACGTTAACCATTCATGGCGGTGGCACGCTTCAGACCTCGCCGCTCCAGAACAATACGGTCGCTAATCACAATGCCATCGTGTTCGCGGGCGCCGGCGGCACCATCACGCTGCGCTTCAATGACAACGACACCGACTTCATGATGAACGGTGTGATCACTTCCTCCGCCACCGGAGCACAGCTTCTCGATATCTATACGGGCTTCAGCGGAAATGGCGACCGTGAGTCGGTGACTTTCAACAACGGGATTCCCAATGTCGGCGATGGCAGCGCGATGTCCTTACGGGTGACTTTTCGGTCGCAAACCGCACAGCCCAATTACGTCAACCTCAAGGGAGTGAATTCATTCACCGGCCCGATCACCTTGGTTCGTGGTTCGGGACCGCCGACCGGCTATTTCACGATCGGTGGCACCTTGACCCGGAACAACGGAAACACGATCGGAACAGGCACACTTGGCAGCGGCAACTACGCGGGGAACATCACCACCGACACCGCCACCATTGTCAACTACGCCAGCACCGCGACTCAGACCTTGTCCGGCATCATTTCCGGTCCGGGTGCCGTGCAAGTCACCGGCAGCGGCGCGTTGACCCTGTCGGGCGTCAATACCTTCACCGGAAACACCACTGTCAGCGGCGGAGCTTCCATGACCCTCTCGAATGGCGGTGGCTTGAAATTCGTGATCACGGATTCGAGCACGACGAACAACAAAGTCACCGGTGCCGGTTCCGCCACCCTCAACGGAAACTTCACCGTCGATACTTCCGCCGTCACGGTCACCAGCGGCTCGTGGACACTGGTGGACACCACCACCAAATCCTTCGGCGGCACTTTCGGACTCACAGGTTTCACCGGCCCCGTCGGCAACGTCTATACCAAAACCACCGGCGGCCAGACATGGACCTTCAACAAATCCACCGGCGTGCTGTCGCTTTCCTCCAACGCGGTCATCACTTCCTTCGGCATTCCCGGCTCCACCGGCGTCATCAACCAGACCGCGAAAACCATCGCCCTCACCGTTCCCTACACGCCTTGGGGAGTCTCCGGACTCGCCACCCTCGCGCCAACCTTCACCCTGACCACCGGCACCTGCAATCAGACCAGCGGTTCGTCACCATCGCCCTCCTTCGCTTCCGCCAACCCCGCCACCTACACCGTCACCGACGGTGCCACGGTCAACAACTACGCTGTCACCGTCACCATCACGCCGCCAAGCACGGCCCGCGCGATGCTGACCTGCAACTTCGGCGCGCTCGGCCTCGCGGCGATTGATGAAGCCGCGGGCACCGCCGTGCTCACCGTGCCGCCGAGCCAGTCGGTAACTTCATTGGCTCCGACATTCACGCTCTCCGCCAACGCGACCATCAACCCTGCGGCCGCCAGCACGCAGAATTTCACCAACTCGGTCGTCTATCGCGTCACTGCGGAGAACGGCACATCGTTCAAAGACTACACCGTTTCCGTGCAGACCTTCGCCGCATGGGCGTATTCGGGATCGCTGTTCATCGACACCACGGCCAATGGAGCCAATGTCTCCGGCTCGGTCACCAACTTCCCGCTGCTCCTTCGTTTCAGCTCCAACAACTTCAACTTTGCCGAGGCCCAGAGCGATGGACGCGACATCCGTTTCACCACCGTTGCCGGTGCCGCGCTTTCCTACCAGATCGAGCAATGGGATGCGGTGAATGGCAAAGCCGCCGTGTGGGTGCGGATCCCAGCCATCGCCGGCAATTCCACGCAGGAAATTGTCATGTATTGGGGCAAGAGCGGCGTAAGCACTCTTTCCAGCGGCTCCAGCGTTTTCAACTCCTCCAACGGCTACGCCAGCGTCCACCACATGAGTGACACGCTTGTGGACACCGTCGGCACGACCACGCCCGCCAACAACAGCACCACCGCCTCCAATGGCCTCATCGGCAGAAGCCGCACCTTCGCCGCCGGCCAAGGCATCCAGTGCGGCACCAGCATCAGCGGCCTGCCCACCGGCAACGGGCCGTTCTCCACAGGCGTCTGGATTCGCACCTCGACCTTCGGCAAAGCCTTGCTCGGATGGGGAAACCAATCATCGCAGGCAAAGGTGGTCATGTATGCCGCCGCCCCGCCGCGCATCAGCATGGACTGCTTCTTCGGCGGAGCAGGCATTACCGGCACCGCCACCGTTCCAACTGCCGAGTGGGTATACATCGTTCACACCTATCAATCCACCGGCACCAGGCTTTACCTCAACGGCGTGCTCGATGCATCGAACAACGGCGGCACCATGAATATCCCCACATCCAGCCGCTTCGACATCGGCGGCTTTGTGCCCACGGATGGCTTCAGCTTTGTCGGCGAAATGGACGAGGTCCGCATTTCCAACGTCGTGCGCTCCGCCGATTGGGTGAAACTCGAATATGAAAACCAAAAGCCGCTGCAAACCCTCGTCGGCGGCATCGTGCCATCCGGTTCGAATTTCTCCGTCTCGCCCACCTCCGTGACGATGAACGAGGCTGCCACCACCACCCTGACCGCCCAGGCCGGCGGTGCGCGGAAGGTTTACTGGCTCTATCAGAAGAACGGCCAGGAAACCTTGCTCGCCACCGACCAACTCACGCTCAACTACACGGCTCCCCGCGTCACGGGAAATGACTCGGCAACCATCCAGTTCAAGGCCGTGTTCGCCGGTGGCGTCCAGACGATCAACGTGCCGCTCACCGTGCTCGACACCGTTCCCGATCCGGTTTTCACCCTCGTTCCCTCGACAACCCCATGGGACGGGCGGACGACGATGACCGTCACCGCCAACATCAGCAACCTCGCCGCAATGCAGGCAGCCGGCTTCGGCACGCTCAACTACAAGTGGACTGTCAGCGGCGCGGCCGTCACCAAGCAAACGTCCAACGGCACACTCACGCTCACCCGCTCGCAAGGCAGCGGCCCGATGACCGTCAGCCTCATCATCGGCAACGGCGGCACGCCCGTTTCACAAAGCATCGTCATCAATGTGCAGGAACCCGCCAGCGACGCCTGGGTGCAACGCACCCCGGGCGCCACGGAAAGGCCGGTGAACAATCAATTCTTCGCCCGTGACCCGAATACCAACATGGGCACGATCCATTACAACGGCACGGAGGCCGCTCCCGCCACCGAAGTCTATCTGAAGGTTTACACGACCGACACCGGCTCGGATGTGCTTTACGGCACCCACCGTCAAACCTTGGTGGGCACCGCCTATGCGTTCGCCGCGCCAATCCCGGCCGGCAAGTTCACCTACAAGGTGACCTATGGCACGCGCACCGGCGGGGTCGACTCCGCCCCGCTCGCCACGGTGACCAATCTGATTTGCGGCGACGCCTTCATCATCGAGGGCCAGTCGAACGCGCTGGCCACCGACAACGGCGAGGCTAACGCCCCCGCGCCCAGTCCGTGGATTCGCTCCTATGGCAAAACCGTCGGTTGGGGCAATGCGGTCAATAAGGGCTCGGAATTACAACTGGGGGTGTGGGGCATCATCCTGGCCCAACGCCTGTTGGCGGACAACAACATACCCGTCTGCATCATCAACGGCGCAATCGGCGGCACGCGCATCGATGTGCATAGGCCGAATCCCGCCAACCACTCGCTGCCCCTTGGCGCTGGTTATGGCGAAAACAGTTACGCCGATCTCTACAACCGGATTGTCGGGGCCAAGCTCACCCATGGCATCCGCGCCGTGATGTGGCATCAGGGCGAACAGGACCAGGGTTCCGAGGGCCCGGACGGCGACTACGATTACAAGTTCTACCAGCAATACTTCGTGGACATCTCCGCCGCCTGGAAAGGGGATTTCCCCAACCTCCTCAACTATTACATCTTCCAGATCTGGCCGGCTGCCTGCGGCGACACCTCCAGAAACGATCAACTCCGCGAGGTGCAACGCACCCTGCCGCGTCTCTACTCGAACATGAAGATCGTGAGCACCCATGGCATCGTGCCCGGATCAGGCTGCCATTACGTTCCTTCTGGCTATCAGGTATTCTCGGACCTGCTGGCCCCGATGTTGCAACAAGATATCGATAACTATATGCCCGCCGCAGTTTTCACCGCGGCGAATCTCAACAGGGCCTATTTCACCACCGCCACCAAAAATGAAATCGCCCTGGAATTCGACCAGAACGTCGCGTGGAATTCGGGTGCGCCGACCATGCTGTTTCTTGCGAACGCCGCCGGTGCCACATCCGGCACCGTGTCATCCGGCAGCGCCACCGGCAACACGATCAAACTGCAGGTTTCCGGCGCATCGTCAGCCACCTCCATCACCTACCTCAAAGGACTCGTTTCCTGGAACCAGGCGGACATCCTGAGAGGCAGCAACGACATCGCCGCGCTCACCTTCGCCGATGTGCCCATTGGAACGCTGAGTCCCTACGAAACCTGGGCTAACCGAACCTTCGCCCAGGCCTTCACCGACACCGCTGCCACCAGTGATCCGGATGGCGACGGCCAGAGCAATCAGTATGAATTCGCCTTCGGCCTGGATCCCACCACCGGCTCGTCAGTCAATCCGATCACCCAGCAACTCGACCAAACCACCGGCGTCTTCAAATACACCCGGACAGCGAATTCCGGCCTCATCTACAAAGTTTACTACAGCACGAACCTTTCGGCTTGGACCTTGGACGCATCCGCAAACCAGTCGCCAGCCGCCGCGGTGGGCGGGGTTGTAACCGTGACCGTAACGCTGGCCGCCGCCGCTCCGTCCGATGGCAAGCTGTTCGTCCGCGTGGAAGCCACGCCAACGCCGTAATGCAAGTGGTGAAGCGCAGATGGAGAGTAAGACAGGTTTCCAACCTGTCACCAGCGTGGCTCGCAAGCCCTGCGAGCATTCTCAGAGTGCGCACGGCTGGACAGGTTGGAAACCTGTCTTACTCTGCGTCGCCGCCCGCATCTACGAGTTACATCACGCGGGGGTCACACCAATGGGGGAACATAGATAATCTTAGCCAATGAATACACGATGGATCTGCCATTTGTCAGGCGCGCTCCTGATCTCCACACTGCAAGGCGCGGAAAACTTCTGGGATGAGATCCCGCTGTCTCCGAGCACCACGCTGCCATCCGTGGTGCTGGATGATTACTGGAACAGCGAGTTTCAAAGGGTCAACCGCGAGGTGGCTGCCGCACAAAACACCCGGCTCGTCTTCTTCGGCGATTCCATCACCTGGTCATGGTCGCTCGGCCCCGCCACCGGTCGGGAGATTTGGGAAAATCAATTCAAAGATCATCATCCCATCAACATGGGAAACTCGGGCGACATCACTCCGGTCATGCTTCACCGCGTGACCCGTGGTAATCTGGATTTCGCCGCCGGGCGGCATCCCAAAGTCGCGGTGCTGCTGTGTGGCATCAACAACTTCGGCGTGACGAAAAGCGCCGGCGGCAAGGAAAAGTGGGACCTCGGTGCCGACTGCCCGCCGGAGGACATCGCCAATGGGCAAAGGGCGATCGCCCAGGTGTTCCGTCGCAAGCTGCCGCAAACCCGTGTGATCCTGATGGCATTGCTGCCCGTCGCGGAACACGCTAGGTGGCAGAAATGCCAACGCGTCAACGCGATCAACGCCAGCCTCGCCCTTGATAACAACGAGGTGGCCTTCGTCAACTTGCAGGACAGCTTCCTCCAGCCCGACGGCACCATCAACAAGGCCTTGTTCACCGACGGCCTTCATCTCACCAAAGAGGGCTATCAGGCATGGGAAAAAGGCATTTCCCCCGTCATCGATAAATTCATGAAAGCGCCTCCGCTCGCGCCGGTGAAAATCATGCTGATCGGCGATTCCATTACCGAAGGTGCGGATTCGAACGGTTCTTACAGGCGTTACCTGGACGGCATGTTACGCAGGGACGGACATCTGATTG
>JANNWY010000166.1:0-35884 GCA_031409335.1 Chthoniobacteraceae bacterium | reverse complement strand
GGATGAAGTTTTGTTTGGTCACAGACTTATAGACCGCGAATTTGGGGCATGAAGCGCGAATCGCGTCTTCATGCCTCTTTTCTTATCGCCCGCCAGCCCATGCCCCGCCTTGCCTGGCCACCGGTGGGACAGGCTCTAGGTTAAGCGATATTGCGAGTGGCGCGGGTGGATTGAGGCGCTCCGTGCGGCTGGTTGCCATGGCGCGGCGGAGCGCGCCATCCACCTTGGGTCTTCGACTTATTTCATAGCCTCAAAACTCAATGGCAGTGGGCAGCGCCCTGAGCTGGCTTGTTTTGGCTCTTCGAACCTAATCGACCGAGCTTACAGCCACGCCCTGAAAGTCAGTGCTCACCTTCGATTTCAAAATTCACAATCTGTGGCGACCAGCAGTGTAACGCCGCCTCCGCAAACATTGCTATTTCCCTGCCGGGAATGTCGGGATTCTCCGCAACACATTAGGAACAACTGGCGCGTTGGTCACTATGAACGGCACTATAACACTGACTGGCGCGAACACTCTCGGGCTCCGATTCCGCCGTAAAGTTCAACGGCCAGACCTGGCGCTGTCCGACGTCGCTTCTCCGCTCAGGCCGTCCAGAGTGCGACGGGGTAGCGAAAGCAAATTCCTAGCAGCAGCCAGCCAAGCCTTATGGGCGGCGGCGGCGGCTCGCGAGGCCAAGCGCGCTGCCTAGCAAGAGCAGTGCGGAGGATGGCTCGGGGATGGTGGAAACGCTGAAATTGTCGATGCGGGTGTTGTTGACACCATTGCCCATCTCCATGCGCATTTCGCCAAAATTGCTGTCCCACGTGAAACTGTCGCCGGCGACTTGGAAGCCGTTGACGGTAGAGGTCACGGACACCAGGGAGCCATCGGCGAATGAACTGAACGTGTAAGTGAGTTCGACGCGGCGGGCGAGTCCACCCGCAGTGGCGGTAAAACTGCTGCCGGCCCCGAGGTTCACGTTGTTGTCGAACCGCTCGGTTCCACCATTGTTACGAAAGAGGATGCCGTAGTCGTCATCGGTCAGGTTCCCGTTGTCGTTGTTGATGGTGCCGACCTGATAGGAGACCCACTCATTGTCGGTGTTGTCCTGCGGAATCCAGTCAAAGGCCACGACAAATCCGCCACCGGCGAGGATCTGCGAACCGGAAGTGCCGGAGGCCCAGTCATAGCGGGTCGTTCCCCCGCCGAAGCGCACGCCGTTGCCTCCCTGCGGCATCAGGAGCTGGTTGTTGCTGATGCTTTGCTGGAAACCCCATGAGCGGAGGGTGGTGTTCCCGGACTCCGAACCAGACAGGCGGCCGGTGAGGGACGCGTCGTCAAAACTGGCAGAGTCCGGCGCGTCGAAGTTATCCATGAACAGCAGGGCGGCATGGGCGGGGATGCTGATGGCTGCGAAAATGAGGGCGAAGTGGGGGAGCGATTTCATGGGTTCAATAAAAATCAGGTTTCTTCTGCGGTGGCAAGAAAAATGGAGACGAAAGAAAGGGGCCACGCATTGACCGCGCAACGACTCATCAGATAGGGCTACCTTGAGCGAACGGTTGTCTCGTCTCTGTGCGGCGTTCAGAAACACCCACTTTGCAAGGTTTATAGAAAGAATCTCGCACGGCTTTCCCTCGAGCGAGTGCTCCAGCAGTGACGAGCGGCGGCAGGGAGGTTATCACCAAGGCGGGCGACAGCCGTGCGCGATGGCTGCTGATCGTGGCCGTGCAACCACTATCTGGGCAGCACGCTGCCCGGCACCAGCACTTCGCAGTAAGTCGGCACGCTGGGAACTTTCGAGGTGAGTCGCAATCCACGGCCAACCACTCCTGGCGCTTACTCGCTCACCGCCCGCGCGGGACTTTCAGCGGCAGCTTTCAGGCACCGAGCGAGAATGGGATCACGCGAAACTTCGCGGGCGTCCTGCTCCAGCACCAGAACTCCGGCACTGGTCTGATCGCCATCGGCAGGCGCGCCGCCTTGGTCACGATCACGCCGAAGTAACCGCCGTTCGCAGCGGCGGGAGCGGCAATCGTGTTTCACGCCATCGATACCGCGCGCCGGGCAGCAGCCGATCGAGCAGCGGGGTGAAAAGCGAGAAGGCGGCGAGCGACCAGAGCAGGCCATTCGTGCGGAAGAGGCGGAACTGCACGTACCACGCGCCCCACGCGACGAGCGCGGCGAAGACGATGCGGCCTGCGCGGGAATCGGGCGTGGTGCGCGGGTCGGAGATCATGAAAAATGTGAAGAGCAGCAGCGCGCCGCTTTGCAGGCGGTGGAGCGGGATGGCGAGCGGTTCGCCGAGCCAGAGCGAACGGCCAAAAACGAGCGCCAGGTAAAACGCGATGAAGGCCAGCGTGACATCGCTGCGCGCCGCGCGCATGACGACGAGCCCGCCGATGCACACCATGAGAAACGCGAAGAACGCCACGTTTCCCCACTGCCCCGGCGACACCCACACCGCGCCGCCAGTGGCGAGCATCGTTGCGACGAGGCCGAAGTTGGTCGGATTGAAAATGTGTTTCCCGTTCACGCGCAGGAGGAATTTGCTGGCGATGGTGATGACGCCCGCAACCGCGGCGAGGGCGAGTGAATTCGTGCGCAGCAGAAGGCAGAGGGAGAGGCCGGAGATGAGCGCGCTTTTCGGATCGAACGCGGGCAGGCGCAACCAGCGTGTGGCGGCGAATTGCGTGACCAGCACCGCGCCGAGGGTGATCGCGGCCTGGGTGGATGCGATCTCAAAATCCAGCCACGCCACACCGTATAGGAGCAGCGCCGAGAGCGCGGAAATCTGAAACCAGCGCGGGTCCATGTGCGCGAAACTACGATCGCTCGAGTAACTCCCGCAATCGCTTTCCGCTTCATCGCGGATTCCTCGCTCCTGCTCCTGCTCTTGATCTACGGGAGTGCGTTTCGAGCAGGATCAAGATCAAGAGCAGGAGCAGGAGCACGACACTCCCATTCCGCGTGAATTTTTTCCCGTCATTTGAACAGGACCCGCGAGCCCCTGTCGAAAGCCGCACCAAAACTCGCCAATGCCGCGCCTCCTTTCCCACTCCGCAAAAATCGCCGCGCTGCTCGTCAGCCTGCCGGCCTTTGCGGCGGACTCGCCACCGCCCGCGCCCGCCGCACTCTCGCTGCTGAAGCAGATCGATCAGGGGTTTATTCAGGTCTTCGAGAAAGTCGCTCCGAGCGTGGTGGTGATTGAAACCGAAAAACTGGGCGGCATCGACACGGCGGACCTCGATCACTTTGAGCTGTTTTTGCGCGAGCGCGACCCCGGCGATGGAGAAAAGAAACCGGGCAAGGACCGTCGGCGTCAGCAAGGCGGGAGCCTCAGCGAGGGCAGCGGCTTCATTGTCGGCGCGGACGGTTTCATCCTGACGAATCTCCACGTGATCGCCAACGCGGAGAGGATCGAAGTGCGCTTGAGGGACGGGCGGCGTTTCCCGGCGAAAATCATCGGCACCGATGACAAGACGGACATCGCGGTGATCAAGATCGACGCGAAGGATCTCGCGGCAGCCGAATTTGGCGACAGCGACGCGCTGAAGATCGGACAACTGGTTTGCGCGATCGGCGCGCCGTTCAATCAGGAATACTCCTTCACGTGCGGGTGGGTGAGCGGCAAGGGGCGCTCGAATCTCCTGGAGCCATTGTCCAGTTCGATTCTCTACGAGGATTACATCCAGACCGACGCATTCATCAATCCGGGAAACTCGGGCGGACCGCTGTTCGACGTGGATGGAAAAATCGTGGGGATGAACACGCTCATCAACGGGCTCGGGCGCGGCCTCGCGTTTGCGATCCCGAGCGCGATGCTCGCGGATGTGTCGCGGCAATTGATCGCCGATGGAAAAGTGCGGCGCTCGTACATCGGCGTGCGGGTGCGCACGCTCGCGGACAATCCCGCGCTTCGCGAACACTTTAAGAACGTCGCTTCCGGAGTGGTGGTGGAAACGATCGAAGCGGATGCGCCCGCCCTCAAAAGTGATTTGCGCGCGACGGATGTCATCACGCAGGTGGACGGCGTGACGATTTCTGTCGGGAAGGATTTGCCGAAGGAAATCGTGAAGAAGAAGATCGGCCAGGTCGTGCAGCTCAATGTGTGGCGCGCGGGCCGGATGATGGTGATCCCGGTGACGACTGGTGAATTGCCCGCGCGATTTACGCGCGTCGCAAACCCGCCAAAGTCGCAATCGACGATGCCAAATGGCGAGACGCTGGGGATGACTTTGAAGGGCGTGGACGGGCGCGCGATCGTGATGGAAGTGACCGCCGACGGCCCCGCGGCAAAGGCAGGATTGCAGGCCGACGACATCATCACGGATGTGGAATCCAAAGCCGTCGCAAGCCCGGTCGCAGTCTTTGAAACGATCGCCGCCGGGGCCGCAACGGCTGGGAAAAAAGGCGTGCTGCTGAATGTCGAGCGGAAGGGCATGCGCACCTTTGTCGTGCTCGATCCGGGCGGCTGACGCGCGGCGCAAAGACCTTGGTTGGGGGGCGGCTGGTGCTCGGGGGGGTGCCAGCCGCTCTTGGTTTTTTTTGGGTGCGGCAGCGCGTCGCTCTGGAATAAGTGCGTCTCTTCATGCTTCCTATCCGGTCCATGACCTCGGATGCCCCACCACAGCGCGCCGGCTGGCTGCAAAGTCTGCGCACCAAGATCGCCCTCGCGATGGCCGTCGTGGCGTTCACCACCACAGCAGCTTTGATCCTGCCTGCGCTCCAGATCAGCAAAAACGCGGTGCTGGATGATTTTCAAGTGTTCGTCCGCAGCGTCGCCGGGACGACCGCGCTGGCGATCGACGGCGATTCGCTCGATGGCATTCGCACGAATGCCGATGCGGCGAGCCCCGCATTTCAGCAGACGCGAACGATCCTCGAGCGGTCGCGCAAAGTGAACAATCTGCGCGAGGAGGAAATCTACATTTTGCGCCCGCTCGATACGCCTTCGGAAACGGAGTTCGTCGTCATGCTTCAGGAAAAAACATTCGTCGGCAACCGCTACAAAGTGCTCGAGCAAAACCTCCCCGCTTTGCTCAAGGCATGGATGACCGGGAGCCCGACGAACACCGCTCTCTACGAAGATCCGCACGGGCGCTGGATCAGCGGCTACGCGCCGATTCTCGGGCGCGATGGCAAGCCCGTCGCGATCATCGAAGTCGATGCGGAAGTGAGCCGCTACTACGCGGAGTTGGATCGCATGTTGTGGGCATCGCTCGCGCTTGGCGGCGTGGCTTTGCTCGTGGGAATGCTGCCGGGGCTTTGGCTCGCGGGCGGCATCACGCGCGGGCTGCACCGGCTCACCGTCGGCATTCAGCGCTTCCGCGCTGGCGATACCGCGGTGCAAGTCGCGGCGGAGTCGAACGATGAAGTCGGGATTTTAAGCAACGCGTTCAACGATCTTTTCGAGGGCCTCCAGGAAAAACTCGCGCTGCTCCCTTACGTTTCGCGTTTGAACGCCGAGGCGGTCCAGCGCAGCCGCACCGATCCCGACTGGCTCATGGGCCGCGAGCAGGATGTGATGGTGCTCTTCGCGGACATCCGCGGCTTCACCAGCTTCGCCGAGGATCGCGACGCGCAGGCGCTCGTGCGCGAGCTGAATCAACTGCTCTCCGTGCAAGCCGACGTGGTAATTTCCGCCGGCGGCGACGTCGATAAATTCATCGGCGACGCGATCATGGCCGTCTTCCTCGACTCCGCGGACACGGCGGAACAAGTCTTCGCGTGCGCGAAAAAATTGATCGAGCGCACGCATTCCGAGATCACCATCCAAGGCTGGCCGCTCGCGCTCGGCATCGGCATCCATCGCGGAAGCGCCGTGGTCGGTTCGATCGGTTCGGCGACGCGGCGGGATTTCACCGCGATCGGCCACACCACCAATCTCGCCGCCCGCCTCTGCTCGCAAGCCGGCCCGTGGGAAATCCTCTGCACCGACGCATTTCACACGACGCTGAACGCCGCGTCGCAGGCTGAATTCACGCTGACCGGGCCGATGCAATTCAAGAACGTGCAGCAGGCCGTGACGACCTACTCGTGCGCAATCCGCGTCGCGGAAAAAGCGCCGCTCTGATCATTTCGCAGCGCGCTGCGCGAGCAGGTAGGCGAGCAGGTCGCTGAATTCCGCGGGCGTGATCAGGTCGGCGAAGGTTGGCGGCATGAGCGATGTCTCCGTTTCCATTTGCGAAGCGACATCACTTTTTGCGACGCGGATTTCCTGACCGGCGAGGTCCGCGAGCACGATTTGCGCGCCCTCTTCGCTGCGCAGCAGGCCGCTGAGAACGCTGCCGTCCTTTTTCGTCACGAGCGTGAGGCGGAACGCGCGATCGACGTTGCGATTGGGGTCGAGGATGTCTTCGCAAAGACGGTCCGCACCCCGTCCGCCGACGCCTTCGAGCTGCGGGCCGATATTACCGCCCTTGCCGTCGAGCGCGTGGCAGGCGGCGCAGGTGCGGGTGAAAACTTCCGCGCCACGCGGGGCGCTGGCTTTCGCGGGATCGAACGCGCTGCGGCGGGCGGCGATGAGTTTGTCGGCCTCGCCGCTGGCGGGCGGGAGTTTCTTTTGCAGCTCGCGCACGCGCGCGTCCTCCGCGTCCGCGCCGCTCGCGAGCAGGCGGTCGGCGGTCGCTTTGTCGCGCAGGACATTGATGGAAGCCTGGCCGCGCTCGATCGCATCGAGCAGCAACATCGTGCCGCAACGATTCGCGGACAGCGCGGTGGCGAAGGCTTGCTGGAGCTTGAAAGGCGCGGTGGTCATCGCGTCGGTCACGCGCTTGCAAATGCTCGGGATCGGAATTTCGGCGAGATAAACGGCGAGCTTTTCGCGGAGGGAATCCGGCTCGTCGGCGCTGGCGAGAGCGGTTCCGACCGCGGCGATGTCCTCGTCCGAACGAAAAGCGATCAGCGCGCGGGCGCTCGCAGCGCGGGAGACAGCGTCGTTTTTCCGCTCCGCGAAAACTGCGGCGAGCGGCGCGCGGAGTTCGGTGAGCTTGAGCGCGCGCGCCAGATCGGCGGCAATGGTCGCGCTGCGAGTCGCGCCTGCCGGATCGGTGGGTGCGAGCGACGGCGGATCGAAGCGGCCCGCGGCGAGCCACGCGTACGCGGTGCCCGAGTCGCCGTCGGTGATTTCGATGAACCCTTTGCGCCCGGAAAATTCTGCAAGATCCCACTCGATCCGCTTCCCGGTGTCATTGCGCGGCGGAGCGGCTTCGCGCAGCACCGCGCCGTTCGCGCTGTCGCGGAGGCGCACGAAGTTTTTCTTCCCGGCCGACTGGCCAGGTGCGCCGTCGTGGCCGCAGAGAAAGAAGCTGACTTTGTCCGCGAGCGGGAAGTCGGAGCATCGCGCGATGCCGGTGAGCGTCTCGCCGTTCGGGATGCTGGAAAGCACTTGCGCGACTTTTCCATCCGCACACGAACGCTCCTGAAAAGCCCACGGGCTCTTGGTTGCCGGGCCGCCGTCGAGCGCGGTCTCGGACCAGCCGGTCGCGCCGTCACCTTTCGAGAGCAACGCGTTTGCGATTTCTCCGCCCCACGTGCGGAGACTTTCGCCCGGCTGCCTGCCGCGCTCCGCCAGCGCCGCGAGCGCGCCTTGAATCACGGCAGCTTGCGCGTTGCTGTCCGTGGCGAGTTTCTTTCGGGCAAGCGCGATGACCGCGTCGAGGCGCGCGGCTGGCAGGTTTTTCACCATGCTCGGCAGTTGTTTCGCGAGCACTTCGGCGGGCACATCCGTTTTCTCGAAAAGCGTGAAGCGCAGTTCGGCGGTCGCTTCACCGGGGACGGCGAGCATGATTTCGAGCAGCGGTTTCAGATCCGCCGCGGACAGGCCGTCGAGTGAGATTCCGTTCGCGACGGCCGGCGCGCGGAGTTGATCGCGGATCGCCATGCGCGTGCTGTGGATGAGGTGATCGTCTTCCGCCGGAGTGCGGCGCAGGAGATCGAGGAGCGGGCGAAAATTTTCGCGCGCCGGCGCGGCGGCGAGCGCATCGGTGGCGCAGCGGGCGACGATCGCATCGGGATCGGCGAGCCGCGCGCGGACGGCGGCCAGCACTTGCCCGGTGGTTTTTCGCTCGCGCGAAATGCGGACGGCGTGCGTGCGGATGTGCGCATCCGGCGAGTCGAGCGCGGCGAGCAGGCGCGCGTCGTCGAGCTGGCCGAGGCGGTGCAGCGCGTAGAGCGTGTTCGCGGCTTGGAATGCATTCTTCGGCGCGACTTGCAGCGCGGCGGGCGCTGCGGTCGGGAGACGGTCGCAGAGTTCATTCAGCGCGAGCGTGCGGCGTGTGGGATTTTGCGATGCGAGCTCGGCGACGAGGCCCGCGGCGTCGGCAGGCAGCGCGGGGTTTTGCAGATTCCCTTTCCACACGATCCGCCACAGCCGCCCGCGCTCACGATCACGCCCCGGATGATCGAGCGGCACTTCGTAGTGGCCGATGATTTTGTTGTAAAAATCCACCACGTAAAGCGCGCCATCCGGCCCCCAGCTTAGATCCACGGGCCGAAACCACGGATCGTCCGTGCTCAAGAAATCCGGCAGCTCGGTGCCTTTTGACGACGCGCCGTGCCACGCGATCGCGTCGTGATTCAGCCGGCTCGTCTGCACGTTTCCGATGAACATGTGCCCCTGCAATTCGGCCGGCCACGACGTGTCGCGCACCATCATCGGCGCGCAAATCGCCGTGCTTCCGTGCGAATGTAAAATCGTCTGCGGCGCGAATCCGATGCCGTCGTGCGGCTTGCCAAAACTCGGATAATAAGCACCGCGCAGGAGCTGGTAGATCGGCGAACTGTGGCAGTCCGCGCTGAACAAATTTCCGCGATCATCCCAGCACAGACCGAACGGATTCACCTGCCCGAACGTGTGCCCTTCCACGCGCGAACCATCCAGCCGCACGCGCCACGTATTGCCGCTCACGATGTGCAGCTCGCTGCCATCGCGCCCGCGCAGCGTGCTCTCGTTGTTGAATCCATGCGTGCCGTAGAGCCAGCCGTCGTCGCCGCGGCGGTAGGACGAAAGATTCCCATGCGTGTCGCGCTCCCAGCCGAGCGGGCCGAAAAGCACCTCGCGCTTGTCTGCCTTTCCGTCGCCGTCCGTGTCCTCCATCAGCCAGATATTTGGGATGCTCCACACCACGCATTTCCAGGTGATTTTGCCCGCGGCATTTGGCGAGCGGAAGGGATACACGCCGGTCGGGATGTTCAGCCCGTCGGCGAAAATCTCGATCTTTCGCGCGCGTCCATCCGGCTCGAAGTCGGAGAAAATCCGCACCGTGTCGCGGCCCGGCGAACCGTCCTTCACCGCGAACGGATACTCGCGCGACTCGGTGAGCCACAGCCGTCCGGTCGCGTCCCAATTCATATTCATGCCCTTGCGCAAATCCGGCTCGCTCGCGACGAGCTGGATTTCAAAACCCGGCGGCAGATGAAACGTTGCGCGCTGCTGCTCCGGCGTGAGCGGCTCGGTCGGGCGCACGAGTTCGGCGAAAGGATCGCTGACGGCGAAAGCGGACGCGGAGAGGGCGAGCAGGACGACAAGGATTTTCATGACTGGTAAAGGCGTGAGAGTGACCCGCGACGCCGCATCGTCGAAGGGGAAAAGTGTCCCGCCCCGACTTACGGCTCGATGCTCACGCGATAAAACCGCGGCGCCCCGGCAGCTCCGCCCGCGCGGGTGAATCCCGTCGATCCGCCCGTCGCGGTGAGCGGTGCGGTCGTGACTTCCGACCACGCGCCGACGTTCAGCGCCGCGCGCTCGAAGACGCGGTAGCGCCGGCCCGCGACCGACGACCACGTGAGCACGACATCGCCGCTGGCGAGCGCGGCGCTGGTGATCGCGAAGCGCGATGTGGGATTGTTTGGCGTCGTGCCTGCGATCCATTCCGCGAGGTTTGAAAGGCCGTCGCCATCGCGATCGGCGGCGCTGTCGTTCGCCGCGGGATTGAGGCCGTGGGCGGTTTCCCAGGCATCGCCCATTCCGTCGGCGTCCGCGTCGGCCTGCACTTGCAGGGAAAGTGCGAGGCTGCCGGTGCCGCCGGGATTCGTCGCGCCGAGCGTGATGTTGAACGTGCCGGAAACCGTCGGCGTGCCGGAGATAAGTCCGGTCGCGGGGCTCACGGAAAGCCCCGCCGGAAGATTCGCGGCGCTGTAGCTGGCGGTGAAATTGGTCGCGAGGATTTGGTAACTCGCGGGCTGGCCGATGACCGCGATGGCGCTCGCAGGGCTGGTGATGACGGGCGCGGGCGGCGCGACGGTGTCGAAGGAATTCGTGACGCCGAGGTGGCTCGCGCCGTCGTTTGCGGTGATGCGGATGCCCGCCGCCACGGCTCCCGCGCTGATGTTCCCGATGAAGACGCCATTCACAAAAACCACGCTCGCGGGCGCGACCGGCACGGCCACGGTGCCACCGGGGAAGGGCAGCGTGAGCGCGGTGTTTTGCAGCCCTTTGTTGGCGATCGAGGCGCTCACGGTCCAGTCGGTCGCGTCGTTGTGATCGGAGGAGCCGCCGCGCGTTTTGGTGACGGCGGCGGTGGAGATGCCCGCGCCGGTCCACTGCCCGGCGGCATTCAGCGTGAAGCCGCGCGCGACGACGCTGATGCTCGCGACATCCGCCGCCGTGTAGCCGAATTCCATAAAATCGCGGACCACTCCGGCACCGTCCACGAGCATCACCCAGCCGGGGGACGTGTCGCCCCACGGGACGTTGGCGCCGAAATCCACGCTGTTCTCGGTGACGGCGATGATCTGCCCGCTGGCCATGCTCGCGGGCAGCGAATACGTCGTCGTGAGCACGCCGTTGATCGCGTTGTTGCTGATGACGACGAACCAGCCGGTTGTGTTCACCGCGGCGGTCGAGACGTTCTGGAGTTCAAACCAGTCCGGCGCGCCGCTGTTGACTTCGGTGAAGCAAACCGTCGAGCCCGTCCCCGCGCCAGGCACCGCGCCGGTGAGATTCGCGCTGCCGCTGAATGTCGTGACCGTGCGCCCCTGCGCATCCTTCGCGGTGAGCGTGGTGGAAAACGGAATGCCCGCCTGCTGCGGACTCGCGATCGCATTCCACACAAACGCCGCGAGCGGCCCGCTCGTGCCGATCGTGAGCGTGAGCGGCTTCGTGCCGGGGCCGCCGGAATTCGTCGCGCTCAGCGTCACATTGAGAGTGCCCGTCGTCGCGGGCGTGCCGCTGATGAGGCCGCTCGCGGTGTTCACCGAAAGCCCGGCGGGCAGGCCGGTCGCGTCGTAGGCGGTCGGCAAATTCGTGGCGATGATTTGGTAGGTGAACGCATCGCCGAAGACTCCGCTCGCAGTGCCCGCGCTGCTGATGACCGGCGCTGGCTGCGGCGCGATGGTGAGCGTGAGGGTTTTGTTGCCGGTGCCGAATCCGTTCGTCGCGCCGAGGCCCACGACGAAGGTGCCCGACTGCGTGGGCGCGCCGCTGATGAGGCCGCTCGCGGTGTTCACCGAAAGTCCGGCCGGAAGGCCCGCTGCGCTGTACGAAGTCGGGCTGCGCGTGGCGACGATCTGGTAGGTGAACGCGGTCGCGACCGTGCCGCCCGCGGTGCCCGCGCTGGTGATGACGGGCGGCGGCGCGGAGACGACGGTGAGCACGAGCGCGCGCGTGCCGGTGCCGGTGGCGTTGGTCGCGCTGATGCTGATGTTGAAAACTCCGACGCTCGCGGGCGTGCCGCTGATGAGGCCCGTCGCGGTGTTCACCGAAAGCCCGGACGGGAGTGGCGTCGCGCTGTAGGAGGCCGGGCTTTTTGTCGCGAGGATCTGGTAGTTGAAGACGATGCCGGTTTCGCCATCCGCCGTGAGCAGGCTGGTGATGGATGGCGGCGACGCCGCGCCGGGTGTGCCGAAGGTCGCAGGCGATGGCGACCAAGTGCCTTTGTCGCCCCAATCGCGCGGCGCGGTCGCCACGTCGTCGATGACGGTGAGCGAGTAGTCGTTGTTCGTGTCGGCGAACCAAGTGCCGCTGTAGGCGAAATTGAGGATGTTCACATCCCACGGCAAGGGCGGCTGGAGGGTGATGGTCTCGCCCGCATTATCGAGCGTGCCGGTGAAGACGCCGGGCGCGAGCGCGACGCCGAGGCCATACTGTCCCTGGAAAGCGGTGCGATCCTTGCACACGACGAGGTAAGCGTCCGCCGCGAGTGTGGTGCCCGCGGGGAAAGTGTAGGTCACGCCTTTCACAAAACGCACGCCGGCGAGATCGAGCGTCGCGCCGCTGATGTTGTGCAGCTCGATGAACTCCAAGTTGTTTGGCCGGTAGAGCAGTTCGGAAATGCGCAGCCCGGCGATGAGCGCGAGCACGTTTGCGGGCGGCGCGACGTTCGCCGCGCCAGGCGTGGGCACACCAAAGGTCGCGATGGTCGCGCCGCCGTCCGGCGTGCGTCCGCGCGAGCTGTCGGCGGACTGCGCGACGACATCGACGCGATCGACGATCGTCCCGTTTTGCCCGAGGAGCGCGAGCCAGCCGACGTTCGCGTCGATGCTGAACGGCAGCTCGCTCGCGTTGCCATCGGAGGCGCTCGCGCCTTTCGCGCGGAAGCGCAGGAAATCGCCCGGCGCGATGAAACTTAGCGGCGGCAGCGTGTATTTCGCGGGGTAGTTGATGAAGTCGTCCGTGAGCCTCATGCCGCCGAGTGCGACGGGCTGCGCGGCGGAGTTGTGGAGTTCGAGAAAATCCTCGTCGAGTAGGTAGTCGCCGTTGCCCGCCCATTCGTTGATCTTGATTCCGCC
This sequence comes from Chthoniobacteraceae bacterium, assembly GCA_031409335.1. Classification (GTDB taxonomy): domain Bacteria; phylum Verrucomicrobiota; class Verrucomicrobiia; order Chthoniobacterales; family Chthoniobacteraceae; genus JANLQB01. The sequence goes on along the minus strand of JANNWY010000166.1, from coordinate 23,169 downwards.
GGGCTCGGCGAGCGCGACCGCGGCGCTATTCGCGAGGCCGGCGGTCGGCGTGCAGAGCGCCCAGACGGCGAGCCCCGCGCCCGTGCGTCCGATGGAAAAATCCCGCGCCTGCAGTCCGAACACGATGGAATCCAGCAGCGCCTGTCCGCTGGCCAGCGTGTCGTAAAGATCGACGCGGTCGCCGTCCGCATCGAGCGCGAATCCTGTGTGGAGGCCCGGCGCGGCGAGATCGCTGTCCGCGGACACGACGAGGTATCCGCCCGCCGCGATGCTCGTTCCGTTGGGGAAAACGTATTTCGCTTTCACCAAAACGTCGTCGCTCAGGCTCTTGCCCGTGAGGTCGATCGCGGTGCCGCCGGAGTTGTGGAGTTCGATGGTATCGGGAAGGCCCGCGCCGTTCGCGAGGACTTCGTGGATCATCAGCACGCCCGGCGCGCTGGTGAGCGTGGCGGTCGAGGTCGCCGCGGGTGGCGAGGTCGCGCCGCTGCCGATGAGCCCGAGCAGATACGCGCGGCGGAGTCTCACGAAATCCTTGATCGCCGTGATCGTCCCCGCCGGAGCCCAGCCGGTGAGATGGCTGTCGATGAATTGATGGAACGGCGGATTCGGATTCACCGAATTGTCCGCGTCGAAAACCGTGCCGAACAAATCGCGCAGCGCGTCGTGGTATTTCTGCCGGAAGGCTGCGTTGCCCGCGACGGTGTTGTTGCCGAGCAGCGGGAGCAGCGGGCGGAAGACGGACGAGAGGTCCGTCATGTCGTAAAGGCCGGTGGCATTGAAGGGCGGCTGCGTTTCCCCGAGACCGAGGATCGTGTCCATGTCGTGGGTCACGAGATGCGCGCGGCGCTGGCCGAGCGCATTTGGCGCAAAGTAGATCGTGTAGTCGTCGTCCTGGCCGTTCGAGATGTTGGTTTCGTAGTCTTGGAAAATCGTCATCACCGCGAACCAGCGCGCCCACTGGTCGAGGTCCGCCGCCGTTTCGAGCGTCGTGATTTCCCCCGCGGAAAAAGCCGTGCCGTTCCAGTTGCCCGTGCCCCCGAGCGCCCCGCCGTTTCCGCCCGCGGAGTTGTTTGCGGCAGCGCCGGGAAAATGCGGCGCGGTCACGCTTTGGACCGTCGCGAAAAATCCCGTGAGATCCGTCCAGTCGTTTGCCGCGCTGTTGTTCTGCTTCAGCCAGCCGTCAATCGTCCCGGCGGGATTCGCCGGTGCCGCCGTGCCGTTCCGCCAGTACCAATCGGGCCGTCCCTTTTTATAAATGCCGCTGCCTTTCGCCTCGGGAAAATGATTACTCACGAAGTCGCCGTTGATGTCCTCCTCGCGCACCCATCGCCCGTAGTCCGGCGTGCTGCCGCTGGAGGTCGTGTATTCGATGCCATTGCGCCGGGGTTTCACCGGGATCGAATCCGGCGCGCGCACGCCTGCGGCCTGCAGCAGCCGCATTCCGATGAACTGGAGGACGGTCGCCTTCGGATTCAGATTGAAGCCCGTGCCGCCATCCAGCGGATCGTCGCCGGGGACCGAGACGCGGAGCGGCTTGAAGGAGTAGCTGCGGCTGCTGTTGCCGCGAAAACGAATCTGGCTGCGATACCGGATCGTCGTGTCCGCGCCGTTCACGAGGATGAGCGTCGTGTTGAATTGCCGGTCGATTTTGTTGTTCGCGTTGTCGCTCGACGCGGTGCTGTTGTAGGCCGCGTTTTCCGTTCCCGTCAGCACCATGAAGTAATACGCCTCCGTCGCGCTCAGCACTTCGTCCGTCACCTGATACTGGCAGTTCGCGTTCTGCCCGCCATTCGCGGGCGCGGGCCAGGTGCGCGTGCCCACGCCGTCGCTCACCGACACGTAGAATTCGACGATCGTCAGATTTCCCCGCGCGCCGAGGGTGGTGGAAAACTGGCCCGTCAGCGGATCGGGGGGCATCGCCTGCGACTGGAAAACGCCCGGGCCCACGCGCCAGAAAAGCGTCGCCGTGAGGAATTGCGGCGCGGCCTCGTCCGTCACGTCGCAGGAGATCGTCACCGGGTCCGTCGATTTCGGCACCGCTGGGGAATGCTTCACGCCGTGGATGATCGGCGGCACGTTCGCCGTAAGCGCGGAATTCGCCGCACCCGGCGTCGCCCCCGCCGCCGCCGCGCTCGGCGACCAGTTCTGGCCGTTGTCATTGCTGATCGCCGGGTTGCGCAGCTCCATGGATCGGTTCCCGCCATTCGCGGTCGTCGTCCAATCCCAGCCATTGAAAGTCGTCTCGATCACGCGCACCGCCCAATCGCCCTCGCTCGCGTAGGTCACGCTGTCCACTTTCTCGAAAGTCCCGGCCAACGCGCCCGGTTTCGAGAGCGTGATTTTTTCGCCCGCATTCGCCAGCCCCGTCCCCGCCACCCACGGCCCGCGCACGCCAGCGATCCCGTACGCGTTTTCCACCAGCACCGGATTTCCCGCCACGACCGCAAAGCCGCCCGCCGCGATGCTCGTGCCTGCGGGGAAAGTGAAATCGACTCCCGAAGTAATCGCCCACCCGCTCACATCGACCGGCGTCCCGGTCGGATTGTGGAGTTCGATGAATTCGAGTCCCGTATTCTCCGGGAAGCCCGTGCCGGGGCGGTACATGATTTCATTGAAGACGACCTGCGCGTGCAGCCGCGCCGCGGCGATGAGGCAAAACGCGGCAGCCGTACGAAGAAAAGAGGCGGGCATATTTTTTTGGGGAATGGGGGAGGCAAACAGACGCGGCATCTATAAGCCACCCCGCCCGCCGCGCAAATCCGCGCGCTACGGCGCGATGCTCACACGGTAGAAACGCTGCGCGCCGCCCGCCCCGCCGAGGTGGGTGAAAGTCGCGCTCGCGCCAGTCGCCACGATCGGCGCAGTCGTGATCTCGCTCCACGTCCCCGCATCCCACGCCGCCCGCGTGAAGACCCGGTAGCGCCGCCCCGCCACGGACGCCCACGTCAGCACCATGTTTCCGCCGACGACCTGTTCGCTCGTAATCGCAAAGCGCGACGCGGGGCTGTTCGGCGTCGTGCCCGCGAGCCACTCGGCGAGGTTCGATTGCCCATCGCCGTCGCGATCCGCGGCGCTGTCGTTCACCGTCGCGTTCAGGCCGTGCGCGGTTTCCCACGCATCGCCCATCCCGTCGCCGTCCGCGTCCGCCTGGATTTCGAGGGAAAGCGCGCCGTTGCCCGTGCCGCCGAGATTTGTCGCGGAAAGCGAAACGGCGCGCGTGCCAGCGGTCGTCGGTGTGCCGCTGATGAGGCCGCTCGCGGTGTTCACGGCAAGCCCGGCGTGGAGATTTTCCGCGGTGAAACTCGCCGCGTAAATGGTCGTCAGGATTTGAAAACTGAACGGCTGGCCGACCACGCCGATCGCGCTCGCGGGGCTGGCGATCGCGGGCGCGGGCGGCAGCACGCTGTCAAAGGCGTTGCTTTGCCCGGTGTGATTTGCGCCATCGGTCGCGGCGAGGCGCATCGCCGCGATCGCCTGCGGGACGGCGACGGTGCCGGTCCAGATGCCGCTGGAAAAAGTGGCGGCCGCCGGCGCGACGGGCGTGGACGGATTCAGATTCAGTCCCGCGTTTTGCACGCCGCGTCCGCTGGTCGCGTTCGACACGGACCAATCGGTCGCGTCGTGGCGATCGGACGATCCGCCGCGGAGACAGGTGGGGCTGTTGCTGTTCACCCCGGCGATGCCATTCCCGGACCACTGCGCGCCGGGCGTGAGCGTGAAGCCATTCGCCGTCACGCTGATCCCCGCGAGCTGCGCCTGCGTGTAGCCGCTCGCCGCGAAATCGCGAATCTGCCCGGTGTCATCGACGAGCATCACCCAAGCGAGCCCCGACGCGGTGAACCAGTTGATCGCTTCACCGAAGGGATTTTCACCGCTGTTTTCGGTGGCATAAATCACCTGCCCCGCCGCGAGCGATGCGGGCAGCGCCCACACCGTCCCGTGCCGCACGCTCGCTCCCGCGCTCGCATCATTCACGATCACAAACCAGCCGCTCGTATTCACCGCGTCCACCGTCACGTTTTGGAGTTCAAAATAATCCAGCGAGCCGACGCTGAATTCCGTGACGAGCACGGTCGATCCCGCCAATCCACCGGCACCGCCGGCGAGGCTCGCGCTGCCGCTGAAAGTGGTGACGGTGCGGCCCTGCGCATCGACCGCGCGGAGCGTGGCGGCAAAGGGCACGCCGGCCTGCTGCGGCGAGGCGACGGCGGACCACGCGAAGGCGGCAAGCGGCCCGGAATCCGCGACGGTCAGCACGAGCGTCCGCGTGTCCGATCCGGCGGGATTCGTCGCGGTGATGGAGACATTGAACGTGCCGGGCACCGTCGGCGTGCCGCTGATCGCGCCCGTGCCCGTGTCAACGCCGAGGCCGGGCGGCAGCGCCGTGGCATTGTAGGAAGTCGGGAATTTTGTGGCGGAGATCTGATACTGAAACGCGTCGCCGACGATCCCTGCGGCGGTGAGCAGGCTGGTGATGGCTGGCGGCCCGTCATTTCCCGGCGAGCCGTAGAGTGTGGCGGAAGCCATCCAGCTCCGCTTTTTTCCCCAGTCGCCCGCGAGTCCGCCCGAGTCCACGACGGTGAGCGAGTGGCCGATCGTCGTCACGGCATACCAGCTCGCGCTGTACGCGAAATTCAAAATGTTCGGTTCCCACGGACTCGGCGGACGCAGCGCGATCGTCTCGCCCGAGTTGTCGAGCGAGCCGGAAAAATTCCCCGCCGCGAGCGGGACGCCGCCGCCGAATTGCGCGAGAAACGCGGTGCGATTTCCGCACACCACCACGAACGCGCCGGGCGCGAGCGTGACGCCCGCGCCGAACGTGTAGCTGACGCCTTTCGTGATCCGCACGCCGGCGAGATCGAGCGTCACCGGGCCGGTGTTTTGGAGTTCGATGTATTCGAGATTTCCCGGCGTGTAGAGCAGCTCGGTCACCCGCAGGCCGTTCATCAGCGCGAGGATGTTGGCGGGCGGATTGACGTTCGGCTCGCCGGGCGTGGCGAGGCTCGCGGGCAGGCCAAAGCGCGTCGTCACCGCGCCGCCATCGGGGCTCCGGCCAGTGGAGCCATCGGCGGGCTGCGAGACGATATCGACGCGATCCACGATCGTGCCGTTTTGCCCGATCAACGCGAGCCAGCCAGCCGCGCCGTCGATTTTGAAAGGCAGCTCGCGCGCGCTGCCCGGGACCGCGCCCGAGCCTTTCGCATTCATCCGCAGGATTGACGCGGGCGCCATGAAACTGAGCGGCGGCAGCGTGCGCAGCGCGGGGTAGTTGATGAAGTCGTCCGTCACGACCATGCCGCCGATCGCGACGGGCTGCGCGGCGGGATTGTGGAGTTCGAGAAAGTCGTCGTCCCATTGGTAGCCGGGATTGCCGAGCCATTCGTTGATCGTGATTCCGGCGGGCGTGGCGAGCGCGGCGATGGCCGCATTCGCCGCGCCGATCGTCGGCGTGCAAAGCGTCCACGTTTCCAAAAGCGGACCTGTGCGCCCGATCGAAAAATCCGCGATCTGCGCGCCAAACGCGATGGAATCCACGAGCGGCTGGCCCGCGCCGACGGTGCCGTAGAGCTGGAGCGTTTCCCCATCCTGATCGAGCGCGAAGCCCGCGTGCAAACCGGCGCCGCCAGCCGTGTCGGCATACACGATGAGGTAACCGCCCGCCGCGATCGTGGTGGCGGCGGGGAAGATGTATTTCGATTTCACCGCCGGATCGTCGGTGAGGCTCATGCCGGCGAGATTCACGGGCGCGCCGCCCGCGTTGTGCAGCTCGATGATGTCCGGGAAGGTGCCCGCGACGTTCACCGCGCCGCGATTGTCGGCGAGGATTTCGTGGATCATCACCGCGCCCGCCGCGCTCGAAAACGTCGCGACCGACGTGGCCGCGGGCGGCGCGATCGGGCCGCTGCCGATGAGCCCGAGCAGGTGCGCCTGGCGCTGGGTCGCAAACGTTTTCATCGCCGTCCGGGTCGCCGCGGGAGCCCAGCCCGTCAGGTGATTGTCGATGAATTGGTGGAACGGCGGATTCGGATTTCCGTTCGTGTCCGCGTTGAAAACGGTGCCGTAAAGTGCGCGGATCGCGTTGAAATACTTCGTGCGAAACGCCACGTTTCCCGCGGTGCTCGCGGTGCCGAAAAGCGGCAGCAGCGTGCGAAAAGCGTAGCTGCTCTGGCCGTCCTCCGTCATGTCGAAGAGGCCCGTGTAAGTGGCCGCCTGCGGATTGTCGCCGAGGCCGAGCAGCGTATCCAAATCATGCGCGACGATCTGCATCCGCCGCTGCCCGCCCGCGGACGGCATGAAATAGGCCGCGTAGTCATCGTCCACGCCGTTGGAGATTTTCGTCTCGAGATCCTGCAGGATCGTCATCACCGCAAACCAGCGCGCCCATTGATCCAAATCCGAAACGGTCTCGACACTCGCGAGTTCCCCGGCAGTGAGCGCCGTGCCGTTCCAGTTGCCAGTGCCAAAGAGCCGCCCGCCCGTGCTCCCGGACACATCAGTCGCGGATGATCCCGGAAAGTGCGGTCGCGCGGCGGCCTGCCAGACTTGGAAGAACGCGGTCAGATCGCTCCAGTCGTTGGCGGTGGAGTTGTTCTGCTTGCTCCAGCCATCGAGCAGCGTGGTCGGATTCGCCGGCGCGGGCTGGCTGCTGCGCCAGTAGAAGTCCCCCGCGCCATTTCCGCTATCGACTTTCTTGTAGAGATTCCCGCCATCCGCGGCGGGCCAGTGCGCCTTCACCAGGTCGCCATTTTCATCCTCGATCCGCGCCCACTTTCCGTAGTCCGGCGTCGAGCCGCTGGAGGTCGTCGATTCCACGCCGTTGCGCCGCAATTCCACCGGGACCGAATCCGCCGCGCGCACGCCCGCCAATTGAAAAGCGCGCAAGCCGAGGAATTGGATGAAGCTGCTTTTCGGGTTCAGATTGAACACCGTCGCGCCGTCCCACGCATCGTCGTTCGGGATGACGATGCGCAGTGGGCGGAATTGATAGGTGCGGCTGCTATTCCCGCGGATGCGCATCGCGCAGCGGTAGCGGATCGTGGTGTCCGCGCCGCGCGCGACGACCAGCGTTTGGTTAAACTGGCGGTTGCTGCTGGTGGCGACGGTGTTGAACGCGTTGTTTTCCGCGCCAGTCAGGATCAGCCGGTAATAGCTGTCCGTCCCGTTCAGCACTTCGTTATCGACCTGATACTGGCAGTTCGCATTTTGCCCCTCCGTCGTCGGCGCGGGCCACGTGCGCGCATTCACGCCGTCGCTCGCGGCGACGTAAAACTCGACGATCACGAGATGCCCGCGCGGCCCGAGCACGGCGGCGAAATTTCCAGTCCCGTCGCCCGTCATCGGCGCGGATTGAAACTGGCCGGGATTCGTGGTCGTCGCTTCGCGCCAGAACAGCGTGGCCGTGAGCCCCACCGCCGCCGTTTCGTCGTCCAACTGGCAGGAGATCGTCACGTTGTCGGCAGACTTCGGGATCGCCGGAGAATGCGCCACATCGCGAATGATCGGCGCGATGTTTGCGGTCAGCACGGAATTCGCCGCGCCCGGCGTCGCCCCGAGCGGCGCGATGGAAGCCGCCCAGTTCTGGCCGTTGTCATTGCTCACCGCAGGATTGCGCAGCTCCACCGAAGCGCCGCCGCCATCCGCCGAAGTCCGCCAATCCCATCCGCCAAAACTCGACTCGCGATACCGCGTCCCCCAATCGCCCTCGGAGGCGTAAGTCACTTCATCGACCGGCAGCCCGTCGGGCTTCGACAGCGCGATGGTTTCCCCGCTTCCGGAAAGTGTCGCCCCAGCCGCCCACGGCCCGAGCACGCCCGCGATGCCGTAGAGCGCCTGCACCTGCGCCGGGTCCGCGGCGATGACGAGGAATCCGCCCGGCGCGATGACCGTCGCCGCCGGGATCGTGTAAGGCACGCCATTCGTCAGCGCCCAGCCGCCCACGTCGATCGCGTCGCCGGTCGGATTGTGCAGCTCGATGAATTCGAGGCCGGTATTTTCCGGGTAGCCGGTGCCAGGGCGATACAGGATTTCGTTGATGACGACCTGCCCGTGAAGCCGGACCGTCGCGAAGAGGCAGACGGCGAGGACGAGACGGTGAAAACGGTTCAGCATTTTTGGGGGATCGGATGACGGGGAACGCAGCGTGGGCGAGGCGCTGCGGTCGATTCGCGCCCAATACTAGGCCCGCCCGCCCCGTTCGCAAATGTCGTAAATGAAATGAGCGGCCCCCGCCGCCTCAACCCAGCGCAGCCAGATCGCTATCGACCATGATGCGCACGAGATCCTTGAACTTCGTCTGCGGCTCCCAGCCCAGCTTCGCCTTCGCCTTCGCCGGATCGCCGATCAGCAAATCCACCTCCGCCGGACGCTCGTAGCGGGCGTCGTATTTCACGTATTTTTCCCAATCGAGCCCGACATGCGCAAACGCCTCGATCACGAATTCCTTCACCGAATGCGTCTCATTCGTCGCCAGCACATAGTCGTCGCCCTCCGGCTGCTGCAGCATGCGCCACATGCCTTCCACGTATTCCGGCGCGTAGCCCCAGTCGCGTTTCGCATCGAGATTCCCGAGGAAAATTTCGCTCTGTTTCCCCTGCTTGATCGCCGCCACCGCGCGCGTGATTTTCCGCGTCACAAAGGTCTCCCCGCGCCGCGGCCCTTCGTGATTGAATAGGATGCCGTTGCTCGCGTGCATCCCGTAGCTTTCGCGATAATTCACCGTCGCCCAATACGCATAAACTTTCGCCACCGCGTAAGGCGAACGCGGCCAGAACGGCGTCGTCTCCGTCTGCGGCACGGCCTGTACCTTGCCATACATTTCGCTCGAGCTGGCCTGGTAAAAGCGCGCGGCCACCTTCGCCTCGCGGATCGCTTCCAGGATGCGGATCGTCCCGAGCCCGGTCACGTCGCCGGTGTATTCGGGAATGTCGTAGCTCACCCGCACATGGCTTTGCGCCCCGAGATGATAGATTTCATCCGGCCCGACGCGGTCGATGAGCCGGGTTAAATTCAGCGCGTCGGCGAGGTCGCCGTAGTGCAGGAAAAGCCGCACGCCATTCACGTGCGGGTCTTTGTAAAGGTGTTCGATGCGCGATGTATTGAACGTGCTGGCGCGGCGGATGATGCCGTGGACTTCATAGCCCTTTTCCAGCAGGAGGTCCGCGAGATGGGAGCCGTCCTGGCCGGTGATGCCGGTGATGAGTGCTTTTTTCATGGAATGGAAAACGTCCTCAAGCAGCTACAGGGCCACTTTTGAGGCGGCGCTAATAGCTTCCCGCTGGCCGCTTATCAAGTCCGTAATCCCCTTCCTGCCGAGCGCGAGCATCGCGGCCAGTTCGGTCTCGGAAAACGTCTGCTCCTCGCCCGACCCCTGCACTTCCACGAACTGCCCATCCTCCGTCATCACCAGATTCATATCCACGCTCGCGTCGCGGTCTTCCACGTAATTCAGATCAAGCAGCGGCTCGCCATTCACCACGCCCACGCTCACTGCCGCGACCAGTTTCTTGATTGGCGATTTTTTCAAAAGGCCGGTCGCGATCAGTTTATTCGTCGCCATGACTGCCGCCACGCACGCTCCGGTGATCGAAGCCGTCCGCGTCCCGCCATCCGCCTGGAGCACATCGCAATCGATGCAAAGCGTGCGCGGTCCGAGCAGATCGAGATCGATGACGGCGCGCAGCGAACGCCCGATCAGCCGCTGAATCTCCACGCTGCGCCCGTCCACTTTCCCCTTCGCCGAATCGCGCTGCTTCCGCTGCAAAGTCGAGTACGGCAGCATCGAATACTCCGCCGTGAGCCACCCGCCCTCGACCTTCTGATACTTCATCCACGGCGGCACGCTCTCCTCGATCATCGCCGAGCAAATCACGCGCGTATCCCCCGTCGCCACCAGCACTGAACCGGTCGAGTGCGGGGCGAAATTCGGCGTGAAAGAAAGCGGACGGTTTTGATCAGGCGCGCGGCCATCGGAGCGGGGCATGGGAATTAGGATTTAGGATTTAGAATTTAGGATTTAGAAGAAACCCGCCCGCGCATTCACACGAATGCAACGCCCACCGGCAAATCCTAATTCCTAAATCCTCAATGCTAAATGAAGTGACCTTCCGCGTCCCCGCGACGACCGCGAACCTCGGCCCCGGCTACGACGCGCTCGGCGTGGCGCTGCGCGTTTTCAACCGCGTCACCGTCCGCCGTGAAAACGCCGCGCCTCCCGACGCCATGCCTGCCGCCGCCGCCGCGCGTTTTTTCCAGCGGGCGAAAACCGCGCCGTTTCAATTCGCGTGGCAGATCGAAGGCGAGGTGCCGCGTTCACGAGGAATGGGCAGCAGCGTCACCGTCCGCCTCGGCCTGCTCGCGGGCCTGAACGAACTCGCCGGTGCGCCGTTAGACCGCACCGCGCTGTTTGAAATCTGCGCCGAACTCGAAGGCCACCCCGACAACGCCGCGCCCGCCGCGTTCGGAGGTTTTACCGTTGCCGGGGGAAACGAAGTCGCCCGTTTTGAAGTCGATCCCGACCTCCATTTCGTCCTCCTCATCCCCGACTTCGAAATCGCCACTCCCGACGCGAGACGCGCATTGCCCGACACCATCGACCGCCTTGGCGCCGCCCGTTCCTGCGCGAACGCCTGCCGCATCACCGCCGCCTTCGCCTCCCAAAATTACGAGCTGCTCGAAGGCGCTTTCGAGGATCACCTCCACCAACCGTACCGAGAAAAAGCGCTCATTCCTTTCCTCACGAAAGTCATCACCGCTGGTGAAGGCGCAGGCGCGATCGGCGGTTTCCTCAGCGGCAGCGGCTCCACGATTTGCTGCATCACCCTCGAAGACCCCGAGCCCGTCATGCTGGCCATGCTCGCCGCCGCCCCACCCGGCGCACGCGGAATCGCCACGCAGGCGGATAACTGCGGTGCGGGGCAGATTTGAAAACTAACATATCCCCTGCACATGACCCGCGAAGAGCTCATCAATGAAATCCGCGAAGCGTTTGCTGGCGTGAAACTCGGCGGTGGACACGGATTGAGAGAGGCGGACGCATTGGATGGTTGCGAAGGGATTAAGTTCTCGGAAGATGAGTGCTACGACTGGAGCCGCATTGCTGCGGACGATTTGTCCCAATACTCGGTGGCCCTCAGTTTTTTTGACGAGCAGGGAATGAAATTCCACTTGCCGGCATTCATGATTGCGGAGTTGTGTGGCGATTTCGGCGAACCTTCCTTTATCGCAATCTCTCTCACCCATTTCAGCGATTATAGAGTTGAACAATTTGCGCTATTTTCGACTCCGCAACAGAACGCCTACAAACAATTTCTAAAGTACTTGGCGGATCATTCTGACGATGCTCAAGAGCGTGAGCGCATTCGCACGGTCATCGAGCAGTTTTGCGGCAGGTGGAGTTGACGGTAAAATTCCGCTTTTTGAATGCGCCGCCAGCTCGACGAGTTTGAACAGTTCGCCATCGACGTCATCCTCGAGCGTCGTTACGGCAAACGCGCGTTCCTTCTCCGCTGGTTCCTGCTCGCGCTTTCCACGCTCTTCCGCGGCATCGTCCAGACGCGACTCTGGCTCTACCGCCACCGCCTTTTCCGCGAGCGCAATCCGGGCGTCATGGTCATCTCCATCGGCAACCTCACCGTCGGCGGCACCGGCAAAACGCCCGTCGTCGAAATGTTCGCGCGCACCCTGCAGGACGGCGGACGGCGCGTCGCCATCCTCTCGCGCGGCTACAAGGCGAAAAAGCCCCCGCTCTTCCGCCGACTCCAGCGCAAATGGCTCGGCATGGAACGCCGCAAACCGCGCGTCGTGCATGATGGTCGCACGCTTCTGCTCGATTCCCGCTTTGCCGGCGACGAGCCCTTTATGCTCGCGAAGAGCCTCGGCGATGTCGTCGTCCTTTCCTACAAGGACCGCGTCCGCTCCGCGCTCTACGCCATCCAGAAACTCGGCTGCGACACCCTCATCCTCGACGACGGAATGCAATACCTTGCGCTCCGTCACCGCCTCGAAATCTGCCTCATCGACCGACAAGCTCCATTCGGAAACGAATACCTGCTCCCGCGCGGCACCCTCCGCGAACCGCCCGCCAATCTCCGCCGCGCCAACTACATCTTCATCACCAAATGCGCCGACGCCGACAACGTCGAACTCATCGAACGCATCCGCGAATACAACCGCACCGCCGAGATCATCCAGACCACACACCAGGCGCTCTATCTGCAAAATCTCTTCACCGGCGAGCGCCTGCCGCTCACCGCGCTCCAGGGGAAATACGTCGCCGCCATCAGCGGCATCGCGCGCCCCGAGAGCTTCGAGGAAAAGCTCACGCAACTCGGCGCGGAGTTAGTCTTTTCCAAACAGTTCGCCGACCACCATCGCTTCACCGATCAGGAGTTGAAGGAGTTCCACGAACGCTGCGTCCGCCGCGACCTCGACTTCGCCGTCACCACCGAAAAAGACGCCGTCCGTTTCCCCGCAAAATTCGACGCGCAAGACGTGCCGATCGTTTTCCTCCGAGTCGAAATCGAAATCCTCAGTGGCCACGAAAGCTGGCAAAAACTCGTGGACCGAATCTGCGAACCGCAGCCCCTCGTCGCACCGGAACGGTTTTACGTCTGAGCCTCCGCGAATCATTTCGCCCGCGGATGAAATTTCAGATGCACGCTTTTCAGCCGCCGCTGATCGACGTGCGTGTAAATCTGCGTCGTCGAAATGTCCGCGTGCCCGAGCATTTCCTGGATGATGCGCAGGTCCGCGCCATTGCTCAGGAGATGCGTGGCAAAGCTGTGGCGGAGCAGATGCGGATACACGTTCACGTCGATCCCCGCGCGTTTCGCGATCTCCTTCACGATCTGCCACACGCGCACCGTCGTGAGTTTTTTTCCGCCGCGCGATGACAGAAAAATCTCGCTCCCCGTCTTCTTCGTCACGCTTTCCGGCCGGCCACGATCGAGGTATGCGGTGATCGCGTCGCACGCTTTTTTTCCGACTGGGACGAGCCGCGTTTTGTTCCCCTTTCCGGTCACGCGAATGATCCGGTTTTCCAAATCGAGCAGCTCGAGTTTCGCGTTCACCAGCTCCGAAACGCGCAGCCCGCTGGCGTAGAGCAGCTCCAGCATCGCGCGGTCGCGCAAGCCGCGCGGCGCATCGAGATCCACGCCGTCGAGCAGGCGATCGACCTGCAATTCATTCATCGTCTCCGGCAAAAAACGCTCCGTGCGCGGCAGCGGGATCGGCTCCGAAACATCGCGCGGAATCCGCCCGCGCACTTGCAGCCAGCGAAAGAGAATCTTGATCGCGACGACGACGAGTTTGATCGACGAAGCCGAAAGCCCGCGCCGTTTCGAGTGCCCGAGATAATCCGAGATCAGCGCCAGCGTCACCTCGCGCGCCTCCACGATCATCTGCGGCGGCGGCGTCCCCGCCTGCACCAACTGCTCCAGCGCCGCCTCGCCGATTTTTTCCAAAAGCCGCCGCTTCTCCAGCCATAGCGTGAAGCCTTCCAGCGAGAGCCGCGTGGAGAGCTGATAGTTGTCCGACAGCCCACGCTCGGTCGCCAGGTAAAGGATGAAATCTTCAATATCCTGACGCATCGGTCACGCAGGATGCGCCGCGTGCCGGAGCACCGCCAGCCCGATGTGCGCGCCACAAATCCATCGACGCAAAAGCGCCCCTCCGCTCTATAGACGCAGCGGTGCAAACGCCAATCACGACCGACCCGCCGCATCCCACTTTCGCCGAAGCGTTTCGCTTTTGGCTAAAGCTGGGCTTCATCAGCTTCGGCGGACCGGCGGGCCAGATCGCGATCATGCACGCCGAGCTCGTCGAAAAGAGGCGATGGATCAGCGAGGCGCAGTTTCTCCACGCGTTCAATTTCTGCATGCTGCTGCCCGGACCGGAGGCGCAGCAACTGGCGACCTACATTGGCTGGCTGCTGCACAAGACGCGCGGCGGCATCGTTGCCGGGGCACTTTTTGTCATCCCGTCGATGTTCATCCTGTGGGCGCTGAGCCTCGTGTACGTCAGCTTCGGCGCGGTGCCGTGGGTCGCAGCGGTGTTTTACGGATTGAAGCCCGCGGTGCTTGCGATCGTCGCCGCGGCGGTAATTCGCATCGGCGGAAAAGCGCTCCGCAACGAAGTGCTGTGGACGATCGCGGCGCTGGCATTCACGGCCATCTTCTTTTTCAAGACGCCCTTCCCGATCATCATCGCCGCCGCCGCCGCCGCCGGTTTCATGGGTGGAAAAATACGGCGCGAGAAATTCCCCGCCACCAGCCATCACACGAGCCCGGCGAACGGCACCGAAGAAAATCCGAACGCCGATCGCTCGGTCGCGCGCGCGTTAAAAGTAGCCACCGTGTGCCTCGCGCTGTGGTGGATTCCGGTCGCGCTGGTCGCGTGGTGGCTCGGCACGGATCACGCGCTTTTCCGCCAGGCGATTTTTTTTAGCAAAGCGTCGCTGGTCACCTTCGGCGGCGCATACGCCGTGCTGCCATACGTCTCGCAGCAGGCCGTCGAGACGCATCACTGGCTCAGCGCGCCGCAGATGCTCGACGGACTCGCGCTCGCCGAGACCACGCCCGGCCCGCTCATCATGGTGCTGCAATTCGTCGGCTTCCTCGGCGGGTGGAATCACCCCGGCGCGCTCCCGCCTTTGCTCGCCGCCACGCTCGGCGCGCTCATCACCACGTGGACGACTTTCATCCCGTGCTTCCTCTGGATTTTCCTTGGCGCGCCGCACATCGAGCGACTGCGCGGCAACGAATCCCTCTCCGCCGCGCTGGCCGGCGTCACCGCCGCGGTCGCCGGCGTGATCCTGAATCTCGCGGTCTGGCTTGGCCTGCACGTCCTCTTTCCAAATCACTCCGTCGATTGGCCCGCCGCCGTCATCGCCGCCGCTTCTTTTTTTGGAATGATGCGCTGGAAATGGAGCGCCGTGCCCGTCGTGCTCGGCGCGGGTTTCGCCGGCCTGCTCTTCCGGATTGCCGGATGAATCGCGCGCGCGCCGGAGTGGAAGTGGCGCGCGACTTGCACTACCTGTCCGCGCCGTGAAATCGCCGCTTTTTCAAATCGCCCTGCTGCTGTTGCTACTCGCCCCGCACCCGCGCGCGGAGCTGCCGTTCGATACGGTCTTCAAAGGACGCGAGAAATTTGAAGCTCTCATCGCGCAGGCCGCGGCGTGGAAACAATATCCAATCGGCACCCGCACGGCGCTCGCGGGTCGCGCACTCGCGGGCACGCCTTACAAGGGTTTCACCCTCGAAATCCACGACCACATCGAGGCGCCATCGGTGAATTTGCACGGGCTCGACTGCTGGACGTTCTTCGAGTCCGCGCTCGCCCTCGCCCGCATGGTGGAGCTGCCGCAGGAGCAGTGGACGCCCCAGACGATGCTGCGTTTCGTCGAGCTGGATCGCTACCGCGGCGGCCAATGCGATGGCACTTATCTTTCGCGCCTGCATTATTTGGAGGAATGGTTCCACGACAACGACCGGCGCGGGCTCGTCGCCGATCTCACCCGCACGCTCGGCGGCGAACTCACTTCACACACCGCGGGCGAGATGACGATCAACTGGCGCACCTACCGCTACCTGCGCTTCGACCCCGCGCTCCGCCCCGGCATCCGCGCGATGGAGGCGCGCGTCGCCGCGATGCCGCTCTATCACATCCCCAAAAGCCGCGTGCCCGCGATCGAGCCCAGCCTGCGCTCCGGCGACGTCATCGGCATCACCACCAAAGATCCCGGTGGCACCGGCACCTCGCACGTCGGCATCGCCTATCGCACGCCGGATGGAGTGCTCCGCTTCATGCACGCCTCCGCCCCGCGAAATCACGGCCGCGTCGTCCTCGACTCGCGCCTCTCGGATTACCTGAATCGCTTTCGCACCAACGCCGGGATCATCGTCGCCAGGCCGCTGCGCTAAAATTCACGCTGCGCCGCCACGGCTGCCAGCCTTCGGCGCGGTCGCCCGCCGGGCACATTTCGCGCTTTCCTCCGCTCGCCAAAGTCGGGCATCTTCCCGCATGGCATCCACCTCCTCGCCCATTGATGCGGACTTCTACAGAGCCGCTGACGTTTTCTTCCGCGAACAAGCTGGCACAGCGCTGACTTACGACGACGTCACGCTCGCCACGCTTTACTCCGAAATCCTCCCGCGCGACGCGGTGCTCGAAACGGAGCTGCATCCGCGGATCAAGCTCCGCCTGCCGATCGTCAGCGCGGACATGGATACCGTCACGGAATCGCGGATGGCAATCGCGATGGCGCTCGCGGGTGGGCTCGGGCTGATTCATTGCAATATGCCGGACCGGCAGCAGCTCTCGGAAGTGAGCCGGGTGAAGAACAACGTCCACGGCTTGATTCAAGAGCCCATCAAGGTTTCGCCCGATCAGTCGATCGGCGACGTGCTCGCGTTCATCGACGAAAAAGGCTACGGTTTTCGCACCTTTCCCGTCGCGGATGCGGAGGGGAAATTGTTGGGCCTGCTCGCGGGTCACAACGTCCGCCCGCGCTACGCCACCGTCCGCGTGCTCGATGCGATGACGCCGCGCAGTGAGGTGCAGACGATTTTGGAAAAAGATCTGGGGAAAGATCCCATCGCGCGCGCGGACCGCTTTTTCACCGAGCACATTGGCATCCATAAACTGCTCGTCGTCGATGCGCAGGATCGGTTGCGCGGGCTTTTCACGATCAGCGACATCGAGCGCATTCTCACCGAGCGCACCTCGCAATTGAAGCCCGCGCGCGATGACCAATTCCGCCTGCTCTGCGGTGCCGCCATTACCGCGACGCGCAACTCGAACACCGGCGAACTCGACCGCGATCGCATCCTCACGCACATCGCCGCGCTGGTGGAGCGGGGGACTGATGTGGTCGCCGTCTCCACCGCGCACGGCCTCAGCAAAGGCGTGGGCGACACCGTGCGGCTCATCCGCGCGGAGTTTCCTGAGCTGCCGATCATCGCGGGAAATATCACGAGCGGCGCTGGCATCGACTTCCTCGCGGAGTGCGGCGCGAACATCATCAAAGTCGGTCAGGGTCCGGGTTCGATTTGCACCACGCGCATCGTCGCCGGAGTCGGCATTCCACAACTCACCGCGCTCTACGTGGCGAGCCGCGCGGCGGAGGCGAAAGGTGTCCGCATTCTCGCCGACGGCGGCATCACCAAATCCGGTGACATCGTAAAAGCGCTGACGCTCGCGCATGGTGTCATCTGCGGCGGCCTGCTCGCGGGTTGCCCGGAAGCGCCCGGCGCGATCATGGAAATCAACGGCAAGCTGTATAAACAATATCGCGGCATGGGCAGCCTCGCCGCGATGCAGGCGGGAAGCGCCGCGCGCTACGGTCACGCGACGCGCGACACCGTGCGCAAGGTCGCCGCGGAAGGCATTGAGGCATTGAAAGAAGTTGCGCCACCGCTCGATCAAGTGCTCACGCAACTCGCGGGCGGCGTGCAAAGCGGCATGGGTTATCTCGGCGCGCGCACGCTTCCCGAGATGCGGGAAAAGGCGCGCTACATCCGCGTCACCCCGGCTGGCCAGCGTGAGAGCGCGCCGCACGACATCGTGGAAGTGAAGACGGGCGGGTGAACTCTTCCTCTTCCTCTTCCTCTCAATCTTCCTCCTTTTCATCCCCACCAAAAACGGAAGAGGAAGATTAAGCGGAAGAGGAAGAGGAAGAGGGGAAACGCTACTTCGGCGGCTGCGCGTACACCACGCCCACCGCCTGCACCTTGCGCCGGAAAATCTTATCCCGCGCGGTGATGTAAAGAAACCCACGCCCCGGCCCCGCGAGCGCGCAACTCGTCAGCCCGCCACTTCCCTCCGGCCCCGGCACCACTCCGCACAGTCGGCCCGTCGGATCGAACACCTGCACGCCAAGTGCCGTCGCCACAAAGTAGCGCCCCGTCTCATCGCTCGTCATCCCATCGCCGCCCGACTCCTTTTTCAGCGGCGGACCGTCGTTGAATTTGAACTCGCCCTTGTAGTCAATCGGTCGCCGCATCGTCATGTACGGCGTGCGTCCCGAAAGGCTGCCGTCCACCTCGATCCGAAACGCCCACACGTTTCCCCCCTTGTATTCGCTCGCCGCGAGCGTGCCCTGATCCGGCGACAGCGTGATCCCATTCGGGCCGGCCAGCCCGCTGTCCACGTCGTGCTTTGCCTTTGTCTTCGCGTCCACGAACACGATTTCCTGCTTCCCCGTGTCGGTAAAATAAATATGCCCGCGATGCGTCACCGCGAGATCGTTCGGCTGCACATCCTCCGCGATCACGTCGATCGCCATGCTCGCGAGGTCGATCGCGATCAGCCGCTTCTTCGACCCCTGACACGCATAAAGCCGCCCGTCCGGCCCGAATTTCAAACCGCTCGCCGGTTCCTCGATAACCGTCGTCTTCGTCCCGTCCAGCGCGATTCTGAAAACCGCGTTCCCCTTCAAATCAGAGTAAAAGAAATTCCCCTCCGCATCCGAGCAAGGCCCGTCCGCAAAGCCAATCCCCTCGGCCACAAGCTGCCACGTTTCGCCATCGATCAGCAGCCGGTGCAGCGTCAAATCCCCGCCCAAATCCTGCGCCTGCGCGGTGATGGCGCAGATGGCAAGGCTAAGAACGAGTGGACGCAACATACGGAAAAGGCCACGAACCTCGCGAATCCTTAGATGGAAGAGAAGTGCGCAAAGTAGGCGGGGTTTCCAACCCCGCGCGGGAAGGCGGCCGGAGCCGGAGTGAACGCCCACCGCGCCTTGCCGCGCGAGGTTGGGAACCTCGCCTACTTTCGCGCCTCCGGCGTTACGGTCACTTCGACGCGTTTTCCTTCGCGCTCGACGATGATCTTCACCGCCGTCCCGATCTTCACCGCGTCGAGCGAATAGGTGTAGTCGTAGATATTGGCGATCTTCTGCGCGCCAAATTCCACGATCACATCGCCGCCCAGCAGCCCGCCTTTTTCCGCCGGACTGCCCGCGCGCACGCCGCTGATTTTCACGCCTTTTACCTCGGTCGTGTAATCTGGAATCGTCCCGAGATATGCGCGCAATGTCTCGCGCCCGCCGCCGCCGGAATCGCTGCGCTCGACGCGCGCAAAGTCGGGCCGCTCGGGCGCGCTCGCGAGATCGACGATGATATTTTTGGCAAACGTCGTGATCCGCGCGAGGCCGTCGTAGTCGAGCTTCTCCGGGGTGTCAGTTGGGCGGTGATAATCCTCGTGCGCGCCGGTGAAGAAATTCAGCACCGGAATGCGCTTTGGATAAAGCGAAGTCGTGTCGGTCGGGAGATACGGATCGTCTTGCAGCACAAGATTAAATCCCGCCGCCACGTTGCGTTTTTCCAGCAGCTTCCGCCAGACTTTCGATGAGCCGACGCCCTGCACGGTCAGTTTGTTCTCGCGCAGCCGCCCGACCATGTCCGCGTTGATGTAAGCCGCGACACTTTTCAAATCGAGCGGCGGCTTTTCGGCGAAGGCCGCGCTGCCGACAATCCCGATCTCCTCGCCGCTCCACAGCGCGAACATGATGTTGCGTTTGAATTTTTCAGGATGCGCCTTTTGCTCTGCCGCGAGTTCTGCCGCGAGTTCCATCACGAAAGCCGTGCCGCTCGCGTTGTCATCCGCGCCGGCGTGGACCTTCTTTTCCTCCCCGGCGCGCGCCATTGAGGAATTCCCATTTCCCAGCCCGAGATGATCGTAATGCGCGCCGATGAGGATCGTTTCCGTCGCGCCTTCGACCGGCAGCATCGCCACCACATTGCGATCCTGCTTCTTGATGTGCTCCACGCCGACGCTCAATTTCACGCGCACTTTCGGCAGCACAAAGCCGCCTTCCGCGTGCGGGTTTTCGTTGTCCAGCCCGCTCTGCAAATCCTTCAACTTCTTCCCGCTCGGCTCCAGCAAAGCGTCCGCCGTCGCCCCGCTGATGGAAACCGCGAGCACGCCACTCCCCGCGAGCGCGCCGTCGCCAGTGAGCGGCAGCAGTTCGCCAGCCTGCGGCGAATTCGGCCCCGACACCACGAGCACTGCCTTCGCGCCGCGTTCGCGCGCCATCATCGCCTTGTAGCGCAGCCCCGCGTAGCGATTGAGCTGTGCCCGGCGCGCCGGTTCCACGGCCTCCGGCACGTAGCGGAAAAGCAGCACGATCTTATCCTTCACATCGAGCCCGTCGTAGCTGTTGTAGCGGTCGCCATTTCCCTCGGGAACGCTGAGGCCGTAGCCCGCGAAGACCACTTCGCCCTCGGCCTCGCCACTGTCGCTGAAAGTTATCGGGCGAAAATCGCGGTCGAATTGCGCGGCATTCGCGTTGATCGAAAACGTGTTTTTCCCATCGATCGTCTTCACGCCCGCATCGAATTCAAACGGCTGCGCAAAGCTGTCCCCAAGCGGCTTCAGCCCGATCTTCTTAAAATAATCCGCTGCCCAATCCGCCGCCGCCGCCGCGCCAGGCGTGCCCGTCATCCGCCCTTCGCGTTTATCGTCCGCGAGCCAGCCGACTTCCGCTTTCAAATCCTCCGCTGAAATCTCCGGCGTCCCGATCTCCGCCACTTCGATGTTCGATGTTCGATGCCCTTCGGCAGGCTCAGGGCCTTGAGCTTGTCGAAACGGTTCGATGTTGGATGTTCTGCCCGTCCGTCCCGGTGAAAGCGCGAGCGCCTTCAATGCAGCCGCATCATTCCACTCGGCCATGAAAAGCTGCGACTTCTTGTCGGCGGTGCGGCCCGAGGTCCAGCACAGCTTTTTGCCATCCGGCGAAAAGACCGGCAGACCATCAAAGCCATCCGTGAACGTCACGCGCACCGGCTCCTTCGCGCCATCCACATCCACGAGATACAGCTCAAAATTTTCAAACCCAAGTTTGTTCGTCGTGAAGATCAGATACTTCCCGCTCGGATGAAAAAACGGCGCCCACGACATCGACTGAAAATCCGTCACGCGCCGTTTGTCCGAGCCATCCGTCCGCATCGTCCACACATCCGCGATCATCCCGCTCGCATCGAAATGCCGCCACACGATCCGCGTTCCATCCGGGGAAAAAAACGGCCCGCCATCGTAGCCGGCCGCTTCCGTGAGACGGCGGACGCGCGAGCCATCGGCATCCATGAGGTAGATGTCGCCGAAGTAAGCCGGGTCTTTTTCCACGCGCGCCTTGTCCTCCGCCGAAAGCACCGCATCGGGCGCGAACGCCGCGCGTAGCGAGCAAAAGACGATCTGTTTCCCATCCGGCGAAAACGACGCCTCCGCATCGTAGCCCGGCTCCTTGGTGAGCTGCATGATCTTCGTCCCATCCAGATTCGCCGTGAAAAGTTCCATCGCCGGATCGTAATCCCACGAGTACCGCCGCTGCTTCCCGCTCGCGCGGAAATCCAGCTCAGCTTTCTGCTTCTCCACCGCCTGCGGATCGAGATGCGTCGAGCCAAACAGCACGCGATCCGCGCCCGACTGAAAAAATGCGCAAGTCGTTTTCCCGATGCCCGGCGAGACCCGCGCGCTGTCGCCCGTCGTCAGATCGAGCGTGTAGATTTGGTAAAACGGATTCTCCGCCTCGCGCTCGCTTTGGAAAATCAACCGCTTGCCATCGGGATGAAAGTAACCCTCGCCGCTGCGTTTCCCGTCGTAGATGAGCTGGCGCGTGTGGGTGAGGAAACGGCTTTCCAGACTATCTTCCGCCGCAAAAGCGCCGCACACGACGGACGCGAGAATGATGAAAAGCAGACGCATAATATCAAATATGCCGGGCACGCGGATGCAGCGCAAGCGCGGCTACCCGGCGGCGTTCGCGGAAGCCAGCGCGCCGCTTCTTTCAAAAAGCCCCATGAGCACCGACCTGCCCCTGCTCCGGGCCTGCGCCCGGTTTTTGATCCAGCGGGCTGCGCACCCCGATCCCCGGCCGGTTCATCACATGCGTATAAATCATCGTCGTCGCCACATCCCGGTGCCCGAGCAGCTCCTGCACCGTGCGGATGTCCTGCCCATTCTCCAGCAGGTGCGTGGCAAAACAGTGTCGCAGCACGTGCGGCGTCACCGGCTTCGCGATCCCCGCAGCCACCGCCGCCGCCTTCACCGCACGCTGCAGGCAATCCTCGTGCGCATGGTGCCGCCGCGTTTCCCCCGAGCGCGGGTCGCGCGATTCCCTCCGCGCAGGGAATACCCAATACCATGGCCACGATTCCGCCGCACCCGGCTGCTTCACCGCCAGCGCATACGGGAGCTGCACCCCCGCCGCACCCGCCACCCGATCCGCTTCGTACAGTGTCCGCACCCGGGCGAGATGCGCTTTCAGCGCGGGCCGCGCCGTCTCCGGCAGCATCGTCACCCGCCCGTGCCCGCCCTTGGTATCCTGCAAAGTGAGCACGTTCCGCGCGAAATCCACATCCTTCACCCGGAGCCGCGCGCACTCCATCATCCGCAGCCCCGCTCCGTAGAGGAGCTGCGCCATCAGCAGCGAAGTGCCATCCAGCCCCGCCAGCAGCGCCCGCGTTTCCTCCACTCCGAGCACCACTGGCACTTTCCGCGCCCGCTTCGCCCGCACGATCCCCGTCAGATCGCCAGGCTCTCGACCCAGCACGTGTTTGAAGACAAACACCAGCCCATTGAGCGCCTGCATCTGCGTGCCCGGCGCCACATTGCGCTCCACCGCGAGGGCCGTGAGAAACGCCCTGATCTCCTCCGCGCCCATCGTCTCCGGGTGGCGCTTCCCGTGGTGGAGGATGAATTGGCGCGTCCACATCCAGTAAGCGTCCTCCGTGCGGATCGAATACCCCCGCACCCGGCAGGCCGCCCGCACCCGGTCCTCAAAGCGTGGCACCGCGCCAGCCGTCCCCGGAAGCGGCGCGATGGTGCGTGGATGAGGGTCTTTTTGCGGCGTATGACGGGAAATCGGCATACTCACGCCATACGCCGACACCGTACCCCGGACAAGTGACAAAACCAGATTTCCAAAAAGAACCTTGCAACGGCAAGGCCACTTCTGCTTCAACATACCGCTCATGCGCACCCTTTACCCACATACGCCACAAATCCTGCCTGGCAGAAGCGGGTTAATAGGATGTTCGGCGACTTCGCACATCTCCCTTCCAATCTATGCCAACACAAGTAACCGACGTTGATCTCCTCCAGCAATACTTGCAGGGAGTTCTCACCCGAGCCGACCATCACGCGAACAACGTCAACGAGATTGCACTGGCTATC
>JANNWY010000165.1:0-10701 GCA_031409335.1 Chthoniobacteraceae bacterium | reverse complement strand
CACCGAAACGATGCCACCGCTCAACTCCGTGCCGCCGCCATAGCTGTTGCTGGCGCTGCCAAGAGTCAGCGTCCCGAGACCCGATTTCACGATGCCTCCCGCGCCGGAGACCGCGCCATCGATCGTCACCGCATTCGTGCCAGTGACGGTCAACACGAAACCGCCGTTGCCAATCGCGTTTTCAATGAGCAGCTCGCCACCGGCTGCGCTCCCCGCGTTCCAGGTCTGCGCCGCTGAAAGCGTGATCCGGTTGTCCACGGTCTGCCGGTTCGATGAACTGTTCGTGATACCCCCCGTGCCGATGGTCAGGTCGCTGCCATTCAGAATAAATGCCGCCGCTCCCGCGCTGAAGCTCAAGCCACTGAAAGCCCATACCGTGTCTGCCTGTGTGATCGGGCGCACGGAGCCCGAGAAAGTGAGGTTTGCGGTCCCATTATTCGCCGGTACGCCACCCGACCAATTGCCCGAGGTCGTCCAGGAATTGTTGGCCCCGCCCCCGGTCCACGTCTGCGCTTGGGCGAAGCTGCTCGTAAACACTAGCAGCGCGCAGGCGAAACCTCGGACGATCCGAACAGATTGACGGCATCGGCCCCGACAGAAGCCTGCCCGCCCAACCTCAAGCGGGTGAGCGAGGAATGTACCGCGCGATCGTCGCCGCCTCTGTGCTGGGCAGATTTCCATGGACCTGATATCAAAGATGAAACTAGGGCGAAACATTCTCTCTTTCTTTGAATACTGTCACGCCTCCTTTTTATAGAATTTAATGGTGACAACAAACTCGTCTCGTCTAGTAAATGGCTCCGCGAAGTGATCGGGTTCTGTAGTGAATTCCTTGGGCTTTCATCCGGCAAATCAGGCGGATACAACGGAGAAAGGACCCGGCTGTGCGAAACGAGGCAACCAATCCACCATCATGCGCTTGAAACAACTTTGGGATCGTTCGGAGATTTATCACCGGGCGCTGACTTTCCTTTTTTGCCTCCTGACTTTCTGCGCCCTGCCGGCAGCCATGGGCGATACAACGCTCGTGCCCACCGGCGCGACCTGGCGGTATCTCGACAACGGCACGAATCAGGGCACGGCGTGGCGCGGACTCGCGTTCGCGGATGGTTCATGGGCGAGCGGTCCAGCGGAACTCGGTTACGGAGATATCCCGGACGGGCGGCCGGAGGCGACGGTGATCGAAGACGACGCCACACCCGGGTCGCCGACGGCGGGTTCCACGACGCGCTACATCACGAGCTACTTCCGCCATGTCTTCACCGTTACGGACAAGGCCGGGCTGACCGACCTCATGCTCCGGGTGAAACGCGACGACGGCGCGGCGGTGTATCTCAACGGCACCGTCATCAGCGACACGGCCACTCAGAACGGCCTCTCGATCAATCCCGGCTATACCGACCTGGCCAGCAACGCCACCGATGACGGAGCGGTGTTCCAAAGCGTCAATCTGGTCAACGGACAGAATCTGCTCGTGGTAGGCGACAACATCATCGCGGTGGAAGTCCACCAGACCGCGGCCAACAGCTCGGACGTGAGTTTCGATCTGAGCCTCACCGCCCCGACCGTCTCGGGGCTGCCGATCAGCGCCGGAGCGTCATGGAAGTATCTCGCAAACGGCACCGACCAAGGCACGGCTTGGAGGGAGCCGGCGTTTTCCGATACGATTTGGAGCACGGGGCTGGCGGACCTTGGCTACGGTGACGGCGACGAAGCCACAGTCGTCAGCTTTGGCTCGGATGCCCGCGCCCGTTACGTCACCACCTACTTCCGAAAGACTTTTTCCGTCACCAATCCCCAATCCAGCTACACCGCCCTCAAGCTCCGTTTGCTCCGCGACGACGGTGCCGTCGTTTACCTCAACGGCATCGAAGCGCGCCGCGACAACCTGCCGGCGGGGGCGATCAGTTACACCACGCTGGCCTCGAAGAATATCGACTACCCTGCCGAGGACACCTTTTTCGAGACGACCCTGCCGGTCAGCACCCTGGTCAACGGCACCAACACCGTGGCCGTCGAGGTGCATCAGGCGCGCCGCAACAGTTCGGACCTCAGCTTCGACCTCGAACTGATCGGCGTCCCCCCGATCACCTCCACCACGGACACCCGCGCCCCGTATTTACAAATGGGGACACCGACTAGCGTGGTCATCCGCTGGCGGACAGGCACCGCGAATGACAGCCGCGTGAGCTATGGACTCGCTCCCGCGGCGCTGACGATGGCGAGCGACGACACGGCGGTGACCAAGGAACACGAAGTGTTGCTCACCGGCCTGACACCGAACACCCAATACTACTACTCCGTTGGAAGCACCACGGTGACGCAGTGGAGCGGCGTCGATTTCACCTTTTTTACCGCTCCGCCCGTTGGCACGCAGCAGCCCGTGCGGATCTGGGTGCTCGGTGATCCGGGCACGGGCACGACGAGCCAGACTTCAGTGCGCAATGCCTACACGACGTACAACGGCACGCGCTACACCAACCTCTGGCTCATGCTCGGTGATAACGCGTACAACGACGGCACCGATTCTCAGTACACGGCCAAACTCTTCAACATCTATCCCACCACGCTGCGCCAGTCAGTGCTTTGGCCGACGATCGGGAATCATGACACCGGACAAAACAGCAACCCCGCATTAACCATCCCGTATTTTCAGAGCTTCACGCTGCCCACGAACGCCGAGGCCGGCGGCATCGCTTCGGGCACGGAGAAATACTACTCGTTCGACTTCGCGAATATTCACTTCATCTGCCTGGATTCGATGACCTCGGATCGATCCGCGGCCACCGTCGCCACCGGAGTTATGGCGAGGTGGCTGATTGAAGATCTGAACTCCACCAATCAAGAGTGGATCATCGCCTACTGGCATCATCCAGTTTACTCGAAAGGCAGTCACAATTCCGATAACGAGACGGAGTCGATTCAGATGCGGAGTAACTTCCTGCCGATCCTCGAAGCCGGCGGAGTGGATCTGGTACTGGCCGGACACAGTCACAATTACGAACGCTCTTTCCTCCTGAACGGCCACTACGGGCCCTCCACCACGTTCATTCCCGAGATGAAACTGGATGCCGGCAGCGGTCGTGATGCCAGCGCGTATCAAAAGCTGGGTGGCGGGGTCGCGTATAAGGGAGCGGTTTACATTACCTGCGGCACGTCAGGGCAGATCGGTGGTGGCGCGATGAATCATCCCGCGATGTACATCAGCATGGCGAACCTCGGCTCCATGGTCTTCGACGTGAGTGGGCCTCGACTGGACGTGAAGTATCTGCGCGAAACGGGTGCGACCGACGACTACTTCACGATCCTCAAAACGACCCCTCCACCGACTGGCCTCACGGCGACGCCCGGCGATGGCTTGGTCACGCTCTCGTGGAGCGCCGTCGAGACAGCCACCAGCTATTCCGTCAAACGCGCGACGACGGGAGCGGGCCCCTACCTGGTCCTGGCGACCGGACTTACCCAGACCCTCTACATCGACGCCAATCTTACCAACGGCCAGCCTTACTTCTACGTCGTCTCGGCCAGCAATGCGTCCGGCGAAAGCGCCAATTCCCCAGCCGTCAGCGCGACGCCCGCCCCGCCGCCACCACCCGCCGCACCGACCAACCTCACAGCGGCTGCTGCGACGGTCGATTCGATCGACCTCACCTGGACCGACAATGCGACCAACGAGAGAGGATTCCATATCGAGCGATCGAGCGATGGCGTCACGTTTGCCGAAATCGCTTCGGTAGGCGCAGACGTCACCGCTTATTCCAGCATTGGCTTGCGCGCTGGGAGAACCTACTACTTCCGGGTTCGCGCCTATCACGAGTCGGGAACTTCCGATTACTCCAACGTGCTCAGTGCCGCAACGCAATAGCCTGACGCCTTTCGCGGCTACGCTTCGTGAATCTTGAAATCGCCGGTGAAG
Organism: Chthoniobacteraceae bacterium; assembly: GCA_031409335.1. GTDB lineage: Bacteria > Verrucomicrobiota > Verrucomicrobiia > Chthoniobacterales > Chthoniobacteraceae > JANLQB01. Next base: position 6,785 of record JANNWY010000165.1, on the reverse strand, counting down.
CCGAAGGAGCGGTTGTCGCGTCGTGGAGGACGGGGTCATCTCTGCCGAGTAGCAAAGAGAAAGGAAGAGAAAGGAAAAGAAAGGAAGAGAAAGGGGTCGCTTCTTGAAACTCGCTCGTTTCCCTTTGGGCGGGTACCGAGTGGACGGCGAAACGGTCAGGCCGTGCATTTGTGCAAAAGGGCGTTTGACTCTCGAAGACGGATGAGGGCGGTAGAGGGTCGATGGGAGAGACTCGTAACGAAAGGTAACGGCGTGCGAGTTAAGAAGTCTGCAGCAGTGCGGCGGCCGGGGAGTGCATGGCATGGGGGTTGGCCCGTTCATTTTTGCAAGGCGGGCCGATGCTGGGTGTAGGGCCGACTTTCACTCAACAACAAAGCCCAACCAACGCAGTTTCCAATCTGGGTGCCTGTGGCACTCGCAACTCTTACTTCCTTCCTTTTGTGGCGAAAAAAGCGTCCGCCCGCGAAATGATTGAGCCAGGAACCAGTGTCGCGGCGCGGAATGAAAACACCCTCACGCGACTCGCCGGAAGGCTCATCCCAAAGTACGGCGATACGGTGGGCGGCGTTTTCGCTGGAGATGCCGCAGAAGCGGGGGAGCCATCCGGGGCGAATCTCATCCAGCCGGATAAGGCAGATGCCGGCAATAGCGAAACCGCGATGCAGTTTGGGCCGAAAGGGCGCAGGCAGAAAGCGACCCATAACCTCTGCATCTATCCGGAAGTTGATTAGTAACCTCCGGCGAATGAGGCCGTGGATTAGCGGAAGACGCATGACAGGACGCTTAACGATTTCATCACACAAGATACCCCGGCTCATTCCCAGCCTTCCACTTGATGTTACATCCGATTCCCGGTCGTTGATTCGGGTTCACCGGTTTTCCCGCGAGGATTGCGTCGAGGGCGGCGCGGAGGTCTGCGCCGTTGGCAGTGCCGCGGCTGGGGCGGGAGTCGTCGAGCTGGCCGCGATAGGCGAGGCGGTGGTCGGGGCCGAAGAGGAAGAAGTCGGGCGTGCAGGCAGCGGTGTAGGCTTTGGCGACGGACTGGGTTTCGTCGAAGAGGATGGGGAAATTGAAGCCCGCCGCGCGCGCGAATTCGGCGGTCGGTTTCGGTGCATCCTGCGGGTAGCTGGCGATGTCGTTGGCGGTGATGCCGACGATGCCGATGCCGCTTTCCGCGTAGTCGCGACCGAGGCGCGCGAGTTCCGCTTTCACATGGATGACATACGGGCAGTGCGCGCAGAGGAAGATGACGAGCAGCGCGTTTTTATTCGCGAAGTCGGCGAGTGAAATCTGTTGTCCCGTCGTGACATCCGGCAGGGAAAAATCCGGCGCGGGAGTGGCGAGGGCGAGCATGGTGGAAGGTGTGGCGGCCATGTGAAGGTATGAGTAGTGAATCGGGGCGAGTGGCATTTTTCCATGCGCAAATCGCGGTCCAATTCCCGGTTGCCGGTTGCCGATTTCCGGCTCGCTCCTACCTTGCGCAGCATACCGCCCGACCCATGCGCACCCTCTCCAGTCACTTCCTTGCTGCTCTCGTTTTCCTGCTGCCGCTGGCCGCGGTCGCGCAGACGCTGAACATTCACAACGACGTGCAAACCGTTGCAACGCTGACGAGCACGACGACGACGCTGACGGGCCGCGCGGAGCTGCGCATCGCGGGCACAGGTGATCCGATTCCCGGCTGCGTCATTCATCTGAATTCCCCGGACGCGTGGCTGGTGTTGACGAACATCGCGCCGTCGCAGGTCGTCTCCACATTCCTCAGCCGCGTGCGGGTGAATGGCGCGACCGCGGTGCATGACTCGAATGTGCGCGTGGTGCAGTACGGCTCGGGCGCGGTCGTCGTGCCGCACGCGCCGGATTTTTCGCCGCTGGAAGTGTTCGACAGCGACTACTTCACAGGCCCGTCGAAGCTGCTGCGCACTTACCTCGAATACAATGACGCAAGCCTTGGCGCGATGAAGCTGGCGATCAGTTCGTTTAAGCTGAAGCGCGGTTACATGGCGACTTTCGCGCAGCAGGAAAATGGGTCGGGGATCAGCCGCAACTATGTCGCGCAGGATGGCGATCTCGAGGTCGGGCTGCTGCCAGCAGCGCTGGAAAATAACATTCGTTTCGTGCGCGTTTTCCCGTGGCGGTGGACGGGCAAGAAGGGCTCGTGCGACGTGGACCCCGTCGCGCTGAAGGCGAACTGGCATTACAACTGGAACATCAGCCTGAACTCCCCGCTGGGCTGGGAGTATGCGGCGATCCGGCAGCAGCCTTACTGGCCGGGCCTTCATCAGGACTGGAAAGCGCGAGGCATAAATCATTTGTCCGGCTTTAACGAACCGAACAATCCGGTGGAGGATGCCTATCAGAATCTGACTCCGCCGGGTTCCGTTTCGAATGCGGTGGCCCGCTGGCCCGATCTTCTAGCCACCGGGTTGCGCGTGGGCGCGCCGGCGGTGACGGACGGCGGAACCAGTTGGATCGTCGATTTCATGAACCAGGCGAATGCCGCGGGCGTGCGGGTCGATTACGTGCCGGTCCACTACTACCGCAGCACTTCGGGCAACAACCCGGCCACCGCGACCACCAATCTGTACAATTTTCTCAAGAACATTTACGATGTCGTCCCGCGCCCGCTGTGGGTCACCGAGTTTAACAACGGGGCCAACTGGACCGACAACGCCCACGATCCGAACGTGACGCAAAATCGCGACGTAATCGAGGCGATGATCGAGATGATGGACAACACGCCGTGGATCGAACGTTACGCGATTTACAGCAGTGTGGAGTGGTTCCGCGACACGCACTACACCGACGGCAGTCTCACGCCGATGGGGACGATGTATCGCGATCATGTAGCGCCGCTGAGTTACCTCCAGGAAATGGCGGACGCGGGCACCGGCAACTCGGCGCGCTACGCCTTCGACGGCGACGCGCACGATGGCTGGGGAAATGGGCAGGATGGAATGCTGGTGGGCGCGCCCACTTTCGCCGCAGGCAAATATGGGCAGGCGATCGTGCTCGATGGCGCGACGGATTACGTGCAGCTCTCGCCGCGCATCGCGGACACGACGGATTTCACTTTCGCCGCGTGGGTGTGGTAGAGCGGCGGCGGGAACTGGCAGCGCATTTTCGATTTCGGCAACGGCACGGCGAACTACCTCGCGCTCACCGCGAAAGCTGGGGCGACTGGCGGGTTGCGCTTTCTCATGCGCGACGGCGGTGCCGAGCAGCAGCTCAACACGGCCACGCTCGCGATCGGCGCGTGGGTGCATGTCGCCGTCACCATCGCGGGCGACACGGGGAAATTGTTCGTGAACGGCGCGCTCGTGAACACGAACACCGCGATGACGATCAATCCCGTGAATGTGGGCACGAAGTTCAATTACCTCGGCAAAAGCCAGACGGCCGCCGATCCGCTTTTCAACGGTCGGCTCGACGACGTGCGCATCCTCAGCTCCGCGCTCAGCGATGCGCAGATCGCGGCCATCGTCGCGACGCCGCCGCCGCAGTTCAGCGCGCCGACTTTTGTAAAAACGAACGCGACGAAATTGCAGCCTTACACCGGCTCGATTTCGGCGAACGCAACGGGCGGAAGTGGCGCGCACGTTCAGCAAAATGAGTGGCCCGGCGTGGCTCGCGGTCGCGGCAAATGGCAGCCTGACTGGCGTGCCGGGCGTGGGCGATGGCGGCGCGGCCTGGCAGCGCATCTTCGATTTCGGCAGCGCCACCACGCAATACCTTGTCCTCACGCCTTCCTCCGGGACTGGCACCGCGCAATTCGCCATCGCCACCACTGCCGGTGGCGCGGCGCAAAGGCTGGAAGCGCCCGCGCCGCTGCCCGTCGGCGAGTGGGCGTATATCGCGGTGACGCTCATCGGAAACACGGGCACAATTTACGTGAACGGAGCCGCGGTCGCATCGACGAGCATCACGCTCGATCCCGCGTCCGTCGCGGCGACGCTCAATTATCTCGGCAAATCGCAATTCGCCGCCGACCCGCTCTTTAACGGCGCGATCGACGACCTCCGCATTTACAATCGCGGCCTCGCCGCGCTCGCGATCCCGCCCGCGCCGACGATCGTCCCGCCGGATGACACGTTTGCCGGATGGGCCGCGACGGTTGCCTTTGCCGGAGGCCAAAACGGCGCGCTCGCAAATCCCGATCACGACGCGCTCATCAATCTTTTTGAATATCTCTTCGGCGCAAATCCGCTCGTCGCCAGCAGCAGCGCGCTGCCGACCGCGCAAATCCGCACCGGCGCCTTGCTCGGCATCGGTGATCCCGCAAAAACGTATCTCACCATCGATGTCCGCGTCCGCAAACAACGTCCCGGCATCACTCTCATCCCCGAAGCCGCGGCCACGATCGCCGGACTAGCCGCACCCGACGCCGCGACCCACGCGTTGCCAGCGGGCGCGCCAGTTTCGGACGGCGACTACGAAATCTTCACGTACTACTACGACGTGGCGCTGGAAGATTCGCCCTCGCGCACCGCGTTCATCCGGCTGCGGACGACGCTGGATTGACGGAGCGGCACTGCTGACGCTAGTCGGCGTTCGCTGCGCGGTGGACCGGCTTGGGAATGTGAATGTGTTCTGCCGCCGAGAGCTGATCGAGAAGCGAATCCGGGTCGCTTGAAACGGAGAGCATCGAGAAATGCGCAGCCGTCAGGAATTGCTCGGCCTGCATGTGTGAGAAAAAACGGAGAAGCGAATCGTAGAAGCCAAGAGCGTTGAGAAGACCGACGGGCTTGAGGTGCAGGCCAAGCTGAAGCCAGGTGAAAACTTCGGCGACTTCTTCCAAAGTGCCGATGCCACCGGGAAGTGCGGCGAACGAATCGGCGAGATCGGCCATGCGAAGTTTGCGTTCGTGCATCGTATCGACGGCAATGAGTTCGGTAAGCCAGCAGTGCGCGCGCTCTTCCGCGATCATCTTGCGCGGGATGACGCCGATGACCTGCCCGCCCGCTGCCAGTGCCGCGTCCGCCAGCACACCCATGAGGCCGACACCGACGCCACCATAGACGATGGTGAAACCGCGGCCAGCGCACGCGGTGCCGAAGGCGGCGGCGACGGTGGCGTATTCGGGCGAAGCACCAAAACTGGAACCGGAATAGACGCAGATTCGACGCATGACGTGTGAAGCCCGAAATATGGGGAATTAGAAGGGTCGCTTGGTCGGACGTGGACAGCGGCGTCTATTCACCGCGAGTGACGGTGGAGCAGCTGCCGGCAATAGGTGAAGAGGTGCTCCGTGGGTATCCTGAACCATGGAGAAAGTAGCGATCAGTCTGCCGGATGTCGAAGTGCCAGCCAAGCGCGTGCAAACGTTCGGCAAGTTCAGCGGGGTCGTGAAAGACTTTGTAAATTTGGAACTCTCGCCCGTCGTTGAGGCGGCGGTTAAGCACGGTCGCCTCAACTTCTGGCAAGCGGTGGTCAACGGCTGTCGAAGTCTGTTCCCGGCGGGAATCCACGAAGAACACGCGACCACCGGGAGCGAGGCAGGAGCGGACAAGCCGCCAGAACTCTGCGAATCGCTCTCGCGGCACATGGGAAAGCCAAAACCCGAAAAAGACGGTATCGAACTGCTCGGCGGGCTTCCACTGGAACAAGTCTGCGTCAACATAGTGAACAAGCGGGGAGCGGAGCCGTGCGGCGTTTATGGCGAGCATCTCAGGCGAACCATCGAGCGCGGTCAGGTGCGAAGCGAAGGAGAGTAGCTGCTCGCTCCAGATGCCAGTGCCGCAGGCAAACTCCAGCACTCGACCTGCCGGGCGGAACTCAGCGAGGGCGGATGACACCTCCGCACCCTCGCCAAACCATTTTGCGTTGAGAGCCGCGCCACGGTCGTAACGTCCCTGCCGCAGCCACCACTGGTCATACTCGGCAGCTCGTGCCCGATAGTAATCCAACTGCTGGCTGAGAGGCGTGGAGGTTTCAGTGGCAGCCATCGGTTTTCGTTCAAAGGATGCGCGCACAGACACCCAGCCTCCGTTTGGGTGCTCGAACGGTTTGGGGTGATGACTGATCGAGCATGGACTTTGATGCGAGCGGAGTAGGCGACGGAATGCGAGAATTTACAGATTCCGATCGCGGCTGTTCCCCGCTTGACTCGCGGAGATCGGAGAGAACACGATCCCGTTCAGAAAACCGAACCCCTTATGAACATCAAAGTGATCCTCGTTTTGTTGCTGACATCGTCCTCGTTCGCCCTCGGCGGATTCAAGCTGCCGCCGAAAGTTTTTGAGATCGGGCAGATCGACAAGGCGAAGGCCGAGGCGGAGGCGAAAAAGAAACCCATCGCCATCCTGTACTCGAACAAGGACTCCACTTGCCCGCTGTGCAGTGATGCGAGTGAGGCGATCATCCGCGAGTTGGGATCGAAAACGGTGATGATTTACGTCACCGAAAAAGCGGCGCTTCCGGCATCGGCGGTGTCCGCGTTGAGTGCGGGAAAATACATCCCAAAAGTCGCGGTGCTGGACGGGAAACTTGAGAACGTGCTGGGGACTGTGACCTACGAGTCGATCAAGGAGGATCCGCGAAAGGCATTTCGCGAAGTGGAGAAGGCAATCCGTAGCTACGGCAAGTAGGCCAGCGGAAGCACAAAAGTCTTCGTGGGCCAAGGTGCCGCGATGCGTGCCTGCGACTAGCCCGACTTGGCGGATTCGCGCATCTTTGAGGCGTAAGTCGTTGATTTTCAAGGAAGGTGTCTGAAAAGTCTGCACTACAGGGCTTTCATTGGTCGAGTTGGCCGGCGGCGGTGATCCGGGGCGGGGCCTGCTCGGGAA
>JANNWY010000164.1:0-28888 GCA_031409335.1 Chthoniobacteraceae bacterium | reverse complement strand
AATCGAGGAGCATCTGCAGGTTCACAATGCCGATCCCAAACCCATCCTTTGGACGGCCGCTGCCGCAGACATACTCGAAAAGGTTAAGCGGGGTCGCCGCAAACTCGATAAAGTGCAATCTGCTTGACGGACTACACTAGGTTTCCCGGCTGAAAGTTAAGAAAGTGGGCGGTTGCTGAGTTACAACGATGGCTGGCGCACCTTCTTCGGCGAAAACGACCGGCGCATCTGGCATGGCGTGGTGACGGACGATCTGATTTCACGGAGTCTCCAGCGCACCCGCTGAAATAAGGCCGCTACGAAAGAGCACCTTATCCTAAATCCGGGATTGGAAGCCGCTGATTGCGCGGATTGACGCGGATTCAGAGGCCCTTCCGACAAATGCGACTCTCACCCCTTGGGTGAACGTCTTGCTCGCGGTCTTCGCGTTGCAAATCTCTGAATCCGCGCAAATCCGCGGTCATCTTCATTCCCGGATTTATGCTTATCTATATTTTGCGAAGACGAAACGTTGGCGACCTTGGTAGTCGGCGAGCGGGCGAATGTCTTGGAAATTGTGCCCGGCCAGCATCTCGCAAACGCGCGCGGATTGCTCATGGCCGATCTCCAGCGCGAGCAGTCCACGCAAACGTTTCGGCGCGGTGGCGATCAATCTCTTGATCAGCGAAAATCCATCCGCGCCATCCGTCAGCGCGATCATCGGATCTTGCCGCACTTCGCGCGCGAGCGCGGGAATCTCAGCGGCGGCGATGTACGGAAGATTTGCGACGATGAGCTGGAACTCGCCCGCGACGTTTTCGAGCAGATCGCTTTTGGAAAAAGTGACGCGTTCCGCAAGCCCGAGCCGGGCCGCGTTTTCGCGCGCCAGCGCCAGCGCCTCTTCGGAAATATCGACGCCTTCCACGCGCGCCTCCGGCCACACCGCCGCGAGCGAAAGCGCGATCACGCCACTCCCCGTCCCCACATCGAGCACGCGCCCTCCGCCAATCCGCAATCCGCAATCCGCAATCGTCAATTCACAAAGCTGCTCCGTCTCCGGACGCGGCACCAGCGCCCGCTTGTCGCAAAGAAACGTCTTCCCCAAAAACTCCACCGTTCCGAGCAAATGCTGCAACGGCTCCCCCGCCGCCCGCCGCTTCACCAGCGCGCGAAGCGGCTCCAGTTCTTGATCTTCGAGCGGTCGGTCGAATTCCATGTACAAATCCATCCGCTTCTTCCCGAGCACATGCGCGAGCAGATGTTCGATATTCAGCCGCGGACTCTCGACCCCGTTCTTCTGCAGATAAGGTGTCGTCGCCTGGATGACTTCGAGCACGGTTTTCATTGAGGCATTGCTTTTAACGTTCGCAGTCTCTGAGCGCAATTGGTACTCGGAGCTTGATTGTTCGGCAGGCAATAAGTCCTCCTTGCCGTTGTGCCATCACCGTCCCAATCCTCGGATACTGTTCCGTCGCGGTGTTCCGTTTGCGGGATCGAATCAGCCCTGCCCGGAGTTTTTATCCGGCAGCGACGCTCGTTTCGCACGGCGACACGCAAATTTTGTCCCGTGTGCTGGACGAAAAGGCAGCATTCCAGCTTTGGCTGGCGAATTGCGAACTGGCTCGCCACTCTATTTGGCGGCATTGCTATCGCTTGGTTCGCGCCGCAGACTCGGATCGGCTGGCTGCTTGTTAACGCAGCCTGCTTCGACCTCTTCAACGTGCTCACGATTGTCCCGCACGAACTCGGACATGCGTTTGTCGCGCGAATTCAGGGACTCCGTGTTTTCAAAATCATCGTTGGCACGGGGCGACCCTGGTTTCGGACGCGGCTGTTCGGGATCGATGCGGAATTCAAGATGCTCCTTTTCGGGGGCGTTGCCATCGCCGCGCATCGCGGTGTGGCTGGGTATCGCTGGCGACAATTTCTTTTCGTGGCAGGAGGCCCGGCGGTCAATTTGGCGCTGGCCAGCGGTGCTCTCCTTGCGAAGCCTGCCGGAATCGTTTGGGATCTTACTGCGCTGGGCGAGGGGTTCGTTCCCCTGCAGATTTTCTTTTACGCAAACGTAGTGGTGCTGCTGGTTAATTTATGGCCGCGCATGATTCAAACCGACCTTGGGAATCTGGCATCCGACGGAAAACTTCTTTTTCGGGCAGTCTTTGTGGGATCCGGTGATGCTGCGAAAAGCCATGCGATGCTCTTTGCGATGGAAGGAATGGAATGTCGCGAACGCAACGACTTTCAGGGTGCCCGGCGCTGGCTTGGTGAAGGTCTTGCAACATACCCGGACAACGAAACGCTCGATTCGCTTCACACGTGCAACATGCTCGACGTCGGAGATCTGGTGATGGCGCGCAATCGGATGCTTCCGGGTCTTGCGAAAGAAGGCGTCGCTCCGGTAATGCGCGCATTGGTGCTGAACAACATTGCCTACGCGGATGCGCTTTTGGGTGGCCAGGAACTGCTCGAAGAGGCGGATCGATACTCGACAGAAGCGCTTGCCCTGCTGCCTTGGATGTCTTCCGTTCAAGGCACACGGGGGACTGTGCTCCTGTCGATGGGTCGGATTGAAGATGCGATTCCATTGCTCTCGAAGTCGTTTGAAGAGACAACGGCTCTCAACGGCAAGGCGCAAAACGCCTGTTTCCTGGCGGTTGCTAACGCGCGTTTGGGTGATCGCGAAAAGGCGTCCGACTACCTGCGGCTTGCACGCAAATACGATCCAAAATGTTTCCTTTTGGCGCGCGCAGACGAAGCAATCGGGAATCCAGTTACGTTGTGACGCTGGCCTCCGCCAGCCGCTCCTGCATGTCCGCGGCTTGCAGCGCGTGGATCATTTCGCCGATGCTGCCTTCCACGAAGCGGTCGAGGCTGTAGAGCGTCAGGTTGATGCGGTGGTCGGTGACGCGGTTTTGCGGGTAGTTGTAAGTGCGGATCTTTTCGCTGCGGTCGCCGCTGCCGATCTGGCTTTTGCGATGCGCGGCGTATTTTTCGGCTTCCTCGCGCTGCATTTTTTCGAGCAGGCGAGAGCGCAGGATGTTGAGCGCCTTTTCCTTGTTCTTCTGCTGCGAACGTCCGTCCTGGCAGCGCACGATCATGCCGGTCGGGATGTGCATCACTTGCACGGCGGAATCGGTGGTGTTCACGCCCTGTCCGCCGGGTCCGCCGGCACGGCAGACTTCCACGCGGATTTCGTCGGGCTTGAGTTCGAGATCGACTTCCTCGGCTTCTGGCAGCACCGCGACGGTGGCGGCGCTGGTGTGGATGCGGCCCTGCGTTTCCGTGGCGGGGACGCGCTGCACGCGATGCACGCCGCTTTCGTATTTCAGCGTGCGGAAAACCTGGCCGCCGGTGACTTTGAAGATGACTTCCTTAAACCCGCCTAGTTCGCCCGCGCTGGATTCGAGGTTTTCGATCTTAAAACCGTGGGTGTCGGCGAAGCGGGTGTACATCCGGTAAAGATCGGCGGCGAAAAGTCCGGCTTCATCGCCACCGGTGCCGGCGCGGATTTCCACGATCGCGTCGCGCTCTTCATTCGGATCGGGCGGGAGCAGGGCGAACTGCACTTTCTCCTCCAGCGCAGCGATGTTCTTTTCGAGATCAGGGATTTCCATCGAGGCCAGCTCGGCCATTTCCGCGTCGGCACCGTTGGCGAGTTGCTGATTGCTCGCGAGGTCGGCGCGGGATTTTTGGAGATTGTCCCAATCGGCGAGCAACGCTTTCAGGCGCGTGTGTTCGCGCAGGAGATCGCGGGCGCGGCGCGGATCGGCGTAGAGATTTCCCGACCCGATCTCGGCCTCGAGTTCGCGGAAGCGGTCGGCGTTGCGGCTGAGGAGTGGGGCAAAGTCCATGGGATGTGTGTCGAAGGTCGAGGGTCGAAAGTAACGGTCCTGCGACCTTCGACTTTCGGCCTTCGGCAAAAACAAAACGGTGAAGCCGCAAGCGGGCTTCACCGTTTCGAAAACTGCCGGAAGTAACTAAGCGCCTTTTTTGTCCGCGCGCACTTTGACGCCTGCGTAACGGCGCGAGAATTTCTCGATGCGGCCTGCGGTATCGACGAACTTTTGTTCGCCCGTGAAGAACGGATGGCAGGCCGCGCAAATGCCGACCTTGATTTCGCGGCGGGTGGAGCGGGTGTGGTAAACGGTGCCGCAGGCGCAACTGATGGTGGTCTCGGTGTAGTCGGGATGAATATCTGCTTTCATGGCTTTGGAAAAGGGGTAGGAGGGTAACGGGCATATCCCGAGCCGCAACCAAAAAGTCCGACTATTTCCCGTGACCATTTTCCCTCCGCACCGTGCCTTCCGGAATCGCTGAAAATGTGCTGCTCGCGGCGTGGGCGGGGACGCTGGCGAAGTTCGGAAACCGGCCCGCCCTGCTCGATGCCGCTGGCGGAACACTGCGGACTTTTGCCGACATCGAAGCAGAATCGCGCGCGGTCGAACCGCTTTTCCACCCATTCAGATCCCGCGCCGTCGTGGCGATTCGGATCGGAAATCTGCCGTCCTGGCCGGCGCTTCTGCTGGCTTTGTTTCGGCGTGAATTGATCCCGCTTCCGCTGGGTCGGCACATGGAAGGCAGCGAACTCGCCGCGGCAGTGGAGACGTGCAGGGTCAGCGCGATCGTCGAAATGGACGGCAGTGAGATGGCGGTAAATCGGAAATCGGAAATCGGAAACCAGAAATCTCCTGACGCGGAGTTGTTGAAGCTGACGAGCGGCACGACTTCCACGCCGCGGGCGATTCGTTTTCGGGCGACTCAGTTGCTCGCGGATTGCGATCAGATTTGCGCGACGATGGGTTTCGGCCCCGACGATCTGAATTTCGGCGCGATCCCGTTTTCGCACAGTTACGGCTTTAGCAATTTGCTCACGCCGCTGATTTGCCGCGGCGTTCCCCTCGTCGCGACGGATGACCGCCTGCCGCGCGCGATTCTCGATGGCCTCGCGGCGAGTGGCGCGACGGTGTTTCCCGGCATCCCGGTCTTTTTCCAAAAACTCGCCGAACTGGAAAACGCACCCGCGCTGCCGCGGCTGCGACTGTGCGTGTCGGCGGGTGCGCCGCTGCCACCGGCGGTGGGTGAAAAATTCACGGCGCGATTTGGCGCGAAGATTTACACTTTTTACGGAGCCTCGGAGTGCGGTGGGATCGCGTATGATGCGACTGCGGAGGCGCGCTACGAAGAGGGGTTCGTGGGAACTGCGATGGTAGGCGTGAATCTTTCGCCGCTGCACGATGGGCGCATCGCGGTGCGCAGCGCGGCTGCTGGCGATGGTTATTTCCCGGAGGAAGATGAGGCGCTGAACGGTGGATGTTTCGTCCCGGCGGATTTGGTCGAGTGGTCAAAGCGCGGGCTGAAGATCGTCGGGCGCGCGTCGGATGTCATTAACGTTGCGGGACGCAAACTCAGTCCGGCCTCGGTCGAGCAGCGCTTGCTGGAATTTCCCGGCGTTCGGCAGGCAGTGGTTTTCGGCGTGCCGTGCGCGCTGCGCGGCGAGGAGGCGATCGCGTGTGTGGCGGGTGAGGGGATCGACGCGGCGGGCGTGCTGCGTTTTTGCCATGGACGCCTCAGCGCGTGGCAGGTGCCGCGCGATGTCTGGATCGTGCCGGAAATCGCGGCGAACGAGCGCGGCAAAATCAGCCGCCGCGAGCTTGCCGCGCAGTATCTTGCCGCGCGCCCGTGCCCTTAACGGCCTGTTGAAAAACTTGGGCGCGGCATTGGTGGCTCTCCAGCGCCGTAGACACGCCATGTCTGTAAGAATCCGGAAAGGGAACCGGCAAAGCTCCGTAGGAGCGGCATGTACGCTTGATTCGGGGGTTGTGCCGCTTCTACGGAGCTATCCACTTTTGTTCGGACATATTCTATAAACATGGCGCGCCTACGGCGCTGGAATGAGTGTTTCAACAGGCTGGTAAGCGGAAGACATCTCGCCAACCTGTTCAACGCCGAAGGCAATCCGGGCTTGAGCACCGGGCTCTGTGAAGCGGTGTATTTGTGACAAGGCTTTTGACGGACGATGCCGGCGGCGGGATCGTCCCTCGTGCGGTGTTGCGATATTGCGCGGCTAAAACTTCATCGCTACACAGTTGCGATGCGTTTCCTGTTCCTCGTCGCCATCATGTTCGCACCGGGCCTTCTCGCCGAGCTTCCGAAGCTGGTAACGCCCGGTGGCACCATCGAACTCGTCGCCAGCGATCCCGATCTGCGCACGCCGACCGCGATCGCCGTGGATCCGAAAGGGCGCGTGTGGGTGCTGGAAAACAACACGCACTTTCGCCCGAAAAAATACGATGCGCCGCCGACGGATCGCGTGTTGATCCTCGACGATTTCGCGCCCGACGGGCGCGCGCGGAAGATCACGACTTATGCCGATGGTTTCAGCGACGGCATGGGTCTGCTGCTGCTCCCCGGCGGGGATGTGCTGGTCTCCACGCGCGCCGCGACTTTGCGGCTCGGCGACAAAGATGGCGACGGGCGCGCCGACGAACGCCGCACGCTGCTCACGCTCGTGACCGATGACAGATATCCGCACAACGGCCTCTCCAGTCTCGCGCGCAGTCCCGACGGCGCGATCTTCCTCGGCTTCGGTGAAAATCATGGTGTCCCGTGGACGCTCACTGGCACCGACGGCGTGGTGCTGCGCGGCACCGATGAAGGCGCGATTTTCCGCTTCGACGAAGAAGGGCGCGGGCTCGTGCATTGGGCGCTTGGCTTGTGGAATCCGTTCGGCCTCGCGTTCGATCCCGCGGGCCGACTCTTCGCGCTGGATAACGATCCCGGCGGCGGCTCGCTCTGCCGACTGCTGCACATCGTCCGCAGCGGCGACTACGGCTATCGCTATCGCTACGGTCGCACGACGGATCACCCGTTCATCTCGTGGGAAGGCCGCTGGCCGGGCACGCTGCCGCCGGTGTGCCTCACCGGCGAAGCGCCCACCGGCCTGCTCTGGCGCGGCGGCGCGCTGCTCGGTTGCACCTGGACGGATCACGGCATCCAGCGCTTCCCGCTCGAAAGACGCGACTCCTCGTTCACCACAAAACCCGAATGGCTCGTGCGCGGCGGAAACGACTTCCGCCCAAGCGGCATCGCCGCCGCGCCGGATGGTTCGCTGTTGATCAGCGATTGGGTCGATGGCGCTTACGAGGTGCATGGGAAAGGCCGCGTCTGGCGCGTGCGCGGGGTGAAAGAGATATCGGACGAGCCGGTTCGCTTAAGGCGCCGGGCGCTTGCCAAGGGCGCTGCCGATGCGCTGCCTCTCACCGGACCCGAGGCGCAGCTCACTCAATTGCTCGCGGGAAAACTGCCCTCCGCCACTGCACTCGCGATGTTGCGAAGCGATGATCCGTTTTACTTTCGCGCCGCGCTGCTCGCGCTCGCAAACGACAAAAGCGTCACGCTCGACCTGCGAAACCCAGAGCCGAAAGTCCGCCTCGGGCTCCTCCTCGCCTCGCGGCAGCGAAAGGAAACCGGACCGCTCGGCGACGCACTCAAAGATACCGACCCCGCGATCCGCCGCGCTGCATTGCAATGGATCGGCGAGGAGCGCCTCACCGATTTCACCCCGCAACTCGACACCGCCATCGCGGGAAACCCGACGCGACAGGTCTTCGACGCCTACCTCGCCGCAGCGGAAATGCTCGCGACGGAAAAAATCGACACCGACGGCAAAGTGAGCACCGCCGCGCGCCATCAGCGCACCGCCACCGTCGCGCTCGACGCCAAACGCGATCCCGCCCTCCGCGCGCTCGCGCTCCGCCTCCTGCCGGTGTCGCACGCCGCGCTCACGATGGATGTCCTGCGCGGATTGCTCGCCGCGGACATCATCCCACTGCAAATCGAAGCCGCGCGCTCGCTCGCCGCGCGCGCTGACGAGCCCGCGCAGTCCGAACTGCGCCGCATCGCCAGCAACAAAAACATCTCCCCTGCCCTCCGCGCCGAAGCCATTGCCGGCCTTGTGCATTCCGCATCCTCGCCGGAGACGCGTGAGCTTTTGAAAACCATCGCCGCATCTGGCGATCAAACTTTAAGCCACGAGGCCGCGCGCTCGCTCGGCGAACCTCTGCCCGCGGTCCAATCTCCCGCCGCTGCCAAGCTCGATCCCGCCGCCGGACGCCGCCTCTTTTCCCACCCGAACGGACCGCTCTGCGCGAACTGCCATCAGATCGAAGGCCGTGGACGCGCGATCGGTCCCGATCTCACCGGCTCGTGGCGCATGAGCATCGAAAAACTCACCGAATCCATCCGCGAACCGAGCAAGGAAATCGCGCCAGCATTTGCCCAGTGGCATGTGAAAATGCGCGACGGCCGCGAGGCCGCGGGCATCGATCAATTCGTCGATAGCAAGTCCGATTTCACCCTGCTCGACGCCACCGGCACACGCGCGAAATACCGCTTCGACGACGTGCTGACGCGCGAGCCACTCCCGATTTCGCTAATGCCGCCCTTGCTCACCGACCGGCTCACGCCGCAGGAATTCGCCGACCTCATCGCCTACCTCCGCGAGCCGCGCGAGTAGTCCACCGCGCGATGGGAGCGAGGCTCCCGCCAAGCCGTCGCCGCGGTTGCGCGTTTGTAAAGCGCGCCGCCGATTCATTCCCCCTCCTGCTCCTGATCCCTGATCTTGATCTTGATCCTCAGCGTTGAGGTGCGCTTTGGGGGAGGGGATCAAGATCAAGATCAAGAGCAGGAGCAGGATCAAGAGCAGGATTACTTGTTGCGCGGTCGGGGGGTGCCATTAACATCCGCGCTCCCGCATCATGGCATCCATTCTTCCTTCACGCCCTCGTGGCTTTGGCCCGCGCAAATCCTTCGCCATCGTCGCGAGCCAGTATCATCACGGCTATGTGCAGGGGCTCGTGGATCACACGAAACGCGAACTCGAAGTGATCGCGCCGAACACGAATGTGCATGTCTATGAAGTGCCGGGCGCATTCGAGATTCCGCTCGTCGTCCAGGAGGTCGCGGCAAAGGGCGGCATCGACGGTGTCATTGCGCTTGGGGTGATCATTCAGGGCGAAACGGCGCACGCGGAAATGGTGGCGCGGGCGGTCACGGAATCGCTGCAGCGGATCGCGCTGAACAACCGGCTGCCGATCATTCACGAGGTTTTGCTGCTGCAAAATGAGGATCAGGCGCGTGCGCGCTGTCTGGAAAGTGAGATCAATCGTGGCACCGAAGCCGCGCGTGTGGCGATGCGGATGGCGCAGGTCATGGGCGACTTCGCGCGACGCTGACCGGCGATGGGCAAACGACGCGAAGGCCGCGAGGCCGCGGTGCAATTCCTGTATCAGTTCGACGTGAACTGCCAGCCGGTGGACGAGTCGCTCATCGCTTTTTGGAAGCTGCGCAGCGGTCCGGGAAAAGCCGAGGCTTCGGCGAAGACGCGCACGTTCACCGAAGAACTGGTGAAAGGTGTGACCGCGCATCTCGCGGATATCGACGCGACGATTTCCAAGTTCACCGCGAACTACGATCTGCACCGCATCGCCGTCGTGGACCGGAATATTTTGCGCGTCGGCATTTACGAAATGCAGCACTGCACGGACGTGCCGCCGGTTGTGTGCATCAATGAGGCGATCGAGGTCGCGAAAAAGTTTGGCAGCGAGGAAAGCGGGCGTTTTGTGAATGGCATTCTGGATCGCGTGCGCGCCGATCTGCCGCGGCCCGCGCGCACCGCATCGTAACCGCCCGCGATGGCTTTTGGTTTTTTCAAATCACTCATGCAGAAATTCACCGGGCGTCCGGTGGATTGGGAGGAGCTGGAGGAACTGCTGATCCGCGCCGATCTCGGCGTGCCGATGATGACGCGCATCCTCAAGGCGTGCCAGGCGCGCGAGGAAAAGCTCACCGCGGAGAGCGTCGTGAAAGTGGCGCACGATGAAATCCTGAAAGTGCTGCCGCGCGACAACCCGATCCTGCGCCCGCTCGCGACGAAGACCAAAGTCATCCTCGTCGTCGGCGTGAACGGCACGGGAAAAACGACGAGCACGGCCAAGCTCGCGCATTTTCTAAAACGCAAAGGCCACACAGTCCTGCTCGCCGCGGCGGACACTTTCCGCGCTGCGGCGATCGAGCAACTCGGCGTCTGGGCGGAGCGCATCGGCGTGGACATCGTGAAAGGCGAATACAACAGCGACCCGGCGGCAGTGTGTTTTGAGGCGATGCAAAAGGCGGAGAAGAACAACATCGAATTCCTGATCTGCGACACCGCCGGACGGCTGCACACGAAGACGAACCTGATGGGCGAACTCGCGAAGGTGAAGCGCATCCTCCAGCGCACGGACCCCGCCGCGCCGCACGAGACGTATCTCGTGGTCGATGCCACCACGGGCGGAAACGCGCTGAATCAAGCGCGCGAATTTCACGCCGCGACGCCGCTCACCGGCATCATCGTCACGAAGCTCGACGGCTCGGGAAAAGGCGGTTGCGTCATCGCGATCCAGCACGAGATCGGCATTCCGACGCGCTTCATCGGCACCGGGGAAAAGCTGGAAGACCTCGCGTTTTTCGAGAGCCGCGAGTTTGTCGAGAAGATGCTCTGAAGAAAATTCCAAGAGCCAAAATCCAAGCTCCAAATAAATTTCAAAGGGCGGAAAGCCGGGGAAAATTTCAAAACGAAGTGCCGCGCCCATCGCGGGCTCCGAGCGATTGAAATTTGCAGCCTTTCCTTCACTGAAATTTATTTGGAGCTTGGAATTTGGAACTTGGAATTTCCCACCGATGCGCCTCGCCACGCTACTAGCCGCTTTCGCAATCGCCTCCGGCAACGCTGCGGACGAACTCCCGCACAAGCAAACGGGCGAGGCAATGGACTTCGAGCCTGGCCTGCTGCCCGATCTGTCCGCGGCGCTCGATCCTGCGGATAGCACCGCAAAAATCGAATCCGCGCTGGCTCGCGCGAAAAAGAGCGCCGCGTCCGGCGAGCGGATGTTCCGCGCGGGGATCATCGCGAAAGTGGAGGCGGAAAAGCGCGCGCTGAAAGTGATCCGCCTCGAATCCGATCTCGCCAGGGCGCGACTGGAATCGGCAAAACTCGAGTCCGCCGCAAAGCGCGTGGACTTTGAAACGGGCAAACTTTCCCAGGAACAACTCGCCGCCGCCGAGGCAATCACCCATGCCGCCGCAACGGCCGCCGAACTCGCCGCCGCCGCATGGCAGCGCGCCGAACTCGCCGCCGCAGAACTCAATCTCAAGCGCCAGCGCCAGCTCCTCGCCGCAGGCATCGGCAGCAAAACCCTGGTCGCGCGCGCGCAATCGCAGGTCGCGGGATTGAAAAACAAATCCACCGGGATCGCGCGATGAGTGGCGCGGCAATATTTCCGCTCGCCACGCCGCGCGCGCGTTCCTATATGCGAGGCAGATGAAACTCGAAGCTTTGCAGTCCCTCAGCGTGGGGGTGATGGTCGTCGGATTCCTGCTGTCCGCGCTCGGCGGCTTCGGTGCGTATTTTTTCAGCGGCGGCAGCGAGCGATCCGGACGCATGCAAAGCTCGGCGCGGATCGAAGCGAGCGAACCCGACCTGCCCGTGCGCGATGCTGGCGAGGATTCGAGGATCACGGCGCTCACCGAGCCGCTCGATGAAGTCACTGCCCGGCAGCTTTCACTGAATCCCGATCCGGCGCTCCCGCCGATCCCCGAAAAGCCGCCCGCCCCGGAGCCCACGCCCGCCCCGGTCGTCGCCACGATGGAAATCCGGGACGCTGCGCCGCTCCCGCCGCCGGTCGCGGAAAAGCTTCCCCCAATCGCTGCGGCGGCAGCGCCGGTGGAAAGATCAGCACCACTGAAGACGGAATCCGCACCACAGACCGCGGCAATCGAAATCCTGGAAAAAATGCCACCGCCAGCGCCGGTCGCCGAAAAACTTCCCTCGCGCGCACCGTCCACCCCCGTGCCGGTGATGCCCAAATCCGCCAGCCCGGAACCGGCTTCCACCATCGCCGCGAGCTCGAGCCTCGGCGTCGAGCCCTGGCAAAAGGACAAGCTGCTCCAGCGGTTGCGCTCATTTCAAAACGGCGCGCTCGCAATCCAGGTGCCCGTGGGAAACGCGGACGCGATGAATTTCGCCACCGCGCTAAAGGAAGCCTTTGTCTCCGCGGGATGGGAAATCACGGGGCTCACCGAGGTGAAAGTGGGGCCGGATCAGACCGGCCTGACGCTTTCGTCCGGCACCTTCCCGCCGCCGGCGGAAGTCACCACGATCTTCTCCGCGCTCGTCTCCGCGGGCATCAAGCTGAGCACCGATCTCGATCCCTCGCTGGGTAAAAAACGTCCAGTCCTTTTCATCGGCTCGCGGCGTTGATCCGCCGGGGATCGCGCCCTTGACTATCCGCGCGCGATGCTCTCATTTTCGGCCCGCCGAAAACCGCCGCCGCACTCCATTCGCACCATGTCCAGACGCCTTGCCTTCACCGCCGCCCTCGCTTTTGCAGCCTGTGTTTTTCCACAGAAAAATAACGCGCAGGAGGTGCTCGATGGCATCGCCGCCGTTGTGAACGACGACGTGATCACTTTCTCCCAAGTGCGCGATCTCGTGGGGCCGATCGAGAAGGCGGCGCGCGATCAATTCAAGGGCAACGAACTCGTCGAGAAAATCAAAGAGATCCGGCTGAGGGCGATCAACGACCTCATCGACCGGCAGTTGACGTTGCAGGAATTCAAGAAGCAGAAATTTAACATCCCGCAGCACTACGTGGACGACCGCATCGCGACGATCGTGCGCGAGGAATTTGGCGGCGATCGCGGGGCGTTCACGCGCACGCTCGCGGCGCAGGGTTTTACGATGGAGAAATTCAAGCAGGCGGAGACCGAAAAAATGATCGTTTCGGCGATGCGCGGGCAGATGGTGAAGGGCGACAACTCGGTGTCCGCGGACAAGATTCAAAACTTCTACCAGGCGAACAAAGCCAAGTACACCAGCGAAGAGCAGATCAAGTTGCGCATGATCGCGATCCGCAAGGGTGACACCGCCAATGTCGGTCGCAGGAAGATGACCGAGGAAATCCGCGAGAAGATCGTCGCGGGCGCGGAATTTCAGGATCTCGCGAAAATGTATTCGGAGGATTCGAATCAGGACAACGGCGGCGACTGGGGCTGGGTGAACCGACGCACGCTCAGCGACGGTCTTTCGAAGATCGCGTTTTCGCTCAAGCCCGGCCAGGTGAGCCAGATCATCGAACTCGGCAACAGCTACTTTCTGCTCCTCGTTGAGGAAAAGAAAAACGCCGAGACCAAGCCGTTGAGCGCGATGCGGGATGATATCGAGCGGGAACTACTCCAGCAACAGCGGCAGGCGGCGATGACGGAGTGGGCTGCGAAGCTGCGGAAGAAGGCTTTCATTAAGATGTTTTGATGAAATCGAAAGCCGAAGGCCGAAGATCGAAGGCCGCGGCATCCGAGCCCCTTCGACCTTCGACCCTCGACCTTCGACTCCGTACGATCGGCATCACGCTTGGCGATCCTGCTGGCATCGGGCCGGAGATCGTGGATGCCGCGCTGGCTTCGGGAAAACTGGACCCGGCATTTTCTTATCGCGTCATTGGCGAGCGGGGGAATGCGGTCGCAGGCGAGCCCACGCCGGACACCGCGCGGGCCGCGCGCGCGGCGCTGGAGGAATCGGTGGAATTGCTCCGGCGCGGCGAGATCGCGGCGGTGGTGACGGGGCCGATTCACAAAGCGCGGATGCAGGCCGTCGGCTTCGAGTTTCCGGGGCAGACGGAGTTTTATGCGAAGCGTGCGGGCGTGGAAAATTTCGCAATGTGCCTCACCGGCGGCGCGCTTACCGTGGCGCTCGTCACCGCGCACGTGCCGCTGAAGGATGTCGCCGCGCTGCTTTCCGCGGACGAGGTCGTACGCGTGGGAAAACTGCTCCACACCTTTCTCACCACACGGCTCCGTCGCGAGCCGCGCATCGCCATCGCCGGGCTCAATCCGCACGCCGGCGAAAGCGGCACGCTGGGCCGCGAAGAAATCGAAATCATTTCACCTGCGATCCACGCACTGAACAATCCGCAATCCGCAATCCGCAATCCGCAATTCCTCGGCCCCATCTCCCCCGACACCGTCTTCAATCGCGCCGTCGCGGGCGAATTCGACGGCGTGCTCTGCATGTATCACGACCAGGGCCTCATCCCGCTAAAACTGCACGCCTTCGACGAAGGCGTGAACGTCACCCTCGGCCTCCCCTTCCCCCGGACCTCGCCCGACCACGGTACCGCCTTCGAGATCGCCGGTCATAAACTCGCCCGTCCCGATTCGATGATCGCCGCCATCCGTCTGGCTGCGGAATTGGACTAAATACGAGTTGCCCCCGGTGCCACCACCGGCATTCTAGCGCCATGAGCGTAGCCGAAGTTTTCGACGAAGTTGCCCGCTGGACCCCCGAAGAACGCCAGGCCCTCGCGTGGCGGTTGAAGATGATCGAATTGAACAACGATCCCGCTTTCCGCAGCGAGATGACGGAGCGCATCGCCGAAATGGAACAGGGAAACCACGTCAGCCGCGAAGAGTTTGCCGCGACCCTCCGCCAGCGCGGGATCAGCCAGCCTTAGATGCCCCGCTACGATTACGTGCTCCACCGGGCCGCCGTGCTGGGCGCGCTGGCTTGCGAGGATGCGCAGACGACCCGCCTTCTCCACGCGATCGAATCCCTCGCCGAAGATCCTCGGCGCAGCGCCGATTTTTACGGGAGTGATGTGAGTGGTCGTTCACTGTTTTGGATGAAAGTCGGCACCTTCGCCATTGGCTATCTGACCGACCATTCCAGAAAACTCATTCACATCTTCGACATCCGGCACGTAGTCGGTTGACTTCCCCATCTAGTCTAATCGCACCACAAAGAACCCGTGGCTCCCAACTCCCAGCTCTCAACTCGCCGCTTCCCCAAATACTGGAAGCTCTTCGACATCGGCCTCCAAAACACCTTCGTCTATCGCTGGAATTTTCTCCTCCGCACCATCTTCGGCATCGTCCCGCTCGTCGGCATGATCTTCATCTGGCGAGCCGTCTTCGACGCGAGCGGCAAGCCCATCTCGGGCTACGATTACTCGTCCATGGTCTACTACTTCATGGTCACGGTCTTCATCGACAACCTCATCACCCCCACCGAGGACGAATGGCAGATCGCGGGGGAAATCCGCGATGGAAAAATCAGCGCGTATCTCATCAAACCGATGAACTACCTGCTCTACCGCATCACCGCCTACCTCAGCTACCGGCTGCTCTACATCGCCGTCGTTTTCATCCCCATCGTCATTCTCGCGGTCGTTTTTCGGGAACACATCGCGCTGCCCGAGCACGCGGTCACGTGGCCCGTGCTCGCGCTTTCCACGCTCATGGCTGCGGGCATCCAGTTCTTCATCGCCTACGCCACGGCGATGCTCGCGTTCTGGATTCTGGAAATCTCCACGATTGTTTTCATCCTCTACTCCTTCGAGTATTTCCTGAGCGGCCACGTCTTCCCGCTCGATATTCTACCGGCCTGGATGCAGGGCTTCGTCAAATGGTCGCCCTTTACCTACGAACTCTACTTCCCCGCGCAGATCGCGATGGAACGCATCCGCGGCGCGGCGATGTGGGAAGGTCTCGCGATCCAAGCCGGATGGCTGGCGGTCGTGTGGCTCATCGCGCACGTCATGTGGACGCGCGGGATTCGGCGTTACCAGGCCTTCGGCGGCTGACGTTACTTGCCGAGATGGCGGCGCAGAGTCGCGAGGACTTTCGCGCCGTCGAGTTTGAGCGCGGCTTTCACGTCCAGCGCGAGCTTTGGAAAAACGCGGCTCACGACGACTCCGGCGCGTTCCTTCATCTCGACGTATTCCTGCTCGACGAGCGCAAACCACCGGATGCGCCGCTCGGCGACCACCCACACGAGATACTCCGCGATCCCGTTGCGACGGTAGGCATTCAGCTTGTCGTGCAAGTCGATGGAAGCGCTGCTCGCGGCGACTTCGCAGACGAGTTCAGGCCGCCCGCAAAGGTAGCCTTTTTCATTCAGCCAAACATGGCTGCCGCGCCGCGGCGCGGTGCAGAGGACGCTGTCGGGCTGCGGCGTATTGTCGGCATCGAGAACCAATGTGGGATTCGCGTAGGCTTTTACATTCCGTTGACAGGAGGCGTAATAACCCAGCCAAAGATGAATGAACATGTCGGGTTCGGAGTGCGCGTCGGCGCGGAGTGGTGGAGCCATATGAACGTGACCTTCGATGAGCTCGGCTTTGTTGATTTCCGGCATCGCCTCGTATCGCCGGAGAAACTCGGCGGACGTGAGCCTGTCGCCGTTTTCAAGCGGCAGCGGTTTCCGCACGCGACGCGCAGGCGGGGTCGGGTTCTCAACAAGCATCGACATGCGCGGAACATAGTGACCTCTCCGCCGATTTGCCAGCGTTTGGCTTTTCGACCGCGCGATATTTATCGACTCCGACCCTGCGCGGACGGACATTTGTGCGTCTCCAGACAAAGCCCCCGAGTTCCTCGATTCCCATGAAAAAACTCATCCTCCTCTTCACGAGTCTCGCCCTTCTTGCGGCCCCAATCCGCGCCGATGATCTGGTTCCCGCAAACTTCCTCGCGCGACTCCTGCCGGAGGCGCTGAAGTATCTGAACCCGCCGTCCGCCGACGAAGCGAAGACCATCGAACTCGACCTCGCGATCGTCGAAGCCACCGGCGTTCCGAAGGAACTTATTGGAGAGAAAATCTCGATCCTTTTCCGCGCGCCGGATCATTTGAAAATCACGGCACACGTCATGGATACCGACCTAGTCATTGGTCGTCGGGGACCGGACGAGATTTGGTTTTACGTGGCGTCGAAAAAGTTCGGCCTGCTCGGTTCGCCCGAGATTCCGCGCTTTACCGCCGACCCGACGAGCGCCACGCATCCGAAGCTCGACAAGATCGGCCTGCCCGTGGAGCAAAACCAAATCGCGCTCCTGCCCATGCTCGTGAAGGCCGACGTAAAGGACGGTACGCTCAACGGCGAATCCGTCCGCATCCTCACCGCGCAAGCGACGCCAGAAGCGCGGCAAGCATTTAAGCTCCCTGGCCTGCGCCTCGGCATCACCACTGCCGCCGACGATCTGAAGCCGCGCCGACTCAGCTTCGATGACGGCGCGGGGATGAAAATCGTCTTCGATGTGGAGCACGCCGACACCACGGAGGCGGAAGAATCCGACTGGGAAATCCCATCGAAGCCCGGCGACACGATCCAGAAAGTCGCGCTCGCGCATCTCGCGAATTTCGCGTCCAGCTTCGTCGCCACGCTCACCGAAAAAATCCCCACGCTCGGCGATGCGGATGGCGTCACGAAAATCCTCGCCACCGAAGGCGCAGGCAGACTCGAACAACGCGACGGCACGCGCGTGCTTTTTCTGAAAGGCACGCCGGAGGAGATGGGCAAACAGCACGGCACGCTGATGAAAAAGGAAGTGCAGCACCTCGTGGATCGCGTGCTCTACGGCGTCGGCGTTGGGAGTTCGTTTGAAAAGGGGCGCTGGTTCTTCGGGGAAATCGAAAGCGCGCAGAAACGGCTCTCGCCATTCATCAGCGAACGGTTCACCCGCGAAATGGATGCGATGGCGGAAGCCGCCGGATTGCACCCGCAGGAAATCCGCCTCGCCAATGTTTTCCCCGAACTTTTCCACTGCTCCGGATTCGCCATCCACGGCAGCGCCACCGCTGACGGTCAGATGTATCACGGCCGCATCCTCGATTACCTCAAAGGCATGGGGCTCGAACAAAACGCCGCGGTCATCGTCACGCAGCCGGAGAAAGGCAACGCGTGGGTGAATTGCGGCTACGCGGGCTTCGTCGGCAGCGTCACCGCGATGAATGAAAAGCATCTCGCGATCGGCGAAATGGGCGGGCGCGGCGAAGGGAACTGGGATGGCAAACCGATGGCGCAACTGCTGCGCGAGGTGATGGAGAATTGCGACACGATCGAGCAAGCGATCGAGGTCTTCAAAAAAGGCCCGCGCACCTGCGAATACTACTACGTCATCTCCGACGCCAAGAGCATGAAAGCCTGCGGCCTCGCCTGCACGCCGGAGAAAATCGAAGTCATCTGGAATGGCGAATCGCACCCGCAACTCCCGCACGCGGTCAAGGACGCGGTGCTGATGTCGGCGGGCGACCGCTACGAGGAACTCGCCCGCCGCGTGCAATCGCAGCACGGCAAGCTCACCGCCGATTCCGCGCGCGAACTCATGTCCAGCCCGGTCTGCATGAGTTCAAACATTCAGAGCGTCCTCTTTGCCCCAAAGTCCCTCGACTTCTGGGTCGCCAACGCTGACGCAAAGAACGTCGCGAGCCACACGCGCTACACGAAATATAATTTGGCGGAACTCATCCGCGACGGCAGCAAGTAGCGCAGGATCGGCAGCCAGCGCGCCGCTCGCTGATGACGCTGCTCCACTAAGCCAGGGCGCTCGACAGCCCGGCGGGCCTGCGCCTTACTGCGCGCCCGCCGCATGTTCGCCTCGTTTCTCACGACGATTCTGTTTTCGCTTTCCGTGATTTTCGCGGCGCGGTCGGCGAAGCTGCTTGGCGGGACACGGGCGAATCTTTCGCGCATCGTGCTGGCGACGGTTTTCCTTTCGGTCTGGGCGCACGGCTTTGGCAGTGGATTTGATGGACCGGCGCGGTGGTGGTTTTTCTTCGGCGGCTGCGTCGGATTCGGACTCGGCGACATGGCGCTCTTTGCCGCGCTGCCGCGGCTCGGTCCGCGGCTGGCGATCCTCATCACGCAATGCCTCGCGGCCCCGCTCGCGGCCATCGTCGAGTGGGCATGGCTTGGCACGACGCTGAAGGCGGCGGAGCTTTGGTGTGCGGTGGTTATTCTAGCGGGAGTCGCGGTCGCGCTCGCGCCGGATCGCGGGGTGAAAATCGCGCGGCGCGTTTTCTGGATCGGCGTCCTCGCGGGTGTCGGTTCCGCGATGGGGCAGGGGATGGGCGCCGTCATCAGTCGCAAGGCGAACGAGGTCGCGATGCATGCGCATTTCCCCATCGACGGCGGCACCGCCGCGTATCAGCGCATCCTCGGCGGTCTGCTCATCACGCTGATTGCGTTTGCTTTTTTACGCCGCCAAAAGACGGATGCCGCTCCGCAGTGGCGCGCAGCCGCACCGTGGACATTGGTGAACGCGCTCGCTGGCCCAGCCATCGGCGTCGGCTGTTTCCAATGGGCGCTCGCCACGACGCCGAGCGGAGTGGTGCTGCCGATCGTGGCGACTTCGCCCGTCGTCACGATCATCCTCGCATGGCTCATCGAAGGCACGCGCCCCACGCGCCGCGCTGTGGCCGGCGGTCTGCTCGCAGTCGCAGGAGCCATCGCGCTGAAGCTGGCGCAATCGCCGCCCGCGCAAGTATGAACACGGCCCCGCATCCGCTCATCGCAACGGGTGATTCGTGGCACGGGCAAGATGGGATCGACGGGTTGATCGCGCGCAGCCGTTTGCAGTTGACGGAATGCGGCGCGCCCGATTTTTTCCAATCACAACACCGCGCCCAATGAACCTCCAACTTAAGACCTTTGCCATCGCGTTGTCCGCCGCGGTTTTTGCGGAGAACGCCTACGCGGACAAAGCGGTCGCGGGAAAACCCACTGTGCAAAAAGAAAACTTCGGCAAAACGAGCGACGGCGAGGCTGTCGAAATCTACACCATTTCAAATTCCAATGGCCTGCGTGCGCGGGTGATGACGTGGGGAGCAGGGCTCGTCGATATGCTCGCGCCGGATCGCGAGGGGACGCTGGCGGATGTGACGCTCGGCTTTGACAAGCTGGATGGCTACCTGACGCGCCACCCGTATTTCGGCACGACGACGGGGCGGTATGCGAACCGCATCGCGAAAGGGGCGTTCACGCTAGATGGGAAGACTTACAAGCTCGCGACGAACAATGGGCCGAATCATTTGCACGGTGGCTTGAAGGGCTTTGATATGCGGAATTGGAAGGGTGAGGCGGTGGCAAGTGGCGTGCGCTTTTCCTACACGAGCGCGGACGGTGAGGAAGGCTACCCCGGCACGTTAAAGGTCGCGATCACTTATACGCTCACGGATAAGAATGAACTAAGGCTCGACTATGAAGCGACGACGGACAAACCGACGGTCGTGAATCTCACGAACCATGCGTATTGGAATCTCGCGGGTGCGGGTGCGGGCGACATTTTGGAACATGAGCTGACGCTACATGCGGCGAAATTCACGGCGGTCGATGACACGAGTATTCCGACTGGGAAAATCGAAGCGGTCGCGGGTGGCGCGATGGATTTCACAACGGCGAAAGCGGTCGGGAAAGACTTTGCGAAGGTCGCGGGTGGGTATGATCACAACTATGTGATCGAGGGAGCGAAAGCCGGTGCGCTGACTCCCGCCGCGGAAGTGCGCGAGCCAAAGAGCGGGCGCGTGATGAAAGTCTCGACGACGGAACCGGGCGTCCAGTTTTACACCGGCAACTACCTCAATAGCTCGGTGATCGGCAAAGGCGGGAAGGCTTATCAGAAGCACTATGGCTTGTGCCTCGAAACGCAGCACTACCCGGACTCGCCAAATCGCCCGGAATTTCCGACGACCACGCTGCGTCCCGGCGAGACTTTTCGCAGCACGACGGTTTACGAGTTCTCCGCGAAATGAAGCAGCCGGGTGGCGTCGAGCAAGCGCACGTCATCGACGCAATCGTCCACGACACGGTGAAGGATGAAGTGATCCTGACGATGGTCGAGCGGCGGCAGTGGGATGGCTCGGAGCGGCAGCTCTTTCAACTTCAGGAGAAGTTCAATGCCTATGTGTCGTTCGTGCTCGATGGCGAGATGGTGGAGGCTTATCCCGGATTCGCGGGAAAGCGCGCGCGGCTGCGGCTGGAATGCGCCGCTCCGCCGACCGAAGCCGTGCGCGATTTCCTGAATGTGATCCACGAGCAACTCGAGTTTCAGGGCATCGCAGTCGAGGGCGTGGTGATGGGTGCGGGCTGCGGGCCGGATTGCGGCTGCGCGGACTGAGCGCGCCATCCATCTTTTTTCCCTACTTTGCGCGCTCGCGTGGATCGCGGCCCTCGTCGGCGTCGATGTAGTCGAAGAAGGTCTGGATGTCGTCGCGATCGGAAAAGTTGCTTTCGCGTTTCCGCTGGGCGACGCGGTCTGATGACTCGTCGTTCCAGCCGCGTTTGCGCATGAAATCATTCCAAATCTCGATCTCTTCAGCGGAGGGTTTGCGGCCCTGATTAAACGTCCAGTCCAGAATTTCCTCGTCGGTGCCGCCCGCCTTCACGCGCTCGACGAGCGGGGCGTATTCGATCCACAGAAAGTGGAGGCAGCGTTCATCGAACCCGCCGCCGAGATTCGACTGATACTCGATCGGGAGTTGCCCGGCGGCGTGCAGCCGGATTTTGTCGATCATTCGAGCGAAATAAAAGATGCCGCCGCACTGGGCATAGGGACTGCATAAGTTTTTTACGTGCATTCGCGCAGGATAATCGAGATGGAAGACCACTCGCAAGTCCCTCGCGACACGTCTCCTCGTGTGCGGCACGGGGCGCGCTTGTATTTCAAATGATGTCTGAAAGACTCACATGCACTGGATGAAGACCATCCTCCTGATCGACGACGACGAAATCTGCCGCGCGCCGGCTGCCGAACTGCTCCGGCGGAACGACTGGCGCGTACTCGAGGCGGAGGATGGCGAATGCGGCCTGCAACTCGCCGTGCAGCATCGCCCGGATGTCATCCTGTGCGACCTTCTGATGCCGCGCGTGAATGGCTACCAGGTGTGCCGTGCGGTGCGCGAACATCTCGAGCTGCGGCATACGAAAATCATCGTCGTCACCGGGCGCGACTATGCGGCGGATCGGAAAAGCGCCGAGGAGGCAGGCGCGGACGACTATCTGGTAAAGCCGATCGAGTTTTCCGCCCTGAAGGACGCCATCGCGCGGGTGCTCCCCGAGGCGAACAACCACCAAGAACGCGGCGACGGCACGCTGCGCAGCACGCCAGCGTGGAATACGGGGGCGATGTTAAAATTTTGGGGCGTGCGCGGATCGATTCCGGCGCCGGGTGAAGGGACGAGTTTTTTCGGAGGCAATACTTCCTGCGTCGAACTGCGCGCGGATGGCGAGCACATCATTTGCGATGCGGGTTCCGGCATCCGCCCGCTCGGGCTGGCGCTCGCCGCGGAGGCGGATGGGGCACCGCTCAATCTCACGCTGCTCATCACTCACGCGCATTGGGATCACATCCAGGGATTCCCGTTTTTCTTGCCTGCGTACGACCCGAGCAGCCGCCTGCGCATTCTCGGATACGAAGGCGCGAGCGAGGGCCTGCGCACGACGCTCGCGGGGCAGATGGAGAGTCCGTATTTCCCGCTCGCGCTCGATCAGATGCCGGGAAACATCGAGATCGAAGAACTGAAGGAAATGCAGTTTCGAATCGGCTCCATCCCGATCGAGGCGTGTTTTACGAATCATCCCGGGGTCTGCGTCGGCTACCGTTTTCACACGAGTGGCGGGGTGATCGTATATATGCCAGACAATGAGACGGTCTCAAAAAAGGCGGGCGATTCCGCCAACCATGTGCCGTCCACGATGGAAGGCGACATCGCGGAATTCATTCGCGAGGCGGACGTGCTCATCCTCGATGCCCAATATGACGCCAGGGAATACGCCGCGCATATTGGCTGGGGGCATGGCTGCGTCGATGATGTGGTCGCGCTCGCGGCGAGTGCGAAGGTGCGGCGGCTCTACCTTTTCCACCACGATCCGGCGCACGACGACCGCGTGATTTCCAGCATGGTGGTGCATGCGCGCGCGCTGGCAAAGGCGGCGGGAAGCTCGATGCGGGTGGAGGCAGCGCGCGAGGGCGAAGTCATCGCGCTGCCCGCGCTCGTCGCGACGGGTGTGTCGTAGATCAGCGGGCGGTGAGGAAACGCTTGCCGCAGCCCGGCGCACGGGGTTTCCTCGGCCTACATTTGTCGTTCGCCCGCGAATATTACCATGCGCTTCCATCACCTCTCAATCCTCATTCCGCTCGCGCTCGCAATCGCGATGGGCGGCTGTGCCACGCAAACCCCGGCGAATCGCAGCAAGCTCGCAGGGGTCCAGAGCGTCGCGGTGACATACGCTCCGAGCGCGCCGCCGACTTCCACCGGCGGTCGTGTGGCCGGACGCGTCGCGAGACACGGTGCGGGCTACGCGCTCGGGTATCTCGGGGTCGTGGGCGGACTCGTGGGGCTTGCGGTGGATGTCGTCGATATCTCGCGGCCTGCGAGGGAGGCAAAGCTTTCGCCCACGGCGCTCCGGCTCTTGAGTGATGCGGGCGCGGATCCGCTCGCGCTCGTCGCGAATCGCACGGAGCAGGAAATCTCGCGCCGCCGGCTGTTCGCGTTGACCAATTCCAATCCGGACGCGGTGCTCGAACTCGAACTGCGCGAGATCGGGCTCAAGTCCGCCGACAATCGCGATCTCCTCTGCCGCGCCTCGATCGCGGTCACCGCGCGGCTGCGCGATCGTTCCGGCGGCACGCTTTGGCGCAAGGACGCCGCGGCGACTTCCGCGGGTGCCCGGCTCTGGCGGGATTGCGTCGAAAAGCCGCGTCTGGTTCGCGCAGATTTCGACGCCCTCGCGAGCGTCGTGTCGCGGCAGTTGCTGGCGGAATTTCCGGTGGCGGAAAAGGCGCGGCGTTAGTTCGCGGTGCGATGGAGATTCAGCCGTAACGCAGCGCCTCGATGGGATCGAGGCGGCTGGCTTTCCATGCCGGGTAAAGGCCGCTGACGAGGCCGATCGCGACCGCGAAGCAGAAGCTGATCAGGACGGAATTGAGATCAACGACCGGCGCGTTTTCTGCAGGTGAGAAGAAGGTGATGATTCGCAAAAAGCCATTGCTTGCCACGAGGCCGAAGAGACCGCCGATCAAGCCGATCACGGTGCTTTCGACGACGATCTGAATAAAAATGTCGCGTCCTTTCGCGCCGATCGCGCGCCGCACGCCGATCTCGCGGATGCGCTCGGTGATGCTGGCGAGCATGATGTTCGTGATGCCGATCCCGCCGACGAGCAGGGAGATGCCGGCGATGAAACCGAAGCTCACGCGCGTGTTGCTGATGCTTTTTTCGATCGTGTCAAACCAGTCCTGCCTGGTGTCAAAGCCGAAGTCTTCGATGCCGCGATGGGTGGTCAGCACGATGTTGCGGACTTGATCGAGCGCCTCGTCAAACCGCGCGATGTCGGCAATCTGAAAATTGAGCGAGTCGAGTTTGTACTGCGGGCCGGTATCGACGGTGCCGACGAGGTTCGCGGACTTGAACTCCCAAAACATCGTGGTGATCGGCATGATGATCGTCTGATTCTTGCGGTCGTAAGGATTCCAGCCGCGCATTCCGCCGCTCGATCTCGGCGGCCGTGATTCGCGCGATGGTTCCTTCGCCTTCGCCACGCCGAGTTCGCGTTTGCGCTTGTCCTCGTCCCGTTCGTAATACTCAAACACGCCGACGATTTTGAACGGACGGTCGTTGACTTTGATGGTCTCACCGAGCGGGTCATACTTGGGTCGTTCGGGCCAGAGCTTTTCGACGACGAGCCGTCCGACGACGCACACGCGCAGGCCCATTTCGAGATCGAGCGCGCAGAGGTTTCGCCCCGTCGCAATGACGTGTTTGTTGATCGGCACGAAGTCCGGCCAGCAGCCGTTGATCTCGCTGCGAAAGGTATTGCCCGCGCGCTGAACCGCGGCGGGTAGTTGCGCGACGGGAGTGACGTAAGCGACGAGCGGCGACGATCTCGCGATGGCTTCGGCATCGGCCACGGTGCGCCCCGGCGAGATTTCCCCGATGCCTTCCTGATGCGGCGGGACATCCTGCGTGATGAGGCTGACGCGCTCGATCCCGCCGACTTGCTGCATGTATTCGCGCATCCCTTTCGCCATGCCCGCGGTGAGCGCAAACATGGAGAGGAGCGATGCCACGCCGAGGATGACGCCGAGCATCGTCAGGAAGCTGCGGAATTTGTGGGCCCAGATTTCCTTCAGGCCGATGAGCAATCCGAGCCAGAGGTTCAAGCGGTGTTGAGGGTTGAGAGTTGAGCGTTGAGAGCGGCGCTTTCCACGATCTTTCCGTCTTCGATTTCGATGCGGCGCGGGGTTTGCGCGGCGATCTTTTGATCGTGGGTGACGAGCACGATCGTACTGCCGGATTCGCTCAATTCCCGGAACAAGCCGAGGATGGTGGCGCCGGTTTTGGAGTCGAGGTTGCCCGTGGGTTCGTCGGCAAAAATGATCTTCGGCTGATTGACGAGCGCGCGGGCGATGGCGACGCGCTGCATCTGGCCGCCGCTGAGCTGGAGCGGCGTGTTTTTGATGCGGTTGGAAAGTTCGACGCGGGCGATGGCGGTGAGCGCGCGCTCGCGGCGCTCACGCGCGGAGACGCCGGAGTAGATCAACGGCAGTTCGACGTTTTGCAGGACGTTGAATTTCGGCAGCAGGTTGAAGCTTTGAAACACGAAACCAATTTTTTGATTCCGCAATTCCGCCAGCCGATTCGCGCCCGCCTTGCTCACGTCGATGCCGTCGATGTGCATCGTGCCGCTGGTCGGTGTGTCGAGGCAGCCGAGCAGGTGCATGAGCGTGCTTTTGCCGCTGCCGCTTGGGCCGATGATCGAGGCGAATTCGCCCTGCGCGATGTCGAGTGTGATCCCGTCGAGCGCGAGGATTTCCTGTTCGCCGACGAGGTATCGTTTGGTGACGCTGCGGAGTTCGATCAGGGCCATTCAGGCTGGCGCGGTCAGGATTTCTTGCGGGCGGCGCGATCCGGCTCGACGAGCAGGATTTCCTCACCCTCGGTGACGCCGCTGAGGACTTGCGCAAAGTCGGTGTTGGTGACGCCGATCTTCACTTCGCGCTTTTCAGTGCTCTCGCCGTGGCGCACGTACACGACTTTGTTCCGGCCTTCTCCCCTGAACACTGCCGAGATCGGCACGCTGACTGCGTCGTCCGCGCTGCCGATCGGGATGACAACACTCACCGTCATGCCGGGGCGGAGCCGTTCGTTCGGCCTTTCGATGCGCGCCTGGACCTGAAATCCCTTCACGTTATTTTTCGGAGCAGCGACTGGCGAGATGCGCCAGATTTTCGCCTCCATCTCGATGTCCTTCAGCGATTCCGCGCGGAGCTTCACGATTTGGTTCGCCGTGATCGCGCGGTAATCGACTTGGTTGATCTGCATGTCCACGAGCAGCTTGCTCAGATTGGCGATGGTCATGAGCGTCGTGCCATTGTTCACGCTCGCGGCAGCGATGACGACCTGCCCTTCGATCACCGGCGCGGTCAGCACCGTGCCATCCATCGGCGCGAGCACTTTGGTTTTCCGCAGGCGATCCTCCACGAGTTGCAATTTCCGCTGCGCCTTGGTCAGCCCGTTTTGCGAGATCGCATATTCGGAACTGAGGTTGTCGAAAACCTCCTCGCTCACGAGCTTCGATTGGGAGAGTTCCTTGCCCCGGTCGAAATTGTTTTTCGCCCGCTCCACCGTCAGTTTCGCGCCTTCGATCTCGGTCAGCGCGCTTTCTTTCTCGGAGAGCAAATCGCGGTCGTCGATCTCGACGAGCACGTCCCCTTCCTTGACGATGTTGCCCGGTTCGACATGGAGCGCTTTCACCCGCCCGCCGACTTCGGATTTCACATCGAGCTGAAATTCGGGAGCCACATCGCCGCTCACTTCCACAGTGGAACTGATGTCGCGCTTTTCCGCGCGGGTGATGAATTTTTCAGAAATCTCCGCCTTTCCCTTCGTTGCAAACGCGCCACGATGATCATACGCGTACCAACCGCCGCCGAGGATGGCAGCGAAAAGGCAAAGCAGGGTCTTCTTCATGGGTCGGAGCTAAAACTGAACTGGTGAAAGTTAGGCGCTGTGAGTCGGACGCGCAATGATACGTCTGCGTACGAATCACCGTGAGTCACCCGGACGCCCTTGGGCTCTTAGGAGCAAAGCGGTGCGTCCGGCGTTGCACCCGCATTTTCGCAAGCCCACAGCGCCAGCGCCCCATGCGCCAGCGCGGTGATCATCGAAGACGTGGCGCGCAACACATCGAAAACTGCGGAAGTCGTCCGCGAAAGTTCGCGCGAATGCAGGCGCGCGATTTCGGCGAGATTCAGGGCAACGTCGATTTTCATGTGGCGGTGATGTCGCAATGGATGTGAATGAGTCGCGCAAAAACACGTCATTCCGAGCGAAGTCGAGGAACCTCTAACTTCCGCTGGCGGCGGCGGCGCGGAGCCTTCCTGATTACTCCTCCCGGCGCGCGCGGGTAATTTTGAAGAATGGCGCGCGTTACACTTCAGCCCGGCGCAGCTCGCCGATCCGCTCATCAGCGGCCCGGATGCGAATCCGGACGGCGATCAACTCCGCAACTTCGCGGAATACGTCCTCGGCACCAATCCCTGGCTGCTTCCCGCCGAGCCCATCGTGACGCCCGCGGTTTCCCTCGACCCGACCGACGGCCTCCTGCATCTCAATGCGACGCTGATCGTTTCCTCCATGGAAAGTCAGGGTGCGTTGCTCTTGCCGCAGGCGACTGAAAATCTGGACGCGCGCTGGCGGGCGGACCAGGCCGCGTTGCAAATCG
The DNA here is from genome assembly GCA_031409335.1 of Chthoniobacteraceae bacterium. Taxonomy (GTDB): domain Bacteria; phylum Verrucomicrobiota; class Verrucomicrobiia; order Chthoniobacterales; family Chthoniobacteraceae; genus JANLQB01. The sequence continues at coordinate 1,316 of JANNWY010000164.1, read as the reverse complement.
CCGAAGTGCTTCCCGACGGGCGATTCCAACTGACTGCGTGGGACCTCGTGCCCGCCAATCTCCCGGAACACCGCTTCATCCGCCTGATGATCGCCGCGGACGCCGATGCCGATGGAATGCCGGACGATTGGGAAACTTCCATCGGACTCAGCCCGGCCGATCCCTACGATTCGATGTGGGACGCGGACGGCGACGGCGACAGCAATCTGAACGAGTTTCTGCACTGGACAAACCCGCTGGACGCTTTGGATAACCTGCGGCGCGACGACACGCCGCGCGCACCGCGCAATGCCTCGGTGATCAACAACCCCGATGACACGCGGGAAGTCGTTTGGGAGGACGTGTCCAATAACGAGCAGTTCTTTGCCATTTTCACCACCGACGCGAACGGCGGGGAAACCGAGATTGGCCGGGTGGCGTCGAACCACGCACGCTTCGGTCCGCTCGGGACCGCCACGCCGGTGTCGGTGCGCTCCGGCAATGAAACCGGGATGTCCGAGGCCACCGCCGCCGCCGATCCGGGCCAGGCAAACGGCATGGTCGTGAATGGTCACGCGGTCAAAAAATTCCTTACCAAACCCGAAATCACGGAACTGCGGCGGTTGGATTTGAATCGGGTAAAAGTGAAATGGAAGTGTGTAGTGCCGAATCTTCCGCCAGGGAAACTGCCGCATGTCCGGGTGGTGATTCTGAAGCAGGCATTCGATGGCGAATGGTATCGGGACTGTGGAACGACAACTTGGGCCGCAACCGGAGAGTATGAATCCGAAGCGGGGATTACGACGATCTGGCGGTATTCCGCGATCACGGAATACAGCAACGCCTCCGACGAGAGCGGAAAGCTCAATGCCGGCTCGGACGCCGCGCCGCCGAGTGAACTCGACTATGGGCCAGCAAAGTATGGGATTTAGGCATTCCGCTCGGGTAGCCTGCCGGAGACATTAAATCCTCCCGGGACCGTGGTGGGAAGTGGTGACTGGTTGAAGACGGTGGCTAGAACCTTCGATGACCAAAGCCCCTCATTCATTCCGACGAATCCCGGGTTTCCATCGGGGGACGACGCGCCGCTGGATTTCAAAAAGGAGGGTTTTCGCTACTATCCGGACCAACCACCGCAGCCCAGCTACACAGAACTCTCCAACGAGGGATTCGTGATCCGCGGAAAACCATTTATACTCGCGCGCATTAGGATTTTAAGTTTCCGAAGAACTGGAATCTAAGGGTGAGAAGGGAGTCGAGTTCAGCCTTGGCGACGCCGTTGACATCGCGCAGGCCATCATCGATGGCAGCGCGGAACTTCTCAAAGTTGTCATAGT
>JANNWY010000163.1:0-25225 GCA_031409335.1 Chthoniobacteraceae bacterium | reverse complement strand
CAGCACGTCCACCATGCGGCTTTTCCGCGATGGCACGATCAATCTGCACAGCGGCACGCTCTCGGTGAATGGGTTCGGTGAACTCGACGGGCAGTTCAACTGGACCGGCGGCACGCTGCAATTCGGCGGGGCCACGACCCTCAACAGCAGCAACGTGCCGAAGCTCCTCGGTCTCGATGGCACGCTCAACTCCGGGCAAACGCTCGCTTCCATGGTCGGGTTCCCGGTGACGGTGAGTACGCCGGTCATCGTGGATGGCGGGACGCTGAACTTCGCCGACGCGCTGATCAATAACTCCACGCTCGAAATCCGCTCCGGCTCCGCGAGTGTCGCGGGCACGCTGACCAACGCCGCGGGCGCGCGCCTTTTCGTGGCGCGCGATCTTTCCGTGGGAACCACGCTCAACAACGCCGGCGGTGCGCGGATCGAACTCACGAGCGGCACCGGGCGGCTGCTCGGCGGGGGAACGATCGCGAACGCCGGACTCGTGACCGGCGACGGCACGATCACGAATGCCTTCAACAACAACGCGGGCGGCGAAGTGCGCGGGGAATTTGGCAAGACGCTGACCTTCACCGGGACGAACGGCGCGAACGCGGGGCGGCTGAATCTGCTCGGCGGCACGCTGCAATTCACGCAGCAGTTCACGAACTCCGCATTCGGGCAGATCAACGGCCAGGGCGCGCTCTATTTTCCCACGTCGCCCGTGCCCTCGCTCGGCAGTCCGACGGCGGGGCTGATGAACTCAGGCAACATCAATCTCAGCGGCGGCGACTCGCAGATTTACGGCACCGTGCAAATGCTGGCCGGCTCGCGGCTCATCGTCAGCGGCGGGGCCACGGCGTCGTTCTTCGACATCTTCCGCCACAGCGGGCTCGATGTGAAAGCGAGCGCGGGCTCGGCCATCGTCTTCTTCGGCGAAGTGCGCGGCGCAGGCAGCTTCAGCGGCACGGGCACGATCTATTTTGAAAGCAACTACTCGCCGGGCAATTCGCCGGCGCTCGTGACCTTCGGCGGCGATGTGGTTTACGGGACATTCCTGACGAACGAGATGGAACTCGGTGGGACGACACGCGGGACGCAATACGATGCGATGAATGTGGCGGGGAAAATGACCTTTGGAGGCACGCTGAATGTGCCGCTGATCAGCGGCTTTCAGCCGGCGGCGGGCAATGTTTTTAACCTCTACGACTTCGGCACGACCGCCGGCACTTTCACCACGGTGAATCTGCCGGCGCTCGCTCCCGGACTGCTCTGGAGCCAGGCGGCGCTTTACACCGCCGGAGAAATCCAGGTCGCGCTCGATCCCGTCTTCATCAGCCGCACTTGGGATGGCGGCGGCGCGAATAACAACTGGATTACCGATGCCAACTGGACCCTCGACGTGCAGCCGCTCAACAACGCGACCGCCGATCTCATCTTCACCGGCAATGTGCGCCTCGCACCGAGCGTCGATACGCCGTGGAATGTCCACTCGATCACCTTCAACAACGCGGCGGGCGCGTTCACCATCACCGGCCCGCAAGGCGTGACTATCGGCACCGGCGGCATCGTGAACAACGACACGGAAACGCAAACGATCGCCGCCGCGATCACGCTGAGTGCGAATGAAAGTTTCAACGCGGCGGCGGGCGATTTCGCGATCAGCAGCGTCGCGCTCGCCGGACAAACTCTCGCGCTTACCGGCGCGAATGACATCACCCTCGCCACCGCGAGCGGCAGCGGGACGATCAACAAAAACAACGCCGGAGACCTCGACATCACCGGCGCGCTCGGCACAGGCGGTGTGATTTTGAATGCGAACGCGGGCGAGACCAACATCGGCGTCAGCGAAACCCTCGCCGCGCTGACGATCGCGAACGGCGCGACCGTGACGCTCGGAGCCATCGCCCCTGCGCCCGCGCTGGCACCCGTGCCCGAACCGGGCATCGGCGCGCTGCTCGCGAGCGCACTCGCTTTCGCCGGATTTCGCCGCCGGAAATAACCTTAAACCAGAAACCAGAAACCTCCCGCCATGAGCACACCACACATCCTCACCGCCACCATCGCTTCGCTGCTGTTCGCCTCCGCCGCTTTCGGCGTCACCGACACTTGGGATGGCAACCTGCCCAACGCCGGCGCGGGCGACAGCAATGTCTCGACCGGCCTGAACTGGGCCGACGACACCGCGCCGCTCAGCGATCTCGTGAACACCGATCTCGTCTTCGCGGGGCTCACGAAACTCGCGCCGGTTTTCACCGTGGCGCTCAGCACCGACTCGGTCGTTTTCAATAATACGGCGGGCGCGTTCACCCTCGGCGGGGCGCAGCTCAATGTCGGCGCGACGGGTCTTCTGAATAATGACACGCAGACGCAGACGATCACGAATCTCGTGAACTTCGGCGGTGTCGCGAATTCGACGATCACGGCGGCGAGCGGCCAGCTCGTTTTCACGAATACGGTGACGTTGCCCACGGCGGGGCTGGCGGTGAATGGCGCGAGCACGACGAGTTTTGCGAATCTCACGGGCACGGCGGTGGTGACGAAATCGGGCACGGGCACGCTGGTGCTCGCGCCGACCACGACGGTCTCGGCGGATTTCGCGGTGAACGCGGGCACGATGACGTTGCAGACGGATGGGTCGGCGGATGTCTTCGGGCCGTCGGCGAGTCTCGCGGTGAATGGGACGAGCACTTTGAACATCAACGAAAATCTGACGCTGGATGCCGCACCGCTGACGCGCGCGAGTGGGGCGAATATTTTCATCGCGGCGGGGAAAACGGTGACGCTGCAAAACGGCGCGGACGCGACGCTGACGGGCGCGTTCAATCTCCAGACGGCGGCGACGGTGACGCTGACGGGCAGCGGCACGACGCTCTCGGCGACGGCGACGAGCACGGTGAGCGACGGCGGCACGATCAATGTGCTGGCGGGCGCAGACCTGCTGCTTTCGACCACGAGCCTGAATGTGGGCGACGGATCGGCGGGAACGCTAACGGTGGATGGCGGCGGCTCGGCCGCGGCGGTGTCGCAGATGGCCATCGGGTTGGTCGGCGGCGCGGGGATCGCGACTTTTTCCAATGGCAGCCTCGGCTCGGTGTCTGGCAGCTCGACGGTGGGCGGGGGCGCGACGGCGGGGACGAGCGGGACGCTGAACATTCAGAGCGGCGCGTTTTTTTCCACGAGCACGCTGACGATCGGGAGCGCGGCGCTGCCGGGCAGCGGCACGGTGGCGATCGCGGGCGGGACGCTGACGCAATCGGGCAGTCTCGTGGTGAACGGGCTGCTGACGCGCGATGCGACGGGCGCGTTTGGCGTGCCGAGCGGGCAGACGATGACGGTGCAAAACGGCGGCGATGTGCAGATCGCGGGCGCGATGAATTTTAACAGCGACTCGACGGTGACGATCACCGGCACGGGCTCGACGCTGACGACGACGGGCGGCGCGCTGAGCATCCAGCTCGACAATATTTTTAATGTGCTCGCGGGCGCGGATGTGTCGGCGGGCGGGGCATTCAATGTGGGGAATTCCGGCAACGGGACCGTGCTCGTGGATGGCGCGGGCTCGACGCTCTCGGCGACGACGACTTCCATCTGGGGACTGGGCGGGGCGGCGACGGTCACTTTTTCCAATGGCGCGAGCGCCAGCCTGAGCCTGGTGCATCTGGCGAATACGGCCGCGGCGGGCTCGAGCGCGAATGTCAGCATCCTCTCCGGCGCGACGGTTTCGACCGCCTCGCTCGCGATGGCGGGGAGCGCCGCGACGGGAAATTCTGCGACGCTGACGATCGACGGCGCGGGCTCGGGCCTCACGATGCTTGGCGGGGCCACGCTCCCTCTTGGCTCCAATGTGCTGGCCGCGCCGGCGACGCTCACGGTGCAAAACGGCGGCGCGTTCACCAGCGGCACGGGCGCGATTTCCGTGAATGCCTCGGCCACGGTGGATGTGGCGGGCGGCACCTTCAGCGCGAATGGGAACATGACGATTTCGGGCGGCGATTTCACGAAGGCCGCGGGCGCGACTTTCAATCTCGCGAGCGGGCGTTCTTTTGCCGTGCAAAATGGCGGCGTGGCGTCGTTCGACGGCACCAGTTTTACGACATCGAGCAATGCCTTGACCGTGACCGGTTTGGGTTCGCAAATCACTGGCGGAGCTGGGACGAATTTCGTGATGAATGGCGGGAGTAGTCTTTCGGTGCTCGCTGGCGGGACGCTGACGACCGGGGGTTTCATCGACGTGGGCACCGCCGTCGGTGCATCGAGTGTCCTCGTCGTGGATGGCGCGGGCTCGAATGTCACGACGGGGAGTGGCGTGAGTTTTTGGGGCGGAAATGGTGGGACGGGTGCCGTCGAGTTTGGCAACAACGCCACCGGCAATTTCGGTGCCGTCAGTCTGCCCAGGACGACGCTCCCGGGCAGCCTGGGCACGCTGCTCATCGCCAGCGGCGCGGATGTGACGATGGGAAATTTCACCATCGCCCACTCATCGAACGCCAACACCGGCACGGCCACGATCACCGGCCCGGGCTCGACGCTGACGCTCGGTGGCGCAAGCACTTTCACGCTCGGCGCGGGCAGCGCGAGCACGGCCACACTGACGGTGAACGACGGCGGAGCCTTCACCTCCGGCACGGGCAGCGTGGTGCTCGGAGCCACCGGCACGCTGAATATCGGCGGCGGCACCGCGACCTTCGCCGGGCCGGTGACGTTCGGCGGCGGCGCGGTGAATTTTATGAGTGGCGCACTGCGTTTCACGAACACCGGCGTGAATCTGACCGTCGGCACCGGCGGTCTGCTCGGCACGAGTCTCACGCTCGCGACCGACCGTCAGCTCACCATCGGCGGCACCACGACGATCGACGCCTTTCGCACGCTGACGCTGAATGGCGGCAGTCTCTCGACCGGCGCGCTCGTGAACAATGGCGGGCTCGCTTTCAACAGCGGCGCCCTCGCCGTGACGGGCGCGGGCGGCTTCACGATCGGCAGTGGCGCGCTCGGCGCGAATGTGACGCTCGGCATCGGCAGCACGCTGCAAGTGACGAACACCGCGACCGTCGCGAGCGGCGCGGCGCTCACCCTCAACAGCGGCACGTTCGCCGCGGGCGCGCTCGCGAACACCGGCACGCTGCGCGCGAACCTCGGCACGGCCAGCCTCGGCGCGGTGACGAACAGCAGCGGCGGACGCATTTTCGTCGGCGACACGCTCAGCGCGAGCGGCGCGTGGACGAATTCCGCGGGCTCGACGCTCACGCTGGAAAACAGCGGACTCGTGCTCGGTGCGGGCGCGATCACGAACAGCGGACTCGTCACCGGCAGCGGCACGATCGCGAACCCGTTCACGAACGCGAGCGCAGGCGAAGTGCGCGGGGAATTTGGGAAGACGCTCACTTTCACCGGAACGAACGGCGCGAACGCGGGTCGCGTGAATCTCCTCGGCGGCACCGTGCAGTTCGCGCAGCAGTTCACCAACTCCGCGACCGGCCAGATCAACGGCCAGGGCGCGCTCTATTTTCCGACGACGCCCGTGCCCTCGCTCGCCAGCCCGACCGCGGGCCTGATGAACTCGGGCAACATCAATCTCAGCGGCGGCGACTCGCAGATTTACGGCACCGTGCAGTTGCTGGCCGGCTCGCGGCTCATCGTGAGCGGCGGGGCCACGGCGTCGTTCTTCGATATTTTCCGCCACAGCGGGCTCGATGTGAAAGCGAGCGCGGGCTCGGCCATCGTCTTCTTCAACGAAGTGCGCGGCGCGGGCAGTTTCAGCGGCACGGGCACGATCTATTTTGAAAGCAACTACTCGCCGGGCAATTCGCCCGCCGCCGTGACGCTCGGCGCGGACATCGTCTTCGGCAGTGCGAACACGCTGACGCTGGAACTCGGCGGCCTCACGGCGGGCAGCGAATACGATCAGCTCATCCTCGGCGCGAGCGGCTCGCTCGCGCTCGATGGCGGGCTGGTGCTCGACCTCATCGACGGTTTCAACCCGCACTTCGGCGACACGTTTCAACTGCTCGATTTCGATCCCGGCCAGGTCAGCGGCGCATTCGATGAAATCACCATCGCCGACACGCTCCCCGGCGGTCTGAGCTTCGACACGACCGCACTTTCCACGACGGGACAAATCACCGTCGTCCCCGAGCCCGGCGTCGCCTCCCTCCTGCTGCTCGGTCTGGCGCTCTTCGGATTGCGCCGCCGAAAAGCATTTGGCTCGGGCGAGATACTTTCTGCGCCGGAATTTCGCATGAGAGAGCAGCGGCTAGCCCGCCGCTGCGCCCGACCCAACTCAATCACTCCATGAAAACGCCACTCCATCACTCTATGAAAAACACCACACGCATCCTCGCCCTCGGCATCGCCTCGCTCCTCGCCGCCTCCCCGCTCTTCGCCGTCACCGACACTTGGGACGGCGGGAGTGTCTTCTCCGACGACCTCAGCGACGGCACGAACTGGGTGGATAACAGCGCGCCCGTCAGCGACGTCTTGAACACGGATCTGATCTTCGCAGGCGGGGCCGGGCTTTTGCCGAATCTCAGCGTGCCCTTTCAAACCCGGAGCATCACCTTCAATAACACGGCGGGCGCATTCACCTTTGACGGTTCGACGTTGACGATTGGCACGACGGGCATCGTGAACAACGACAACGATCCGCAGACCTTCAAGAACACAGTGACCCTCGGCACGCCCACGAGCACCTTCGCGTCGGGTGGCGGGCCGCTCGTCTTCAACGGGTCGGTCAATCTCGGCGACCGCGCGTTGACAGTGCTCGGCGTCGGCAGCACAAGTTTCAAAGACTTCATCGGCACGGGCTCGGTGACCAAGTTCGGAGTGGGTACGATGACGCGGGCACCGACCGTCCCCAGCTCGGCCGACCTCATCATCGGCGCGGGGACGCTGAACACCGTGGCGGATGGCTCGACGGACGTGCTCAATGGCAATGCGAGTCTCGCCGTGAATGGCACCAGCACGCTGAACATTAACGAGGACATGGTCCTCGACGGCGGTGCACAGCTCACACGGGCAGCGGGAGCGGCGGTCGTTCTCGGGATTGACAAAAGCCTGACGATTCAAGGCGGAAGCGATTTCATCGTCACCGGCAACTACACGCCTCTAGGGATTACAACAAACTACCTCGTGACTGGTGCGGGTTCGACGATGCAGACGCTCGCTGGGGGAAATCTCGTCCTTCCCACCTTTGGGAGGCTGAATGTGCTGAGTGGAGGAAGCGTCAGCGCAGGCGGCGGGCTGATTATGAATGGAGGCGGCTTGTTGGTGGATGGCATTGGCTCGTCATTGAGCGCCGGGGGCACGTCGAATTCTATGGACGTGACGTTTTCCAACGGCGCGACCGGGAGCTTCGCTGCCTTGCTCGTGGCCGGGCAAGACAACGTTTTTGGGGTGCTCACGGGCGCAGATGTGACCACCAGTGGCAACCTGCAACTGGGCGAGCTCGACGGAGGAGGAAATGGCCGACTCACGGTGAACGGCGCGGGTTCGACTTGGCTCCAGACCGGCGCGACCCTTACCACCCTCGGTGCCGGAAACTTTGTGACTCTGAATGTGGAGAATGGCGGGGTGTTCACCTCTGGCACCGGCAGCGTGACGCTCAGTAGGAATTCCACGACCAATATCGACGGCGGGACTTTGGATCTGCGCGGCCCGCTGATCCGCAACGGCGGTGCGATCAACTTCACGAGCGGCGCGCTACACATCGTGGACGCTTTCACCGTAGGCACCGGCGGCCTGCTCGGCACGAACGTGACGCTCGACGCCACCCGGCGCTTCACGACCAGCGCCACGACGACAATTTTCCACACCCTCACGCTCAACGGGGGCACGCTCAGCACCGGTGCGCTGGTGAACAACGGAGCGCTCGCCTTCAACAGCGGCACGCTGGCGATCACCGGCGCGGGCGGCTTCAATATCGGCACCGGCGCGCTCGGCGCGCAGGTGACGCTCGCCACCGGCAAAACGCTGCAAGTGACAAATACCGCGACGATCGCCAGCGGCGCGGTGCTCACGCTGGATGGAGGCGCGCTGACTACCGGCGCACTCGTGAACAACGGCACGCTCGCATTCCACAGCGGCGTAATCACGGTCACCGGATCGGCCTTTTCCCTCGGCGCCGGTGGGCTCGGCGCGAACGTGACGCTCGGCGCGGGCAGCACGCTGCAAGTGACCAACACGGCGACCGTCGCCAGCGGGGCGACGCTGACGCTGAACGGCGGCCTGTTTTCCGCCACCATCCTGGACAACTCTGGAACGATCCGCGCCAACCTCGGCACAGCGACTGCGACCGCTGGCACGAATTACAGCGGCGGGCGCATTTTCATCAGCGACACGCTTTATCTTGCGAGCATGTTCACCAATGCCAGCGGTGCCCAGATCACCCTCGAAGCCGGCGCGGGCCTGCTCGGGGCGGGTGCGCTGAATAACAGCGGCCTCATCACCGGCGACGGAACGATCACGAAGCAACTGACGAACAATTCCGGCGGCGAGGTGCGCACCGAGTCGGGTGAGAGGCTGATTGTCACGGGTGCCTCCACCAACAGCGGCACGGGCCGCCTCGAGGTCTCCGCAGGCGGCGATTTGCATTTCCAGAGCACGCTGGTGAATGCCTCGGCGATCGACGCGATCGGCGGGACTTTCCGCGTGGGGGGGACGGCGACGAATGCCGCCTCGACCGGCCGTATCACCGGACGCGACGCGATCCTGCGCTTCAACGGCGGACTGGCGAACAGCGGCTCGCTCGCGCTCAGCTTCGGCACGAGCGATGTCTTCGGCGACATCGTGAACAACGCCGTCACAGGCCGCATCGTGGTCTCGGGAAACTCGAACGCGACCTTCTACGACGACCTCGTGAACAACGGCGCGGTGCAAGTCACTACCGGCTCGACGGCGGTCTATTTCGGCGCGGTGTCCGGCCCCGGTTCGTTCCCCGGCGGCGGCACGAATTTCTTTGAAGGCGACCTCGCGCCGGGGGCCAGCCCGGCGCTCGTGACCTTTGGCGGCAATGTCGTCTATGGGACGTTCAACACGGTCTTCATGGAACTCGGCGGGACCACGCGGGGCACGCAATACGACGCGATCAACGTGGCCGGAAAACTCACCTTTGACGGCGGGCTGACTGTCCCGCTCATCAGCGGTTTCCAGCCGGCGGCGGGGAATGTTTTCAACCTTTTCGACTTCGGCACCAAGGCCGGGACTTTCACCACGGTGAACCTGCCCGCGCTCAATCCCGGCCTACTCTGGAGCCAGGCGAATCTTTACACCGCTGGCGAAATCCAAGTCGCGCTCGATCCCGTCTTCATCAGCCGCACCTGGGACGGCGGCGGCGGGAATAACAATTGGATCACGGATGCGAACTGGACGCTCGACGTGCAGCCGCTCAACAACGCCATCGCCGACCTCATCTTCGCCGGAAACGTGCGCCTCGCGCCGAGTGTGGATACGCCGTGGAATGTGCGCTCGATCACCTTCGACAACACGGCCGGCGCATTCACCATCACCGGCCCGGAAGGCATCACGATCGGCAACGGCGGCATCGTGAACAACGACACGGAAACGCAGACGATCACCGCCGCGATCACGCTGAGCGAGAGCGAGAGCTTCAACGCGGCGGCAGGCGATCTCGCGATCAGCAGCGTCGCGCTCGCCGGACAAACGCTCGCGCTCACCGGTTTGAATGACATCACCCTCGCGACCGCGAGCGGCAGCGGGACGATCAACAAAAACAACGCGGGCGATCTCGACATCACCGGCGCACTCGGGACGGGCGGCGTGATTTTGAATGCGAACGCGGGCGACACGGACATCGGTGCGAGCCAGACACTTTCCGCGCTCAATATCGCGAACGGCGCAACGGTGACGCTCGGAGCCATCGCCCCCCCACCGCCCTTCGCCGCCGTGCCGGAGCCGGGCATCGCCGCACTGCTGTTGAGCGCGCTCGGATTTCTCGGATTCCGCCGGACGCCGCCACGTCGATGAACCGCCCCTCATCACCCGCGCCGATGGAGTTCATCGGAAACTGCGATTAGCCGCCGCGGCTTCGGAGAGACCAGCTTTTGACGAGAGACCACCAGCCGCATTTCACCATGGAACTGTATCAACTCCGCACTTTTCTCGCCGTCGCCGATGAAGGCCATCTCACTCGCGCGGCGGAGAAACTTTTCACGAGCCAGCCAGCGGTGAGCGCGCAGATCAAGGGGCTGGAGGATGAACTGGATGTGAAACTTTTCGACCGCGGGCCGCACGGGATGAAACTGACGGCGGCCGGGGAACGCTTGCGGGAACAGGCGCGGCGGGTGATCGACGCGACGCGCGATTTCAAAACGCAGGCGGATAGTTTGCGCGGGACAGTTTCGGGAGAACTCGTGGTGGGGCTGAATAACCGGCCGGATGTTTTGCGGCTGATGCCGATTTTGCAGCGGCTCGGGGCGGAGCATCCGGCGTTGCGCTACGAGATGATCGCGGGGAGCAGCGGCGTGATTTTGCAGGGGATCGAGGAGGGCACGGTGGGGCTTGGTTTTTTTGAAGGCGAATGCACGAGCCCGCGCATCGCGCATCATCAGCTCACGACGCTGGAACTCTGCCTCGCCGCGCCGATCGCGTGGGCGGAGGAACTGTCGGTGCCGGATTGGAAGCTGCTCGAAAGCAAGCCGTGGATCTTCGTCTCGCCGCGCTGCTCCTACTTCCGCGCGCTGGAGCATATCTGCCGCGAACAAGGTCTCAGCCTCACGCCGCGCTATCGCGTGAACGAAGATTTGACCGTGCTCAATTTCGTCGCGGACGGGCTCGGTGTGACGATGGTGGCGCGCGGGCAGATCGCGGCGAGCGGGCTGGAGGACAAGGTGGTCGCGCTCCCGCATTTCCGCGCGACGGTGCCGCTCTCGATCGGCTACCAGGCCGCACGGGCAGATGATCCGGCGATCGCGGCGGTGCGCACGGCGGTGATCGAGGTTTGGAAAACGGCGGAGCCCGTCGCGGCGGCGACGGCAGGAAAAAGACCGGTCACTCCGAAAAAAACTGCGCGCCGCATCCGCGCCTGAACCCACGCATTTTCCCCCAGAAAACAACCACTCCACCGACATGAAAACACCACGCCTCTTCGCGCTCACCGCGCTCACGACAATGCTCGTCACTCCCCTGCTTCACGCGGCCAATCGCACCTGGAGCGGCGGAGCGATCTCGAATGATTTTTGGAGCGACTCGGACAACTGGTCCGGCGGCGTTGCTCCGGTCGCGGGCGATGTGCTGATCTTTCCGGCGGGCATCCAGCAGTCCGATCGCGGCACCCGCAATAATCTCGGCAACACGATCTTTCAAAGCCTGCGCTTCGACGGCGATGATTTCTCGGTGAATGGCGACACGGTGCGCGTGAGTGGCGGCATTACCGTCGGGACGAACGTGGCGGTCAACTTCGAGACTGGCATCCAACTCACGGCGGACCAGTCCTTCACTTTCGCCAACAAAGGAGGCATTTTTGTAAACTCTCCCTCCGACCTGGATGTGAACGGCGCAACGCTGACGCTGGACGGAACGCTGACCTCCCAGATCGCCATCTTGTCGATCCACAGCGATCTTCTTGGGACAGGCGCGATTATCGTCAAAAAGGCACGCCTGCGCGTTGACCGACCCACTTCGTTCACAGGGCCGATTACGGTCGAAACCTCCGGCGATATCCGAGTGGACACCACCACTCCACTCAACAATCTGGCGACTCTCGGCAGCGCCGCAGGATCCACGACCATTCGCGATCTTGGTAATCTCACCTTTTCCCCATTCCACGATGAGACCGTCGCGGAAACGCTGCGCCTCGACGGTGGTGGCGAAATCGTGACTCAGGGGCATGGGGGTCAAAGCAATCCGGTCACGATCACCCTTGCGGGGCCGATCATCTTTGGAGGAACGGGCGTGCGGAACCTCTCGTGCAGGGAATCCGGAACGCCCACGACCACGCGGATCACTTCCCGGATCAGCGGAAGCGGCGATCTGGAGAGAAGCGGATCGCAGATGCTATTTATCGAGGGTGCGCTCGCCAATACATTCAGCGGCTCCTTCCACATCAACGAGGGTCTGACGGTGCTCGCGAAACCCGCCGGCGTCGCAGCGCTCGCGTGCGCGGAAGTTTTTGTCCGTTCTGGTGGGGATTTGCGGCTGGATGCGAGTGAGCAGATCGCCGACACCGCCCGCCTGCACTTGTTGGGGGTCGCCACCTTCAATCTCAATGGGAAGACAGAGACGGTCGCATCGCTGGAAATGCTGGGCGGAACGGTGAGTGGGGGAAATGTGCCGTCGCTCCTCATCGTCTCGGGGAATGTGACGACGCTCGGTTCGGCGAACCCGGCGCAGCTCAATGTGAACGCGCGCATCGCGGGCGCGCCGACGATTCTCAATGTCGCGGACGGTGCTGCGCCGGATGATTTCGTCTCCACCGTGTCGCTCAATGGCGCGGCAGGCTCGTCGCTGCGGAAGACGGGCGCGGGGCGTGCGGTGCTCAATGAATTCACCGGGAATCGTCCGGTGGAGATCCAGCAGGGCTCGCTCGTCATCGGCTCGGCACCGGGCTCCGCGATCACGCTCAATGGCGGGACGCTGACGGGCGCGGGCACGGTCGGCAGCATCACCAGCGCGGCGGGCGGCGGCACCATCGCGCCCGGATCGAGCGTCGGCACGATCTTCTGCACGACGGTCGCGCTCAATGCGGCGACGACTTTCGCGGTGCAGATTCAGTCCGCCGCTCCGGGCGGAGCCAGTCTGCTCGATGCGAATTTCGGCACGGTGAATCTCGGCAGTGCGCAGCTTGTCGTCACGCGGTTCGCGGACTTTCAGGCGAACATCGGCGAGGAGATCGTGATCCTCGACAATGATGGTGCGGACGTAATCGTCGGGACTTTCGCAGGGCTCGCGCAGGGTGCGGAATTCGTCGCGAGCGGCGCGCGTTTTCGCGTCAGCTACACGGGCGGCACGGGGAACGACATCACGCTCACGCTGCTGGATCAAAACACGACCGGCACGACGCGCACCTGGACGGGCCTCGGTGGGGGCACCGGGATGGATCTCGCGCAAAACTGGAACCCGACGGCAAAACCCGTGCAGGGCGAGCGGCTGAATTTTCCGGGCAACGTCGCGGCGGGATTGCGCACGATCACGGACACGATTCCCGGCTTCGATTTCTACGACCGGCTCGATTTCACCGGCGCGGGCTGGAGCCTCAGCGGCGGGGCCATCGCGTTGAAAAATGGCATCACGACTTTTGCGACGGGCGCGAACGATCAGGTGAGCATCGGCGAGTCGATCCTGCTCACGAGCCCGCAGACTTTTGCGAATAACGGCGTGGGCAAACTGTTCATCAATCAGCCAGCCAGCGCGCTGGTAAATCTGAACGGCCAGACGCTCACACTGGCGACGCCGCAGCCGAGCGGGCTCATCGTGTTCGGAGAAGATCCCGGCGGCTTGCAGGCGTTCGACACGCTCTTCGGCAGCGGCGGCGCGGGCGGTGCGCTCGTGAAGACGGGCGCGGGAACGCTGACGCTGAAAAGTTTCAACAGCTACTCCGGCCTCACGACCGTGACCGGCGGCACGCTCGAAGTGCTGGACAACGACGGGCTCGGCGCAGTCGGCGCGGGGAACGGAACGACCATCGCGAGCGGCACGACACTGATAATGGGTCGCCCCACGGGATTCCTGGAATTCTTCGCGGAGGATTTGAGTCTCGATGGAACGCTGCGCTCCCGATCTCTCGCCAGTGAGGTCGTGTTCAATCGAACTTCCGGCGCGCTGACCGTCGCCTTCGCGGATCGCCCCATCGTCGTCGAGAGCGGCTTGCTCGGACTCGATGGCCTGATTCAGGGAGCCGGTGGTCTCGCGAAATCGGGCGCGGGCACGCTCCTCATCGGCGGCTTTGCCTCGACCAATATCGCGAACACTTTCACCGGACGCCTGCTCGTCAGCGAAGGCACGCTCGCTTTGCAAAAACCTCCGGGCATCAACGCCGTCGGCGGCGAAGTCGTGGTGCAGGGCGCGGGCGCGCGGCTCGAATTGCGCGCGTCCGATCAGCTCCCCTCGCGGGTTACGGTCACGGGCGGCACGTTTTCGTTGAGCACTTTTATCGAGACGCTCCCACAGCTCGTGTTGAGCAGCGGCACCGTCACCGGGAGTGGCACGCTCACCATCGAAACCGATCTCACGGTCGGGGGAAACGCGAGCACCGGCTCCACGATCGCGCCGCCGCTCGTAATCGGGAACACCGCGTTTAATCTCACCGTCGAGCAGACGCCCGCCACGACAGATCTGCTGCTTGGCGGCGGGGTCTCCTCGGGAGTGGGGGCCGCGACGCTGGTGCGGCTCGGCGGCGGCGTCGCCGTTTTCAATGGCGGCAGCACCGTCACGAATATCGACCTGCGCAGCGGCATCACGGTCTTTCCCGCGAACAGTGCGGCGAGCGCGATCGCGCTCAATGGCGGCACCGTCCGCGGCACCGGCACCGTCGGCAGTATCACGAGCGGCCTGTTTGGCGGCACCGTGGATTTCGGCGCAGTCGCCACCGGCATCTTCCAGAGCGGCGCGGTCGCGTGGAATGCCTCGACCCATTTCGCGCTGAAACTCGGTACGCCCACCGCCGGCAGCGGACACGACCAGCTCGGCGTCACCGGCACGGTGAACCTGAACGGCACGCAGCTCGATGTCTCGCTGCTCTCAAATTTCAGCGCGACCGCGGCGGACACGTTCGTGATTTTGCAAAACGACGGAGCTGATGCGGTCATCGGCGCGTTCACGGGTTTGCCGGAAAACGCCACGCTCTCCGTCGGCGGGAAGACGTTCCGAATTTCCTACATCGGCGGCACTGGCAATGACGTGACGCTGCGCCTTTTCCAACTCGGCACCGGCATCACGCGGCAGTGGACGGGCAACGGCGCGGACAACAATTGGACGACGGCGGCGAACTGGATTGGCAGCGTCGCCCCGAGCGCGGGCGACGATCTCGTGTTCCCGCTGCTCGGCGCGGTGCGGCGGGTGAACGTGAATAATTTTCCCGCGAATACGACGTTCAATTCCATCCAGTTTCAGGGCAGCGGCTATTCGTTGAGCGGTGCGGCGGTCGGTTTGAATAATGGCGTGAGTTTTAATTTCAGCGTCGGCGCATCGAGCTGCCTGCTGCCGATCGCCTGTGCGCAGGCGCAGACTTTTTCCGCGACGGGCGGCGCGCAGGGCACAGTCGATCCATCCACCGCGCTGAACAACGGCGGCTTCCCGCTCACGATCGAGGTCAGCTCCGCCAACGCACGACTCATCGTGCGCGACATCAGCGGCAGCGGCGCGTTGCGCAAAGTGGGCGTTGGCCCCGCGACGCTCACCGCGAATACGCACACCGGCGCGAATGAATTCAGCGAAGGCGAAGTGTTGCTCGATACCGCGGCGACCGGCCTCGGCAATGGCGTGGCGGGCACCACCGTCGCCGCCGCGGCCACACTGCGTTTGAACGCCGTCGCCGCGACCACGATCACCACGCCGCTCACGCTCGGCGGCGCACTCGTCTTTGCGAACAGCCCGGTCACTTTCAGCGGCGCAGTCGCGCTCAGCGGCTCGGATGCGGCGGTGGTCGAAGTGACTGGCGCGGGCCTTCCCATTTTCAGCGGCGCGATTTCGGGCCCCGCCGGATTTCGGAAAACGGGCGCGGGCGATCTCACTTTTTCCGGCGCGTCGGCGAACACTTTTTCCGGCGGCCTCTTCGTCGAAGCGGGCGTGCTCCGCGCGCAAAAAACCGGCAGCGCCGCGCCCGGTCCCGTGAGCATCGGCGACGGCACCGCGACCGCCGCCGAACTGCGTTTCCTCAGCGCGAATCAGCTCCCGACGATCCCGATCACGCTGCGCGGCGCGGGCGCGCACTTCAATCTCAACGGCTTCGCCGAGACCATCGGCAATCTCGTGATGACGAGCGGCACCGTGAGCACCGGCGCGGCGACGCTCACCTTCAGCGGCACGGTCAACACCTTCGCCGCAGCCACGCCCGCGACGCTCAATGGCAACCTCACTTCCGCAAACGGCGGCACGCGTTTCTGGACGATCGAGGACGGCGCGGCGGCGGATGATCTCGTCGTGAACGGCGTGGTCAGCGGCCCCGGCTCGCTCGTCGTCGTGAAATCCGGCGAAGGCCAGACGGTCTTCGCGGGCAACTCGAACTTTCCAAAACTGCGTCTCGAATTCGGCACCGCGTCCTTTACCGGCACGAGTCCGGGCGTCGCGGTGGAACTCGGCGGCTTCGGCGGAAATCAGGCGACGCTCACCGGCAACGGCTTCACGGGTAGCATCACAACGCCGACGGTCATCGGCGGAAAAATCGCGCCGGGCGGCATCCTCACCGCGTCGGGAAACACGTCGTGGAATCCCGAAACGCGCGTGCAATTTCGCCTGCTGAATCCGACGCCCGGCGCGGGGCACGATCAGTTTTCCGTGCTCGGCACGCCGACGCTCGGCGGCGCGGCGCTCGAACTTTCCGCGCAGTCTGGCTTCGCCGCGCACTTTGGCGACACCTTCAAAATCCTCGACAACAATTTCGCCGCCGATCCTGTCGTGGGCACGTTCGCCGGGCTGCCCGAGGGCGCGATCATCGACCTCGCCGGACTCGCGCTGCTGCGCCTTTCCTACACCGGCGGCGATGGCAACGACGTGACGCTCACCGTCACGCAAGCGACCGGCAGCGGCCTCACGCACATCTGGGATGGCGGCTCGGCGACCGATGGAAATTGGACGACCGCCGCGAATTGGGTCGGCGACATCGCGCCCGCGCCGGGTGCCGCGCTGGAGTTCCCCGCCGGAGCCGCGCGCACCAGCAACACGAACAATTTCCCCGCCTTCACCACGTTCGATTCGCTGCGCTTCACCGGCAGCGGCTACGCGGTCAGCGGCGCAAACCTGCTCGTGCTGAATCGCGGCATCCGCGCCGAGGCGAACATCGGCGGGGTGAGCTTCGGCGTGCCACTTCTGCTCGCCGCACCGCAGACTTTTTTCGCGGACGCCGGAGCCGCGCTCACGCTGCTGCCCGCGGCGACGATCAATACGAACGGCCAGCTTCTCACGTTCACGGACACGCTCGCCATCGGCCTCGGCGCGCTCGATTTGCAGGGCATCATCAGCGGCAGCGGCGGCGTGGTGAAGACTGGCAGCGGCACGATTTTCGTGCGCGGCAATAACACGTTCACCGGAGCCGCCGATCTCCAGCAAGGCGGCGTGCAAATCTTCCACATGAACGCGCTCGGCGCGACGACCGGCGCAACGAGCATTCAGCCCGGCGCGTTTCTCCAGCTCAGCTCCGCCGGCCTCATCGTGCCCGAACCGATCGCGCTCGCGGGCACGATCTTTTCCAGCACCGGCGCGAATCAACTCACCGGCGCGATCACGCTGCCCGGCCCGGGCGCGGGCACGGTTTCCTGCACCAGCCCGCTCGAACTCGCGGGCGTCATCAGCGGTCCCGGCAGCCTCGCGAAAACGGGCGTCGCCGATCTCACGTTCACCGGCGCGGGCGCGAATACTTTCACCGGCGGCTTCGTTTTGAACGAAGCGAATGCGCGTCTGCAAAAGACCGCGGGCATCACCGCGCTGCCCGGTCCCGTCACCATCGGCGACGGTCTCGGCGCCGATGAACTCCGACTCCTCGCCGCGAATCAGATCGCTGACGCGGCCATCATCACGGTCGTGAAAGGCGGCACGCTGCATCTGAACAACCTCGCCGAAACCATCGGCGGACTCGTGCTCACCGAGGCCACCGTGCAGACCGGCACCGCGACGCTCACGCTCGATGGCGATTTGCAAAGCCTCGCCGCACCCGCGTCGTCCGTGCTCAACGGGCAGATTCAACTCAAAGGCCCGAATGGCAGCGTGCGCGATTGGAACGTGGCGGATGGCTCGGCGACGGATGATCTGCTGGTCAATGCCATCGTCTCCACGCTGAATCCCACTCTCGAAAAATCCGGCCCCGGTCGCGCGCGCTTCAGCGCCGTGAATACGATGGGCGCGATCAATGCGCGTGAGGGCAGCGCGATTTTCACGGGCGACAGTTCCGCCACCAGCATCGTCCTCGAAGGCGGCACCGTCGGCGGCACGGGCACACTCGCGGACATCGTCGTCGGCAGCGGCGGCGCAGTTTCACCCGGTCTTAGTCCCGGCATCTTCAACGTCGCGGGTCGCATCACCTGGAATCCAGGCACGACTTTCAACGTCGAACTCAACGGCCTCACCGCAGGCACCGCTTACGACCGGCTCACCGCCTCCGGCGCGATCGACCTCGGCGGCTCCACGCTCGCGCTTTCGATCGGCTTCACTCCTGCCGTGGGCGATTCCTTCAACATCCTCCGCAACGCCGGCAGCACCGCGATCGCCGGAACCTTCGCCGGCCTGCCGGAAGGCGCCTTCCTCTCCGTGGCCGGCTCGCACATTTTCCAAATCACCTACGCGGGCAACGATGGCGACGACGTCGTCCTCACTCGCGTCGAGGGCGTCGCGCCGACGCTCACGAGTCTCACCATCGACGCCGGCACTGGCCCGAACGCCGGGCTTGATGTCGTCACGATCACCGCCACCGGAACCCCGCGCCTCACCTATCAAGTCGAGACGACAGAAAATCTCCTGCCCAACATCTGGATCACCGAATCCACCGCCACCGCCAACGCGACGACCGGCGCGCTGAATTTCATCTTCACGCAACCCGAAGGCATCCCGCAAAAATTCTACCGCCTGCGGCTGCCGTAACTGTTGCCGCACGTTTCCGCCTTATGAAAACACGCATCCTCACCGCGACGATCGCGGCATTTCTTGTCGGTCACGCTTCGCTGAAAGCGGCAAGCTTCACTTGGGACGGCGGGGCGTTTCTCGCCGACAACGACTGGAGCAACGCCGGGAACTGGTCCCCAAATGGTTCTCCGCCGAGCGACGGCACGGCGGACCTGCTTTTCGCGGGCTCGACGCGGCTGAATGCCGAGGCGGATGCGGCGTGGAGCATCGCTTCGCTGACCTTTGCCGGCAACGCGGGAGCCTTCACGATCCAGGGCAGCCCGCTCACGATTGGCGCAGGCGGCGTGACGACCAATGCGGCGACGCAGCAGGACATCGCGAACAACATCATCCTCGCGGCGGCGCAGACATTTCGCACGGCGGGAAACTTCGCCCTCGATATCAATGGCACCGTGAGCACCAGCGGGCATCTGCTGACCGTCGAGGCGGCGGCGGGAAATGTGTTTTTGTCTGGCGTGGTGAGCGGGAGCGGCGGGCTGAAAAAAATTGGCCAGGACACGCTGCAGCTGGATGGCGCAACGGGAAACATCTACTCGGGCACGACGACGGTGCTCACGGGCGTGCTGGAGCTGGCGAAGACGGGTGGTGTCATCGCGATCCCGGGTGCGCTGACGGTGAGCGGCGGAACGGTGAGCGTCGTGCTGCTCGCGAGCAACCAGATCGCGAACGGCGCGGCGGTCACTTTGACCAGCGGAGGCACGCTGGATTTGAACGGCTTTTCCGATCTCATCGGCAGTCTTTCGTTGAGCAACAGCACGGTGCAGACGGGCGCGGGCACGCTGTCTCTTGGCGGCAACGTCGTTTCCCCGGCAGCCGGTTTTTCGCTCATCTCGGGCGCGCTCGATCTGAACGGAGCGCGGACTTTCGACGTGGGAAATTTCGCGCTGGAGAGGGATCTCGCCGTCACCGCGACGATCGCGAATGGCTCGATCCTGAAAACCGGCGCGGGCACGCTCGTCCTCGGCGGGGCGAACACTTTTGCGGGCGGCGTGACGGTGAGCGTGGGCGAACTGATGGTGAGCGGAAGCAGCGGTGCCGGGACCGGGCCGCTGATCATCAACGCGGGAGCCGCGATCCGCAGCGAATTCGACGCGGCGACGTTGCCGAATGCGGTGACGATCGCCGGCGATGCTAATTTCACCGGAATTCGCGACCTGACCTTTACCGGAGCGACCACGCTCTCCGGCAGCCGCACGCTGAATGTGACGAACAGCGCGCAGACGATTTTTTCCGGCAGCTTCAGCAGCGACACCCTGCTGAGCAGTATCACGAAAACGGGCAGCGGCACGCTCACCTTGAGCGGCACGATCGCGACTACCTCCGTCGGCCCGACCATCGTGAATGATGGACGACTCTTGCTCGGGAAAACCGCGGGCGTTACCGCCGTCCAAGGCACGCTCACGATCGGCGATGGCACGCACCAGGCGAGCGTGGAACTCGGCGCGAGCAACCAGATCGCGAACGCGAGCAGCGTGATCATCAACACGGGCGGACGGTTCAACCTGGCAAATTTCTCGGAGACCATCGGAGCGCTCACGCTGCACTCGGCAACGGTCTTCGCCGGAGCGGGCACGCTGACGGTGGGAGGAAACATCACCGCCACCGCCCCCACGGTGACTTCGGTGATCTCCGGCGATCTCAATCTCGGCGGGGCGACGCGCACTTTCGACGTGAGCGATGGGCCTGGATCGGTCGATCTGAATATGGCCGGTGAGGTCTCCAATGGCGGCGTGCTCAAAACAGGCAGCGGCGCGCTAGTGCTCGCGACTTCCAACACCTTCGCCGGCGGGCTCACGGTGAATGGCGGCGAGGTGAGCCTCGGGAGTAACACCTCCGCGGGCACGGGCCTGCTCGTCTTGAATGACACCGCGCGCGTCCGCTCGAATGAACAGCCGCTCGTGCTCGCAAATCTGCTGACCATTGGCGGAAACATCACGGTTTCCGGCGCGCAGGAGTTGGCGCTCGGCGGAGCCACCACGCTCACCGGCACGCGCACGATCACCACGACGAATACGGCGCTCACGAGCCTCAACGGCGTGATCGGGCAGGATGCAGCAGGGCGCGGTTTGTTGAAGGCGGGCACGCGCACTTTGTCGATCGGCGGCAGTGCGGCGAATACGTTCACCGGCCCGGTGAATGTGAACGAAGGCACGCTGCTGCTCGCAAAAACGGGCGGCGTGAATGCGGTCGTCGGCAGCACCTTCATCGTCGGCGACGGCATCGGCGGCAGCCAGGCCGACCGCGTGCAGTTGCGCGCGCCGAATCAAATCGGCAACACCACGCCCGTGACCGTGCGGTCCTCCGGCTTCCTCGATCTCAACAATTTCGACGAGACGATCCCCTCGCTCGGGATCGAAGGTGGTGCCGTGGAAACCGGCTCGGGCCTGCTCACCGTCACCGGTCCGATCGACGTGCTGGCTTCCAATTTCAGCGCAAACATCAGCGGCCATCTCAGCCTCGGCGGCGGCGTGCGCACCATCGCCGTCGCGAACGGCAGTGACGACTTCGACATGTTCCTCAACGCCAGCATCACCGACGGCTCGATCACCAAAGCCGGCGGCGGCCTGCTCGCGATCACCGGCCCGCAGAGCTATTCCGCACTGCTCGCACAGGCTGGAACGACGAAGCTTTTCACCCCGCTCGGCAGCGGCACCTCGACCGTGAACGTGACCCCGACCGGCGCGAGCGCGATGGTGGATTTCAACACGAGTCAGACGCTCGCCTCGCTGACCATCGGGAATGGCGGAGTGGTGAATTTGGAGAACGAGCCCGTCCCGGCCCCGCCCGGGCCATTCGGGGACGAAACCGGCGCGGTGATACTGGCGCTGAACGCCAACACCGGCACGACGAACATCGGCGCGGACGAGACACTCGCCGCGCTCAACATCGCTGACGGGGCGACCGTCACCATCGGTGCGATCCCGCCGCCGGCACCCCCGTTTGGCGGCGAAGAATTGCCGGCCGGCTCGCCTTCCCTTCCCGTGCCGGAGCCCGGATCGCTGAGCCTGCTCGCCATCGGCGTCTCCGCGCTGATCGGGCGTCCGGGGAGGGTCGTCCGTTCCTCAAAGCTCGGGAACGACGAGAGGGAAATTAGCCCGTCCGCCGCGCCACGAGATCCGAGTTGGCCTTGATCGTCACTGTGCCGCTGCCGCTGCTGTTGCGCGCCTGAAGCTGCACCGTCCCGGCGGTCGCATTCGCGATCACCACATGGATGCGCACCACCCCGGTCAGGCTGCTCCCCGAGCAAAACGTCTTCGCAGGAAAACCCATCTTGTTTGTGGGCAAAACCATCTTGTTCTGTGGGCAACCCCATCTGGGCTTGCGGGCAAGCTGGCCGGGAACACCGGCAACCCCATCCCGGCCTGTGTGCAATCCCGCCGGGAACGCGGGCAACCCCATCTCGGCATGTGCGCAAACCCGCCGGGAACACGGGCAACTCCATCTGGGATTGCGGGCAAACTGGCCGGGAACACGGGCAACTCCATCTGGGATTGC
This sequence comes from Chthoniobacteraceae bacterium, assembly GCA_031409335.1. Taxonomy (GTDB): domain Bacteria; phylum Verrucomicrobiota; class Verrucomicrobiia; order Chthoniobacterales; family Chthoniobacteraceae; genus JANLQB01. The sequence goes on along the minus strand of JANNWY010000163.1, from coordinate 2,965 downwards.
CCATATCCGAGATCGGATATCGAAATCCGACCTCGGATATCGACATCCGACTTGCCGGATGGCTAAAAATCGCCAGCCGCGCACTGGCACAAGCGGGGAACGGGGCTGCCAGGAGCGAGCTTCTGGAAGCGACCCCTTCCCGCTTGAGCCGCTTTTACTCTGTAGAACGCCAGAGGAATTGCGCGATCACCCGAGGGTGCAACTTGGGAACGAGGCGGAAAGGTGGGTGCGGGTAGGGCGCGCTGGGCCAGCGCGCCCTACCGGTCGAATGCTGGGTTTGTTTCACTCGTTCCCAACTTGGGAGCGAGGCGGAAAAGCCCGCCTCTTCCGAGGCGTGTTTGAATCTTTTCGCCTCAGCAGGCCGCCCGATCAATTTCGTGGTGCCAGGATGAGCGGGATGCTAATGCTGGCCCCGTCCTTCCTGCGCGGCACTTCCACAACCGATGCTGGGGCGATATACGCAATCATGTACCTGAAACGACTTGTCCTGCAGAATACCGGTCCCATTTCTGACGTGAGCTACACTCTTCCTTTCGCGGAAAATGGGAATCCAAAGCCGCTGGTGCTTGTCGGTCCTAATGGCTCGGGCAAGAGCATCGTCCTTTCGTTCGTCGCCAACGCGTTGCTTGCAACACATGCGACGCTGTATGACAAGAGCGAGGTCGAAAAGGGAAGAGTCTACAAGCTGCGCTCGCCGGGGTATATCCGGTCAGGACAGGAATACTATTTTGGGCATTTGGTCTTTGAGAACGGCATTGAAACAACCGAGTGGCAACTGCGGATGACGCGAAAGGCTTACGAGGAGAAATACGGACCCCGCCACAACCACATCAGCTGGAAGCTCATCAACGAGGACAAAGGGGAAGTGTTTTGGTCCAACATGGAGGAGAAGCAGTCGGAAGTAGAAAAGCTCGTGGATCAGAACTGCCTTTTGTATTTCCCAGCAAACCGATTTGAAGAGCCGGGATGGCTTAATCTGGAAAACCTCACGCGGCGGGCCGAACTCAAGGACTTCAAGCGAATCTCGGGGCGCTCAAATCGGACAATTATTCAGCATGCTCCACTGGCACGAAACCGGAACTTTCTGCTTGATGTAATTTTTGATCGGAATCTTAACGAACTGAAGATGCCATGGGCACCTGTATCGTTAGGGACGCTACAGTTTGGGCTGCAACCCGTGATTCCTTCACAAATCCCTCCGGAATACGCTGGGCCTTCGACGATGATCGACAGGGCTCTGAACGAAATCCTTCAGGTCATCCTACGGAATGCGGACGCGCATTTTTCCGTCGGCCCGCGAAAAAGCCGCACTATTTCCGTAGACCTAAAGGACCAACAGTGGGTTCCGAATGTGTTCCAACTTTCCACCGGTGAGACGGCGGTACTGAATCTGTTCCTCTCGATCATTCGCGATTATGACGAGTCCGGTGCCACCTTCACGACGTTGGAAGATGTGCGTGGCATCGTGATCGTCGATGAAATCGACGCCCACCTTCACTGCGAGTTGCAGAGCATAGTGCTGCCGAAGCTCATCAAGCGGTTCCCCAAGGTGCAGTTCATCCTGACTTCCCATTCGCCTCTATTCCTGCTCGGCCTTCGCAACGAACTGACCGAGGACGGTTTCGTAGTGTTGGAATTGCCCGAAGCCGGAGAGATCGGCGTGGAGCGATTCTCCGAATTTCAGCGGGCCTTCGATACTCTCAAGAACTCGGACACCTATAAGAAGGAAATCGCTAGCGCCATAGACGCGTCGCGCAAGCCGCTCGTCGTTGTCGAGGGCGACTACGATATCCATTATCTGACGAAGGCTGCCCAATTCCTCAACCGCGCCGCGCTCTTACAAAGCGTGCAACTCCACGATGGCGGGGGCTTTGGCTCGATCCAGAATCTCTGGAAGAATTTGGATCGAAAATTTTGCAATGCCCTAGCGCAGCGCGTGGTGCTGCTTTTTGACTGCGACGTTAAAACGCAGGACGACAATCGAGGCAAGGTAGCCAGACGGGTGATCCCTACCGTCGCGAACAATCCAGTTCGTAAAGGCATCGAGAATCTTTTTCCAGAAAGCACCATCGCTAAGGCAAGAGCGCACAACGGAAAATTCATCGACGTGACACCGGAGATTAGGAAGACAGTCCGGGGTGAGGAGGCGCTGGAACCAGAGATACTTCAGGTGAACAGCGATGAAAAAAAGAATCTTTGCACCTGGCTTTGCAAGGATGGCACTGCTGAGGATTTTTCCGGATTCGGCGTGGTATTCGACCTGATCGAGCAGGCGTTGGAAGTGGTGGAAGTGGACTCTGGAAGGGGAGCAGAGGGTCAGCGCTAGAATCTCGATGTCATCAGCGTGTGGTGGCGCGGGACGGGACATTTCATCGAGTTCGCGTCCGCGACGGGGAACGAGGAGACGGAAAATACCGGGGCAGCATACGCCTCCCGGTCTCAGACGAACGCTTCTCCGACAGGCCACGCGTTTGATAACGCAAAGTATTTTGCGAGTGAGGCGGCCACATCCGCGAAGGTCGCGCGGGTGCCGAGCGCGGCGGCACTTTTGCCGTGGAGGACGATGAGCGGGACTTCTTCGCGCGTGTGATCGGTGCCGCGCCACGTCGGGTCGTTGCCGTGGTCGGCGGTGAGGATGACGAAGAGGGGAAAGGGGTCGTTGCTTAATGGCGCTCAATTAGTGCGTAAAACAAACGCGCTCAGGCATTTATATTGTTTACATGCAACGTGTTCTGGGAGAATATGTTGCATGTCAACACGCCAATCCGACTTCCCAGCCTTCCGTCCACAACTCGCACCCATGCGCGCGGTTCGGGAGCGGCTCGCAAAAGCCAAGGACTTTCACAGCCTCGAAAGCCTCGCCCGCGCCTGGCTACCCATTGAGGCGCTCCACGAACTGGCTTCGCTGCCCTTCAAACGCCTCCGCTGGCTGCCGCTGCCGCTCGTCTTCTGGGCCTGCCTGAAC
>JANNWY010000162.1:0-3543 GCA_031409335.1 Chthoniobacteraceae bacterium | reverse complement strand
CACGCAAAGCAGCGCGACATCGAAGGAGGCTGGCTGTGATTGCTTTCAACGCGATGCTTGCCGAGTGGCTCGGGCGAAACGCCTACTGCCCCGCTGATGCCGCAAATGCTGTTGGCTGCCCGGTTGTGACGTTCCGTAGCTGGCTGGCTGGGCGCTGCGAGCCGAGCTACTTCACCCGGTGCGCCGTCGTTCGCCAGATGCGCGACGGACACGATCCGCTGACCGACGTGCAGATGACCGCCGCCGAGTTGGCCGATGTGCTCAAGGAGTGGCGTGCTGAACACGGGTTCTCACAGCGCCAAGCCGCCGCCGCCATCGGCACCACCGCGAATGTGGTGCGCGGCTGGGAGTCGCAAGACGGCACCCCGCGCCAACCTGCGCTTGGCGAGATACTCCGCAGGCTGCGTATGCCCGTGGACGTTGAACTGGTGAAGCAGGCGACCAAGCGCCCGCGCCTCATCGAGCCACAGAAGTTCGCCGAGCTGTTCCGGGCGTGGAGAAGGCGCTGCAAGCTCAACCGCAGCCAAGCCGCCCATGCACTGCGCTCCGTTGCCGGGCTGAAAACGACCGCACGGACGATCTGGACGTGGGAGAGCGCTCGCGCATTACCGCAGCGACCTCTCGCCGTGCTGGAACTCATTCACGGCCCGCTCGCGGTGAGCCCGCCGAAGCCGAAGCCGGCGATCATGGAGCCACGCCAGTTTGCCGCGCTCCTGCGCCGCTGGCGCAGAGGACTCCGCCTCACCCAAGCGCAAGCGTGCGCCGCACTCATCCTGCCCGCCGACCAAGCGTTGATCAGTGATTACGAGCGCGGCAACGCCGTGCCGCAGCCGGCCCGCATGCGCGCCATCCTCGATTCCATCGCCAGCCGGCCCGCTCCACCGCCACCGCCACGAATCCGTCCATCCCCGTTCGCGCGCACCCTGCGCAAGTGGCGCACCTTCCGTCGCCTCACCCTCGCCCGCGCAGCGGCGATCCCCGGCTGCACTGTGCCAATGCTCTGCAAATACGAGCACGGCCGCAACGAGCCGCCCGCGCATCGTGCGAGCCGCCATCCTCGCCATCATCGAGGACTGAGCCTGCCTGACTGAACGCGAGCGCCCGCCGGGACGGGAGGGAGAGGTGCTGGCGGCATGCATGGGTGGCGAGTCGAGCTGACCCCGAGTCGGTGGGCGTTTCCCGTGTTGAAATCAGAAGGCAGTTTATGAACGGCAAACGAGCGCCCATCCATCCACCCTTGGCGGGAAAATTGAAGGCTAACTCAGCCTGTTAAACGCCTAACTCAAGGCTTCCGAGACGGGCGCCAACTCCAGAACTTTCCAGGCTCAGTTTCCGTGGGCATTTGGTGCTTCATCCACTCGCTCAAAACTCACTTTCGCCTTCGGGGCTCGGGCCATCACCTTGCCGCCTTGCGGGACCCGTCCTTCCAGAATCGCCTTTGCCAAAGGCTGCGCGATCAGCGCCTCGACAGCGCGCTCCATCGGACGCGCGCCAAACTCGGGGCTGTAGCCCTCGCGCATCAGTAACGCATAGACCGACTCATCGAGGGTCAGCCGCAATCCCTGTTCACCGAGACGCGCGTTCAGCCGGGCGATGAACTTCTCTGCAATCTCGCGCACGTTTTCCTTGCTGAGAGGATTGAACACCACCGTCCGTGAGATGCGGTTGAGCAGTTCGGGGCGCAGGTGACGTTTGATCGCATCGGCGATGCGCGCCTGCAAAGCCTGCGCCGCGTCCTCGTCGGCGGGCGAGGCGCCGAACCCCATCTTTTTCCCGGCGGGTGCGGCGCTGCCCAGGTTGCTCGTGAGGATGATGACGGTTTCCCGGAAGCTCGCCTTGCGTCCGCGTGAGTCGGTGAGCGTGCCCTCGTCGAATACCTGGAGAAAGAGATCGAGGACGCGGGGATGCGCCTTCTCCACTTCGTCGAACAGGATGACGCTGTATGGCCTGGCGCGCACCGCATCGGTGAGTCTGCCGCCGCACATCATGTCCGATGTAACCGGGCGGCGAACCGATGGGCTTCGAGACGGAGTGCTCCTCCATGGTTTCGCTCATGTCGAAGCGCAGCAGGCTCGACTCATCGCCAAAAAGAAACTCCGCGAGCGCCTTGGCCAGTTCCGTTTTGCCGGTTCCCGTCGGGCCGGCGGGCTGCGAAAGTAGTCCCCGACTTTAGTCGGTCAAACCGTGGCGACGCTTTTGCCGACTAAAGTCGTGGACTACTTTCAACGAACGCAGCATCGCCATCGCGCACGCCTGATCCACCAAGTCGATGGCCTTATCCGGCAGCCGGAAGTCGTGAATGTAGCGGATGGACAAATCCACGGCGGCCTCCAAGGCGTCCGGCGCGATCCCGACCCCGTGATGCTCCTCGAAGCGCGTGCGCAGCCCGCGCAGAATCTCCACCGCTTCGTCGCGCGTGGGTTCCGCCACCCACACGGCTTGGAAGCGCCGTTCGAGCGCCGGGTCGCGTTCGATGTCCCGGCGATACTCCGCCGTCGTCGTCGCCCCGATGAGCCTGATGCTGCCTCGCGCCAGCGCGGGCTTGAGGATATTGGAGGCATCCATGGAACCTCCGCCCGCTCCAGCACCGACAAGCATGTGGATTTCGTCAATAAAGAGGATCACTGCCGACTGCTGCTTGGCCTCTTTGATGACCGCCTGCAATCGCTCCTCGAACTCGCCGCGATACTTCGTTCCACCGATGAGGGCGGCCATTGAAATCTCCACGATCCTCGCGTCGCGCAGAAACTCCGGGCACTCGCTGGATGCAATCCGCTGCGCCAGCCCCTCCACGATCCCGGTCTTGCCAACGCCCGGCTCGTCAGACGCAGGGGAAAGTGCGGATTTGTTAAAAAATCGCTTGCCCATTTCATGTGCCTTATGTGACATAACACGCATGGCCCGTGGACCATCAGGCAGACTCGTTATCGAAGTCGATCCAAACCTCAAGCGTGACCTCCACGCGGCCTTAGCCGCGGACGGGTTTACGCTCAAGGACTGGTTCCTCCAGCGTGTCGCCGACTACATCGCCGAGCATCGCCAGCCTTCCCTGCCCGGCATCACAAGCTTCCGTCCAGCGGATGAGGAACCGTCGCTCCGAGCCGCGGAAGACCCCGCCATTTACCGGGCTTCCACGGCTCCCTCCAGCAGGCAGAAACACACGCAATAAATGTCCAACTGCACAATCGCAGATCAGCTTGAGCTTTGCTCAGACCTGCAACGAAGCGTGAAAACGCGGCGTTCGTCTGCGCCTGAGCAAGGGATGTCGCTCGAAACTGCCGCGGGGGTGAAAGGCAAACGGCTGCGCCAGGCTGTGGCCGAGATGGTCTGTGCTTTCAGTAAGTGCAAACTGAAGGATGAGTTCCGAACCGTCTTCGCCCCCCGGTATTGCGGCTCCGTGCTGCCGGATATTTCGCCGGAGCGGGTCACCCAGCGCACAGCTTGGAATCTTGCCTGTATTTGGCTGCTGTGCCGGAACGCCCTTGGCGGGAAACATGGACTCGTCGAGGCAGAAGATTGGTTCCGCGGTTCTACATCGGTCCC
>JANNWY010000161.1:0-61902 GCA_031409335.1 Chthoniobacteraceae bacterium | reverse complement strand
CGATCTAATCCTGGCAATCGAGGAGCATCTGCAGGTTCACAATGCCGATCCCAAACCCATCCTTTGGACGGCCGCTGCCGCAGACATACTCGAAAAGGTTAAGCGGGGTCGCCGCAAACTCGATAAAGTGCAATCTGCTTGACGGACTACACTAGTGCTATTGGCAACGAGCGCGGGATTCTATGCGAATTGCCAAAAGGCCGCCTTGGATTGGAAGCGAACTATTGCTTATGCAGGCTCAGGACTTACCGGAATTTCCTTGGTGATGAATTTGCTCTCCGTTTTCGGCGCTTTGCTGCTGTTCCTGCTCGGGTTTTGGACTCTGGCTATCGTGCGCAATTGGAAGTTGCGCCGTCGATTGGGACTTATGCGGTTCGCTAAATTCCTTTTCGCCTTGAGACCGCGCCTTAACTTCGCAACCACTTTCCTCATTGTTGCGTGTATCTTTGCTCTTGTCGGTGAGTGGAATAACTGGGAATGGCCTCGGAAGTGGCATCCAAATGACGTGAGCCGCCCCGCAACTATCCGGGACAGCATTTGGGAATTCTGCGATCGACACTATCATGTCCGCAGCTAGCCAATAATAGAGCTTGGGCATCACAATCTCTTGAAGGGCGGGCGCTTCAACGCATCGTTGCGACGGCACAAGGAACACCGCACCCGCTCAAGCAAATCACCGCCAATGAATCGTTGAAATGGGCGGAAGAACATTTGTTCGACCGAAAATCAGTCGTTCGTGAATACGGACTTTGGCGGCACGCGCTGGAGCATGGGCGTGCCTGCGAGCTGGATGTGTCGGAATTGAAGGAGGCCAGTGCGCGGCGCGACTACATCCGGGATGGCATTGAGTCGCGCAAGGTGACGAGCCGCGAGATGCTGGCGCGCGAATGGGATATTTTGCAGAGAGTGAAAGACGGGATCGGAAAACACGCGCCATTAGATTCCGCGCAGGGCATCCGAAAGCCGGCGCTCGATCCCGAGCAGCGCGAAGCGGTCGAAAGGATTCTACGCTCGCGCGATTTCGTTACGTTGTTTCGCGGCGGCGCAGGGACGGGCAAGAGTTTCGCGCTCCGTGAAGTGCTGCGTGGATTGCGCGACTCCGGTCACTCGGTGCAGGTCATCGCGCCGCAGCGGCAGCAGGTGATTGATCTGCAACGTGACGGTTTCGAGCACGCTCAAACCGTGAGCGAGTTTTTGACGAAGGAGGATATGCAGCCAGGCGCAGTGATAATTTTCGATGAGGCCGGACAGCTCGGAGCGAGGCAAATGCAGGCGCTTTTGCGGTTCATCGAAGAAAGTGGCGGACGTCTGATTGCCTCGGGCGACACGCGACAGCACGGAGCCGTCGAGGCAGCAGATGCGCTGCGGGCCATCGAAAAATACTCGGGTTTGCACGCGGCAGAATTGCACGAAATCCGCCGGTAGGACCCGCGTCGCGCGGAGATGCCGGGCGAGCGTGAATTTATCGAGGCATACCGGCGTGCGGTGAAGGACGCGGCGACGGGGGACATCGGCAGCGCCTTCGACCGCCTGAACGAGCAAGGCGCAGTCATGGAATGCACGCTAGCGAATCAGCAGGAAAAGCTCGCGGATCATTACCTCGATCTCATCAAGCGCGGACAATCGACGGTGGTTGTGTCGCAAACGTGGTCGGAAATTCACCGAGTCAATGAAGCCGTGCGGCAGCGGCTGAAAGCACATGGCTTCATTGGTTCGGATGAGCACGCCATCGTCGTGCTCGAACGCACCGACCTGACGGACGCGCAGAAGCGCGACAAGCGATTTCACGACGCGGACACGGTGCTTGTTTTCAACAGGGATTGCGGGCGATTCCGCAAAGGCGACTCCGCCCGGCTCGTCGCGATTTCCGAACAGGGTTTGATCGTCGAGACAGCGGAGCGCGTGGGCACGATTCCGATGCGGCACGTCGGTCACGTCACCGTGTGCCGCAAGCGCAAAATGGCGGTCGCGTCTGGCGACCGGCTGCAACTGAAAGCCAACGTGCAGACGCGCGACGGTCGCCGCATCGCCAATGGCGAACTGGTCACGGTCGAGCGCATTGAGGCCGATGGCCGCGTCGTGCTGAACGACGGGCGAACGCTCGAAAGCGACTACCGGCAATTCGTGCGCGGCTACGCGGTCACTTCCTACGCCTCTCAAGGCAAGACGGTGGATTACGTCGTCTTTTCCGACTCCACTGTAAAAGCCGCGACCAATCGACAGCAATGGTATGTCACTATTTCGTGCGGTCGAAAGGGCATCCGAATTTTCACGAGCGATGCGCGCCAACTACGGGAAAATGGTGCGCGGTCGGGTGATCGCGAGCTGGCGATGGACCTCCAGCCACGAACGGCTGGAGCGCGTCCGCTGAATCGCGGACGCTTGCAGCGCGGCATTGCGTGCGGGCGTCAGCTCGCCGTGGATTTGTGGCGACGTTTCAAGACATTGACCGGCAGACGAACGGTGCAAATCGGGCCGCATGAGGTCGTGGCATCATGAAAAAGCGGCAGACAAATCGAAATGCGGATGCTGCGGACGCGACGCGCCCCGATGAAACGAGCTTCGCAGCATGGGAGAGCAATCCGCAGGCGCAGGCTCTGCGTGTCGATTTGCAAAGCGGTGCATTTTTTGTACTGCCATACAGCTATTTCGCGCTCGCGCATTTTGATCGTGACGAGAAAAGGGAATCCCTGCGGATCGCATTCACCACGCATGAGGTTCGCGTTTCCGGCCGCCACTTGCGCGAACTCGGAATCGCCCTGCAAAAGCTCGCGGTCGAGTGGATCAGGGAAGTGCCGCCGCGTTACGCCGCTCTGGCTGAGAAAGGCCGTGCTTTCATCGAGCGCATTGAGGTCACCGAAGTCGCCGACGACGATACGCCAGCGGATTGAAGTGCGAAACTGGCGGTGAGCTGCCACGATTGAATGCCCATGTATTACGAAGGTCCGTTGCGGATTTTGAAAACTGAAACGCTCTCCGCCGAAGAAGCCGAGGTCGAGGCGCGCTTTGCGGCGCTGGTGCAAACGCGCCTGGATGAGATCATCGCGGAATACGAAGCTCGGTTCGGCAGTGTCATCGACACGGATCGGGCGCGCGAGTTTTCGCCAGCCTGTTGAAAACCCCGCGCCAGTTTCCTGCTCCTGCTCCTGCTCTTGATCTTGATCCGACTTCGCCGATTGCTTCCGCCGTGAACCGGGAGGTCAAGATCAAGAGCATGAGCACGATCAGGAGTCCGCAATGGGAATCCGGAGTTGAAAATACACGGAAAGCTGCGCTCCGGCCGCAGCCAAATTAGGGTTCCGGCGTAAAAGCTTCCAAGCTGTGCAGCGCAGTGCCGTGGACAGGGGAGTAGTCTTGTTCGAGCGACTTGATCGTGATTCGCAGAACCTCGTCCGGCTTGTAGAGCACGAAGCAAAACGTGGCGCAGCGTTCTTGCCCGCCAAGATCGTAAGAAACGGCGATGCGCGTGACTGGAAGTTCGCGACCGCCAAACAAGCCGGTGACAGACTCGAACACTTTGGCGTTCTTCGCGTCCTTGGCGAGAAGCGCACAAGCAAGTGTTTCGTAGCCTTCGAGCGCCGCCCGATCATTGGTTCCCGGCGGCGCCAAATCGTCGGCAGACTTTCCAATCTCAATGGTCACCTCACCGCTCATCGGTTCGGGCGGACGCATCACAAAGCGATCAGCGCTTTGCTCGAGCTGCCAGCTGGGAGGCGGCCGATAAAAAACACGCTTGCCGCTGTCGTTGAAGTAGAAGTCCGTCGTTGCGCCATCGAGGTCCGCAACGGCCAGGCTCTTGAGGCGGAAATCAAGAGCTGCGCAGGGTTGCGCCGACGTGGCGACCAGAGCAGCGAGTAGAAGATGAGCGGTGGCTTTCATAGTGCTGAACGGCTGAAACGCCCGCGATCGTAGAGCGTGAACTCCAGTGGACCGGGCGGCGGGCTGTCGATGAAGGATGTCTGGAAGTACCAACGCCGGGTTGCCGCGCCATAGACGGATGGAACCCATGGCGTAGTGAACACGGTGCTGTTGAAAATCTGGACCATCGAGCCATGGTAGGTCAGCGCACTCGCGTTCCAATTCTCCATCACCCGCGGGAAGTTGATTGCGCCACCGCTGCGGACGTTTGAACCCGTCGGGTAGGCTGTGTTCGTCGGGATGTAGCCCGACATGAATGCGGTATTGTAAGTGGTCGCCGAGCCGACGCGTCCACTAGTCGCGGTCGAATGGGAGTAGGCATCCGACCATGAATTCGAGAGAAAGGTTACCGCGTCCGCACAGACCGCACAGGGTTTCGCCGTGTAACCTGTGACGGTGTTGAGAAGCGGATTTCCGCCCGCACTGTTCGAGTTTGGCTGAGTGACTGTGGCACCGGTCGTTGCATTGTAGGTGGTCCCCGTGTTGAAATCCCCTTGCACATAGACTCCGTCCTCCGTCACAAACGTCATCCCGTTGCTCGGCAAGGTTCCCCCTTTCAAGAGGCGCGCCGCCCGCTTGTTGGAGACCCCCGCGGTTCCGTTTGGCGTCTCATCCTTATAATAAATGACGCCGTTCGCATAGGTGGTCAAGTTATTGTTCAGGATCGTTGTGAGTTTCGAGATATCGATGTTCGTCGCAGTCACATCACCTTGCGCGGCATAGGCGGCACTCGCGGAACTGCTGGTGATGTTTCCGGCCTCACGATAGTCATAAAGTGTCTTCGTGCTTGGCAAGCCAGTCGTGGCGTTTTGGGCCAGGGCCAGAGTGGCAATGTCGGTGGCCATTTGGTTCGTCATCCGATTGTCGTCCTTGTCGAGAATCTTAACGCGATCGGCCACCGCGGCAGTGCGGTTGATGATGATCTTGATATCGGCCATCGTATAGAAGCGGCGGTCTTTGAAGTTGGCATTGTCATCCGCGGCGGTTCGTTTCCCGTTGGCATCGGTATCGGTGGGCCGCTCGATGATCTCGCGAAGACTGTCATTGTTCGTGTCAGCGTCAGTGGTGTTCACTGCCTCTTCGCGACGCACTGGCAAGGGATCGAGCCGGTCCACCTTCGAGACTTGCGCGTCGTAACCTCCACCCTCCCACACCGGAGCCTTCCAATCTGCCCAGCCCGGTTCGTTGAATTGCTGAAGGTAACTGACTCCATAGATCAATCCGTTACCATCCTGAAGGGTTGAGTTCGCACCTTTGTTGATTGTCGTCGTGCTGCCTTGGAACGACACGTCAGACTTCATGCGAAGGTTGTTCGTGTTATTCGCGTGAGCCAGGTAAAGGTTGGAATTGGTGTGGGTCCAGCCGAACAACGTCATTTCTGGTGATGGAAACAGTTCGAGGTCACCCTCAAACCACATCATGGCCTGCCAAAGCGTGGCGTCGGATTTCCGGAAGTATCGCGTCAAAGTGGAAGTCACGGCACCATTCGGCCCGCGTGCGGCCTTTGTCGTCGTTGCGGTGACGCGATAGGTATAAGTGCGACCGATGCGGCGTGGAAATTTGTCCAGCGGGACCATGGAACGCATGGCTGCCTTTTGATCGGAATCCGTCAGAGTGCCGGAGATCGGCGCTTCGGTTGCGTCCACGGGATCAATCGCCAATGAAGTGACCGTGACTCCATCAAACTTTTGGGAAGCATTGAGGTAGGTCTGGACTAGCGCGGCGTTGATTCCAACGGGATTGGTCGTGCTGGTCGGCGCGCAATTTGCCACCAGCGGAATGCGTCCGCCGTTGGTTTTAACCCACGATTTCCACTTTGAGAAAGCGACTTCCATCGCTGCTTCCGCAGCGGCTTCAGTCGTCTGCAGGTCGCGACCGCGGCGGGCCAGGAGGCCTTGTGACGTCGTGAAATCAAGGGTGATGGCAACAATTGGAGCCAGCACGGCAATCACAAATAGCGCGATGATCAGTCCACCGCCGGAATCTTGCTTTCTGAGTTGAATCGGAATTTTCATTTGAGTGCATTGTTGTTCTTAACGGGAATTAGAACGTTGGCGCGCAAGTACGAGTTGAATTCGTCGGTCGCTTTGAGTCGCGTGAGAGTGGCGTTGTAGTCCATGATGCGCATGGGCAGATCGAGCTGGACGGACAGGACCCGCTGGCCGGTGTTGTCGGTCACGAGTTTGAATGGCTGCATCGTTGTGCCCCCGCTGTCGCGGGCAGTGGGAGTGGCATCGAGATCGCGTGTTAGATAGGCGTAAGCGAGCAGATTGGCGGTCGAATCGAAATAGCGCAGCTCGCGCCGTCCGCCACCGTCCACAGTGATTAAGGCCGCTTCTCGCACCGCATACGCGGGATTTCCACAGAGGACATTGCTGCCAAGTGTGCTTGCGAGCAATACCGTGACCGTCTTCGTCCCGCCGCTGGTCGTCACAACGCCAACAGCGGAAACGACGCGTCCCGGTTTTGTTCCAGCACTCGTTCCACTCGTGGACTCGGTAATGTATGGGTAGAGAAACAACAGCCGATCACCCACGATCGGCGCTGGGGTGGCGGTTGCAAAAGCGAGGGTGACGGTTAAGGAAGTGGAATTCACATAACTCAACGTGTTTGGCGCTGTGCCCACTGTGGTGCCCACGGGCCCCGTCACTTTGTATGCGCCGCTCACGAAACGATGGAAGCGTATGCCGGTCGCATAGGTCGCGGTGGATACCGTCAAGGTGGCTGGCGAACCACTCATGGTGACCAATTGCGGATTGTCCACTGCCTGTTCGAAGTAGCGTTTTACCTGCGATAGCGTGGTCCGCGTCTGTCTCGAGGATTCGTTCAGCGAGATGTTTCGCGCAAACTGAATCATGCCGCCGTTCAGGATCTGGAAGCCGATGCCTCCGAGCAAGACCATTACCGTCACAGCAATGGACAATTCGACGAGAGTAAAGCCGCGATGACTTCGCGGTCTGCGTGCCATTTTCATTGATCCTGTGCCTTCAGCGTTGCAAGGCGATAACTGTAGCTCTTATTCCGGTAGGTGAAGACGAGAGTGAAATTCACCCGGGCGATCTTTAAGGCGGCATCTACGACGGTAACCTGCCGGTAGAGATTCCCGGCGATTACTGAATTCTGGTTGTTGCCGGTGAGGGAGTCACGTGTGGTGATGAGCGGAACGTTCGCGATGTAGAGTTCACCGTCGGCCTCGCCATCGCCGTCGCGGTCCGTGCTGGCTCCGGTGGCACTGCTCGTATCCGTGAGAATCGCGGGCGTCGAATCCGGGGTCCAATCCGCGGCTAGTGCCTGGTCGAGGTAATTGCGAACGATTGCTTCCGCGGCAAGATAGTTGCGGTTGATTGTCGCGTTGCGGTTGAAGATGGACATCGCGTAGTTGGCGGTGACCGCAAAAATGGCCAGGACAGCGCCTCCGACCAGAACCTCCAGCATCGCAAACGCCGAGGCGGTTGGATTTTTACTGTCAGATGCACGACCGCATTGCTGTTTGTGTGTTTGCATTCGGACTCCCCTTAATGCATGGCAATTATAGCAATGACCATACCGATGCGCTGGTTTCTCTGGTCCCGAACCTGCCGGGAATTTGCGGCTACAGCGCGCTTGCGATGGCTGCGCCCATCTCGGCGGTGCCGACGCGCTGCGTGCCTTCGCAAAAGATGTCGCCGGTGCGCAGGCCAGCATTGATGACGTCGCGGACGGCGCGTTCGATCCCTCCCGCGGCGGCGGGTTCGCCGAGGGCGTAGCGGAGCATCATCGCGGCGGAGAGGATCTGCGCGATGGGATTGGCGATGCCTTTTCCCGCGATGTCCGGCGCGGTGCCGCCGCTCGGCTCGAAAAGTCCGAACCTTCCGAGCGGCGTTTCCTTCACGCCGAGACTCGCGCTCGGGAGCATCCCGAGTGAGCCGGTGATCATCGCCATTTCATCGCTGAGGATGTCGCCGAAAAGATTTTCCGCGAGGATCACGTCGAAGCCTTTCGGATTGCGGATGAGCTGCATCGCGGCGTTATCGACATAGAGATGGCTGAGCGTCACGTCGGGATAGTGCGCGGCGATTTCGATGACGGTCTTGCGCCAGAGCACGGAGTTTTCGAGGACGTTGGCCTTGTCGATCGAGCACAGCCTTTTCCCCCGGCCCTGCGCGGCTTTGAACGCGACGTGGGCGATGCGGACGATCTCGCTCTTTTTGTAAATCATCGTGTCCACCGCGACGGTTTCGCCATCCTCTTCCCGGCAGTATTTCGGCTGGCCGAAATAGAGGCCGCCGGTGAGTTCGCGCACGCACAGCACGTCGAATCCGCCCGCGACGATATCCGCGCGGACAGGCGATGCGTGGGTGAGTTCCGGGAAGCAGATCGCCGGGCGCAAATTTGCAAAGAGGCCGAAGTGTTTGCGAATCGGCAGCAGCGCGGCGCGCTCGGGCTGCTCGTGCGGCGGGAGCGATTCCCACTTTGGTCCACCGACGGAGCCGAAGAGGATCGCGTCGCTTTCCTCGCAGACGCGCAGCGTCTCACTCGGCAAAGCGTGCCCGTCCACGTCGATCGCCGCACCGCCGACGCGCGCTTCCGTCATGTGAAATGTGAGCGCGAACTTCTTTTCCACGGCGGTGAGGACCGTGCGCGCGGCGGTCATGACTTCGGGGCCGATGCCGTCGCCGGCGAGGACTGCGATGCGGAAGTTTTTCATAGGGCGCGCGAGCGTAGGTGGCGGCGGATTTTTGCCAACGGGAAAGTGAATCCGCAGCGCTTTGCCCAAGGCCGTGTCGAAAGAATCGCCAGCAAAAATGTGAAACCGCGCGGAATGCTGGCAGGCATCGTGCTGAACGAGGGATCGCAACCTAGAACTCAACTGCCCATTCCATCATGGTAAAAACCTTCTCAACACTTTGTGCGCTCGGCCTCTCGGTCGCAGCCGCTTTTTCCCAAGCTCCCGGATCGACGCCGCCACTCGGCGCGGATCCCACCAAGACTGCGGCGAGCCCGGCTCCGATCGACCCGCCGATCCTGCCATCCACGCCGCAGCAGACCCTTCCGCCGACGCCAGGCTTGGCGGGCGCTGTCGATCCGACTGCGGCGGGCGCGGTTTCACCGACGATGGCGACGACGATCGCGCCGACGACCGGGCGGTTGAATGAATTTATGGGCGACGAAATCGGCATCGTGCTGCGCACGCTCGCGCGGCAGGCAAAGATGAACGTCGTCATTTCCGACAAAGTCGCGCTGGCGGCGGGCGCGGTGACGATGCGCATCGAGGACCGGACTCCGAAAGAAGCGATCGACATCATCGTGACTTCGAAGGGGCTCGTGATGGATGAACTCGGCGGCGTGTTTTTCATCAAGACGCAGGAGGAGCGTGCGAAAGAGCCGACGGAAAGTGGCTCCTACACTTTCAGCTACGCAAAGGCGAAGGACGTGGCGACTTTGCTGCAAGGCCAGCTCCAGAGCGCCGTGCCGCCGCAGATCGACGACCGGACGAACACGGTTTATTACCGCGAAGCGAAATCGAATGTGGCGAAGGTGAAACTGTTCCTCGCATCGGTCGATCGCCCGACTCAGCAAGTGATGATCGAGGCGCGACTGGTGGAAGTGACGGCGAATCCGCAGCAGGCTTACGGCATCAATTGGGGCGGTGTGGTGGGCGGTTCTTCGTCTCCGCAAACCTTCAAGTATGGCGGCTCCAGTCCGGCGATTGCGGGTGCGAATGGTGGCGCGGCGACTCCTGCGCAGGGGAAAGTGGACGATCTGACCGGCAAGCTGAATAGCCGCGACTTTTTCCTCAACGGCCAGACCAACGGCGGGTTCCTCGACGCGCTCGGCAGTCAGTTTGCGATCCTCAGCATTCCGCAAATGTCTGCGACTTTGCGCCTGTTGAACGAAGACAAAGACTCCGAGTTTCTCGCGAATCCGCGCGTCGTCACGGCGAGCAATCAGAAGGCGGAAATCAAGATCACGCGCCTCCAGCCGGTGCCCCAGTTGAATTTCAACGAACAGACCGCGCAGGCGGTGTTTAGCGGATTTCAGGACAAGGAATTTGGCAACACGCTCAGTGTCACGCCGTCGATCAACAAGGATGACTACGTGACGATGCTGGTGAAGCCCGAGATCAGTAACAAAGTCGGCGATGCGACGTTCCAATTTGGCGGCGCGACCGTGACCAGTCCGGTGATCGACAAACGCACGCTCGAATCGAACGTCCTCATCAAGAGCGGCGACACGCTGGCGATCGGCGGCCTGCTTCAGGATGAAACATCGAAGGGCCGCACAAAAGTTCCCGGCCTCGGCGATGTGCCGATCCTCGGTTATCTCTTTCAAGAGCGCATCAACTCCCGCACGAAACGCAACCTGCTCGTTTTTGTAACACCGACGATCATCAAGCAGGGCTACGGCACTGGCTTGGAAGATCAAGTCACCGGCCTCACCGACAGCGGCGAGGAAGTCTCCGATCCGAACGGCTGGCGGAACAACGCCCGCGGCGCGGTGCGACTCATCAAGACCTCCGAGAGCCAGCGTGCCGGCGACTATCCGCCGCCCGGAACCGCGCCCGCCCGCAAGTCAGCGCTGAAGACTTCTGGCAAGAGCCGTCGCTAGCATTTTCACTGGCGAACCCGGACGCCTCAAGGGGTGCGCCCCACCGGGAAATCTTTTCATAGCAGCACCGCAACCGCGCGCCAGTCCGAGAGGGCTGGCGCGTTTTGCGTTTTTTGAAACGCGGGCGCTTTTACCCTTCGCTTGCGGCGCGTGTGGAGCCGGGCTACAAAACGCGCCCGCGCTGGATTTGCGCGCCACTCACCTCTCAACACTCAACGCTCAACTTTCCCCGAATGGCCTTCCTCAACGACCACTATCTCAAGCTCAAAGCCGGTTACCTTTTTCCCGAAATCGGGCGGCGCGTGAAAGCCTTCACCGACGCAAATCCCGACGCGGCGAAACGGATCATTCGTTGTGGAATCGGCGACGTGACCGAGCCGCTGCCCGCCGCGGTAGTGACGGCGATGCACGCCGCGGTGGATGAAATGGCGACGCGCGAGGGCTTTCACGGCTACGGACCGGAGCAGGGTTACGAGTGGTTGCGGCACGCGATTGCGGAGAATGATTTCCGCGCGCGCGGGATCGACGTCGCGGACGACGAGGTCTTCGTGAGCGATGGATCGAAGTGCGATTGCGGCAACATCCTCGACATCCTCGGCGCGCAAAATCGCATCGCGATTACCGACCCGGTTTATCCCGTGTACGTCGATACGAACGTGATGGCGGGACACACCGGCGAGGCCGATGCGACCGGCGCGTATGCGGGATTGATCTATCTAAATTGCACCGCCGAAAACGGCTTCGTCGCCGCGCCACCGAGCGAACACGCGGACGTGATCTACCTTTGTTTTCCAAACAACCCGACCGGCGCAGTTGCGACACGCGAGCAACTCGCCGCGTGGGTCGCTTATGCACAGGAGCACAAGTCCGTGATCCTGTTCGACGCCGCTTACGAGGCTTACATCAGCGATCCGGCGGTGCCACGTTCCATCTACGAAATCCCCGGCGCGCGCGAGTGCGCGATCGAGTTCCGCAGCTTCTCGAAAAACGGCGGTTTCACCGGCACCCGTTGCGCCTTCATCGTCGTGCCGAAAACGCTGATGGCCTCGACCGCGAGCGGCGAGCGCAGGGCGCTGCATCCGCTCTGGTCGCGCCGCCATACCACCAAATTCAACGGCGTTTCCTACATCGTGCAACGCGGAGCCGAGGCGCTTTATTCCGCCGAGGGAAAGGCGCAGATCGCCGCGCTCGTCGAGCACTACATGGGTAACGCGCGCATCCTCCGCGAAGCCGCCGCCGCCATCGGCCTGCGCGTCTTCGGCGGCGTGAATGCACCTTACATCTGGGTCTCCACTCCGGCAGGCACGACGAGCTGGCAGATGTTCGATCGGATGCTGAACGAAGCGAATGTCGTCATCACCCCCGGCAGCGGTTTCGGCGCGATGGGCGAAGGTTACTTCCGCATCAGCGCCTTTAACTCGCGCGCCAACGCCGAGGAGGTCGCGAGACGCATCCAGGCGATCTCCTGGTGACCCGATGATCGAAGCCAAGTTTCCCTTTAACAAAGAAGTCCTCTCCGAGGCTTACGGCGTCCATCGCGGCGTACGGAAGTGGACCAAATGGCTCCGCTTCTTTTCATGGGTGGCGCTTGCCGGCGGCGTGTGGCTCATCGCGAAAGAGCAGCGTTTTCTCGAAGGCGGCATCCTCGCCGGAGTCGCCGCGTTCCTGCTCGTGTGGCCCTACATCAGCCGCGCGCTGTGGCTCCGCGTCATCGGCGAGCATCCGTTTTATGATCAGGAAGTGCGCTGCCAGTTCGACACGAAAGGCTTCGCCATGGTCGCGAACGGGCAGGGGATCAAGGTCGCGTGGGAAGACACGTTCAAAATCGTCGAAGGCGACACCGGCTACCTGATTTATCCGAAGAGCGGCGCGTTCTATTACATCCCCGCCCGCGGCTTCGCGACCGACATCGATGCAGAGCGGGTGAAGGGTGTATTCCTTTCCGAGAAAATGCGGCGGACGTAGTTCGCATCGCAGGCCGCCGAGCCAAAGAAACGCTGCCGGCTTTGGGTTTTCAAAAGCACACACTTTTCCTCTGAGCCAATGCGCATCCCACTAACCACCGCCTTTCTCGCGTTTGCCCCTACTCTTCTCTACGCGGCAAACGCGCCCGACTTTGCGCACGAGATTCGACCGATCCTGTCGAACCATTGCTTCAAGTGCCACGGGCCGGATCAGGATGAGCGGAAGGGCGGGAAGGAAGGTTCGGGCGGGCTTCGGCTGGATTCGGAGGAAGGCGCGCGCGCGGATCTCGGCGGCTTGATGGCTCTGGTGCCGGGGAAGCCGGAGGAGAGTGAATTGCTGACGCGCGTGCTCACGGATGATCGCGACGAATTGATGCCGCCGCCGAAGAGCGGGAAGAAGCTGACGCCGCAGGAAGTCGAGCTGCTCCGGCGCTGGATCAAGGCAGGCGGGAAATACACGAAGCACTGGGCCTACGCCCCGCTTGAAATCCGCAAGCCCGATCCTTCGAATTCCGTGGACTCATTCATTGTCGAGCGATTGAAACGCGAAGGTCTCGCGCCGCAGCCGGAGGCGGATCGCTTTTCGCTCATCCGCCGCGTGACGCTCGATCTCACGGGTTTGCCGCCGACGATTGCGGACGTGGATGCTTTCGTGAAAGACGCGCAGCCCGGTGCTTACGAGCGGCTCGTGGATCGGCTGCTCGCGTCGCCTGCGTATGGCGAGCATTGGGCGCGGATGTGGCTCGATCTCGCGCGGTACGCGGATTCGGCGGGTTACGCGGATGATCCTTCGCGGACGATTTGGGCGTTTCGCGATTACGTGATCCGCGCGCTGAATGCGAACACGCCGTTCGATCAATTCACGGTCGAACAAATCGCGGGCGATCTGCTGTCGAATGCGACGGAAGATCAAATCATCGCGACCGCGTTTCATCGGAACACGATGACGAACAGCGAGGGCGGGACGAACGACGAGGAGTTTCGCAGCGCGGCAATCGTGGATCGCGTGAACACCACGATGTCGGTGTGGATGGGAACGTCGTTCGCCTGCGCGCAGTGCCATACGCACAAATATGATCCGATCACGCAGGCGGAATATTTTCGGATGTATGCGTTTTTCAACAACACCGACGACGCCGATCGCCGCGATGAATCGCCGCTGTTGAAGTTTTTCAGCGACGAGCAGAAAACGCAGCGGGCGCGGTGGGAGGCGGAGATTTCCGCGCTGGATGACAAATTCAAAAAGCCATCGCCAAAACTGATCGCGCAGGCGGCGGATTGGGCGCGCGCGTTTCCGAAAACGATCGAGTGGAAAACGGTGAAGCCCGCGACGCTCAAGTCGCAATCCGGCGCGGCGCTGAACGTGGCGGACGACGGCTCGATTCGCGTTCCGAATCAGGCGGTGAAGGATACTTACACGGTCGAAATCCCAGTCGGGTCAAAATTCACCGGGCTCCGCATCGAAGCGCTGCCGGACGACGCGCTGCCGGGAAAAGGTTCGGGCAATGGCGGCGGGAATTTCGTGGTGACGCGGGTGCGGGCCGAGCTGCTGCCGTCGGCGACGCAGGGATCGCCGCGCGCGCGTTTCATCCGCATCGAGCTGCCGGGAAAAGCGAAGCTGCTGCATATCGCCGAGGTGCAGGTTTTTAGCGGCGGGGAAAATATCGCGGCGCGCGGCGAGGCGACGCAGAACAGCACTTACGCGGGCGCGGCGGCGCAGCGCGCGATCGACGGAAACACGGCGGGCGAATACGAAAAGGGATCCGTGGCGCACACAGCGGACGGCGACGATCCGTGGTGGGAAGTGGATTTGAAAAGCGAGCGCGAGATCGACCGCGTGGTGATTTGGAACCGCTTTGAACTTCCCGAGCGTTTGCAGGGATTTCGTCTCGTGGCGCTCGATGCGCGGCGGCAGCCGGTGTGGTCGCGCGGGGAAAACGTTGCACCGAAAGTGAGCGCGCCGATCGAATTGAATGGCGGGCGTGAGATCCAATTTGCCGATGCCATCGCGGATTTTACGCAGGCGGATTTCGACGAGGCGCTCGTCCTTTCCGACACCACGCCGGTGAAGCGCGGGCAGAAAAAAGGTCCGCAAAAGGGCTGGGCGATCGGAGGCTCAACCACGCAGCCGCACACGCTCGCGCTGCTCACGGAAAAGACGCTGGAAACCGCGCCCGGATCGCGCCTGCTCGTGACGATCGAGCAGCAGTCGGCATTTGAAAAATTGACGCTGGGCCGTTTCCGAATTCAGACGACGGACGACGCGCGCGTCGCGGATTCACTGGCGACGCCGCCGGAAGTGGTTGCCGCGCTTGCGAGTGATCCTGTGTCGCCGCGCGTCGCGGAATTTTACGCGCAGGAAATTGCGCAGGAGCTGGCGGCGGATCGCGCAAAGATTTTCGCTCTGCGAAAACAAATGGATGACATGACGCCGGCGACCGTCCCGATCATGCGCGACATCGCGACGGCGCAGCGGCGGAAGACGCACGTTCACATTCGCGGGAACTATCTTTCGCACGGTGAGGAGGTGAGCGAGGGCGTGCCCGCGGCGTTTAATCCGCTGCCGGAAGGCGCGCCGATGAACCGGCTCACGCTCGCAAAATGGCTGGTCGATGCGCGCAATCCGCTGACGCCGCGCGTGATCGCAAATCGTTTCTGGGAGACGATCTTCGGCGTGGGGCTGGTGCGGACGAGCGAGGAATTCGGCGCGCAGGGCGAGCTGCCATCGCACCCGGAATTGCTCGACTGGCTCGCGGCGGAACTCGTGCGCGGAAAATGGGACGCGAAACGTTTTCTGAAAATGATCGTGATGTCCGCGACCTATCGCCAGTCGTCGCGTGTCACGCCGGAACTCGCCGAGCGCGATCCCGAAAACCGGCTGCTGGCGAGTGGGCCGCGCGTGCGCC
The DNA here is from genome assembly GCA_031409335.1 of Chthoniobacteraceae bacterium. Lineage (GTDB taxonomy): Bacteria > Verrucomicrobiota > Verrucomicrobiia > Chthoniobacterales > Chthoniobacteraceae > JANLQB01. Next base: position 46,526 of record JANNWY010000161.1, on the reverse strand, counting down.
TGAGCGCGGAGATGGTGCGCGATCAGGCGCTCGCGGTGAGCGGATTGATGTCGCGGAAAATGTTTGGCGCGTCGGTGCGTCCGGTGCGTCCGTCACTCGGGCTTTCGGCGGCGTTTGGCGGCGGGCTCGACTGGCAGACGAGCGCGGGCGAGGACCAGCATCGGCGTGCGCTTTACACGGAGTGGCGGCGGACGAGTCCGTATCCGTCGATGACAACATTCGACGCGCCAAATCGCGAGGTCTGCACCGTCCGCCGCAACCGCTCGAACACGCCGCTCCAGGCGCTCGTGACGATGAACGATCCTGTTTACATCGAGACTGCGCAGGCGCTGGCGCGGCGCATGGCGAAATCCGGCGCGACGCCCGCGGATCATGCGAAACACGGCTTCCGCCTGTGCCTCGCGCGCCCGCCGGGCGATGGCGAATTGCAGCGGCTGACCGCGCTCTTTGAAGAGGCTCACACGTTTTACAAACAGGACTCCGTGAAGGCTGCGGAGATGGCGACGACACCGATCGGTCCCGCGCCCGCGGGCATGGATGTCGCGGAACTCGCGGCGTGGACGACGGTGGCAAATGTGTTGCTCAATCTCGACGAGACGCTGATGAAACGCTGAACGCGGGCCGGTCGCATTCACCGCCGCGTTCTTCATGGAAAAACATCAGTCACTTTTCTCGCGTCTCATTTGGTTCGGCGTCGGCGGCGGCATGAGCGTGGCGTTGAATTTGGGGCCGTTTCACTGGATGCGCACGCGCGCCGGGCTGCCGGATGCCGTGGCGCTCGGGATCAGTCTGCTGTGCGTCACGGTGATTTTTTCGATTTGGAATTACTTCGTGAATTTCCGCACGCAGCGCGGCTTTAAGGAATGCCAGACGCGTTACCTCACGGCGGTGGCGTTTTGTTATTTGCTCACGTATTCGCTCGCCCTGAGCGGCATTAAAAAATGGGGCGGCACGAATGCGCTGGCGTATGGCATCGTCGCGGCGTGCCAGGTCGCGGTCGCGGGGGTGAAATTCGTGCTCTATCACCATTGGGTGTATCCGCGGACTGCGGCAGTCGTTGCGGACGCTTGACAGCCGGGCGCGAAATTTTTTTCAAAAAAAAGCATGTTTATTCGCCAGAAAAGCGGGGATTTTCCGGAGCGCGCCATGAGCTTTAGGCTTTTCCGTATGGCTATTTTTGCCGGGAAAGTGACCGTCAGCGCGCGGACGTTCAAATGGCCGGAATCGGTCGCGACGATGGCACCGCCCGTGCTATTTTGGAGCGCAGCTTGAATCTCTTTCTATGACTTTCCTCGTTGTTGACGACAATCGCCTGCTCAATCGTTTCCTCACGACCTACCTGCGCGGCAAGGGCCATCAGGCGTCCTCGCTGACCGACAGCTCAAAGGTCGAGTCGTGGCTGGACCTGAATCCGTGCGACGCGATCATCCTGGATATTGGGATGCCAAAAGTGGACGGGCTGACGCTGGTAGCGCAAATCCGCGGGAAATACGCGGAGTTGCCGATCGTGATGTTCACGGGTCTCGGCTACGACGAAGAGGCGATGCAAAAGGCGCGCAAGGCGGGCGCGAATGGCTACGTGAGCAAGGGGCTCGGGCCGAGCGAAATTTACTCCGCGGTGATGCGGGTGCTGCAACAGCAGCCAGCGGCTACGGCGGCAAAGGTGGCTTAGAGATATTCGGCGAGGCGCTCTTTTAGCAGCGGCGCGGGCCATTGGCCGGGGACTTGGACGGTGTCGAGGTAGCCGTAGTTCAGCACGGAGCCGGCGCACGCGAGCAGGGGACGCGAGAGTTTTCCACACGGACCCATGCCCATGACGCTGACCGCGTGGCCGGAGCTGCGGGCGAGCAGCGTGGCGAGCGTGAGCACGTCCGCCAGCGTGCGGGTGAGCGTGGCGACTTTGAAGATGTCGGCCCCGGCGGTGAAGGCGCGGTCGCGGAGGGATTCGAGTTTCGCGAGGCTCGGTGTGGTTTTGAAAAAGTGCGCGGACAAGATGAGGCGCACGCCGCGGGCGCGGGCTTCGGCGATGGTGGATGCGAGCTGGCGCGCGGTGCGCAGCTCGATGTCGATGAATTTTGCCGCGGGGAGAAATTGCGAATACAGCGCGCGGCGGCGGGCGGGCGGGAGATCGGCGGCACCGCCCTCGCTCGGATGGCGGACGGTGACGATGAGCGGGGCGGGGAGGTACGCGAGGGCGCGGGCGAGCGGGGACGGGTCCGCGGCGAAGTGATCGACGCGCAATTCCAGCAAATCGACCGCGCCGGGCTCCAGTCTGCGCGCGCGAGACAACGCGACGAGACTCGGTATGGTCCCGACGATTTGAAAAGTTTTCGGTAAGTCGCGCCGGTTTTTGCTGGCTCTGATGGCGCGTCTCGCGCGAATCACACCGCGCGCCGGTTCCATATCGTTCACGCGCAAACCAATGCTCGACCGCAAAGAAGAACTCAACCGCCAAATGCAGCAGATCGTCGATGGTCTGCTGATGGTCGTCGCGTTCTGGGGTGCGCACGCCCTGCGGTTCGTCGGAAATGCGTGGTTTCCCTTCGACAAACAGATCGCGCCATTCTCGGAGTTTCAGTGGCTCATCTTCATCATCATCCCGTTCGGCCCGATCATTCTGGATCTGCAGGGCTTCTATTCGCATCTGCTCCACAAGTCGCTGCCGCGCTCCTTCGGGCAGCTCGGCCGCACGGCGTTCTGGCTCGGGCTCGTGATCGCGGCGACTTCGTATTTTCTAAAGCTCGACGTGCCGAGCCGCGCCGTCATGCCGCTCTTCGCCCTGATCGCGGTGACGGCGCTGCTGACTCGCGAGCGCATCTCGGTGCTCCGGTATCGGCGTCGCTTGAAAAAGGAGGATCTCCGCGAGCCGGTGATCCTCGTGGGCACGGTCGAGGATATGACGGCGCTGCGGCATTCGTTCACGCCGGAGCAGTGCATGGACATCCAGGTGATGGCGGAATTCAACCTCGACACGCAGCCGCTCTCCGACCTCATCGCGGCGATGCACAAACATTCCGTGAGTCGCGTGATTTTCGCCGGAGGCCACAGCCAGATCATCCGGCTCCAGGAAGCGATCGGCGTCTGTGAAACGGAAGGCGTCGAGGCGTGGCTCGTGGCGGATTTCATTCGCACCTCGATCGCGCGGCCGGACTTCGACGTGTTTGGAAAACGGCCGATGCTCGTCTTCCGCACCACGCCCGATGTTTCGTGGTCGCTGCTGGTGAAGGAATTCATGGATCGCATCGGCGCGTTGATCGTGCTCGTGATCGCGTCGCCCGTGCTCCTCCTCGTGGCGCTCGGCATCCGCCTCACCTCGCCGGGTCCCGTCGTCTTCCGGCAATCGCGGAGCGGGAAAAACGGGAAGCCATTCACGATGTATAAATTCCGCTCGATGCGCAGCGACGCGGAGATGGCGCGGGATGAATTGATGCGTTTTAACGTGATGAAAGGCCCCGTCTTCAAAGTGGAAAACGACCCGCGCGTGACACCGATCGGCAGGTTCCTGCGCAAGACCAGCCTCGATGAATTCCCGCAACTCCTGAACGTGCTCAAAGGCGACATGAGCCTGGTCGGCCCGCGCCCGCTGCCGATCTATGAAGTGGAGCAATTCGCGAGCACCGCGCAGCGCCGGCGGCTGTCGATGAAGCCTGGACTCACCTGTCTGTGGCAGGTGAGCGGGCGAAACGAGGTCACGGACTTTGAGGACTGGGTCAGGCTCGACCTGCAATACATCGACAACTGGTCGCTCTGGCTGGATCTGAAAATCCTGCTCAAGACGATACCGGTCGTGTTGTTTGGATGGGGCGCGCGGTAAGGGACTGTGGCGTGAGTGAGCCCACCTTCAAACGCGCTCGGGAAAGTCCGTGAAAACACCATCCGCTCCGGTCGCGCGAATGCGGGCGAGTTCGGCGGGCGTGTTGGCGGTGTAGGGGATCACCTTCAGCCCGCGGCGATGCGCGTCGGCGACGAATTTCGCCGTCGTATATTTTACGGCGGGATGCACCGACCACGCGCGAGCCCGGCGGGCGCGGACGTGATAGAGCGGAGTGGGTCTCACGAGGAGGAGGCCGATGCGGATTCGCGGATCGGTGATCGCGCGCAACTCACGTCGTAGGAATGACGAGACAAGGAAGTGCTCCGGGTTCCAGCCGCGCTCGTCGAGAAACTCGCGAATCAAGTCCTGCGCAGGCTCGGCGGTATGGCGGCCTTTCAGCTCCACGTTGACAAACGCGCGCCGATCCACCGCCTCGAAAACTTCGCGCAGCGTCGGAATGCACTCGCCATTTCCCGCGTCGAGCGTCCGCAAATACTCGAATCGCTGGCCGGAAATCTTCCCCTTTCCGTTGGTCGTGCGTTCGAGACGGTCGTCGTGAAAGACGATCAGTTCGCCGTCGATGAAACGCACATCGACCTCGACACCATGCGCGCCGAGTTCCAGCGCGCGCCGGATCGAGCGCAGCGTATTCTCCGGCTCATGCGCCGCCGCACCGCGATGTCCGATGCATAGAAATTCTGCGGCGTCCTTTACAAGCACGCCACGAGACTATCGGGCGGCGGGAGGTGCGGCAACGGTTTCGACGCCATACACGCCGAGCGGGGTCCAGAGGCCGCTGTCGAGTCCGCCGGCGGCGAGATTCAAGTCCGGCCACACCCAGCCGCTGAACTCGAACACACCGAAGTTTTCCAGCTTCATCGCATCGGACGCATCGAAAAGATGCAGCGCGCGGTCGGCCTGCGTCACCACGAGATTTCCGAAGACGAAGAGCGATGTGTCGTGCGCGGCTTCGATTTCGCTGAGCTTGTGGAATTTTCCCGCGTCATCGAGCCGCCACGCGGACAGCAGGCTTTTCTTCGGATTTTCGGTCCACGTGCCGCCGCCCCAGATTCTGCCGAACCCGATCACAGCGGGCACCATCATGTCATCCACCGGAATCGGTCCCCAATTCCAGATTCTCTCCGGCTGCCCATCGAGCGTGAATATCGTCTCGCCCTGGATCGACACCGGCTGATGCCGCGACACGAGCGCCAGCGTGTCGAGTAGATGCGCAGCCGCGCCGTCAAATGCGCTGACTTGCAGCGCGATCTCGCCTTTCTTCGGCGTGCCGGCGGCGATGTCGTAATTTTGCCCGATGGTGAAAAGCAGCTTGCCCGTGCGGGCGAGGCCGGTGAGCTCGCCGGGCAGATTGATCTCCGTGTCGTCGATGACTGGCGCGGCAGGATCGGAGTAATCGACGCGCAGGAGAAAATGGCGGTTTGCGCGCGTCGATGCTGCGTCGTCGGCATTTTCGGAAATGACCGCATCGGCATCATTTGCCGCATGGAGTTTCCCGAGGTGTTTGTAGCTGAAATAGGTCACGCCATTCGTCTCGAAAGGCTCGCTCAAATTCCACGGTTGATCGGCGCCCACCCGGATGTCGGACTGGAATTTCGGAGTCTGCGGGCGCGTGAAATCGAACGCGATGAGCCGTTTCGCATCCGTGTAATACCACCGGGGAAACCAGCGGCCCGCCGGCGCGAGCGCATCGGTGGCCCACACGTTGCCGTTCCAGTTCGATCCGCCGCCAGAGCCCGCCCAGACAAGGATTCCGGGGCTCGGCCACAGCGGAGCGAGGTCGCCGTATTCGAGTTTCGTCAAAGTCGTCGCGGTGCCGAGCAGGGGCAGCGCGGGCAGGCTGGAAAGATCGTAGGCGGAAACGCTGAAGGGCTGCGCGTCCCGGGCTTCGTTCCAGTAGTAGCCCGTGTTTCCCTGCGCGATGTAGAGCACGCCGTCTTTCACCGTCGCGCCGAGCACGGGCAGTTTGGTGAGGTCGATCGCGGTCAGCGTTTCATCCGTGTCGTCCGATGGCGAAACGCTGAGCTTCGGCGGGCGCTGCTCATTCCATTCGGCGGAACCACCGACCTGCACGAGGTAACGTCCCACATTAAAAACCCGATCGACTCGCCAGGCGATTTCGAGATCGGCTTTCAGCACGGGGCGGTCGCGATTCGCGGCGTCCACGGTCACCAGCCGGCTCGGGGAAATGGCGACGATGCAATTGTTCACGAGCGTCGCGCGCCGCGGTGAAAACTGGCGGTCGATCACGCCGCGTTTCACGATTTTATCCGGCAAAAGATCGAGCAGTTGCACGCGCGAAAACCAGCCGTTTTGGCCGTCGCTGCCGGACACGGGGACGAGGATCAGATTCTCCGCCGCGATGACTTTGAACGCCTTTTCATTCCACACCGCCTCACTGTGCGTCCACGAGTTTTCCGCGCCGAGCGGCACCTGGCTCAGGAGCTTTGGGGCCGCGGGATCGGCGACATCGAAGAGCGACACCGCGGGTCGCCAATTGAGCAACCCGATGGTGACGAGACGATCGCCGAGCGGCTCGATGTAGGTGGAAAATCCGGGCGCTTCGACGTGGCCGGAGACGCTGGGATTTGCCGGATCTTTGAGATCGACGACGAAGAGCGGATCGATCTGGCGAAACGTGACGACGTACACGCGACCGGCGTCGAACCGCGTGGCGCGCACGGTTTCGCCCGGCGCGAGCCGCAGACTCCCGAGCGCGGCGGGTGCGTCCGGATTCGCGATGGAGAAGGTCTGCACGTCGGTGAAACTCGTCCAGCGGAACGCCAAATCGTCCGGGTCGCCGGCGTCGATCGGCCCCCAGTTTTGCGCGACCGCGGTGAGCACGCCGCCGTCAATGTTCATCTGAAACTTGCTCGAAATATTTCCCTTCACGTCCGCCTGGCCGACGCGTTTCATCGCGCCATCGGCCGCGGAAATGTCGATGAGGTCGATCGTGTTGTGCGACCACGAACCGCCCGTTTGCGCGTACTTTGCCACCAGAAAATAGCGGTCGGTTGCGGTGACGGCGTTTGCCCAGCCGCCGAGAAAAACACGATCGCGCTGCACTGGAGCGGACGGATCGGCGAGGTCGTATGAAGTGAGCTGCAATCCGTATTCCGCAGCAGTCGCTTCGGTCGCCGCGCGATTCACATTCGTCGCGAGATAAAGCACCGAACCGACCATGCGGCTCTCGGCGAGCGTGCCTTCGTACGGCACGCGCGCGACGAGCGATGGGGCGCCCGCGCGCACATAGGCGACGATGATTTCGCCGGTCTCGCCGCCGTTCGCTTTCGGCGTCACCGCGACCCGGCTCGCGGCGACATTTGAAACCGCGGCATCGCTCGACAACAGGCTGAGTGACGGTGCGCCAATGATCGAAATCGCCGGGAGTGAAATCACCGAATCCACGGTAAAAGTGCCCGACCAGTAGGAAATCCCCGCGGCGCGTTTCAGCAGCACCGCGTGCGAGTTTCCAAGCAGATACATCTCTTCCCCCGAGCCCGGCAACCGCAGCGTGCCGAGCAGGGCTGGCGCGGCGGGATTCGCGAGGTCGAAGACTTGCAGCCCGCGCAGCTCGTTGAAGAAATACAAACGGTTGCCATCCACTTTCCAAATGTCCGACTCCGCGACCGTCCGCGTGGCCACGTCGCCGCTCGCCGAAAGATCGCTCATCCCGGATGGAGCGAGGCTGCTCACGTCCGCGCTTCCCCTCGTCAGCGAGGCGTCGGCTTCGATCGGATCGGGGAGAAAACGCGTGATGCCGGTGAGTAGGCTGCCGTCGAGCAGTTCCGCTTTGTTTCCAAAAACGCGCAGGTAACGCTTCGGCAGCAGCGTCGGGATGCGCAGCGTGATGACCGTCTCCGCGCCGCGCGGATACTTCGTGGAAATCGTGCGCCAGCGATCCGCCGCCCGTGTGCGCGCCGGGTTTTTTGGCACGACGTATTGTTGAAGCGTCACGCGATCGAAGCCTGCCGGGACGCGGATGCGCACGATCCTGCCGCGCACAGCCATGATGGTCGGCTCGGTGGGAGGTGTCGTCGCAGCCGGAGCCGGTGGCGTGGTGAGGAGGCAGATGCCGAGGAGGAGAGAAATGAATTTCTTCATAGAGAGCGAGGGGATGGTGAACGCGGGAATCGTGCCTTGTGACATTTTATTATCAAGTGCCATCTTTGTGAAACTTTCGCTCGAATCCACCGCCGCGAAATCCAAGGATCGCCGCCCATGGTCGCTGCCTCTGACATTGCCCCCGCGCCTCACCGCGAGCGGATGCGCATCTATCAATTGCTGCCGCGCCTGTTTGGAAATGTGAACGAGACGCGCAAGCCCGGCGGCACGCTCGCGGAAAATGGCTGCGGCAAATTTGCGGACATCAACGACATCGCGTGCGCGTCGCTCGCCGCGATGGGTTTCACGCACGTCTGGCTCACCGGCGTGCTGCGGCAGGCGACGGGCACGGACTACTCGGAGATCGGTGCGCCAGCGGATGATCCCGCGCTTTTGAAAGGTCGCGCGGGTTCGCCGTATGCGATTCGCGACTGCTTCGATGTGTGCCCGGACTACGCCGTGCAGCCCGCGGATCGGTTCGCGGAATTTCGCGCGCTGCTGGCCCGATTGCACGCGGCGGGTTTGCGCGCGCTCATCGACTTCGTGCCAAATCACGTCGCCCGCTCGCACCACTCCATCGTCCTGCCCGAGCACACCTTCGGCGCGCACGATGACCGCGCGCGTTTCTTCGACCCGGCGAACAACTTTTTCTGGCTCCAGCGCGACTCGCCCGGCGGTGGTCCGCCGCTGCGCCTGCCGCCGCACGGCACGCCATTCGCCGGCGAGGTCGAACACGGTCGCGTCACCGGCAACAACGTCGCGCACTGGCAGCCGTCGCCGCACGATTGGTATGAAACCGTGAAGCTCAACTACGGCCACGATTTCACCACCGGCGCGCGCGTTTACCCCCACGGCGATCAAGGCTCCAGGCCGATCCCCGACACCTGGCTGAAAATGGATCGCGTGCTCGCCCACTGGCAGGAGCTGGGCGTCGATGGCTTTCGCTGCGACATGGCGCACATGGTCCCGCCGGAGTTTTGGGCGTGGGCGATCGGGCGTGCGCGGGTGCGAAAAGCGGACACGATTTTCATCGGTGAAGCCTACGATAACGACCCGATGAAAGTCTGCGGCGGCAATGTGATGCTCGCGCTGATGGCGGCCGGATTCGACGCGGTGTACGATGATCCGGCTTACAAAAAACTGAAGTCGATCTACGACGGCTGCGGCTGGGCGAACGATCTCGACGACGCGCACGGCGACCAGTCCACCTTCGAGCGCTCGCTCCGCTACGCGGAAAATCACGACGAGGTGCGGCTCGCGGGTGATGGCCAGTGGGGCGGCGTCGGCGCGGAAGTCGGGCGCGCGGTGTCGGCGATTCTCTTCGGCCTCTCGCGCGGGCCAGTGCTGCTCTACAGCGGGCAGGAAGTCGGCGAACCGGCGCGCGGCGCGGAAGGTTTTGGTGGCGACGATGCGCGCACGACGATCTTCGATTACTGGTCGATGCCCGAGTTGGCAAAGTGGGTGAACGGCCACCGCTACGACGGCGCGCGACTTTCCACCGGGCAGCGCGAACTGCGCGATTTCTACGCGCGCCTTCTGCATCTCGTCGGCGAGCCCGCCTTTCGCGACGGTGATTTTCACGCGCTGAATCCGGCGAATCTTTGGAACGAAAACTACGGGCGCATCGATGGCGAAACCGCGAGCGGCCACTGGCTCTACGCCTTTCTCCGCGGGGATCCCGCGACCGGCCAGCGTTTCCTCGTCGCGGTGAATCTTCATCCGAGCCGCTCGCTCGCTCGCATTCGCATCCGCCTGCCGGAAGGGGTGCTCGCGCCACGCACCGAATGCATCGAGCGCCTCACCTCCGGGGGAACGCTCCGCATCGTTTCCAACGAGACCGCGTCTTTCACCATCGACAGCATCCCGCCGCTCACCCCGTTTTACTTTGAACTTCTTTCCCAGTCGCAGCCCCGCTAGATCACCCGCCATGAAAGCTCTTCCGCTCATCCTCGCCGCCCTTTTCGTCGCCGGCTGCGACATGAAAAAAGTAACCGGCACCGGCGGGTCTGCATCGTCTGAATCCGCCAGCGATTCGGGAGGCGGCTCGGATTCCCCATCCCAGACAAAGCCCGCGCCGCCAAAGGCCACGCCAAAGCCGACGCCGAAGCCGGGAGACTGGATGCTCAAGAACTACAAAAACCCGCTCGAACAAAAACCAAAATAGTCATCGGCGCAGCACGTTCGCTGACTGAATGCGAAGCCCGCATCGCGCGGGAAAACTTCGCGGTTCCGTTCCCCGCATGTCCCAGATCAAACGCGCATTTCGCCTCCAGCTCACCGGCCTCGCGCTCGCCACGATCTTTGTCGTGTGGCTGATTCGCACGTTTCCCATCGCCGACTACATCACCCGCGCGCAGCACACCATCGGCGCGATGGAAATCTGGGGCGGCGTGCTCTATCCGCTGCTCTTCGCCGCGTGCAATCTGCTGCTGCTCCCCGGCGGCATCGTCGCCATGGGCAGCGGCCTTTTCTTCGGCCTGTGGTGGGGATTTCTTTTGAATGTCATCGGCAGTCTCGCCGCGGCGTCCGCCGCGTTTTGCATCAGTCGCGCGCTGGGCCGGCAGTGGATCGAGCGGCGATTTTTTCGCGATCCGAAATGGGCCGCACTCGACACGCTGATCGCGCGCGACGGCTGGAAAATCATCTTCCTCAGCCAGGTCCATCCGCTCTTTCCCACGAGCCTGCTGAATTACCTCTACGGCATCACGCGCATCCGCTTTGGCACCTGCATCCTGTGGATCGCACTCGGCCAGGCTCCCGGACTTTTCCTTTACGCATACCTCGGGACGCTCGCCCAATTCGGCCTCAAAATTTTCCGCGGAACAGCGCGCCCGTTCCCGCACGAATACCTGTTCTGGATCGGCGGCTTCGTGCTAACGCTGGCCGTCACCATCGCCCTCGCGCGGCTCGCCTTGAAAATCCTCGCCGAAGCCGAAGCCGAGGCGGACCGGACAGCAAGCCAGCTCGAACCAATCATATGAAACTCCAACTCCTTTTGCTCGTCGCTGTCTGCGAATTCGCGATCGCCACATCGCCAGCCGCCAGCGTCACCACTTTCGCTGGCACAGGGGCGAAAGGATTTTCCGGCGATGGCGGACCTGCGACGGAAGCGCAGCTCAACAACGTCTTCGCCGTCGCGCGCGGTCCCGACGGCGCGCTCTACCTTTGCGACATGGACAATCATCGCATCCGCCGCGTGTTCGCCGATGGAAAGATCGAGACATTCGCGGGCAGCGAAAAAAAAGGCTACGACGGCGACGGCGGACCCGCCGCGAAAGCCGCGCTCAATCAGCCGTACGAAATGGCGTGGGATCGCGCTGGCAATTTGTTTTTCGTCGAACTCGGCAACCACTGCGTGCGCCGCGTGGATGCAAAAAGCGGCATCATTTCGACCGTCGCCGGCAGTGGAAAAGCGGGCTTCAACGGCGACGGCGGCGCGGCGAAAGACGCCCAGTTTAATCAACCGCACAGCCTCGCCTTCGATGCCGCGGGCGACCTCTACGTTTGCGACATTCTGAATCACCGCATCCGCCGGATCGACCTGAAGGCCGGCACCATCGCGACGTGGTCCGGCACCGGTGAAAAAAAGACCGCGCCCGATGGCTCGCCGATCACCGGCTCCGCGCTGCACGGCCCGCGCGCGCTCGCCGTTGCGCCCGATGGAAAATGCTGGCTCGCGCTCCGCGAAGGCAACGCCGTCCTGCTGCTCGATCCGAAAGCGAACACACTCAAACGCGTCGCCGGCACCGGCAAATCCGGCTTCACCGGCAACGGCGGCCCCGCGCTCGAAGCCACGCTCGCCGGCCCGAAATGCCTCGCGCTCGATCCCGCCGGAAACGTGTATCTCGCCGACACCGAATCGCATTCCATCCGCTACCTCGACGCAAAAAAAGGCACCGTCGAAGTGCTCGCCGGCAACGGCAAAAAAGGCGACGGCCCCGACGGCAACGACCCGCTGAACAGCCAGCTCGCGCGCCCGCACGGAGTCTTCGTGGACAAGGAGGGCTCCGTGTTCATCGGCGACAGCGAAAATCACCGCGTCCGCGTGTGGCGGAAGTGATCACGCGATGATCTCGGCGATCGCCTGACCGTGATCGATCTCGATGCGCTTTCGACCGGGGACTTCCAGGCGATAGGAATCGAGGCCCATCAGTTGCATCACCGTCGCGTGAATGTCGGTGACGTAGTGCCGGTTCTCGACCGCGTGGAATCCCAGCTCGTCCGTCGCGCCATGGGTGATGCCACCCTTGATCCCGCCGCCCGCGAGCCACGCGGAAAATCCCTGCGGATGATGATCGCGTCCCGTTCCCTCGGCTCCGGGAGTGCGTCCGAATTCCGTCCCGAAAACCACCAGCGTATCATCGAGCATCCCGCGCTGTTTGAGATCCTTCAGGAGCCCGGCGATCGGCTGATCCACTTGATTCGAGAGCTTTCCGTGGTTGGCCTTGATGTCCGCGTGCGCGTCCCATTCGCCGCCACCGCCACCGCCGTGAAAGAGCTGCACAAAACGCACGCCACGCTCGATGAGTTTTCGCGCAACCAGGCAGCGCTCGCCGAATGCCTTGCTCTCCGGCTTGTCGATTCCGTAGAGCGCGCTGGTCGCCGCGCTCTCTTTTTCGATCTCCATCACCTCGGGAATCGAGGTCTGCATTTGAAAGGCGAGTTCGTATGATTTGATGCGCGCGCGCAAATTTTGGTCATCGGGATAATCAATGCCGGCGAGCGTGTTCAGTTTTCCGAGCAGGCTCAGATTTTGCAATTGCTCCTCCGCCGTCATCGCCGCATCGACGGGTCGGATGAATGGCAACGGCTTCCGCGGATCGCCACCGAGCCGCACGCCGGAAAATTCCGGCCCGAGGTACGCCGCGCCGTGCGTAAATGCGCCGCCGCAGCAATCGCCCGTCGGCACGCCGAGCACGACGTATTCGGGAAGATTCTGATTCATCGTGCCGAGCCCGTAGCAGACCCACGCGCCGATCGTCGGATGATCGAGTTCGCGCGGGTGCCGCCCGGTTTGCCACGTTAGCTGGGTGCCGTGATCATTGTGAATCGTCCACAGCGAACGCACGACGGCGAGATCGTCCGCGCACGTGCCGATGTTTTGAAACCAATCGCCCACGACGAGTCCGCTGTCGCCATACGGCCGATAGCCGGTTTGCAGCGGCATGATGACCTTGCGATTTCCGTGCGAGGGATTTCCACCGACGATATCTTTTTCCGCGGTCGCCAGGACGCCTTTGAACGGCGTCTCTTCGATCGACTTGCCCGCGTACTGATTCAGCGCGGGCTTCACGTCGAAACTTTCCAAATGGCTCACTCCACCGCACAAAAAGATCCAGATCACCGATTTCGCCTTCGGCGGAAAATGCGCGCGTCCGTCCGACGGCTGCCAAGCGGATTCCCGCGCATCGGCCCGCACGTTGTCGCGAAAAAGCATCGAGCCGAGGACGAGCCCCGTGAGGCCCATGCCGGTGTCGGCGAGGAATGAACGGCGCGAAATGCCGGCGCAGCGATGGTTCGGTTCGGAGGTCATGGTTGAAAGCCAATGCGTTTTTTCGACGGCGGCGGTGGCAGCGGCGACGGATGCGGGGCGATGAGCGATTTGATGATGTTCAAGACCGCGACGATCGAGTCGTCGTGACGGAGCAGCGTCCGATCGATCTCCGCCAATCGCCGCAAAACATCCGCGTTCACCGACAACTGCTCGCGCTGCCGCACAAAAGCGCGCACCACAAAGACGCTCATCTGCACCGCCTGCGGGCTGCGCAAAATATTCGCCGCCATTAGCGCACCGTGCTCAGTAAAGGCCCACGGACGGTAGTCCCGACCTCGCCTGGAACTCATCGCAATTTGCGATGAGTTCGATACATCCACCTCGCTATCAGCCGCTTGGAAACTTGATGCGGCAATTTGCGCTCTCAAATCGACGATCTCTTTCGCGGTCATTTGAAAGACGAAATCGTCGGGAAAGCGACGTCGATTCCGTTTGAAGGCTTCGTTGAAACGATGTGTCGGCACTCCGTAAAGCCGGGCCAGATCCGCGTCCAAGATCACACGTTCTCCACGGATGGTCAGAATCCGCAACTCGGGCGGCTCGCTGGAAGAGGTCGCCTTTTTCATCGCCGCTCATCCGCCCAGCATCCGTGCGCCTCCGCCGCGCGACCGACTTCGCGCTCGGCTTCGAGCCAATCCAGCTCTTCCGAAATTTGTTCCATCGCGGAAGATGCCGGCGCGCTTTTTTGCAGCGCGGAAAGAGCAGTTCGCAACACGCGGCGACGATCGAAAGCGGCCCAGACGGCTTCATCTTCATGGAGTTGCCGCACCCAGCGCGGCGGGGAGTTCGGCGGGTTCATGGCGACGACGGTAGCGATGTGGCGCGGCGATGTCATTCCCCGAGTCCTCAACGGATGGTGACGAAATCGTTGTGGTTGAAGAGGACCAGAATCAGATTCTCGCGGCAGCGCGCCGGATCGCTCCCGCTTCGATTCAGGAAGGCGCCGCACGCCGTCATTTCTTGAATCGTCGGCACTCTTGCGAGCACGCGCTGAAATGCGCTGCGCACGAAGTCTTCGGCAGCTCCATCGCCGAGAGTTCTCGCCAGCTCCTTCGATCGTTCGATCGTCAGTTCGCTGTTTGCGAGCGCGAGCGATTGCTGCGGCATCACGGTTTGGTGCCGCTGGTAACAATCCGTCACGCTCGGACCATCGAAGATTTTCAAAAACTCCACCTCGCGCTCCGCAGCAGTCCGCAGGTAAATGCTGCGCCGTTTCGAGGTGAGGCCCTGCGCGTGATCGATGTCCGGCCCGCCGCGCGTGAGATCGAGCGCGCCGCTCACGTGGAGCAGATTGTCGCGGACCAATTCCGCCTCCATGCGCCGCGCCGGCATTCGCCAAAGTCCGGGGTTGTCCGGGTCGCGTTGCGCGTTTGCTTCATCCGGCGTGGACGCCATCCGATAAGTGCTGCTCGTCACGATCATGCGATGCATCGGCTTCATCTTCCAGCCAGTCTCCATGAACTCCGCCGCGAGCCAGTCGAGCAGCGCGGGATGCGATGGACGCGCGCCATTCGTGCCGAAATTTTCCGGCGTCGTGACGATGCCGCGCCCGAAGTGGCGGAGCCAAAGATGGTTCATCGCGACGCGCGCGGTCAGCGGATTGTCGGCACTGGCGATCCATCTCGCGAAGGCGAGTCGGCGACCGGTGCTTTGCGCCGGGTAGTCGTCTTTGGGGCGCGGTTTGAAAGTGGTCGTCGGCACGGCATTCATTTGTTCCTCAGCCTTCGCGAGCGCCTTGGCGGCTTCCGCCGTCTTCTTCGCCGCCGCCGTCGCCTTTTCAAAAGCGAGTCGCGCATCGAGGACCGCTAGGTTCGCTTGTTTTCGCTCCGCGAATGTTGCGGCCTCTTTCCATTCGGCGGTGTCCTTCCGCCCGTCGTCTTCGATTCGTTCCGCGCGAATCACCGCGAGCAACGCGTCATGTTTCGCCTCCGCGATTTCGAATTCCTTTCGCGACGCATCCGACTTTTCTTTTTCCAGCGCCGCGCGCGCCTTCGCCACGTCCTGCTCGCTCGCTGCGATCGTGTCCTCGATCACGAATCCACGCCGGTCCGGAGCGGCGGCATCGCGCGGCAGCGCGACGGGTGCGATCGCCAGCGAGGGCGCGAGCCGGTCGCCGCACAGCGCTTTGGGCACGCCGGGCGGCATCACGCGATCCTTGTCCGGCTTGCGTTCATCGCCGCGGATGAGGAAATACGTCGGCGTTTCCTGCGCCACATCGTACACGCGCGGCAGGCCATCCTTCTCGCGATCCAACTCCCCGCGCACGCGATCCGTGCGCACTTGATGCGGCTCGAAGATCGCCCGCACCTGATAGTATTCCGCCTGCGAAATCGGATCGGTCCGATGATCGTGACACTTCGCGCAGCCGAGCGTGATCCCGAGGAACGCCTGCGCCGTGTGTTTCACCGTGTCCTCCAGCCATTGCTCGCGGCTCAGCATTTTGAAATTGCGAACGAGAAATCCCGTCGCGCGGAGCGTCCCGGTGTCCTCGGGCGCGAGTTCATCCGCGGCGAGCATTTCAGTTACCATGCGATCGTAGCCGTGGTCCGCGTTGAGCGATTCGACGATCCAATCGCGCCACCGCCAGATGTGCCGCTGGCTATCGCGCACCTGCTTGCCATCCGTCCATCCCGCCCAGTCGCTGTAACGCCACACATCCATCCAGTGGCGACCCCAGCGCTCGCCGTATCGCGGATCGGCGAGCAGACGATCCACGATTTTTTCATACGCATCCGGCGATCCATCTTCGTCAAAAACACGCTGCTCCTCCGGCGTCGGCGAAAGGCCGATCAGGTCGAGATACACGCGCCGCAGCAGGATCGTTTTCGGCGCGGATGGTCGCGGTTTCAGACCGCGCGCGGCGTGCTCCGCGGCGATGAATCCGTCGATCGGCGTGCGCACCCATTCGGAATTTTTCCCCGGTGGCAAAGCCGGTCGCGCCACCCGCTCGAATGGTCGCCAGTGATAAGATGCGAGAAATTTTCCGAACTCTGCCGCGCGCTCTTTCGCATCGGCAAGTTGCGCGGCGACCGGAAAATCCTTTGCGTCGCCTGGATTCGCGCCCGCGAGCAATTCACTCTCGTTGTCGAAACCATCGCCATCGCTGTCCTCGCGCGCGACTGATGCCAGCCGCGTCGCGATGTCCTTCGATCTTCCCGCTTTCTCAAACTCCTCGCCGAGCACGCGCAGCCGGTCGCCGAATGCATTGTGCGGAAAATCATCAAGCGACTCCGGCTCTTTCGCGGCGCTGGGCAAATGGCACGGCGTGCAGCGATTCAGATTTTTCGCGAGAAAGCGATCGTAGTGCCGCTCCATCGCCGCCTTGTGTGAAGGCGTCGCGAATGCATCGAGCGCGCCGAGGACGACGAGCGCGCCGACGACCAATCGCGGAAACAACTTCGGGGGACTTCCCAGATTCCGGGAGGGTTTCATCACGGTAGCAAAGGGCGCCGCGCCGCGGTTTCTTAGATCGTCCGGCGATCGGGATTCTCCTCGCGGGTGCGATCCATTTTCGCCTGCATCTCCGGCGTCACGTAGGTCTTGCCGGAGAGGATCGTTTCGAGCGCGATGTGCAGGAATTCACCCGCTTCGCTTTTGCTCAAATATCCGCCCGCGCCGGCGGTGATGGCGCCGAAGGCGAACTGCGCTTCCGCGTGCAGCGAGAGCACGAGGATGGTGAGTTCGGGGTGGAGATGTTTGAGCTGGCGCGTGAGTTCCAGGCCGTGGATCGCGCCCTTCAGCGAGATGTCGATGATGGCGATGTCGGGCTTTTTTCCGGCGATCAAGTCGAGCGCCTTTGCCGCGTTTTCGGCTTCGCCGCAAATCTGAAAATCGCCCTCCGACTCCAGCAGCGTGCGCAGACTCTCACGGATGCCAGCGTGATCATCCACGATCACGATCCGGGTGGATTTGGAAGTAGGTCCGGGCTTCATCGAAAGTTCGATGCGCAGTTTATCGCGCGTGCCGGGCCAGAGAACAAGTCAGCTTGCATCCACCGTCGGGTCCGGGACTGATCGTGATTTCCGCTCCGAGCAGTCTGGCGCGGTATTCGAGGATGTGCAGGCCGAGACCGTGCCGGCGGCTGCGCGGTTTTTTGAAAGGGAGTCCATCGTTCGTGATGGTCAAGGTCGGCACGCCGGTGACGGTCGTGCAGTCGATGATGATCCGGCGTGGTGCGGCGTGCTTGAGCGCGTTGTTCACGGCTTCCTGCGCGATGCGGTAGAGGTGAATTGCGGCGGTTTCACCGAGCGGGAAAGTCGCCTTGCCACGGACGATGCATTCCACTCCCGAAAATGCCTGCGTGACCCGGGCCAGCTCTTCGAGCGCGATGAGAAATCCGCCTTTTTCGAGCTCGATCGGATACAAGCCTTTCGCCAGTCCGCGCGTGGTGTCGATCGCCTGTTTGATCATCCCATTGAGCCGCGCGATTGAATCCGACTTGGGATGCGCGTCCCGGCGCAGGTCCCGCTCGATCGCGCTCGCCAGCATTCCCAGCGCGCTGAGTTGCTGGCCGAGATCGTCGTGAAGATCCTGCCCGATCCGGCTCTGGACGCGCTCGGTGATCGCGACGATTTCCGCCTCGAGCCGCTGACGCTCCACGATCTTCTGCCGCAGTTCGCGGTTGGCCGTGTTGAGTTCCAGCGTGCGCTGCTCCACGCGGTCTTCGAGTTCCGCGTTCAATTGCGCGAGTTCCTCCTCGACGCGTTTCCGCTCCGTCACGTCCTCCACCACGATGTTGATGCCGCACACTTCGCCGCCGGCGTCCGTCATCGGGTACCAATTTTCCACGCGCGTCCGCTCGCCGCTTTCCTCGCCGTGCGTCTCGACGGTGATCTCCACATCGCGCAAAGCCTCGCCTGTTTCCAACACGTCGCGCAGCCACGGTTCCGCCTGATCGGCCAGCTCCGGCAGCACCTCGCGAATCGTGTGCCCGAGGTGATCCGCCACCGGCACGCCGTTGATTTCCGCGAGGCGTTCGTTGATGCGCACGTAACGCAATTCCGTATCCAGCACGCACAGGCCGACCGGCGCGGTGTTGTAAAACGCCTCGATTTCCGCGAGCCGGGCGCGCGCCAATTCCCCCTCGTCCGTCTGGACCGGATCGGACGGACGCAAAGACAGCGGCGGTATTTTTCGGGATTTTCCTTCCCCGCTTTTGTTCGCTCCCTGAGGCATTGGTTATCCGTTCCTCAGTAAATGCGGGAAGTCCACATCGTTCAAAGACCCGGCGCTTTCGGTTTGATCGGCGCGGCGAAACTCGGCGCAGCCTTCGCCTTCACTTTCCTTTTGAAAACCTGGTCGCCCGCCGTGACGAACAGCGTGTCCATCTCCGCGCCGCCAAACGCCACGTTGCTCGCTTTGCCATTCGGCGTCGGCAGGATCACGTTCACGCGCCCCGCCTGATCGCACACCTGCACGCCGAGCCGCGTCGCCACGTAGAGCCGCCCGGCGCTATCGACTTCCATCCCGTCCGCGCCGGAATCGTCCGCCGTGTCGGGCTCGTGGAGCCAGAAGTAGCGCTGTTTGTGCGCGAGCTTTCCGTCGGGTTGGATTTGGTAGCTGTAAACCCAGTGGCTCCGCGCATCATCGACGTAGAGCAAGGTCTGATCAGGGCTCGGGACGATCCCGTTCGCAAACTTCAGCCCGGTATCGACGATCTCTTTTTCGCCGTTTGCCTTGATGAGCCACACGTTGCTTGGCTTCCCGCCCGGCGCTGGCTCGGTCACGTAGATGTTGCCGTTTTGTAAAACAGTCAGGTCATTTCCCTGCACGCCTTCCGCGACGGTGCTCACTTTTCCCTCCGCGTCGTACGCGAGCACCTTCCCGTCCGCGACCGCAAACATCCGCCCGTCCGGCCCGAACGCCTGCCCGTTCGCCTTCTTCGAGTCGGCGATGAATTCCGTCACTTTCCCATCGAGCGCGACCTTGTAGGTCTTCGCATTCGGAATGTCGTTGAAGAACATCTCGCCCTGCGCATTTGCCGCCGGACCCTCGGTAAATTTCCCGCCGCTCCACACTTCCTGCCAGCCTTCGCCGGGAATCACGATGTCATTCAGCATGTTGTTCCTGCTCGCGCCCGCCTTCACTGGCGCGGGCCAGTCCTTCCACAAAAAGCGCATCGCCTCGGGGAAAAGTGCGGTGCCGTGTTTGCCATTGTGGCCGCCGTCGCCCCACTCGGATTTGTGTTCGTAGCCCGCGAAAGTCAGCGCGCGGTCCATCATCTGATTCGCCTCCCACCAGTCGCCGCCGTAGATGTTCAGATCATTCGATCCGTCCTGCTGAAAGACGCGGAGCGCGCGCGGCTCATACTTGCGGATCAAGCCTGGAAGCCGATCCGCGCCGCGCAGGCTCACAAAGGTGCCGATCGTCGAGAAGACGCGCGAGAAGGCATCGGGCCGCTCCCAAGCCGCATTGAAGGCGCACACCGCGCCCGAGCTGGAGCCGCCGATCGCGCGATCGTTCCCCGATTTGCTCAGCACAATTTTTCGCCCATCGGCGGTCGTCTTCTGCTCCACCGCCGGCAGCAATTCATCGAGCAGAAAGCGCGCATAATCCGGCCCGAGCCCGTCGTATTCCAGCGAACGATTGAAGCGATCCAGCGCCTTCTCACCGTCCGCCGCTTTCACGCGACCGTGCATCACAAACACGCCGACGATCACGGGCAGTTCCCTTTTCGCGATGAAATTGTCAAAGACGGTCGGCGCGTTCCATTGCACGCCGTCCTGATTCACATACACGCACGCCGGTTTCGCCGGGTCGTACTGCTTCGGCACATACACGGTCACGTCGCGGATGGTGCCGGGGAAAATCTTCGACTGGTCGAATTGAAATTTGATCAGCTCGCCCTTCGGCACATCGTCGTGCGGCTTTGAGTCGTCGGTGAGTGGATAGTCCGTCTCCGCGCGGAGGACGAATGGGAAGAGGAGACCGAGGAAGGGGGCGAGGTAGCGGTTCATGGGATGGTGGACTAAATCAGGAATGGCAAAGGCGGGAAGGCGCAAGTAGGGCAGGTGCCCCGCCTGCCAAAAGTCCAGCGGGCGCCCCCGCCCGCCGTCCTGCCCACCGCACTGCGGGCGAGGCACCCGCGGGACGCGCCGGCAGCCGGGGCGGCTGCGCTACTACGGCGTCCAGCTCATCTGCAAACGCAGCCATCGCGGCGGCACCGCAAGCGGAGCGAGGTCGCCGATCGTCACGGGCACGTAGCCGCCGCTCGCTGCGCCGACATTCACCGTGCCGCTGGCGCTCCATGCGGTCGTGTAAGTCTTCGTCGCGATGGTCGTCCAGGTGCCGAGGATGTCGGCAGCTTGCACGCGGTAGGTCAGGTCGGCGTAGCCGTGGTTCTGCACCGCGGCGGCATTTTCAGGCACTAGGAAACTGAGCGTCGCGCGCCCGTCGCCCGCGCGGCTGAGGAGCGGGAGGCCGGCGACTCCATTGCCGCCGTTCGGATTGGTGATGTCCTGCCCGAGACTGAATTCCATCAGCGCGCCGATGCTGTCGCGGTCGATGTCTTCGAGCACGGTCTGCACGGCATTGCGCGCGCTGAAGCCGCTGTAGGTCAGCAGCGTCGCGAGCACGCCGCCGGGGTCGCCGCCGTTCACGAGACTGGTTGCCCACGTCCCGCGATCGCCCCAGACGCCTGCGCGCAGCAGCGGATTCGGCACGTAGATTGACGGGCCGAAGCCATCGGTCGGCGGGTACCACGCATCGCTGTAGGCGAAAGTCAGCGCGTTCGCGTCGAAGGGCGGCGGAAGCTGGAGGCCGATGGTTTCGCCGCCGTTGTCGAGCTGGCCGGTGAAGGTGCCGGCGACGACCGGCGCGTTGCCGTAGCGCGAGCGGAAGCGCGACAGATTTTTCACGACGATCACGTATTCGCCGGGATTCAGCGTCATCGCCGGGAAGGTGAACGTGACACCTTGAACGAACGAAACACCCGCGAGCGCGAGCGGCGTCGCGCCGGTGTTGGTGAGTTCGATGTAGTCGAAATCCGAGCCGCCGATCGCGTTGAACATGATCTCGCTGATGCGCAGCCCGCGCAGGATCGCGAGCGCGTTGGTGTAAGCGGGATCGCCGGTGCCGTTCAGGAATTCGCGCGTCGGCAGTTCGTAAAAGACGTAGTTGCCGAGCGCGTCGCGACCCATCGAGTAGTCGGTCGTTTGCGGGAAGAAGGTGATCGTGTCGAGCAGCGCGCCCGCGGCGCTGGAGAGCGAGATGTTTTCCTGCTCGGCATCGAGCGAGAAGCCGAGATGCGACGGGCCTTGCGAGGTCGCGCCATCGGCGATGAAGCGCGCGTAGCCATTCGCGGGGATGAACGTGAGCGGCGCGAAGGTGTGCGCGAGCGGGTCGCCCGCGCGATTATCCGTGAGCCGCATTCCGCTGAGATCGACGGGGAGCGCGCTGGCATTGCGCAGCTCGATCCAGTCGGCGTCGTAGAGCACGTCGCCGCTGGTGAACCATTCGCTGATGCGCGCGACGGTCGGATCGCCGAGTTGTCGCGTGAGGTTCGCCGCGCCGAGCGTCGGCGTGCAGAGCGTCCACGCGCCGGTGACGGGGCTTCGTCCGATGGTGAGGTCGGCGATTTGGTTTCCGAAAGCGATCGAGTCCACGAGCGTCGCGCCGTTGCGGAGATAGACGGCGTCGCCGTTGCGATCGAGGGAGATCGCGGTAGTCGTGCTCGTGAAGGTAATGAACGCACCAGCGGCGAGCATCGTGTTCGCGGGGATGGTGTATTTCGCGGGAACGAGCGGGTCGTCGGTGAGCGTCCAGCCGCCGAGGTTCACGGTCGCGCTGCCCTGGTTTTGCAGTTCGATCGTGTCCGCGAGTGTCGCGCTTTCCGCGAGCACTTCGGTGATGCGGACGACCGGCGCGACCGTATCCACGGTCCATGTGCGCACGGTCGGCGGAAGCGCGGGAAGGCCCGCGCCGATGCGCGCGAGATCGGTGTCCTGCCAGTTGCCGGCGGGATCGCGGCCCACGACTTCGAGCGTGTGCGGGCCGGGCGCGAGGCCGTTGAAAGTGAGCGTCGCCTCGCGCACGGTCGGGGTGGCGCCTGCTCCGCGCGTGAAGATGAGTCCGCCGCCGATCTGCTGCATCGTGCTCCACGGGCCGCCGTCGAGCCGCCATTTGTAAGCGACGACCGCCGGGCCGGTGATCGTGAAACTCGCGCTGGTCTGATCCGTCGTGCCGCTTGGCCCATTCAGGATGTGCGCCCACTCGGCGACCGTCGCGCCGTAGTCGATGCCGCCGGGCGCGGTGCCGCGCGCGGGCGAACCCATTTTCAGCGCGTAGTTTTTCCCCGCCTCATCGACGAACTGCGGATCGCCGGGCTGCACGAATGCGCCAAGCGCCGTGAAGCCGCCGGGATGCAGCGTGCCGCCCGCAAACTGCGCGGTCACCGGTCCGACAGAATTATCCGTGACGTTGAAGAGGTAGTTGTTCGCAGCCTCCAGCTTCGTCGCCGAAGTCGCGGGCAGGTCGGCCCATGTGATGACGCGCGGGATGTTGTGAAAGATGTTTTTTGAAACGTAGGCACCGGCACCGCGGGACGGCGAATCGTCGTCGGGGACGTATTGGTTGATGGCCGAATTCTTCACATCCTGCGTGAAACCTGTGCCGCTGTAGAAGAAGTCGGCATAGAAATTCGCGACCGTGTTGTGCTCGAAAATCGTCGCCGTCGCGTTTTTGCAGTTGATGACGTGATCGACGTTGAACGCGATATTCCGCGCGACCCAGATCGTGGTCTGGCCGGTCTTGTCGCCGGAGCTGATGCAGTTCGAGTAGCCGTGATCGTTCGTCCACACGTCCTTGTGGGCGCGCTGGAAAATGTTGCTCGCCACATAGGCATCGCCGCCGAGGTCGATGTGCTCGTCTCCGCTGAAACCGAGGAAATTATTGTAGCGGCAATCGAGGATCGGATTCGTGCTGTTCACCCCGACGCCGACGCCGGTGTCGAAGCCGCCCGAGTCCGCGTCGAAGACATCGTTGTGGCCTTTGTTGCCGCGGAATTCGTTGTACCAGACGCGGAAGTATCCGCCGACCGGCAGGCCGAAAACGTAGTTCGGACTGACGATGTTCCCGTTCGCGACCTTCAGCGGCTCGGCAATGTTATCGAGCGCGTAGGCCACCGGATTGTCGGCGTTGTTCGCGGGATCGAACGGATCGACGAAGGTGCAGTACTGCACCTGGAGCGCGCAGTTTTCCCCATAAAGCTGACGCAGGCGCGTGCCGAGGAAGATGCAGTGATCGACGAGCGCAAACGCGCGGATGATGCCGAGCGAGCCGGTGTTTCCAGCGGAGACGGCGGGCTGCGCATTCAGGAATGTGCAGTAGCGGAATTCGCTGCCGGTGATCGCCGGGCCGACCGCCGCGGCCGGGCCGACCACGACGAGGCCCGCCCACTTTGCGGGCTGGCCCGCGATGCCGGTGATGGGATCGGTGCCGGTCGTGCCGGGGACATTCGAGAAGACGACGCGCGCGCCGTCTGTGCCGAGCACTTTGATCACTCCGTTCACGGTCATTTTTCGGTTCAGGTCAAAGAGCACGCTGGTCCCCGCATTGATGACGAGCGTGGTCCCGACGGGCACCGTCGTGTCGCCCGTGACGCGATACGGCCCGCCCGCAGGCGTCCAGGTGATCGTGCCGCCCGCCGCCACGGAGCCAGTGTACTGTAGCGCGCCCATGTCCGCGCGCGAGCCGTCGGGATCGAGCGGCGTCGCGGGTGCGGGTTCGCCGGTATCGCGCGCCGGGGACGCGGCGGTGAGATGAAAGTCTGCGCTGCCTGCCGCGACGAAAAGCGGATCGGCTCCGATATTCCCCGTGCCGGGCCACGCGAAGGCCGCGCCGGTATCGAGGATCAGATCGCTGTAAGTCACGACCGTGTTCGCGGCGCTGTACGGTGCGTCGATGAGGACCGGAGCCTGCGCCTGGATGATCGTGTTTTTCGCGGTGATGGCGAGCGTCGCGTCGGGGTCGGATTGGCCGGATTTATTCTGCGTGTAAAGGCCGGTGCTGACCGTGTCCGGGTCGCCGCCGCTCACGCCGCCGGTGTAGCCCCACGGCGCGATCGAGCTGTCGTGATTTTCGCAAATGATCGTGCAGCGATCCACGGTGATGACGCGCGTCGGCGTCGCGGAGTTTGATTTTGGGACGATGCCCTTATCGCACCGGATGATCTGCGTGTCGGTGATCGTGAGATCGTTGTTGAGCAGCGACATGCCCTTGTCCCAGCCCTCGCGGAGGATGCACTTTTCCACGATGAGCGGACCGCCGAGACCGTCGAAGACATCGTCGCCGCAGCGCGCGAAAACGGAGCGGCGCACGATCACCGAGAGGCTCGTCGGGTTGTGAACGTAGAGGCAATCCTCGTCGTTCGCGGGCAGGCTGTTGCTCTCGCGGTAGTCGGGGAGGATGCGCTGAATGTTCGAGTCCTCGATGAGCAGCGAGCAGTTCTGTTCGAGTTCCGGGCCGGTGATCATGCGCTCGATGAGCGAACGCTGGATGACGAGCGCGGAGACGCCGAAATTCTCGGTGTACACCGCTTTCGCCGGGCCGTCGGCGAGCACGGTGTCGAGCAGCGAGACGCTCGAATTACTCATCCGAATCATCGGCCCCTTCGACGCGTGTCCGGCGGTCGGGGAATGTCCCGCGCCGTGGAGCAACGTGTGATTCAGCGCACTCGGCTGCGCACTCACGAACGAGATTTGCCCCCACTTATCGCCCGCGAGAAAAGGCGAGATGTTCACGGGATTCGCCTGCGTGCCCTGCGTCACGAGCGCGCCGTTCACGATCAGGCCCGTGCCGGTCGTGCTGCCCGCCGTCGCGTTTCCATCGAAAAGCACATGCGTCCCCGCCGCCACGGTGAGCGTGGCTCCCGCGTTGACGGTCACATTTCCCGTGACCCGCACGACGCCGCTCCATGTCGTATTCGCCGCGATCGGCGTGGTCGCCGTCGTGATCGTCGGCGTCGCCGTCAGCGAGGTGATCGCCTTCTGCGCGCTGAAGCCGCCGCCGTTCGCGGTGAGCGTGAAGTTGCCTGGATTGGCGGACGGGTAGTTCGCCTGGAGCTGCATATCGAAGGTCACGTCGCCGCTCGTCGAATTTGCCTGCCGCACATCGACCGCGATCGTGTTCACGCCGTTGTGTAAAAAGGAGAGCGGGATCGTCACGCCGGCGGTCGCATTGTCCGCACTCGGCGCCGTCGCATACAGCGAGAGATCCCGGCCCGCAGGAAGGCCGGCGCTGCGTTGCAGGATGTCCTGGCCGTTGACGTAAATCGCGTAGGCGTCGTCGTATTTGATATTGCCCGTCACGCTCGCGAGCGCGTTCACATCCGCGATCGTGAAGGTGGTGCGGAAAAGATAGCACGGCACATTTTCCGAAGTCCCCGGCGACGCGGGCAGGTAGTCGAGATCGGGGATCGGCGTGTTCTCGTCGTTGTTTCCGTAGCCGGCCTGCGTGAACACGGTCGTCCATGCCGTGTCGTTGAAACCTTCGTTGCGCCAAGTGTTACCGATGGTCGCGATGAAATTGGCGAGCGTGGTGTCGTTGAAATCGCTCTTCGATTTCCACTGCGAACCTGCGACGCCGCTGCCCGCCGTGCCATTGCCGAGGGTGCCGTAGCTCAGGAGGATCGTCGGCGGCAGTCCGCCGCCGCCGCCCGCGGTGATGAGCGCGCTGCCCTGGCCGTTGTAGAGCTGCACGTTTGGCAGCGTGATGCCGGCCACGTTCGAGGAAAGCGTGACCGTCGTATCCCATGCCGTGCGATCGAGATTTCCCGCGGCATCAAGCAGCTCGACACGGGCGAGGAACGGTTTCCCGGGAATGTAGGAAGACGGTGCCGTGAGGCGCATCGAGCCCGCCGTGAGCGTGCCCGTGACCGACGTGCCCGTGACGTTGTAGAAAACGTCCGCCGTGAGCGATTGCACGACATTGCCCGTGCCGCCGACGCCGTCCCAAAAATTCACGACGACACGATTGAGCCCGCGTTTCAAAACGCTGCCACCGCCGGTCGGGACCGCGAGTTTCCAAGAACCCGCCGCATCCGCACCGGCCGGCCGGTAGAACCACTGCGCGAGCTGGCCGTTCACCGTGATCGAGTATGTCTTCGCGACATTGAATGTGCCGCCAAATGTCGCCGAGCCATCGGTCGTCGTCGGATATCCGCCGACCGCGGCCGCTCCCGTCGTCACGTTCAGCGTGTAAACCGCCGGATTATTTGCCAGAACCAAGACACCCTGCGGGATTTGCGTGAGCACGTTCGCGCGCCGCGTGTCGATGTAGCCTTTCACCGCGGTGATCGTCGCCGGGGCCACCCAGGGAAACATGATCTGATCGATGATCGGGTCGATCGTCGCGTGATTGAACCACGTCTCCAATCCATCGAGAACCGCCGCATAGTAGCGCGGCACGAGTTGCGGATGGCTCAACAGCCGCGCGAAGCCGTCCACGCCCGTCGCGCCGCTCGTCGGTGCCTGGCCGACGTAGCTGAAAAGCGAACGCGTGAGCGGATTGCCGGCAAAGGTGCCGAGATTGAAAACCGCATCCATGTCGTGCGGGACGAAACGAAACCGCGTGTCGATCGTGCCGCGATACATGGAGACGTCGTCGGCGCGCCCGCTTTGCAAGCCACCCTCTTGATTCCCGATGAGCGCATCGGTGGCGAGGAAGCGGAAAAAATGATCGAGGTCCAGCCGCGCACTGAGCGCCGCGACGTAGGCGCTGTCAGGGATCGCGGGCTGCTCGACCGTGCCGCCCGTCGCCGGCGCGCTGATGACGCGCGCGAGTTCGATGATGTCCGAGTAGTCCGCCGCGTCCTGATTCGTCTCCTTGATGAAGGTGTCGCTATAGCTCGCGACGAGCGGACCTTCCCAGGCGAGTTCGCCGCTGCGCGGATCATTTTGCGGATACGCGTGATCATCGAGGCGGTAGAAATTGCCCGCCGAGTCATTGGGATAGTGGCGCTCGGCCCATTCGCTGTTGCGCCCCTCCAGCCGCGCGTAACGGCTGTACATCCGCGCGCCCGTCTCGGCCATGTCCACGCCATTGAGCCGCACCCGGACGACGGCCGCTTCCTGCGTGGCGATGCCCGCGCGGGTGAAGAGCGTGTTTCCGAGCACCTGCGAATGCGGATAATACGCGTTGATCGTGATCCCACCCCGCCCGTTCCAGCGATCGTCGCTGCGAAAACTCACGCTGTAATTGTTCGGCGGCCCGAGCGCCGTGTCACCCCCGCCACGATTCCGCACGCCGGCATTCAGCACCACTTTCACGCCCGTGCCGTCGTGCGAGATGAAGGTCGCGTTGAAGGTCGCGAGGCTTTCCTGCTGCCCGCTCGTCGTGCCGATTTGCACCAGTTCACCGCGCTCCGCCGCAGTCAGGATCAACCGATACGTGGGCTGATTTCCCGCAGTGCGAAATTCAGCCGTCGGCGAAAAACTGTCGTCCACAAGCAGGAGCGCATTCGTCACCTGCCCGAACGTCTCCGGCAGCACGCCCGGATCGCTCGTGCGCGCCGGCGCGGGCCAGGTGCGCGTGAGCGTCCCATCCGTCGCGAAGATATACCACTCGACCACGGAAAGATTGACGGGCTGCGCCGGGATCGTCGCCTCCACGTCGCCATCGCCATCCGTGTCGCTCATCGCGAGCGTGTTGAAAGTGCCCGCGCCATCCAGCCGCCAGCGCAGCGTCGCCGTCGCGCCCGCCGCTTCGTTTTCGAGATTGCACGACACCACGATCGGATCGGTCGTCCGCGGAATCTCAGGCCGGTGTTTCACATCCTTGATGAGCGGCGCGACATTCAGCGTCGCGACCGAATTCACCCCGCCCGGCGACCCGCCGACCACCATGCTCACGCCCCAGTTTTGCCCGCTTCCATTTCCCAACATCGGATTGCGCAATTCAAGCGTCTTCCCCAGCCCATCCGCATCGTTAAACCAGCTCCAGCCGCGATGCGAAAAACTCAGCACCCCGCGCCCGCGCAACGCCCAATCGCCCTCATCCGCATAAGTCACATCGTTCACCTTCACCCCCGCCGCATCGTCGAGCTGGATCTGCTCCCCGCTCCCCGCGAGCTGCCCCGTCCACCCACCCAAGAGCTGGCCCTCAAATCCGGGATTCGCCGCTTCAAACACCGCGATACTTGCCGCGATCACGAGGTAGCCGGCGGGCGGGAGAATCGTGGCTGGTGGAATCGTGAACGAAACCCCTTTGCTCAGCTTCCAGCCCGAGACATCGACCGAAGTCGTGGTGCTCGGATTGTAGATTTCGATCCACTCTTTCGCGGGATCTTCCGCGGGCGAGCCGAGCGGATGAAACATGATTTCATTGATCACCGGCGCGGCACTCGCGCGGAGAAACGCGAATAGAAGACACGAGGCGGCGATTGAAAGACGGGGGTATGTGAGCATAAGGCGGATTTCCGACGGCGACTGCCATCAGTTCCGCAAAGCGTAGCGGACGAATGCCGGTCCGCACCCAAAATTCGTCGCGTAATTGTGACAAAACTGTCAGCCAGCCTCGCTCGCTTGCATCGCGCCGCCCATCGTGACACCGGGGCCAGTGAGATTTGCGCAGCCCAAGGTTCGAACCAGGCAGGCTGAGACGATTTCGCCGGGCGGACGTTCTCCCCAGATGCGTTTCGCACGCGGGAGGAAATCCGGCTCCACTGCTTTTGCGCCGGGAACGAGAGTTGCCGCCGTGTCAGCGTGAGCTATAAAACACGCTCTGAGCTACTTCGCTTCCGGCAGCGGCTGTGATTTCAACTGTTTCTCCAAACTGCCTTCGATTGCACGCCGGAGTTCAAAAGGTGTTGGCTTGCCCGAGAAAACCACCGGCGGGTCGTGCATGACTACGACGATTGGCACCGGCAGCTTCGGTGCCGCCTCCATGTAGTGAACGCTCACTTGGTTTCTGAAATCGTTGGCGATCCATGAAACCTCGTCCTCCAGTTGTTTGCAGATCGGACAACTGAGCCTCCGCACGATCACCACCGACAAAACCCCCGGCTCGGAAGGAAATTGTCGGAGCGCTTCGGCCGCCGCATTTTTCACCCGCGTCTCCTGCACCTTCTTGGAGACGAGTTCGCCGGCACCGATCAGGCCAAAAGCCGCCACCGCTCCAAGAACAAGGAACGCGAGATTTAGACCACGCCAGCGCGACTCGCGGACCAGCAACACGAGTAACGCAATCCACACGCAACCAGCGACCGCAACACACAACGGGCACGAGTAGCGGTCCCGGAAAAGACTATGGAGGAACACGGCATGCGCACCGCCTGCGAAGGCCAGCAGAGGTAATGTGAAGCGGCAGAATCGCGGGACAAAAGCGATCATCAGCAACAGCAGGTAAAAGACTACACCGACGATGCTCAATCGACCCGACAGGAGGGTGACTGCCGCAGCTTGACAAGGCTCGCAAACGCGGGGCGCGAGCGTTAGCACCAGCGAAATGACCAGCGCAACAGAAACAGCAGATATTGAAATGGCCCGGTCGGCGCGTTTCATCGCAAAAATCGCAAAGCACTGGGCCAAAATAAAAGGACCGGAGGCCAACACATCGGCAGGTAGATGAGCAAGCGTGCTGCAATGCGCAACGTTATTGTGCGTCGGCGAGCATTTGAAAGCGGACAACCGTGAACAGCCTTTGCAATCGCGTTTCGCTGATTCGGCGAGAAGAATTGAATGCATGTAGTCGCCTTGAATGTAGGACAAGCGCCGACATTTTTTTAAGGTATAGACCAACTATCCAAGATCCTTCGTCATAGATATTACTTTTGATCAGAAAGCAGAAGTTCTGGCGGTTCAGAGCTGTCTGTGAAACGCGGGAATCCAAAACCAAGCTTAATCCACTTTATGAAACTGAAACCACTTGTCATTGTCGGCGCTATCGCGCTCTTTCTTGGAAAATCGGCCGATACTTCGCATGCCGCGATTGTTCTTTACGACGGTTGGAATACCAACAATCTTCCGGCAAACGATGACGGTTCGACCGGATCGGTGGCCATCGGCTTCAGCAATCCGATCAACTATGGAGGCAATTGGACCAACCTTTTTGTAAACAACAACGGCAACCTGACCTTTGCCGCCGCCCTCTCCACGTTTACGCCCAGTCTGTTAACGCTGAATCAGACAATTATCGCGCCGTTTTTTGGAGATGTGGACACGAGGGGTGCCGGGTCGGACATCCTTCGATACGGGCAGGCCACGAATTTGGCCCAGTTCGGCGGACATCGCGCATTTGGGGCGACTTGGGATGGGGCCGGGGTCGGTTACTTCGCTAACCAGACAAACAAATTGAACAAATTCCAAGTAATTCTGGTAGAGCGCGAGGATATCGCTCCAGGGGACTTCGATATCTGTTTCAACTACGATCAAATTGAATGGGAGACGGGCGGTGCCAGCGGAGGAACTAACGGGTTGGGCGGAAACTCCGCGCTGGTTGGCTTCTCGAATGGCGTGGCCGGACCGGGCAATATTACGACTCAATTGGCAGGTTCACTCGTGCCGGGATCATTCCTCGACACGAATCTTGCGACTGGTCTCGTCAACAACAGCACCGCGGGCTTACCAGGCGGCATGTATAAGTATGAAGTTCGCAGCGGGGTTGTTGTTCTTTGTCCGGACGGGTCCCAACCACCCTGCGTTCCAGAGCCCGGCACGGCCGTGTTTGGTTTGGGGTTGATGGGAGCGTGCGCAATTGGCCGCCGCCGGTCAGGGCGAAGCGTAGCTACTGTCCTAGGCTAAGTACATTTGGGTCAATCACTCGCGCTGCATCGTCTTT
The DNA here is from genome assembly GCA_031409335.1 of Chthoniobacteraceae bacterium. Taxonomy (GTDB): domain Bacteria; phylum Verrucomicrobiota; class Verrucomicrobiia; order Chthoniobacterales; family Chthoniobacteraceae; genus JANLQB01. The sequence goes on along the minus strand of JANNWY010000161.1, from coordinate 15,264 downwards.
AGCAGCGGGCAGGAAAAGGTAATAGTCTGGTATCAGCAGTAGCCAGTTGTCGTTAGGCGCGCTGGCCTTTGGCGCATTGAGAAAGAACAAAGACTCCAGTGAGACGTGCATCGCACGGCGCTGACGACAGTAGTTCGCGACTTCAGTGATCCAAAACTTGGCCATGGTTTGGCTGACTGAAGTCGTGGACTACTTTGCGGCACCGCTCGCGCGAGGGCACTCCAAAGCGTTTCGCTCTCAATGGTAAATTGGGACCACTCGCGTGCGGATGGCGGCAAAAGGCATCACTCGCTGGGACGTGATGGCGCAGTGCTATGGGGGCGACACTTTCCGCAGGTTCCACCCGTTCCTGTGCTGATAAGGTGCCTGGTTCCTACCTGTCACTTTTCTCGCGAGAGCATCGTCGGCCCGACCCAACGCGTGGTGACGGGCTCCATCAGGTCATCGCCGGGGACTGCCGGGCGCGACTGCTGGCCGTAGCGTTGACTGTCCATCCCGTGGAATGGCAGCGGCTCGACGGTCCAGCCGTGCGCCACGTTGTTGTCGGAATCCTTGTCCCAGCCGGAGGAAAAGAAGAACAGGCTGCGCGTCCAGCCGGCGGGTTTTGGGGCGAGTTTTGCCATCGGGAAATCCAGCGTGATTTCATCGCCGCCGTTCAGCAGCGCGAGCGCGTCGTCGCGTGTGGCGATGAGCGGGCGCACATCGCCGTAGCGCGTACACCAGCCGCTCGGGGTGATGCGCCACGGCGCTTCCTGCTTCACATTTTCGTGGCTCGGCGTGAGCGGCTGGTCGGCGGGCAGGGCTTCGTATTCGCCAAAGCCGTGCCAGTGCAGATCGGCGCGAGCGGCGGCGAGCGTCGTGGGTTTTGGCGCGGCAAGGTCGCGGGAAAAAAGCGCGATGCGATCCCAGTGAATCTCGAACGCGGTGGATAGGCGGAGACGCTGGACGCCGACGGGCAGTTTTTCCGCGAGATCGACGAGGATCGTTTTCGTTTTGCCCGCGGGCGCGCCGACGATCACGTCGAGCTTCACCCACTTTCCATCGGCGTTTTCCGCTTCGAGTTGGGGAAATGGGAACGGCAAATCCGCGTCGTGCGATCCCGCGATATTTGCCATGCCGCCGCCAAACCGCAGCCAGCCCGTGAGCACGAGCACGGGTGCCGAGGCGCGGTCGATCCTGCCGAAATCAAGTTCCACGCTCCACGGTTCGGCGAGTCCGCGCAGTTGCGGCGCGCGCAGCGCCGCGGGCGAAACCATTTTACCGTCCGCATCCTTCGCGGCGAGCGTGACATCGAGGCCATCGCTGTGCTTCGCATGCAAAAGTGCGTGCCGTCCGGAAAGCTGCACGAGGTCCGGCGCGGGAAACGGTTTGCCGGGCCGCAGCTTGCTCGTCGAGTGGACTTCCGTCCCCGGCGGATGATCGACGACGAGCAGCTTTGCTTCATCGAGGTAAAGCACTTCGCGCAGCTCCGATGTGACCGCGATCGAGAATGCGCCATCGCGCGGCGGGCAGGTCCGGTCGTCGCCGATGCGCAGCAGTTCCTCGCTGTCCGCTTCCACGAAATGCGATTCGCTGAGCGGCAAACCGATCGGCGACGCGCCGAGAAAGTCGGTGATGAAGCGAAACTTTTTCCCATCCCACGCATAGAGATTCGGACACGAGCCGGTCGGCAATTCGAGTTCGGAAATCACGAGCGGCTTGGCGGGATCGGCGGCGGCGCTGCCGAAATTCGCGAGCAGATCCGTCCAATGCAGCCGCACCGTGTCAATCATCTTGCGGTTGCCCACGCCGATCTCGATCGGCAGCGCACGCACCGTGCGGATCGTCTTCCAGCCACCCGCGCGCAGCTCCACGCGCGTGCCGAGCCCGGTGGCGTTCGAGCGTTTGCCGGGCAGGCGAAATTTCATCTGCAAATTCGCGTTGCCGCCGTCGTTGCGCAGCATCCGCAATTCGCCCGTCGCCAGTTCCGCGAGCAAGTCGCTGTCGCCGTCGTTGTCGAAATCCGCGGCCTTCACGCGCACCACCGCGCCGAGTTTGAAGCCGAGCGTTGCCGTCGTCTCGCGAAAGCCCGCACCACCGAGATTCCGCCACGCGCGCAGCCCATCGCCGCTCGCCGCGAGGAGGTCGAGCCAGCCGTCGTTGTCGTAATCGACGAGCGCAAAACTCGTCACCTTTTGCTCGCCTTTCGCGATCGACGCGCGCCGCTGCCCGTCGCCGTAGATGCATTCCATGCCTTCCGCCGCATTCGCGATCAGGTCGGTGTGAAAGTCGTTGTCCATGTCCGCGACGGCGATCGCGCCGGATTCCGGCCAGCTCGCGGGAGCCTCGGGACCGGCGTCCGCGGCGCGCGGTTTGTTGCCGATGAGCTGCGGCACCGAGCCGGCGCGCGCGATGAAAAGATCCGGGCGGTCGTCGCCATCCCAATCGTCCGGGAAAATATCTGACGCGCCGGAGATCGTGAGCAGTTGCGGAGTTTTCGCGGTCACTTCGCCAAAACGCCCCGGCCCTTCGTTGCGAAACAGCTTCACCGAACCGCTCGTCGTCACCGCGGCGAGGCCGAGCTTTCCGGTGAAATCGAAATCCACCAACGCCGCGCTCTTGGCAATGAGCCCGCCGATCCGCGCGGAGCGCGTGATGTCGCGCAGCGCGCCGTCCGCCGCGACGTTCAGCACCTGCGCGCCTTTGTCGGAAAGCAGCACCGCATCATCGGCATGATCGTTGTTCAAATCGCCGATCAAGCATTCCGAATAGCGCGCGCCCGGCAAGGCTGGCAGCGGCTCGCCGACCGCCGCGAGTTTCCCGCCGCTGTTTTGCAGCACGCGAAGTCCCGACTCATCGAACGCGATCAGGCCGTGCTGAAATTTCTTCTCCAAGTCGATGATTCCCGCGGGACCGCGAAACGTTTTGCCGCCAAAAAATTCCGCGGTCGCATCCACGAACGCCACCTTGATCCCGTCCGCCGCCGGATTTTCCGTCTCGACCGCGGGCAGCAGGATTTCGGTGTGCGCACACTTTTCAAAAAACGTCGCGCTGTTCAGCGAGGACAACTGCCCCGTGGTCAGCTCCTGATGCCGCGCGAGCGCCGCCGCCGCCTCGTCCGCCTGGCCGAGCCGCGTCAGCGCTTGCGACAAGCCGTAGTACGTCGCGCGATGCCCCGGCTCGAGCTTCGCCGTTTCCCGAAACTCCGCCGCCGCGTCCGCATTTTGCGCGAGCCCGAGATAGGCGTGGCCGAGTTGGAAATGCGCGGCAGCCACTTTGGGATCGAGCCGGATTGACTGCTGGAAATCCTTCACGGCATCGGTCGGCCGCCCGAGCCGGAGGTGCGCGCAGGCCCTCACGTAATACGCGGCAGCGGAATCCTTGTTGATGTGCAGCGCCGCATCCGCCGCGGTGATCGCGGGCTCCGGCATGTCGCCGCGCAGCTGGGTGTTGGCGAGGTTGAGCTGCACCTCGTACAGCGTTGGCTGAAGCTCCGCGGCTTTCGTGAAATTCGCCAGCGCGTCCTTCACCGCGCCCTGCTCGAAGGCATTCATCCCGGCGACAAGCGCAGGCATCAACTCCGTGCTGACCGCAGTCGGCGGTGGCGGCGGTGGCTTCTTGGAGCAGCCGCTGATGGCGACGAACAGCACCAGCGCGATGCGAAGGCTGATGGTTGAAGCGTCGGGAGTAATCATTTTTTCCAGAAGCAGCTAATCGCGATTTCCAGGGCGATTCCAAGCCCGAACGTCGCGATTTTTGCCGCCATCCTTTTACCCCAATTCCAAGCCGTCTTGCCCCGCCGCCCCAGACGTTGGCCACTCATTTGAAGTAAGTTCTTTTGAAAGATTGAGATTTTTCTTTCGATCCGCTCGAAGTCTTTTCGATTCATGGCCGACTCCCACCCTTCCGCCAGCACGCCTCCGCCCGCGCGCCGCAAATACATCCGCGCCGTCAGCCCGCGCCTGCGCATCGTACTCGTCACGCTTTTCGCGCTCACCGCGCTGCTCGGTGCGAACTCGCTCTACCTCAGCGCGATCACTTTCCTCGAATGGACGCGCGGGTTTTCGTACCAGAATTATTTCTACCAGATCATGTTCCTCGCCCACCTCGTCGTGGGGATCGTGCTGCTGGTGCCGTTCGTCATTTTTTCCGCCGCGCACATCCGCGCGACGCGAGGCCGCGCGAATCGCCGCGCGGTGGTCGTCGGTTACCTCCTTTTCGGAGTCAGCGTCGTGCTGCTGCTCTCCGGCGTCGCGCTGATGCGCGTGGGCGGGTTCGACATCAAGAATCCGCTCTTCCGCACCGCGCTTTACTGGGCGCATGTGCTCACGCCATTGCTCGCGATCTGGCTCTATATTTTGCACCGGCTCGCCGGGCCGCGGATCAAGTGGCAGGCAGGTTTGAAATGGGCGGTCGCGATCGTCGCGGTGGTCGGCGGCCTGGTGGCCATGCACACGCAGGATCCGCGGAAGTGGAACGTGGCCGGGCCGGTGGAGGGCGAGCAATATTTCCAGCCATCGCTCGCGCGGACGGCGACGGGCAACTTCATCCCGGCGAAGACGCTGATGATGGATTCCTACTGCATGGAATGTCACAAGGACGTTTACGACGGCTGGTTTCACAGCGCGCACCACTTCAGTTCGTTCAACAACAAACCGTATCTCGAAAGCGTCCGTGAAACTCGCAAGGTCGCGCTCGAGCGGGATGGCAGCGTGAAGGCGGCGCGGTGGTGCGCGGGCTGCCACGATCCCGTGCCGTTCTTCAGCGGCGCATTTGACGACCCGGATTTCGATCTCGAAAAACATCCGACCTCACAGGCCGGGATCACCTGCACGGTTTGCCATGCGATCACCCATGTGAATAGCACGCGCGGCAACGCGGACTATACCATCGAAGAGCCGGTCCACTACCCATTCGCCACCAGTGAAAATGCGGTGCTCAAGCAGGTGAATCGCCTGCTCGTGAAGGCGAAGCCGGAGTTTCACAAGGCCACCTTCCTCAAGCCGCTGCATAAGACCGCCGAGTATTGCTCGACCTGCCACAAGGTCGGCCTGCCTTATGAACTGAACCACTACAAGGAATTCCTGCGCGGGCAGAATCACTACGACACCTATCTCCTCAGCGGCGTCTCCGGCCACGGGGCGCGCAGCTTTTACTACCCGGAAAAAGCGAAGTCGAACTGCGCCGAATGCCACATGCCTTTGCAGACCTCGAACGATTTCGGCGCGAAGTTTTTCGATCCGCTGAAGCCAAACGAACTCAAGGTTCACGATCACCTTTTCCCCGCCGCCAACACCGGCATCGCCTACCTCCGCGGCGAACCGACGATCGTGAAGCGGCACCAGGATTTTCTGAAAGACACGCTTCGCGTCGATCTCTTCGCCGTGCGCGAGGGCGGCACGATCGAGGGCAAACTGATCGCGCCGCTGCGTCCGCAAGTGCCGGCGCTCAAGCCTGGCGCGAAGTATCTGCTCGAAGCCGTGGTGCGCACGCTGAAGCTGGGGCATCCCTTCACGCAGGGGACGGCGGATTCCAATGAAGTGTGGCTCGACGTCAAGGTCACGAGCGGCGCGCGCACGCTGGGCCGCAGCGGCGGATTTGGCCCGGCGAATGAGGTCGATCCGTGGGCGCACTTTTTGAACATCTACATGCTCGATCGGGACGGGAACCGCATCGACCGGCGCAATGCGCAGGACATTTTCACGCCGCTTTACAATCACCAGATTCCGCCCGGCGCGGCGCAGGTCGGCCACTACAGTTTCCGCGTGCCGGACGGACAGACGGAGCCGATCACCGTCGAGGTGAAGCTCCAGTATCGGAAGTTCGACACGAAGTACATGCATTACGTTTATGGCAAAGCGCGGGACAACGATTTGCCGGTGACGACGATTGCGTCGGACAAAATCACCTTCTCGATCGAAGGCGGTGCAGTCGCCGTCGCGAACGAGGAGTCGAAGATCCCGCTCTGGCAGCGGTGGAACGACTACGGGATCGGGCTGCTGCTTGAGGGCGACAAAGGCAGTGAAAAAGGGCAGTTGATCCAGTCGGCGGAAGCCTTCACCGAAGTCGAAAAGCTAAAGCGCTACGACGGCCCGGTGAATCTCGCGCGGGTCTATTTGAAAGAAGGCCGGCTCGATGATGCGGTGGGTGCGCTCCAGCGCGCGTCGAAAGCCGATCCGCCCGCGCCCGCGTGGCAGGTCGCGTGGTTCACCGGCCTCGTGAACAAGGCGAACGGCTATCTCGATCCCGCCATCGCCGCATTCCGCAGCGTGCTGGAGGATCGCTACCCGGAACTCGACCAACGCGGGTTCGATTTCAGCAAGGACTACGAAGTCATCAACGAACTCGGGCAGACGCTCATCGAACGCGCGAACGTCGAGCGCGACTCCGAAGAAGCGCGCAAACAATGGCTCGGGCTGGCAAAGGAGCGATTTGAAAACACCCTCGCGATCGACTCCGAAAACGTGACCGCGCACTACAACCTGATGCTGATCCACAGCCAGCTCGGCGACGAAGCCAAAGCTGCCGAACACCGCAAACTGCACGAACGTTACCGCCCCGACGACAACGCCCGCGACCGCGCCGTCGCCATCGCCCGCCGCGCCAACCCCGCCGCCGATCACGCCGCGCAAGCCACCGTCATCTACGACCTGCAACGTCCCGGCGCCCCGGAACTTGAGCCGCCCGCGGTGGTCAAGAAGTGACGTTCATTTCTGCGGCGGGCCGGGTCTTGACGCAAGATCGAGGGTGCCTAACATCCGCCGCTCCAGCATTCCGCCCATGGCCCCGCGTTCTTTTTTCGCCATCGCAGTCTCCGCCTTCGCCTTGCCGGGATGGCTGGCTGCGGAAGCGCTGGAGTGGCACACAGAGAAGGACTGTCGGTGGGCGTCGGTGGCGGTCGCGCGGGCGGGAGCCGCGGGGTTCTCGCGCGTGGCATCGGCCCAGAGTGGGATCGACTTCGCCAATCGGGTGAATGAAGACGAGTCGCTCGCGCGCATGTTGATTTCTGACGGCTCGGGCGTGGCGCTCGGTGACGTGGATGGCGATGGTTTGTGCGATCTTTTTTTCGCGTGTCTCGGGGAGCCTTGCCGACTTTATCGCAATCTCGGCGGCTGGAAGTTTCAGGACATCACGGCAGCGGCGGAGCTGAAGATCACGAGCGAAGGGTGGTATGCGAAAGGAGCCTGCTTTGCGGACCTCGATGGCGATGGGCATCTCGATTTGGTGGTGACGCTGCTCGGCGATGCGAAGGCGCAGACCGGCGGAATGCGCGCCTTCCTCGGGAACGGACGCGCCCAGTTTCGCGAGGTGTCGGCGGAGAGCGGGCTCGCGGGCAACAACGGGAGCCACACCGTCGCGTTCGCGGACGTGGATGGAAATGGCACGCTCGATCTTTACGTCGCGAATTACCGCAACGAGACGATCCGCGACTCGAACATCGCGCTGACGGGCACGCGCGGCGGGCAGCCGGTGCTGATTCGCGAGACTTACGATCACCGCGAGCGCCTGATCGAGCGGCTCGTGTTTCCGACCACCTTTGGCAGCGCCACCATTCCGCCGGAATATCGCGATCGCTTCTGGCTGGATAAGGACAACGGAATCCACGAACTGGGCCTGCCGGATCAGCTTTTTCTGAATGATGGCTCGGGGAAATTCACCGCGGTTTCCTGGACTGGCGGGGCCTTTCGCGATGAAGACGGCAAACCGCTCGAAACGCCGCCGCGCGATTACGGGCTGACGGCGACGTTCCGCGATTTTAACGGCGATGGCGTGCCGGATCTTTATGTCTGCAATGATTTCGACACGCCGGATCGCTTCTGGCTCGGTGATGGCAAAGGCGGCTTCCAGGCGGCACCGCGACTGGCGATGCGGAACATGAGCACCACCTCAATGGGTGTGGACATCGCCGACATCAATCGCGACGGGCATCCCGACTTCTTTGTGGTGGATATGCTCGCACGCACGCACGAGCGGCGGAAGCGGCAGATGGGGACGATGAAACCCGTGCCCCTGGCGATCGGGCAGATCGAGAATCGCCCCGAGGTGATGCGCAACACGCTGTATCTCAATCGCGGTGACCGGAGCTGGGCGGAGATCGCCCTGTTTGCAGGCGTGGCCGCGAGCGAATGGTCGTGGCAGCCAGTCTTTCTGGACATCGATCTGGATGGGTATGAAGACATCTTCATTACCAATGGCCACGAGCGCGACATCCTCGACGCGGACATGGCGAATCAAGTGAAGCAACTCGGCGTGCTGACTGCCCGGCAGCGGCGCGAGGTGGGCAGGCTGTATGAGCGGCTGGCGCCCGCGAAGGTGGCCTTCCGCAACCGCGGCGATCTCACCTTCGAGGAGGTCGGAAAGCCATGGGGACTGGATACTCCCGGCATCGCGCACGGGGTCGCCGAGGCCGATCTCGACAATGATGGCGACCTCGATCTGGTGGTGAACATGTTCCAAGAACCGGCGATTCTTTACCGGAATAACGGGTCCGCCGCGCGCGTGGCGGTGCGGCTGAAAGGACGCGGTGCCAACTGGCAGGCAATCGGGGCAAAGGTGACGCTGCGGGGCGGAGCGGTGCCGGAGCAATCGCGCGAGGTTTTCTGCGGGGGACGTTATCTTTCCGGAGGCACGCAGCAGCTTTGCTTTGCGGCTGGCAAGGCGGCTGGCGGCATGACGCTCGAAGTCACCTGGCGCGATGGCCAGAGGAGTGTGGTGGAAGCGGTCAAGGCGAACCGCATCTACGAAATCGCGGAGCGCTGAAACTAACCCTTTGCCGCATGGCTGAATCACAGTTTCCCGAGCCATCCCCCGATCCCGTCGCTGCGCAGTACGAGCGTTGGACTTACCCACCGCCGCACGATGACCTCGCGTCGCTGCCACTGACCGGGCCGCACTCGAACTTCAAGGACTTTCGCGCTTTGCACCTCGCGTATTGGCCGACAGAGACCTACCGCGAGGACCGGGATATTCTAGTGGCTGGGTGCGGAACCATGGCGGCGGCTTGTTATGCCTATCTTTACCCAAAGGCGCGGGTCACTGGCATTGATCTCAGCGCCGCGAGCCTGGCGCATGGAGAGTTCTTAAAGGGGAAGCATCAGCTTGCGAATCTAACCCTGCACCAATGTGCCATCGAAGAAGTCGCTACCCTTGGCGCGGAGTTTGATTTCATCGCCTGCCACGGCGTCTTGCACCACCTGTCGAGTCCCGAGGCGGGCTTGCGCGCGCTGCGGCAGGTGCTCCGCCGGGATGGAGTCATCGCGATCATGGTTTACGCGAAGTATGGCCGGGTGGGGGTTTACATGCTGCAAGATTTTTTCCGGCTGCTGGGCCTGGGGCAGGAACCTGCCGATGTCGAAGTGGTGCGCCAGACGCTCTCGGTGGTCGCGCCCACCCACCCTGTCCAACAGTATCTGCGCATGGCCACCGACTTATATGCGGACAGCGGGCTGGTGGATACCTTTCTCCACCCGCGGGATAAGGCGTATAGCGTTCGCGATTGCCTGGATCTGTTAGGCGCGGCGGGGATGGTGTTCCAAGGCTGGGATGAAAGCATGCTGTATCACCCGGAGATACCCTTTGGAAAGCTGCCGGGGGATTCCGCCCTTCGCCAACGCATGGCAGCGCTGCCCGAAGAGCGGGTTTGGGAAGCTACCGAGCTGCTGCGCGCGCGGGCGGGCGCGCACTTCTTTTATGCCTGCCGGGATGATCGGGATGTTCCCACTTACCGCATCCAGTTCGACGATGAGACCTTCCTGCAATACGTCCCGGTGCCGCGCGTCACGCGCTTTTTACCCGCGGATCCCCTGCAAGGCCGACCCATGATGATCGAGCGTCCGCCGGCACCGTCGCTTCCGCTCGATCCGTGGCACGCTGCGGTGTTCGCCCAGATGGATGGGAAGCGAACGGTCATGGAATGTTTGCGGAACGTGGCATTGTCCGGCGGAGATCCAGTTGAGTTTGGCCGCGCGATGCTGGGCTATTACTGGCGGCAGGGATACCTGCTCTTTCGCCTGCCCGCCGCGGAGTAAGATGGCGGGTTACTTTGCCAGCCGCGCCCTGGCTTTCTGGAGACCCTCGCGCGCGGTGCGATGATCGGGCTTGAGCCGCACTGCTGCTTCGAAGCAGGCAATGGCCGGCGCGATTTTGCCACGATGCGCGAGCACGGAGCCGAGGTTCGTTTGGGCATCGGCGTCATCGGGCGACAAAGCCACCGCGCGGGTGAGGGCCGCCTCCGCTTCCGTCATCCGGCCTTTGCTGAGTAAGATCGTTCCCAACACGAACCACGCGCGCTGGGTATTGGGATCGTCGGCCACGGCCTGCCGCAACTGTTCCAAGGCTTCGACGCTGCGGCCCAAGGTCGCCAGGCTGGCACCCAGCTCGGTGCGGGTGGCCGCGTCTTTGGCGTCGCGGCGCAAGAGTGCCTCGCTCTGGGTAATGGTATCCGGCAAGGCCCAGGTAAAGTCGTAGTCGCGCTGGAGCGTGGCGCGCTCGGCCTCTGTTTTAGTCTCGAGCCAGAACCAGAGCTCACCCATTTCATCGGAACTCTGCAACCCATACTGCACCCGCTTGGGTGGGTGGTTGGGATTGCGGACGTTGCGCGTGGAGTTATCAAAGGTGTAGCGCATTTTAAGCGTCGAGCCTTGTGGCAGCGCGACTGGCTGGGTGTGGCGATAGTCACCCTGCCAGTTGAAGTCCCAATCCTTGATCAAAAGCAGGTCGCGGCGCGTGCCGTCGGGAAGCTCAGCCCAGCCATGCGCCGTTTTGCCAAGATAGTGCATGTGCGGCAGCAGCCCGATCACACTCACATCCACCGGGAGCTGGTAGGCTGCTTCGATCGCGTAGTCGCCGGCCCCGGCGGGAATGTCGATGGCTGTCGAGCGAAGCAGGAGAATCTGGTAAGGCCGCGTCGGCGGCTCCTGGGTAAAATAGAGCCCGATGCTCGGTTGAATGAACTCGGGCTTGCCGGTCGGGCGCAGGTGCAGTTGCAGCACGAGATCGGCGCCACGCGGCAACAACCAGGACATTCCAGACGGCGACTCGACCGGCCCCCGGCCCGGCTGCCAGCTCAGGAAGCCACCGGGCATCCTAGCACCCCGCCCCGCGATCATCCCGGGAAATCCCGGCTCCGCATCCAGCTTGTCGAGCCGTCTGGCGTCGCCCGTTTCATCGAGCAGGATAAAGCTGTGATGAATGGCGCGGGTGTCGCCGGGCCGCAACTCCACGGCACGCACGAAGCGATTTGCGGGGACGACATTCGGTAAGACGAAGTTGCGATACACGTCCTTTCCGTCGGCGGGCAGTGGGTAGGGCGCGGGCAGGGTCGCAATCAGATCGGGTTTGCCAAGCTGCCAATCCACGGGCCACGGCGGGATCGGCGGCAAATCCGCCGGCGCACCTTCCGCGAGGTCGCCGCGCGCCCAGCGTGCGATCATCCCGATCTCGTCCGCGTTGAGCCGGCGCTCGCCAATGAAAGGCCCAGTTCCCGGCTCGGGCGGCCAGGGCGGCATGTAGTGGCTCGCGGTGACGCGGGCGATGAGTTTCGCGCGCTTTTTTACCTCGCGATAGTTCGTCAGGCTGAATGGGCCGACCCCGTCCGGATGATGGCAAACCACACATTGGCCGAAGACGATCGGCGCGATGTCGCGGTTAAAGGTCGGGGAGTTTACGGCCAAGAGAGCGCGGGGGAAAGGTGTCGCGATGAGCAGCACCAGACATGAGAGAATGGAGGAGAAGCGAAACACGGACGGTTTGGGATTCCTTCGCGGAGGCATGGCTTTCAATCGAATGGACACGCGATGTCGGCAATTGAAGAAGGAAAGTTGAGGCTGTATCATCGCGGCTTGAATTCAAGTGCAATGACTCCCGTGAACTCCATTCCCTTCTGATGTTTCTCGCCTCTGCCTTGACGGTGAAAACGAAGCCGCGATGAATTTGGAACATACCCGCGGTGCAGCGCTTGGAGAGTTTGGAGAAATGTGCCAGCGCGACCGCGTTGCTTCGGGCCGATTGAACTTCGGCCAGCCCCTTTTCACATGGCCATGATCAAACAAATCGTCGTGCTCGGGGGCGGCAGCGCTGGCTTGATCGCGGGGCTCACCCTCCGGCGTCGCCTCCCGCAGATTGCGGTGCGGATCGTGCGGAGCCCGGACATCGGGATCATCGGCGTGGGCGAAGGCACCACGGTCGGCTTTCCGACGATCATGTTTCGCGAGTTGCGGATGAATCCGGGGCCGTTTTATGCGCAGGCGCAGCCGACCTGGAAGCTCGGGATTCGCTTTCTCTGGGGTCCGCGTCCGCAGTTCTTCTACAGCTTCGCGGAGCAGTTTAATCTGCGCTGGAATGACCTGCCGAAACGCAACGGATTTTACGTCGGCGACGGCGTCGAGAACCTCGGGGTGTGGAGCGCGCTGATGCTGCGCGGAAAGGCATTTCCGCGGCGTGACGATGGCTTGCCGGATTTCATGCAGCATCGGAATGTGGCTTTCCATGTGGAGAACAAGCACCTCGTGGCGTATCTCGAAACGCAGTGCCTCGGCCTCGGCGCCACCATCCTCGATGGCACGGTCAAAGGCGTGGAGCGTGGTCCGCAGGGCGTCGAGGCGCTCGTGCTCGAAACCGGCGAGCGGCTGGGTGCGGACCTTTTCATCGATGCCTCCGGCTTCCGCTCGGAACTGCTCGGTCGCGCGCTGGAAGAGCCGTTTGAATCCTTCGGGCACACGCTGTTTTGCGACCGCGCCGTGATCGGCGGCTGGCCGCGCACCGACGAGCCGATCCTGCCGTACACGACTTGCGAGACGATGGATGCGGGCTGGTGCTGGCAAATCGAGCACGAGCACTGGATCAATCGCGGCTACGTGTATTCGTCGCGCTTCCTCTCCGATGACGCGGCGCGCGAGGAACTGCTGCGGAAGAACCCGAAGGTCGCCAATGAGCCGCGCGTGGTGAAATTCCGGACTGGCCGCTATCGGCGCGCCTGGGTGGAAAATGTGTTCGCGGTTGGAAACGCGGCTGGCTTTGTGGAACCGCTGGAAGCGACGGCGATCAGCGCCATCCTCACCCAATGCCGCACGCTGGCGGACTGTCTCTTTGAAGGTTCGTTCGAATCGACCCCAACCATGGCCGATATGTGCAATCGGTTTCTCGGCGGCTCATGGGATGAGATTCGCGACTTCATCGCACTTCACTACAAATTTAACACCCGCCTCGATACCCCCTTTTGGCAAATGTGCCGCGCGGAGACCACGCTCGGCAGCGCGCAGTCGATCGTGGATTTCTATGTGGAAAACGGTCCCACGCCGCTGGCGGAAAGGGTGTTGTTGCGGCCCTCCAGCGCTTTTGGAATGGAAGGCTATCTCGCGATGCTGGTGGGCCAGCAGGTGCCCACGCGCAAAGTTTACGAAGCCCCGGCAAATGAACTCGCCCAATGGCAGCGGCACCGACAGGAATCCGCCGCGGCTGCGGAGCGCGGCGTGAGTGTGCGTGAAGCGCTCGATTTCGTGCGCCGTTCGGACCTGACGTGGAGTTGATTTGATATGACGGAACTGCGTCGCACCCAGGCAAAGTTCAATATCCCCATGCAATCCACCTTGCTCCTTCTCGTCCTCGCCTCGGTCGCTGCCGCTGCCCCGCCGCCGCTTTTCGAGGATGCCACCGCCCTGCTCGCGCACGCGCACCACGAAAACGAGTTCGACGATTTTGAACGTCAGCTTCTGCTGCCAAACCGGCTCAGCCAATTCGGACCTGGCCTCGCCTGGTGCGATCTGAATGGCGATGGCCGCGATGATCTCATCGCTGGCAGTGGACGCGGCAGCGCGCTGGCTGTCCGGCTGAACGATGGCAAGGGCGGCTTTCGCGATTTGAAAACGGACGCCTTTGCCGCGCCGGCGGATTTCACTGGCATCGTCGCGTGGCGCGAGAGCGGCGGGACGGTACATATCTTCAGCGGGATCGCGAATTTCGAGGATGAAGACGTGGAGCGCGAGGCGGTGCGCGGCTGGGAACTCGGGCGCGAAGGCGGGAAGAAATTCGGGGCCGCGCCCGGCGCGCCTTCGAGCACGGGGCCGATCGCGTTCGCGGACATCGACGGCGATGGCGATCTCGATCTCTTCGTCGGCGGGCGAACCATCCCGGGCCGCTATCCCGAGCCGGCCACTTCGCGTCTGTTGCGGAGGGAAGGCGGGCAGTTTGTGGCGGATGAAGCCAGCGCGCCGTTGTTCAAGGAGCTTGGCCTCGTTTCAGGGGCGGTCTTCAGCGACTTGAATGGCGACGGCTTTCCCGATCTCGTCGTCGCCCTCGAATGGGGTCCGGTGCGCGTCTTCATCAACGATAGGAAGGGCCGCTTTGCGCAGCGCACCAAAGAGCTGGGGCTCGCGAAATATGCGGGCTGGTGGAACGGCGTGACCACGGGGGATCTCGATGGGGATGGGCGGCTGGACATCGTCGCGACGAATTGGGGGCTCAACAGCAAGTACCGTCCGCGACCCGGACATCCGCTGGTGATTTACTCTGGCGAGTTCGAGGTGCCGGACCAGCTCGATATCATCGAGACGCAGTACGACGCGCAGATGGGTCGGCTGGTGCCTGAGCGCGGCCTCTCGGTCTCCTCGACAGCGATGCCTTTTCTTAAAACGAAGATCCTCACGCACAAAAAATTCGGGCAGTCCAGCATCGAGGATTTGTACGGAGAGAAGCTCAAGCAGGCGCGCGCGCTCGAAGCGAACACCCTCGAGCACATGCTTTTCCTGAATCGCGGCGACCGCTTCGAAGCGCGGCCGCTGCCGTTCGCGGCGCAGCTTGCGCCCGGCTTTGGCGTGAGCGTCGCGGACTTTGATGGCGACGGAAAGGAGGACGTGGCGATGACGCAGAATTTTTTCGCGGCGCAGAACGAGACGCCGCGTTGCGATGCCGGTCGCAGCCTCCTGCTGCTGGGCGATGGCAAAGGCGGTTTGCGCCCGGTGCCGGGCGAGGAGTCGGGCGTGCTCGTCCATGGCGATGCGCGGGGCCTCGCGGTGGGCGATTTCGATGGCGATCGGCGGCCCGATCTCGCGATCGCGCAGAATGGCGCAGCCACCAGGCTCTTTCGAAACGCCGGGGCGCGTCCTGGCATCCGCGTTGTTTTGCGGGGAGCGGCGGGCAATCCGCAGGGGATCGGCGCGGTGGTGCGGCTGAAATTTGGGGATCAGCTCGGGCCGGCGCGGGAAGTGCATGGCGGCTCCGGTTTTTGGTCGCAGGATGCTGCCACTCCGCTGCTCGCCGGAGCAGCGCCGACCGGGGTTTGGGTGCGCT
>JANNWY010000160.1:0-64134 GCA_031409335.1 Chthoniobacteraceae bacterium | reverse complement strand
GGCGGGGATCGTGGCGGAAAAACTGCGGCGATCGAAGGCACCGAAGCTGGCAAAGGCAGCGGCCCTTTTGACGGAAAAAAACGGGAGCCTCGCGCACTACCTGACGGAGGATGAAAATGGCCGGAAGCTGCCCGGCTACCTCGCGAAACTCGGCGAGCATCTGGTCGCGGAAAATACCGCGCTGCTCGGCGAGATCGATCAGCTCGGGCGCAACATCGAGCATATCAAGGAAGTCGTGGCGATGCAGCAGAGCTACGCAAAGGTCAGCGGCGTTTTCGAGATGCTGCCCGTGGAGCAGCTCGTGGAGGATGCGATCGCGATGAACTATGGCGCCTTCGAGCACCACGGCATCGCTGTCGAGCGTCGCTTCAGCCCGGCTCCCGCGGCGCGCGTGGACCGGCACAAGGTTTTGCAGATTCTCATCAATCTCCTGCGCAACGCCAAACACGCGCTTGATGATGTGAATGGCCCGGACAAGACGATCACCATTTCGATCCAGGCCGCCGGTGAATTTGTCAGCATCGTGATCGCGGACAACGGCATCGGCATTCCGCAGGAAAACCTCGATCGCATTTTCGGCCACGGCTTTACCACACGCGACAGCGGCCATGGCTTTGGCCTGCACAGCGGCGCAAATGCAGCAAAGGAGATGGGCGGCACACTTACTGCATCCAGCCAGGGATTGAGCCGCGGCGCAACCTTCACTTTGAAACTACCGGTCGCACCGAATTCAGTCGAAAAATGACCGGCCCAGCTCTTCTCCCACTCGCGCATCACCGCATCCTCGTCATCGACGACAACCCGGCGATTCACGAGGATTTCCGCAAAATCCTGGGCCCGATCGACGACCGCGCGTCGGGCGAACTCGACGCAGATGAAGCGGCGCTCTTTGGAGACGCGCCCCAGGCTTCGCGGCAGTTGAGCTTTGAAATTGATTCGGCGATGCAGGGTCGCGAGGGCTTGCAGATGCTCGAGCGCGCGATGGCGGAGGGGCGGCCGTACGCGACGGCATTCGTCGATGTGCGGATGCCGCCGGGCTGGGATGGCGTCGAGACGATCGCTCATCTTTGGAAAGCCGACCCGGAGCTGCAGGTCGTGATCTGCACGGCATACTCGGATTTTTCGTGGGAACAAATCACCGCGAAACTCGGCGCGACGGACAAGCTGCTGATCCTGAAAAAGCCGTTCGACAATGTGGAGGTGCTGCAATTTGCGCACGCGCTGACGGAGAAGTGGCTGCTGGGCCGCAAGGCGAGTCTGCGGATGGAGGAGCTCGACGCGCTGGTACGCGAACGCACCGCGGCGCTCCAGGCCGCGAACGAACGGCTCTCGCTCGAAGTGCAGGAGCGCATTCTGATTGAGGCTGCGTTGCGTGTTTCGGAGCGCCGCTTTTCAAAGGCGTTCAACGCCAGCCCGATCGCGATGGCGATCATCGCGCAGGACGATCACCGCTTCATGGATGCGAATGAAAGTTTCTCGAAATCGCTCGGCTGGCCGCGCGCCGAGGTGCTTTTGGAGAACATCTCTTCGCTACCGATGTGGAACGAGCGCACGGATCTTGCCGTTCTGCTCGGGCGGCTGGAAAGCGAGCAGTGTGTCAGCGGGCTGGCTTGCAGCATGAAGACGCGCGTCGGTGATCCGCGCGATACGCGCGTGACGGCGGAACCGCTCGATCTCGACGGCGTGCCGCACATTTTGCTGCTGATCGAAGATGTGACAGAGCGCGTGCAACTCGAGTCGCGACTGCGCCAGTCGCAAAAGATGGAAGCCATCGGCCAGCTCGCCGCGGGAGTGGCGCATGATTTTAACAACATCCTCACCGTCATCCGCGGCCACGTCAGCCTGCAGCTCGCCGGCTCGCACCTTCAGGAGGCAAGTCGCCGCTCGCTCGCCGAAGTCCTCGCCGCGTCCGAACGCGCCTCCTCACTCACCCGCCAGCTTCTTTCCTTCAGCCGCCGCCAGGTGGCGCAGCCGCGCGCGATGCAAGTGCATCGCGTCATCGAGCAAGTCGGCGACATGCTGCGGCGCTTGCTGGGCGATCACGTGGCGCTCGAAGTCGCGTGCCCGGACGACCTCCCGGCGATCGTGGGCGATCCCGGAAACGTCGAGCTGGTCCTCATGAATCTCGCGGTGAATGCGCGCGACGCGATGCCGAATGGCGGCACCGTGCGGATCGAGGCGCTTCCGATGAGTCGTTCACCACAGGATTGCGATCCAATTCCCGAGCGGAAGCCCGGCGACTATGTGCGGTTGAGCGTTTCCGACACCGGTTGCGGAATGTCGCCCGAGATACTCGCCCGCGTGTTTGAGCCATTTTTTACGACAAAAGAAATCGGGAAAGGCACAGGCCTCGGCCTCGCGACAGTCTATGGCATCGTCCGCCAGCACGACGGCTGGATCGACGTGAAGAGCGAGCCCGGAACCGGCACCACTTTCGACGTGTTCTTTCCCTGCAGCGCCAGCGCGGTCGAAGCACCCGACCTCCCGGCGTCCGCGACGCCAGCGCCAATCGGCGGCACCGAAACGATCCTGGTCGCGGAGGATGAACCAGCGTTGCGCGAACTCGTCCAAGCGGTCCTCGAAGACGCGGGCTATCACGTGCTGCTGGCTGAAGACGGTCCGAGCGCGTTGTCGCTTTTCGCGGAGCGCGGCGACGGCGTCGATCTGGTGATCACCGACATGATGATGCCAGGCGGGATCAGCGGTCGCGATCTGGCGGCGCAGTTGCAAGCGCGCAAAGCCGGGCTGCGCGTGATTTACACCAGCGGCTACAGCGCCGACCTCATGGGGCAA
The DNA here is from genome assembly GCA_031409335.1 of Chthoniobacteraceae bacterium. Classification (GTDB taxonomy): domain Bacteria; phylum Verrucomicrobiota; class Verrucomicrobiia; order Chthoniobacterales; family Chthoniobacteraceae; genus JANLQB01. Next base: position 61,341 of record JANNWY010000160.1, on the reverse strand, counting down.
AGTGCGCCGCGTGCGGACGAGATCCATTTCCTGCAAAAGCCCTACGACCCGGACACGCTCCTGCACATCGTGCGCGCGTGTCTCGGCGATTGCGCGGTGGCGGCGTGATCGCGCGGGGAAGTTTTCTGTAACGCTTTCCGCAAAATCCGCGTCTGAGGGTGCGATGCAGTCTGCGACTTTCCACCTTTGGCCAGCCGCGGTCGCACTGACACCCGATGAGCACCCTAGCCCTTTCCTGGCCCGCATTGTCATTCGCCGAGGTCATCCCTAAAACGGCGTCGATGCCAGAGCCCGCGCCCGCCGCCGATGAAGCGCTCGTCGCCGCCACGCTCCGCGGAGACGACGACGCCTTCGCGGAAATCGTGCGGCGTTACAAGCGGCGCGTGTTCGCATCCGCGGCCCGTTTCGCGCGCGACGATCATCAGCTCGACGACATCAGCCAGGAGGTTTTTCTGCGCGCGTTTCGGAATCTCGGGAAATTTCGTGGCGACGCGCCATTCGAGCACTGGCTCGCGCGGATCATCGTCTCGGCGTGTTACGATTTTTTGCGAAAGGAACGCCGCGTCCGCGAACAGGTGACGCTGGATGCGATCGAATACGAAGTGCGCGACGTGACGATCGACTCCGCCGTCGCCGCCGGGCGCGCGCGGGAGTTGCTCGCGTTTGCGATGCGGCGGCTCACGGCGGAGGAGCAATTGATCGTGACGCTGTGCGAGATCGAGGAGCGCAGCGTCCGCGAAGTGGCGGAACTCACCGGGTGGAGCGAGAGCAATGTCAAAGTGCGGGCTTTTCGCGCGCGGCAAAATTTGAAAAAAATCCTGGAGACCAGCCATGAACACTGAACCCGATCCGCAACTCGACGCGCTCTTCCGCGCCGCCCGCGCCGATGCGCCCGACACCGCGCGCGCGCAATTTGGCTTTGAGACGCGGCTCATGGCCCGGCTGCGCGAAGACCGCGGCACCGGGATTTTTGCGTGGGCGTGGAAGCTCACGCCGTTCTTCGCCGCCATCGCGCTCGCCGCCGGATGGTGGGGCAGCCTCTCGGTCGCGCAGGTGGAAACCACCGCAAACGCCGTGGCCGAAGTCGCGCTCAAAGGCGACGACTACGCGCTGATGTCCTTCGTCACCGGGGGCCGCCGATGAAGCGGCTCCGCGGATTCCTCGGCGTTTTCCTCATCTTCTTTTTCGGCGTCATCGTCGGTGCCGCGCTGACGGGCGGGACCATCTGGAAAGAAATGCGCGACGTGATCGAGGGCGGCCCCGAAGCCGTCGTCGCGAAAATCGCCGACCGGCTCGAAAAGGACCTGAAACTCAGCGACTCCCAAAAGCAGATGCTCGGGCACATCGCGACGGAAACGCGGATCGAGTTGAGAATGATTCGTGCCGATTCGCAACCGCGCACGTCGGAGGCTATCGCAATCGCGGAGCGGAAAGTGAGGGCGGTGCTCAATCCAGCGCAACAGAAGAAATTCGACCAGATCGTCGCAAAACACCGGGAAAAATGGGAGGCAAAAGCAGCCGCCCCTCAGGCCGTCCTCCCGCAATAGCAACCTCGGCTAAATCATCCATCGCGCTCCCGAAGCGATGGCGGTACAAAAAGAAGAGCCGCTCCCTGGAAGGCAAGCGGCTCTGAGATATTGTCTCGAAATTACTTACCGGGGTGGGGAAGCGAGACGGGTTTTAGGGAAACGAGACCAGCTCAGAGCTTGGACTCGAATTCAACCAAACGTTGCAGGGCTTCGAGAAAATCTCGGAATGCCGGTGCTGGCAACATGATCGTATCACGTCGTCCCCCGACATCCTCAGTGATCTTCAAGAACCGGCCACGCTGGTTCTCTTTCAAATCAAGAAAGAATATTTTCCGCTCTATCGTGACTTTTTCAGACGCGATCGGGTCGGAGCCCATTCTTTCATTTGGATTCTCATTCATCATATACAAACTACTCCTGTTTTGCGCGGCCAAACCACTATGGCATGGCACGAACGTTTCTAACTCTTACAAAGTCTTTCAGACGTCGCAATGTTTAATACCGCGGAGTTCATTCGTTTCTCATTCCGCGGCGGTTGCATATTTTTTCAAACCAGCCCCACCGCGCTCCGCACGCGCGTCATCGTCTTTTCCGCGACCGCCTTCGCGCGCCCCGCGCCATCGCGCAACACTGCGTCCACGTACGCCGGATCGGCTTCCAATTCCGCCCGCCGCGCCCGCGCCGTCGCGAAAAAGTCCCACACCGCGCCAAAGAGCCGCTTCTTGAATTCGCCGTAGCCAATGCCGCCCGCGCGGAAGTCCACCTCCATTTGCGCCACATCCGCATTAGACGAAAAGAGTCTGTAAAGTCCGACGATCGTCGAGTTCGCGGGATCTTTCGGCGCTTCCATCGACGTCGAATCGGTCGTGATGCCCATGATCTTTTTCCGCAGCGCTTTCTCCTCGTCGAACAGCGCGATCGTATTGTCGTAGCTCTTGCTCATCTTCTGCCCGTCGAGCCCGGGGATCGTCGCCATCGCGGGTAAAATACTCGCCTCGGGAATCACGAACACATTCCCGTAAAGCGCGTTCATCTTCGCCGCGATGTCGCGCGTCATTTCCACGTGCTGCTTCTGATCGCGCCCGACCGGCACTACGGTGCTGTCGTAGATCAAAATATCCGCCGCCATCAGCACCGGATACGCGAACAGCCCGTGCGACGGCACCTTCTCCTTCGCGACGTGATCTTTGTAAGCGTGCGCGTTTTCCAGCATCGGCATCGGCGTCACGCAACTCAGCAGCCACGCCAGTTCCGTATGCTCCGGCACATCGCTCTGGCGGAAAAGCACCGCCCGTTTCGGGTCGAGCCCGCACGCCAGAAAATCCAGCGCCACCCCGCGCGTGAAACCCCGCAGCGCCGCCGGATCATGCACCGTCGTCAGCGCGTGATAATCCGCGATAAAGTAAAACGCCTCGCCGCGCTCCTGCCACTCGATCGCCGGCTTCATCATGCCGAAAAAATTCCCGATGTGCGGAGCGCCAGTCGGTTTGATGCCGGAGAGAATGCGAGGCGTGGGCATGGTGAAAAGTGAGCGCGCACCTTTTGCGGGCGCATCCGGCGTGTCAAGGCTCGCGCTCCCCGCCCATCGCTGCCACATTTTGCGCACGTCATGTCCCAGCTCCGCGTTTTCATCCTGCTGCTCCTCCTCGGCGGCTCGACTTCCGCGCTGGAGATTCGCGAAAAGCGGTGGGGCTTTGATGGGCGCGTGCGTCTCGGGCGCTTTAACATCCTCTCCGTCCTCGTCTCGAATCCCGACGCGCGCGCCTTCGATGGGCAGTTCGCTTTGGAGCGTCGCAACGGCCTCGAAAAATCCTCCGGCGCACCCACGATCCAGCCCGTCTATCTCGCCGCCGGCACCCAGCGCTGGTTGCAGTTTCATGTTTTCGTCGGCCAGGCCGGAGGCGATTGGCGGCTGAGTTGGGGGAAAAACGGGAGCGAAAAATTTGACGGCGCGCAAGCCGGCGCTCCCGCCCGCGTGCTGCTGCTCGACCCGCAGGATGTCTTCGCGCGAACCGGCGGACTCCGCGCCTTTCCCGACGATCTTTTCCCCACCACCGTCGCCGCCACGGACGCACTCGATGCCGTCGCGCTCGATCACATCCCGCGCTGGGAGCCGCTCCGGCGCGATGCCTTCCTCGACTGGCTCCGCCGCGGCGGCACCGTCCATCTCCTCCACGGCGCGGATGGCCAGTTCCCTGTCTTCCCCGAAGCCTTCGCGCTTCTCAACAACCACCCGCGCGTCATCCGCCACGAAATCACCCGCGCCGGCATCAGCGAGCAATACCTCACCGACCACGGCCATCCCGCGCCAGAGCTGCGCACCAACGCCCGCGTCCTCATCTACGATCTGGAGCAGCAGCTCCTCCAGATGCTCGCCTCTCTCACCAAGCCCAAAATCGCCTGGTGGCTCATCTACCTCCTCACCGCCGCCTACGTCATCGTCGTCGGCCCCGTCCACTATCGTTATTCGAAAAGGATTCCCTGGTTCCGGTCGATCGCCTTTTTCCTCGCCCTCGTCGTCGGCTTTGGCGGCGCATTTGCCTTCGCGGGGCGGCGCGGCTCGAATGAAAAATCCCAAATCCGCGCCCTCGCCATCGCGCGGAGCCTCGGCGACGGACGCCACGACGTGACGCAATGGATCAGCGCCTTTGCCACGCGCGGCGGCACCTACAAACTCACCCACAACTCACCCGCGAATCTTTACTCGACCGCCACCGACTTCGACTCGGTGAACGGCGTCATCATCAACGGACGCGAAGGCCGCTTTGAAGTGGACATCCCGCTTTTCTCGACGCGCCCTTTCATCCACCGCGGCGTCCTCACGGGCGACCACGTCGAGGTCAGCGTCGCCGAGTGGAACGCGCATAGTTCCGGCCTGCTCGAAAGTCTCATCCTCGTCCCCGGGCCCGGCTTTCCAAAGGAAGTCGTCAATGCCTGGGTGCGCCGCAGCGGGCGCTTCTATAAAATGAAAGCTGCAGACGGGCGATGGGTGTTGGATGGCGCGGGCGAAGCCGAGGCCGCCTTTTTCTCGGACCAAAGCTACCACGCATTCACTTCCGGCGCGTATCGTGGGCCCGGAGTGTTCATTGCCGGCAACCCGGACGAAACGGTGGGAACCGATTGGATGGACACTGCCAGCCCCGTCCTCATCGCCCGCGCGCTCGGCACCATCGAGGGCATCCCAAACATCATCACCGGCCCCGCACTCCCGCCGAACCAGCTCCAGCTCTTCATCCTCGCACAGTTCCCCGAGGGCTTCCGCGTGCAGGACGCCCGCTTCGGCAACCAAACCGGTCGCGTCCTTTACATGCAGGATGTCTTCAAACCATGAACCTCCCACTTCCCAATCCTGCTCCTGCTCCTGATCTTGATCCTCCGTTCTCCGTTTCCGAATTGCAGAGGGATCAGTATCAAGAGCAAGAGCACGATCAAGAATAAGACCGCCGCCTTTCCCATGAGCGAAACACCCCTCGTCATCGACATCCAAAACCTCTCGCATCGCTACAAAACGCACCTCGCCCTGAATGGCGTCACCTTCACCGTCGCCCCGAAATCCATCCACGGCTTCGTTGGCCCGAATGGCGCGGGCAAAACCACCACCCTCAAAGTCCTCGCCACCCTTCTCCGTCCCCAGACCGGCACCGTGCAACTCTTCGGCCACAATATCATCGCCGACCGCAAAGCCGTCCGCCGCCGCATCGGCTTCATGCCCGATCACTTCTCCATGTATCGCCAGATGTCCGTCTTTGAGTATCTCGACTTCTTCGGCGCAGCCTACGGCCTTCTGCAAACCCAGCGCGACAAAACCATCGCCGACGTCCTCGCCCTCACCGACATGACCGGGCGCAAGAACGACCTCATCTCCGGCCTCTCGCGCGGGATGCAGCAGCGCGTCAGCCTCGCCCGCGTCCTCGTCCACGATCCCGATCTGCTCCTTCTCGACGAACCCGCCAGCGGCCTCGACCCCCGCGCCCGGATCGAACTCATGGAGATCTTGGAAGAACTGCGCCGGCTCGGGAAAACCATCTTCATCAGCAGCCACATCCTCAGCGAGCTGGCCACCCTCTGCGACCACGTCACGATCATGGATCGCGGCACGGTGAAATACACCGGCACCATGCGCGGCCTAGTCACCCAAAGCGAAGGCACCACCAGCCAATACCAGCTAACCCTCGCCGCCGAACATCCCACCGCCATCGCCGCGCTGCTGAAAATCCCCGGCGTCCTCGGCATCACCCCGCCCTTACCCACCGAGCCCCGCTACACCCTTACCATCGAGAGACATCAGGTAGGCTTAAACACCGTCCTCCAAACCGCCATCAGCGCCGGAGCCCAAGTTACATCGTTCAGCGAAGAAACCCGTCACCTGAACCAAGCCTTCATGGATCTCACCGAGCCAGGCGTACGACCGGAGTGAATTGATCCTAAAAGCGGCGATGGAGATTGCCGCCGAGGACATGGAAGACACGGAAAACGCGGATGAGGAAGAGGGTGCGTTCCGTGTCGCCGGGAGGGCGTAGTTCACCGATTGGGTATGCGGCTCCGGGTTCGTAAATCTCCGCGTTCTCCGTGTCTTCCGGATCCTCCGCGGCAATCAGCACCCGCGTCGAGCCAATGGCCGCACCTATGACACTCAGCCCGGAATATTCTTCAGCATCTCCGAGTTCGTCGGAAATTTCTTCATGAAGAAAATCAGTCGCTCAATGGCTTCGATGGGTTTGTAGCCACTGAGCCCGCGGCGGATGACTCCAATCTTGTGGAGGTCGTCAGCAGGAATGAGCAGCTCTTCGCGGCGCGTGCCGGAGAGAAAGATGTCGATCGCTGGATAGATGCGCTGGTCGCTGATCTTGCGGTCGAGGACGAGCTCCATGTTGCCAGTGCCTTTGAACTCCTGGAAGATGAGGTCGTCCATGCGGCTGCCGGTGTCGATGAGCGCGGTGGCGACGATGGTGATCGAGCCGGCTTCCTCAGTATTGCGCGCGGCGGCGAAAAGGCGGCGCGGGATTTCCAGGGCGCGGGCATCGACGCCGCCGGACATGGTGCGTCCGCCACCGGACATGGCGTTGTTAAAGGCGCGGCCGACGCGGGTGATGGAGTCGAGCAGGATGAAGACGTCCTGACCGGCTTCGCAAAGGCGCTTGGCGCGCTCGATGGCGAGCTGGGCGATGCGCGTGTGTGATTTGATGTCCATGTCGTTCGAGCTGGCCATGATCTCGGCGGTCGGCACGGTGCGCTTGATGTCGGTCACTTCCTCGGGGCGCTCATCGACGAGGAGGATGATGAGCTTGGTTTCGGGATGATTCTTGACGATCGAATCGGCGATGTGCTGGAGCAGCGTGGTTTTACCCGTGCGCGGCGGCGCGACGATGAGGCCGCGCTGGCCTTTTCCGATCGGGGCGAAAAGGTCGATGATGCGCGTGGTGTGGCGGTCCGGGACGGTTTCGAGGGTGAACTTTTCGAGCGGGCTGACGACGGTGAGTTCGTCGAAGGCGGGCTGCGTCCGGGAATTTTCGGGGTTCTCGCCGTTGACTTCGATGAGCTTGTAAAGTTGCGCGCCGCGATTGCCACGCCGGGTGTTGCCTTTGACCCATTGGCCGTCGCGGAGGTTGTAACTGCGGGCGATTTCGGGGGTGACGAACACGTCGCTGGGATTCTGCGCGTAGCCTTTTTTGGGGTCGCGGAGGAAGCCAAAGCCTTTGCCGGAAATCTCGACGACTCCTTCCGAGACGCCGAGTTCTTCCTCGACGATGACCTGGCCTTGCGCTGGCTCGGGCGGCGCGTCGAAGGATTCCTGCGGTGCCCGCCGGTTATCGTTGGACCCGCGCCGGTCGTCCCGGTGGCCGCGGCGATCGTCGCGCCGATCCTGCCGCGGTTCGCGACGCTGCTCCTGTGGTGGTGGGTTGGAAAAGTGCGTGGCAGCGGCAGCGGCAGCGGCAGCGGCTACGATCGGCATAGAGGCGGCGATTTCCGCCGTGACGGCGACGGGCGCGGGCTGGCCGCTTTCTTCGAGCTGCTTCGCGACGTGGCGCGGGATGTAAACCGGATATTGACGGGGCGCGACTGGCGCGGGCGCGGGCACGGGTGCCGGAGAAGGTGCTTCCGAAAACGCGGGTGCGAGCGCGGCGATCGGTGCCGGTTCGGGTGCGACCGGCGTTTCGGGAACCGGAGATTCCACCGATGCCACCGGGTCGGGCGATTCATCCGCAGGCGCGGCTTTCGCGCTTTTTGTCGTCTTGCGGACGCGCGGTTTCGCAGTTTTCGAGGCAGCAGCCTTCGCAGTCGTGGTCTTCGGTTTCACCGTTCGTCGCTTGGAGGTTTTGGCGGGAGCGCCAGCCTCTTCGACTGTCAGCGGTTGTTCTTGCTCATTCATATAATGGGATTTTTTGCGGACCGGCTGGAAGGCCAGTTGCGAAAGCTGGAAAACTCGGTGTCAGAGTAAATTCGCGACCCGCACCTGAAGTGCGCTGGGTTCGCGGGAAATGGCATGGCCCGTGGCGGGACCACCGCCGCCTTCAGGCACCCCGATCTGTCGCAACACTCGTGCCGCGGCGGACCATTCCGTCTTTTTCAAAAAAGAACGGCGGTGCGAAAAGGCGCGGGCGCAGGAAAATCCACCCGGTTTTGAATCGGGAAGTTTTTCCGCCACGAGCCTGCCTGCGGAGATTCCTCGTGTGAATTCGAGAAGTCTCTGAAGACCTGTAATTGTGAACCACTGATGGTGTCCCGCCATGAAGTCGGGGAAGGTATTTGGGATACGAACGAGAACGCGCGGACTCCTGGTTTGCGAGGGAGATTCATCCGACAGGACTCAACAACCGTTGACGCGAACTGCGTGGAGAGAAGTTGAGGGAATGGAGCGAATGCGTCAACAGGGAATTTAGCGACAAATGGACGGGGCTGAAAATCATCCCAATGAGATGAGTGCGGAGGATGGTGTGCGGGTTGCTTTACGAGCGGCGACCCATGCACACATCGCTCTCCACCGAATCCGCTGACAGCTCGGAGCTCGACATCAAAAGCATCCTCGTGATCGACGACGACATCGAACTCGCCGACACGCTCAAAGCGCTCCTCGAATCCCGCAATTTCGTGGTCACGACCGCGACGAATGGCGTCGAGGGGCTGCGCGAGGTGATGGATATGGATTTTGACGTGATCATTTGCGACTTGGTGATGCCGAGCCTTCCCGGCGACATGTTTTTCCTCGCGGTAAAAAAGACCAAGCCGCACCTCTGCGACCGGTTTCTTTTCATCACCGGCCACAGCGACAATCCGCGGGTCGATGAGTTCCTGAAAAAAAACAACGGACGCGCCTTGATCAAGCCAGTGCTGACCGAGGAGTTGGTCCCAATGATTTCAGAAATCCTCGAGGCAACCGGGGACTGAACGCACGCGCCTTGCGGCGGCAGGCAGACTACTGCTGCGGGGTGATGACGCGGTAGAAACGCTGCGGCTGGCCGACCGCGGAGTCCACGAAATCGAGGGCGCGAATGCCGGGCGCGGCGGGGATCTGCTGGAGGTTGGTCCACGTGGCGGCAGGCATCGCATTCTTGTATTGCACGGTGTAAGTGCGGTTGCTCTGCGCGCTGAAGGAGAGTCTGTATCCGCTGCCGGCGGGAGTGTTTTTGACGACGCTCAACTTCAGGCGGCTGGAGTTATCCAATGGGTCGGTGCCGGCGAGGAATTCGCTCTTGTCGCTGGCTCCGTCGCCATCGCTGTCGCCGTTGTTAGCCACGGCGGGGTTTAGCCCATACTGGCTTTCCCAATAGTTCGGGATGCCATCGCCATCGGTATCGGTGATGGTAAACGCGGCGTTGTTACTGGTTACATTGCCAAAGCTATTGGTCACGCGGACGCGGTAGTTTCCAGCCTGCGCGGGCAGCGGGTCCTGGAGCACGAGCGACTGGCCGGTGGCACCGGAAATATCGACGTTGTTGAACTGCCACTGGTAATTTAGCGGCACGCCGCCCGCGGCGAGGACGCTGAAGCTCGCGGTGTTCCCGGAGGTGAGCGTGACCGGCGCGGGATGCGTGATGATGCTTGGCGTGGACGCGGGATAGACCCGGTTCGCCGGGAGGATTTGCCGCGCGATGCCCGCGCCGCTGGCTTCGTATTCGAGGGAGATCACCGCGCCTCCACCGTTCTCAAAAAACTCGAGCACGATTTCGTAGAGCTGGCCCGCGTTGAGTTGGATAGTGCCAATGTTGGGCGTCGGCCCATGGTCGGTCCAATTGCTGATGATGGCCTGGCCGTTGATGTAGAGGCGCACGCCGTCGTCGGAGTTCGTGTAGAAATTGTAAGTCGAAGTCGCGGGCACGAGCAGTTGCGCGCTCCAGCGGACGCTCACCAGATCGGTGCCCGCGCCGGGCACGAGCGTATTTGGCCAGCCGGTGCCGTCGTTGAAATTGATCGTCGCATCCGTGCGCGTGCCGAGCGGCGGATCGACGAGGTGCGAGGTGCCGCTCGCGTCTTTGTAATACTGCGCGAACCAGCCCGTGCCGGTGCCGCCGACGCCACCGCCAACAACGTTGATCGTGATCGCGGCGGAAGTCGTCACCGCGAGCCCGCTGTCGATCGCACGCGCGGTCAGCGTGTGGCTGCCGGGCGACGCGGTGCTCCACGCGATGTTGTAAGGCGCGTTCGTCGCTTCACCGATTTTCACCGCTCCATCGTAAAACTCGACCTTGCTGATGAAGCCATCCGTGTCGCTCGCATTCGCGACGAGGGTGATCGCCGTGGGCAGGGTGAACGACGCGCCGTTCGCCGGGCTCGCGAGCGTGACGGTGGGCGCGACGTTCAGCGCATTGTTCGCGCCGGGCGTGATGCCGCTGGCGAACCAATTCGCCGGATCGTCCGCGTAAAGCGTGGAGGTCGCGCGCTGGAGCGAAGGTCCCGCTCCCGCCGCGCTCGGCGGCCACGGCGCACGGTTGTTGTAGCGCACCGCGTCCACGATGACGAAAGGCACGACCGTCTGGCCGAGGCCATCGACGTAAGGCGGCGCGGGTTTTTCCAGTTCGAGACGTTCGCCATTGTCGTCGAGCGCGCCGAGGTATGGGCCGTAGATCGGGACGGCTCCCGGGATCTGATATTTCGTGCGGAAAGTCGCGGGATCGATTTTCACCACGAGCGCGTAGGCTCCGGCGGCGATCGTCGTATTCGCGGGAAAGGCGAAATCGAGTCCGCCGATTTTCCAGGTATTCGCGGGATTCGCGGCGTCCCACAGATTCACCGCGCTCGCGGAAATGTTCCTGATTTCGAGGAACTCGTCGTAGCCGACGAGCGGGCTGTATTGGATTTCATTGATGACGACCGGGCCGACGATCGGGCCGGCATTCACCGCGCCAAACGTGCGCGCGGTTTGCGACGGGAAACTTTCGTCGCCGACGCTGTTCACGTAGCGGCCAAAACTCACGTCGTTGTCCGCCGCCTGAAATTCCACGCCGTGCGAATAGCCCGTGAGATTTCCCGCCACGTCGCCGGAGTAGAGATACACCTGCTCGCCCGTGGAGCCGAGCGAGAAGCTGGTGCCGACGCCCGGCGTCGCGTTGAACTGCGCTTCATTGAAAGTCACCAATCCGCCCGCCGGAATCGTCGTCGCGGGCAGGCGATATTTTTTCGGAATCGAGGTGTCGTCCGTGAGCCACCAATCGGTCACGTTCACCGCGCCTGCTGTCGGATTGTGCAGCTCGATCGTGTCGGTCAGCGGCAGGATGGAATTCGTCAGCACTTCATTGATCACGATGCCCGCGATGACGCTCGCCGGGTCGTCCGCGCCCGGCGAACCGCCGACCGCGGTGCTCGCGCGCCACGTCGCGGCATTGCCCGGATCGGTGTGCGTCGGCGGATTTTTCGCGACGAGCGAAAAGCCCTGCCCGTCCGGCGCGGCTGGCCACGGCGCGGTGTCGTTGTAGTCGAAATCCATGATCTGGCTGCCCGCGCCCGTCAGCAGCGTGAGCCGCTCGCCGCCGTTATCGAGCCTGCCCGTGAAAGTGCCATTCACCGTGACGCCGGGATAACGCAGCGCGAACTGCGCGGGGTTTCGTGCGACCACGAAGAATGCGTTCGGCGCGAGCGTAGTCCCGACCGGGAAAGTGAACGTCAGGCCGCTGGAAAAATTCAGTCCGCCGAGATCGAGCGTGGTGCCGCCGACGTTTTTGAATTCCACAAATTCATACTCGTCGCCGCTCGTCGCGCCGTTTGGCAGCGGGCTGTAATTGATCTCGGAGAGGATGAAGTTGTTGAAGTTTTGATTCGTGTAAAAGGTCGCCTCGTCCAGCGGGCTCCACGATCCGGCATTCAAAACGCGCGCGCGGATCGTCCTGGAAACATTGATCACGATCGGCCCCGTGTAAGCGATCGCCGTCCCCGCGATGCCGCTGCCGAGCGCGCGCGGATCGGTGCCATCGAGCGTGTAATAAATCGTGCCGCTCGCGTTCGGATTCGTGAGCGTGAGTGAGAAGCCCGTGTTCACCGCGCCACCGCGTTGGTTCCAGCTCGGCGGGAGCAGCGTGGGATACCAGCCCCACGTTTGGAGTTGCGAGATGAAGATCGGGTTCCGGTTCACTAGGAAGCCGTTGCGCACGCCGTCGATCGCGGAGACAAAGTCGTTCTGCGTGCGCGCGGGCTGGGTCTTCGAGTCGCCCCAGCGCGCGGACTCCGCGATCGTGGCGGAAAGGATGCCGTTCTTCAACGCATTGAGCCGCGCCTGCGAATTCGCGACGGTGAGCGCGCCGTTGTTGTTGAGATGTTTGAAAACGCGGTCCGCCCACAGCGCGCGGAAGTCGGGTGAAAAGCGGAGCAGTTGCGAGCAGATGTATTGCGGGTTCGATTTCGTCTTCGCATCGGTCGCGCCGCCACCTTCATTTTGCCGGATTGTATCGCCCGCCGGCCAGCCATTGCCCGCGCTCGATCCGAGGCGGTTCTCGTCCTGATTGCGCAGCGTGTGCTCCGAGTCGTGGAGGACGAATTTCCAACCCCCGCTCGCGCCCGTGCGGTCCCGGAAGCCGTACCAATTGTTCGGCGAAAAATTGCTGAGAAACGCCGACACCGGCGCATCCAGATTTCCGCTCCAGTAAATGTTCACCATCAGATCGATCAGATTCGCGGCGTCGAGATGCACGGGATACGCGGGGTTCACCGAGCCGTCCGCGTTTTTACCCTGCATCTGCTGATACACCGTGTTGCCATTCCCGGCGTTCATCCCATCGGCGAGCGTCCAAAAGGCATACCAGCCCGTGAGCGTCCCATCCGTCGGCTCGACCACGTAGCCGAGATCGGGATCGACTTTCACCGTGTCGAAATTCGCCGCGTCGCCGCCGAAATACGTCGCGCCAAATTTTGCCTCGGGCCGCTCGTCCACATTGAAGAGGCCCCAATACTGTCCATTCACATAAAGATGCGCGTGCAGGCTGTGGCTGCTCACCTGGCCCATCGCGAGTTGCGAGAGACGCCCAAATTCATCCGGGACAAAAAAGTTGCTGCCATCGCCGCCGAAGCTCCACGAGTAGTTTTGCGAAGTGCGCAGATCGAATTTATCGAAGCTCGTCGCTGCCGTGGGATCGTTGCCAAACAGCGGGAAGTCGAGCTTCGCCGCGCCGTAGCTTTCGCGGAAAAAGAAGCGGAAGGCGTGCTTCGGATTGTCCGTGGAACGGCTGAATCCGCCGCGCAGCCGCAGCCCGCAATTCACCTGGAATCCCGTCGTCCCATTCGGGTAGATGAGTTCCACCGATGCGGGCCGTTCGAAGGTGATTTCGTCGCCGCCGGGATTGGAGTAGATGCCGGTCGCAGGGTCGAAGAGATTGCCGAGGTCCGTGACGATCGAGAACGACGGAATGGCCTTCAGCGAGTTTTCGACCTGCGGACCGTAAGTGGTCAGGGGTCCGGTGATGTCTGTATCCATCCCGTATTCGAGGATTTGGCTGCCGCCGCCGGTGATCCGGTAGTAGCTGTTGCTCAGTGTGCCGCGCGGCCAGGTCGTCGTGGCATTCGTCGCGCCGACGGGATTGGTGATGACGGGATTTGCGCCGCCGATCGAGTCCGTGTTGGCGCTCTGATTTTTAATGTCGGCGGTGAAAAGATAGGTCTGCGTCGCGCTGTCGCTCGGGTCCGAGCCGGCCTTTTCCGCGCGATAGCGCAGCGTCGTCGTCTGGCTGATCGCGATCGGTCCCGTGTAGTTTTTGCTCGTCGGGGAAGTCGCCGACGGCGACGAACCATCGAACGAATAATAAACCGTCGCGCCTGCCGTTCCCGTCGTCAGCGTCACCGATTGCGCCGCCGTGTAAAAGCCGCGCGGCACGCTTGCGATGACCGGCGCGACCTTGTTGTAAACCGCCGCCGTATTAAATCCGCCGGGCGTCGCGGTGTTGAAAAAACTGACCGCTCCCGGCGTCACGACGTAACGCGCGAGCAGCGGGCGGATGAGAAAATCGTTGCTCGCCGCCGCGTCGTTGATGCCGTGGATCGCGAGCACATTCGTCCCGTTCACGAGCGAGCCGACGAATGGCGTGAGATCGACCGTTTCCGCGAGCAGCGCCTGCGACGGCAGCCGATTGCCGCTCGCGAGTGCGTCGAAATTCAGCGTCCCCGCGGGCACGTTGCGCCGCGCGACTTCGGTGCCATTCAGGTAGGCGACAAAGCCGTCGTCGTAATTCACCGGCATCGTCAGCGTCGTCACCGCCGCCGCGCTCGGCACATTGAAAGCGTAGCGGAAAAACGCGGTCGATTTCTTCGGCACCGCGTTCGCCATCGGGGCGATTAGGTTTGTCCCGATGAGCGACAAATAACCGCTGCCTCCCGAGCCCGCCGGGATGGACCGAATCACCAGCCCGCCCGCTGCGGTATCGCCGACGAGTTTGAAATCCGCAGTCCAAGTATTGAAAGTCCCCGACCGCGCAAACACCTCGCCCTCCGCGCCGCCGCCGCGCTCGAAGACGATCACGCGGATGTTGAAATCGCCCGCCGTGCCAAAGGCGAATTGCCGGATGAAATCGTGCGGCCCCGCGAGCACGTCGTCGCTCTGCGTCTCGCCCGCGTCGGCAAAGTCACCGTCCTTGTTCAGATCGATCTGGATGCGATTGCCATCGTCGCTATTCACGCCAAACGACCACGTGCCCGCCGTCGGGATCGTGATGATGCCCGTGCCTTCCACCACGAAATCCTCGATGTCGCCGGAGTCGAGCGGCGGCGGATTGATATTGTTACCGATGTAGTGCCCCTCGCCGCCACCGTTGCTAAAATTGTAAATCGCCGTCGTCGCCTGCGTCGCCTGTCCCGGCGGGCTCGCCACCACCGCCTCGGCCTGCGCCAGATTGCTAATCGTGGAGCTGCCTTTGAAAAACTTGAACAGCCAGCCATTCGTCAGCGTTTCAAAGCCCGCGCCATTCGTCCCGCCCGTCCAAGTCGTATCGACGAAAGTGCGCGCCGTCCAAGTCGTCCCGAGCGTGTTGTTCGCCGGAACCAGGTATTTCAACGCCCCATTCGCCGCGATGTAAGTCGTCGTCGCCACCGATTGCGCCGTGCCATACGGCCGGTCGGGATACTGCGCTGGATACGGATTGAAAACGGACGCCGGGCTCCCATCCTGCCGGATCAGCGCGAGGTAGCCGCCGTTCGCGCTCAGCTTGAAATTCGTGTGTAGATTCGCCGCCGGATTGATGCGGTTTTTCTCGGATGCAAAGACGATCAGAAAGCCATTTGGCGCGAGATTCGTTGCCGGGAAAATCCACTTCGACGCATCGCCCGAATCATCCGTCAGCCGCCACCCGGCGAGATTCACCGTCGCCGTGCCGTTGTTGAAAAGCTCGACCCAATCCGAAGTCGCGCCGTCCTCGTCGGTCAGGCCAGTGTTATTGTTCGCCAAAAACTCGGTGATGATGACATCAGCGCGGGCAGTGGAGACCAGGGCGGCGGTGAGGAGGAGGAAGAAAGTACGTACGAATTGGAGCATGATATGACAGGGGAAAAGCGACGCCGTAACCTCACGCGACTCAGCGATTTCGCCAGTGAATAAATCTATTAGCCTAAAAGCGGTGATAGATATTACCGCGGATTACGCGGAAGACACGGAGAACGCGGAGACTACGAACCTTGAGCTACTCACCCAATGGGTGACCGACGCCCTCCTCGCGATACGGAGCCCAAGCTCTTCCTCATCCGCGTCTTCCGCGTCCTCCGTGTCCTCAGCGGCAATCTCCATCGCCGCTCTTAGGTTAAAGCGCCCGCACGTAAATATTTGCGAACTTCGCATCTGCACCGCCGAGCCCGAGCACGTGCTTCGCCGACATCCCTTCGATCGCGACGCGCTTCGCTTCACCGCTGCCGAGCCGCACCGTCGCCTCGCGACCTTTGATCGTGATCGTAAAGCGGCCCCATTTTCCCGCCGCGCCTTCGATTGGTAAAGTCGTGGTCGCATCCGTCCCGCGCACCAGCACGGCGGGCGGCGTCTCGCCGGGCACGCAGTCGAAAATCACTTCGCAATCCCCAAACTCCGCATCCGTCCACAGCGGCTCCGTCGGCGGGCCTTTGCCCAGCACGAGCTGCCAGCCGTCCGCTTTCCAGCGATCGGGCGTCTTGCAATTCCAGCCGCGCAAATCGGCTCCGTTGTAGAGCGGACGATGCCCTTGCGCTTCGGGAGCGCTCTGTTCGGCGGTCGCGCCGGAGGCTGGCAATTCCTTGATCCGCAGGTTGCGCCACTCCGTCGGCGAGCCTTCGCTTTCGAGGCCGATGTAGCCCTTTCGCCAATCACAATTTTCGCCGCCGCTGACTTCCTTGCCGTTGACGTGCAGCCGGATGACGCCCGCCTCGCACACGATCCGATAGTGATTCCACTCCGGCGATGGTTTGCTCCGCGACTCACTCGGGAAACTCCGCGTCCCGCGGCTGCGCCCGAACGGCTTCAT
The DNA here is from genome assembly GCA_031409335.1 of Chthoniobacteraceae bacterium. Lineage (GTDB taxonomy): Bacteria > Verrucomicrobiota > Verrucomicrobiia > Chthoniobacterales > Chthoniobacteraceae > JANLQB01. Next base: position 44,915 of record JANNWY010000160.1, on the reverse strand, counting down.
CGACGACCCGTGAATCGGAAACACATCGCCGTGCGTCGTGTAGCTGTCCGTATTCCCATAGCCATGATCGAGCACCTGCACCTCGACCGCGCGCAGGAACGGAACACCCGGCGCGCCAAGCGGCGATGCCCAGATGAAGATGCCCGCATTCCCGCCGCCCTTCAGATGCCGCCACTCCACTTCCATGATGAAATTCTCATACTGCCGCTCCGTCCGCAGCGCGCCGACCGGCTTGCCCGTGCAGGTGATGATGCCATCGCCGACCGCCCACGTTTCCGGCGCGCAATTCACATTCACCCAGCCGGAAAGATCGCGCCCGTTGAACATCGGCGCAAAAACCTCGTCGTCCGCGAATGCTGTGCCCATCAGGATTCCGATGGCGATGGAGATGCGGTGGAGCTTCATGGGATTTGGGAAAGTCATCGGCTATTTGATGAGGACGATCCGCAGGAATTGCTGGAGCGCGCCGCCGTTCGCGGTCCACGTTTCGGTCGCGGTGCCATTGCCATTGTTCACGTGCGCGGTGCGGGTGGCGGCGGGGGTCCAGCTCACGAGGTCGGTGCTCACTTCCACGGCGCACGCGATGTCGTCGGCGCTGAGGCGGCGGGGGAAGGTAAGCGTCGCGCGGTTGTCGATGGTGCGGCCTGCGATCAATGCGCCGGGGCCGCTCGCGGGGTTGGTGTCGCTAGTGGCGAGGAAGTGTTCGACGAGTGTTTTGAGGCCGTCGTTGTCGGCGTCGCCAAGCGCGCTACCGGTGAAAACGGTCGCATCGCTCGCGCCGGGATTTCCGTGAAGGGCAATGCTGGTGCGCCAGCTCGCGGCGACGGCGGGCGCGGCAGCGTTCGCGAGCACGAGGCTGTAGCCGTCGCCATCCGCGCTGTCGGGCCAGGGCGCGAGGTCCTGATAGTTGAGCGAGATCAGTTGCACGCTCGCGGCGGTGGCGAGGGCGAGCGTGTCGCCGTCATTTCCGAGCCGGTCGAAATAGACACCGGCGACGGGGATGCTGATGCCGTAGCGGAGTTGGAAATTGTAGAGGCTCGCGACGAGCACGAGCCGTCCGCCGGGCGCGAGCAGCACATCGCGATTGTCGGGGAAGGCGTAGTCGAGCCCGGCGGTGAATTTCGCGCCGCGCAGATTCACGGCGTGCGCGGTGGGATTCCACAGCTCGATGAATTCCGAGTCATCGTCGCCCATCGCGTTGTAGTGGATTTCGGAGAACACGATGTCGCCCGGCGCGAGCGGCGTCGTGACGGTGTAAAACGCTTCGTTCAGCGCGCTCCATGTCGTCGCGTTTTTCGCCCGCGCGCGCAGCCAGGTGTTTTCCACGATCATGGTGGTGGGGCCGATGAGCGCCGCCGGATTGATCGCGCCGCCGGGCAGCCGCGGATCGCTTCCGTCTTTCGTGAAATAGACCGTGGTGCTGGCGACGGGAAAATTCACCACAGTGCCTGCCGCGACGGTGCCGCCGCCGAATGCGGGCGCGGCGACGTTCGGGTAATAACCGAGCGCCTGTAGCTGACCGAGATACACGCTCGTCCGCGTCGGGAGCCAGTTGTTCAAGATGTTGTCCCGCTCGCTCGCCCAAGTGGCCGGCGTGCGCGATTCACCGCTTCCGACCCACCGCGCGCTTTCTGCGTAAAACGCGCGCTGGATTTCGTTGCACATTCCAGTGAGCCGCGCCTGATTCACCGTGGCCGCGAGCGGGCCGCTGTTGAAGAGCAGTTTGTGGATGCGGTCGGCGAGCAGCGTTTTGAAATCGGTGTGTCCCTGCTGCCAGAGCTGGCTGAGGATGCTGCCGGGGCCGTCGCCGTTTTGCCGTCCCGGATTCGGGTTCGAGCGGAGGGCGATGCGATTGGTGGCGACGGAGTTGATGTAGTTCGAGCTGGCGAGAAAACCGTCGGCGTCGTTGAGAAGGAACTTAAATCCGCTGCCGACGTTCTTCGGACTCACGATACGATACTCGTCCTCACTTTTCCCAAAGCAGAACATCAGCATGTAATCCACGTAGTGCCGCACATCGAGATACGGGCTGACGCCGGTGTAATTCGCGCGCAGCGTTTTCACGCGCGTCCACGAGCTGCCGTCGCCGTCAAAGGGATCGCCGGGCTCAGCCCAGCCGCCGACGTTCAAGTTTCCATTCACGGCTTCGTATTCGGTGTCCGGCCCGCCGAGATACGCCGCGTGCATGTCCGCGTCCCAGCGCTCGCGCAGTTGAAACATGCCGTGATACGAGCCGTTCAGATACATGTGAACGAAGCGCGAGTGCGGGTTCAGATTTCCCATGTCGAGCATCGTGCCGTCGGTGAAAATATTCGACATGTAGAAGCCGCGCTGCGCCATGTCGTGCGAGCCGCTGCGGAGTTCGAGCTGGTCGAATTTCCCGACGGGTTTCCAGCCGCGCGCGTGACTGGTGAAAAGCTCCGGCACTTCCAGTTTCGCCGCGCCAAAGTCGGATTTGAACGCCACGCGAAAACTCTTCTTTTGAAAATTCGTGAACGCGCCGCCGAACAATTCGACGCCCGCGTTTTCCTGCACGCCCGCACCGGTCGTCGGGATGTATTCAAACGAGCAGAGCACGCTCGTGCCATTCACGATCGTCGTATTCGCGATGACGGAGACGCTCGGCAGATCGGTGAGCGCGCCGACCATCTGCGGGCCGTAGGTCGCGTGCTGCGTGATGGTCGTGCTCATCACCGACGTGCCCACGACGGTCGCGGGAAAAACGTAAGTGTTCGTGTCCACATTCGTCGGCACGAGGCCGGTCTTGAACGCGGCCACGCGCAGGGTCGTCGTGCCATTGGTGGTCGAGGGAATGTTCACGCCGGTCGCGCCGCCGGGCACCGCGCCGGGGTGGATCGTCATCGTCACGGTCGGCGCGGTGGTCGCGTTCGCGGGCGGGACTTGCGTGCCATTTGCCAGCGTCGGCTCGCTGCCGTTCGTCGTGTAAACCACGGTCGCGCCGAGCGTCGGCGTCGTGACGATGACGGTCTGCGCGGTCGTGAAGATGCCGCGCTTCACCGAAAATGTGGTGTCCGCGACGACGCCGTCGAAGCCCGCGCCATTCGCCGCGCCGGGCGTCGGGGGCTTGAAGTATCTCAGCGCGCCCACCGCATTGAGGCCGTAGGTGACGCGGTCGTATTGTTTTGGAAACAGCAGCGTCGTCGGATAGTCGGCGGGGAATTGCTCGAGCAGCGCTCCGCCCGGCGCGAAGAGCCCGAGATATTCGCCGGAGCCAGTGAGCGAGAAATTCGTATGCAGCGGCGAGCCAGCGACCGCGCGATTTTTTCCCGAGGCAAAAACCACCGCGTATCCGCCGGGCGCGATGTTCGCTAGCGGGAAGGTCCACTTGGCCGGCGTGAGTGCGGAATCGGTGAGCGTGTAGCCCGCGAGATTCAGCGTGAAGGTGTTCGGATTCCGCAGCTCGATCCAGTCGGGCCGGTCGCCGTTTTCATCTTCGAGCAATCCGTCCGCCGCCTGAAATTCCGTGATGACCGGCGCGAGTGGCGCGGCATTCACCGCGATGACCACGCTCGCCACCGAGGTCGCGGAAGTGGCCGCGCGCGTGGCCGTCATCGTATATGTCGTCGCGACCGCGGGCGTCACGACCGTGGTCCCACTCACCGCCACCGCGCCGATGCCGCTGATGGAAACGGTGTCCGCATTTTCCACCAACCACGAAAGCTGCGCGCTCGCGGGCAGGCCAGGACCGCCAATGTTTCCAGCATTCGTCAGGAAATAGCGGATCGTCGGCGCGGGCTCGGGGAAAACTTCGATCTCGGCCAACTGCGGATTGTACGGCGCGCCGCTCAGATTCTCGATGCGGACGAAACGCCCGCGAAACTGGTGCAGCGGATTCGCGCTCGCCGTCGCCAGGATCGTATCGTTGCCGCCCTGCCCGCTGTTCGTGCCATCGGTGCGGATGCTGGCCTGCCAACGCACCGCGCCGGGCAAGCCCGCGCTGTCTGCGTAGATCGTGACGCGGTAATTCGTGAGCCGCTCCGGGCAGCAATTGTCGCGGTTGAAGAGGACGATGCGGTTCAGCGCGACCTCCGCGCCGAGATCCGTCTGGAAATAAAAGCCAAGCGTCGCGACTCCGTCCGCCGGATGCGCGATGCTGTTTCCCGCCCGGTTGTTGTCGGTGAGGTTTGACGCGGGCAGCCCCGGCCACAGCGCGCCGCTTGCGGTCACCGTTTTTCCCACGGCGATATTCTGCGCCCGCGCCGGGATGAGCGCGAGCAGCAGCAGCATGAGCAATAACGCGCGCTGAATTTCTCTAACCGAGGGGGATGAACTCATTTTTGATTTTCGCCGTTCTGGGCGCGGCGAACGTAGCACGGAACGCGCACTTTTGCTGCTAGTGCCGCCGCCGCCGCCCGAGCAGGCCGAGCGCGCCGAGTAGCAGTAGGCTCGCGGAACCTGGCTCCGGGACCGCCGCGGCTCCGCCGACTGCCGCGAATTCCAGCGCAGGCGCGGGAGCCGCGCCGCCGAGCGTCACCACGGCACCGTCCGCGATGTTCAGCTCCGCGAGTGTCTGGCTGACTCGGAAGTTGGTTTCACCACCATCCGCATCGACGACGTTCCCACCCGCGCCGATCGGCCCGTCAATGTTGAGCGTTCCATCGAGGATCGTCGTCACGCCGGTGTAGGCCAAATTGGGTCCGCTGATCGTGAGCGCGCCGGTGCCATCCTTGGTGATGCCGAGCTGGAAGGCGTCGTTGTTGGTGTTGTCGCGAATGTATCCGCTGTAGCTGCTGTCGAAGTCTTGATTGATCGTCAGCACGGAACTCGCGCCAACCGGACCGATCGCGCCGTGCGAGTTTTGGATGACGGCCAGATCGTTCGTGGAAGTGATGCCGGCGACGGTTTGGTCGCTGCCGTAAAGCGCGACTTCCGCGTGGCTGCCGCCCGAATTGAAAGTCAGCGTGGTGTCTGGGCCGAATTGATTTGGCGCTTCGGTAACGGTGAAGCCGCCTTGCGTGAACGTGATGTCTCCCAAAATCGCCGGACCGCCCGCGCTGCCCAGGCGGACATTTCCACCCGAAATAAACACGTTGCCTGTCTGCGTGTTCGCAGCGGTGAGCCGCAGCGTGGAGCCACCCGTTTTGGTGATCGTTCCCGCGCCGGAGATGACGCTGTTCACGACGATGTCGCCGTTGCCCGTGTTAAAAGTCACGCCGCCTGCGGCGAGGCTCATGCCGCCCGCGTAGGTGTCGATGAATCCGTCGGTCTGGAACGTGCCGCCATCGACGGTGAATGGATTTGTCAGCGTCAATCCCGCCCACGGCTGGACGATTGCGCCTGCGTTCACCGTGACCGGACCCGCGCCAAAGGAAGTATTTTCATGCGGCGCGACGGTGCCACCGTTGATGATGAAACCGGCGAGATTGTTCGCCCCGGTGAGCAGGCCAAGGTAGTTGCTGCCGACCTTGGTCAGGGTGAAGCCTTCCGCTTCGATGTGGTTCACGGTCACATCCGGGTTGGCATTGAAATCGAGCCGTCCGATGTCCCAGCGCCCGCCATCGCCGCCGATGGAGGCGTTCGCGGTGAGCACGATGCCGCGGATGGCGTTGAGATTGGTGACACCGGAATTTCCCAGTGCGCCGAGCGTCGGGTTTGCACCGTTTCCGCCGATGGAAATGTCCGACGTGTAGCCTTGGAGCGTGCGGCCATTCATGTCGAGGCTTCCGCCGCCGCTCACGATGACTGCGGCACCGTTCGCGCCGAGCGCGGAATCGCTGCCGGCCTGGAGGATGCCTGCGCTGACGAGCGTGACGCTGTGGGAATTCGCCCCGGAGAGGATGAGGGTGCCGGAGCCGGCCTTGATGAGCGTGTCGGCGGTGGTGCCGTTGGCGAGGCTGCTGCCGAGGGTCAGCGTGCCCGCATTTACGTTCACGACGCGCCCCGCGCCCGGCGCAGTACCGAGACTGCCCGCGCCGCTCCCGACGGCGAGGTCGTTCGATCCGGTGAAGGTGAAGTCGCCGTTGATGGCGAGTGGGTTGCCGATCGAGCTGATCGCACCACCGCTGGTGTTGTCGATCGTGCCGCCACTGATCGTGAAGGTGCCGCCCACGCCGAGCGCGGAAGGGTTGTCGATGTTCAGCGTTCCGGCGTTCTGCGTAAGACCGCCGGTGAAGGTGCTCGCACCGCTGAGGGTCAGCGTGCCGGGGCCGCTTTTCGCGAAGCCGAATGCGCCGTCGATCGCGCCGCCGACGCTGAGCGTGCTGGCGCCGACATTCACGGCGCTGCTCGCGGTGAGCGTCACGGGGCCAGTCCCGAGATCGACGCTGTTCGAGCCGGTGAAAGTGAAGCTGCCGCCCCACGCTTGTGGGTTGTTATTCGCGACGGTCATCGCGCCGCCGGTGGTGTTGTCAAAGGTGCCGCCATTCAGGGTGAAGACGCCACTGCCCGCGCCAAGGGCGCTGGCGTTGGCGAGATTCAGCGTGCCGCCGGTCAAGGCGACACCGCCGCTGTGCGTGTTCGCGCCGCCGAGCGTCAGCGTTCCCGCGCCGGAAAGCTGCACGCCACCCGCGCCGCTCAGATTGCCGCTGATCGTGAGCGCCGTGCCGACAGATGGGCCGACGACCGCGCTGCTGGCGAGCACGGCACTTTCCGCGATGGTGTGCGCGCCGGTAGTCACGGCGATGACCGCGTTTCCGGGACTGTTGTCGAACGTCAGATTGCTGCCGCTCGCGCTGCCGATCGTGTAGCTGTTCGCGTTGGCAAAGGTGATGAAGCCGACGGTGTGCGGGGTATCGACATTGACGGTCGCCGCACCCGTGATCGCCGCGCCAAAGAGCGCCGCGTCGCCGGTCACAGTGGGCTTGTAATTCGTCCAGTTGCCGCCCGTGGCCGCCGGGTTGCCGACGCTCCAATTGCCGCCAGCAGGGTTGTTCCAACCGCCCTGCACCAGGATTGGCGTGAGCGTGATCGTGTTGCTGTTGATCACCGGCGCCAGCGTGAGCCTGCCCACCGCCTGCCCGGAGATGGTGAAGCCGCCCGTGGCGATCGGATTCGCCGAGGTCAGCAGCGTGTAGGTGGAGCCCGTGGCGAGGGCCCCGGTCGCGTTGAAGGTGAACGCGCTATTCCCGGTCAGCGTGAAACTGCCGGTGGTGATCGCGTCGTTCACGCCCGCCGCGCCGAGATCGAAGGCGATCGTGCCGCCGAGCGAGAGCGGCTTTCCGGCGAGGTTCAGCGTGCTCGCGGCGCCGCTGGTAAAGCCGAGCGTCGCGCCGGCATTGATCGTCACGCCCGAGGTCGCGAGCGTCCCCGCCGCGGCACCGTTGAGTTGCAGCGCACCGCCCGAGACGAGCGTCGCGCCGGTGTAGGTGTTCGCACCCGTGAGCGTGGCCGTCCCCGGACCCGCCTGGACGAGCACGCCCGTGCCGCCGATCGGGTTGGCGAGGGAATTGGCACTGCTCCAGTTCAGGCGCAGCGTGGCGTTGTTTGTGAGCGCGCCCGTGCCGGGAGTGCCATTGGTGCCGCCGAGTTCCAGCGTGCCATTACTAATCGTCGTCGCGCCGGTGTAGGTGTTCGTGTTCGTCAGCGTGAGTTTGCCGGTCCCGGTTTTGGTGACCGAGCCGCCTTCGGAAATCACGCCGCCAAACGTGGTATCGCTGCCATCGCCCACGGTGAATGCCGCACTGCCGAGCGTGATGCGGCTCGCCGGATCGGCCGAGGAAAGCGAGGCGACGGTCTGGTAATTCACGCCGCTCAAATCGAGCGTGCCGCCGCCGGAAATGGTCACCGGCGTGGTCACGGGCAGGATGTCTCCCACACCCGTGCCGGTGCCGAACCACTTGTAACTCAAATACGTCTCGACCCGCTGGCGGTCCGCGGTGTTGAGCGCGGTATTGAAGATGATGACCTCGCCGATCTGCTGGCCACCGACCCGGCCGGCGATGTTGCGGTCATTGGCCAGCGCGTTGGCCTGCACGTTGCCCGTGGTGATGACATCGATCGTCTGATAATTCCCCGACAATCCCGTGGTGGTGCCATTCACCAGCGTGCCGTCCAGATAGGTCTGGCCGTTGCGGATATTGGCATGTGAATAGAATTCAGGGTCGCCCCACCAGATCGGCGCCGTGGGCGAGGCCAGCGGGTCATCGCGGTGAAAATCATACGTGCTGGTGCTGCCGAGCAGGAAGCCGGAGCCTTTCATCACCCAGAAGACGCTGCGGATGTCGGTCAGGTTGTTGCTGAACTGCATCCACTGGCCGGAATTGCCGTCGGCACCGAAATCCACCATGCTCTTCGACGGCCCCGCGAAGGCGTTGTCCACTGCCAGCGTTGGCTGCGCCTGGGCGTTGCCCTGGCTGGCGAAATTGACGCCGCCCGCGGCGTCGCTCCATTGCGACACCGAGTTGCCGCTGGTCGAAAAGCTCGAGGTCTTTGCCGCATCGAGCCACAGCGTCGAACCCGCCGCCACCGCCGGACGCAGGGTGCCGCCGGTGATATTCGTCGCGCCCGCAAAGTTGCTCGCGCCGGCGAGCGCGGTGACGCCTGCCCCGGCATGGACGATCGACCCGGTCCCGCTGATCGGGCCGGCGATAGAAGTCGCGCTGGCGCGATTCAGCACCAGCGTGCCGTTGTTGACGACCGCGCCGAGCGGCCCGCCCGTGCCCGCGAACTCCAGCGTGCCGGCCCCGATCGTGGTCGTGCCGGTATGGCTGGTGTCGCCGGCGAGGATCAGCGTGTTGGTGTTGAGTTTCGTCAGCGAACCCGCGCCGGAGATCGCGCCGGGGAATGCCCCGGAAGCCGCATTGTTCACCGTCACATTCGCACCAGCGCCGATCACGACGTTTCCGGTGATCAAGCCGTCCGTCGTCCCATTGCCGACAAACAGCGTGCCACCACCCACATACGTCCCACCCGTGTAGCTGTGCCCGCCAAGCAGCGTCAGGCTCCCGGTGCCACCTTTCGAGACACTCCCCGCGCCGGTGATGCCGTTCGCGTCCGGACTGGTGACGGTGTAGTTCAACGCGGTGTTTTCAAACGCCACGCGACCCGTCGAGACGCCACCCGCCGCGACGGTGATCGCCGTCTGCGTCACCGCGATCTGCGCGCCGCTGTTCCAGTACGTGTCGGCGAAGGTCACGGATTTCAGCGGCGCTTTCGCGGTCGCAAAATCGGTCGTGGTCAGTGCCGCGCTGAAAAGATTGCTGGCAAAATTCGCCGTCGTGGACGCATCCCACGTCGCGCCGCCCGTGCCGACCCAGTAGCCGAGATTCGTCACATCGCGGACCTGGATCGAGTTGAACTGCGTCGAAGCATTCCCGATGAGCGAGAACGCCTGCGTTGTCGCGCTGGCGTTGAAGAGGCCGATCGCATACTGGCCGACGCCGCCGTCCGCATTGATACTGTTGTAGTCGAGCGTCACGGTGTTTCCGCCGCCGCCCGTCACCGCCTCCTTGCGGTCCGCGCCGCCGAGCGAGCGGTTGTCATTCACCCAGATTTGCGTGGCGTAGCTGTGGCCCGCGATCAGGTTGTTCAGCGTCAGCGTTGCTGGCGCGACGCCACCGAAGTCGCCGCCCCTGAGCAGGTTTTTGTAAGCCGCGGGGAGTAGTGCGTAGGGATTGCCCGCGGCACTTCCGAACGCCGTCCCATTGTTCGCGCCCAGTCCGGCGATGGTGACGTTCGTCCCGAGCGCGGTGGCGCTGTTCGAGGCGGTGAAAGCGACGGTATTCACCGTCGCCGATGCCGCCGCGGTGTTCGACATGTTGTAGGCGTAGCCGAGGGTGCCGACGGTTAACACATCCGTGTTGCCGACGATGGTTGTCGCATCTCCCCAGATGATGACGGCGGCGTGGCTCGCGGCGGCAGAGCCGAGGAGCGCGGCGATGGACGCGGTGAGGACGGAGCGGACGGAGCGGACGGTGGTCTTACGAGGTTTCATGGCAGTGGTTTGGTTCTTCATTCTCAGCAATAAAATTTGGCATCGACCAACCGCTCATGGCCACACGACCGGCAGTTTGGCGTCCGACTCGCGTCGGCTAGATTGGGAGCCCCGCCAGAAAACTTCGTGGTTTCACACGCGCCGACGGCGCAATGCGATCAGCATCCCGATGCCGCCAGCGAGCGAGACGAAAGCGCCTGGCTCGGGAATCGCCTGGCCGAAGACCTGCACTTCCGCGAGGGATAGCGATTTTCCGCCGCCCGAGTCGCCTTCGTTGTTCAAGCCACCGAGATACTCAATGCGCACGCGGTCGCCCTGGGCGAAGAAGCCGCCGGCGTCGTCGTGGACACTGAAGATCGACTTCGCGCTTCCCGCGCCGACAAAATAATCCGCTCCCCAGATTTCCGCGGCACCGTCGAATACCGAGAGGCGGTAGTTGCTCAGGCGACCGTCGCAACAGTCCGTGCGGTTGTAGAGCGCGATTTCGTTGATGTCGAAGTCGCCAGCGAGATCGACTTCCCAAAACACGGGGGAACCCGTGACGACGGTGTCGGCAGTGTGGGTCACGGAGTTGTCGCCGAAGCGGCCGCTGGTGTTACCGTCCACGGCACGGTCCGGGGTGCCGCCGTAGCCGTCGGTCGATTGGGTGGCGACCTTGCCGAGCGCCACGTTGGCAAAGGGCGCGGTGCTCAAATCGAGCACTTCGACCTCGGCGAGCGCGAGGAACTGGTCCGTCCCGGGAAGGAAACCCACTTTGACTTTGTTGCCCGCCGTTCCGACCGGGGGATTGATGATCTCGTTGACTCCGACGTTGCCTCCGCCCGTATAAAAATTCTGGCCCCACAATTCGATATCGGCACCGTCGAGCACGGACACCCGGAAATTTGTGAGCCGTTCGCCGCAGCAGTCGAGGCGGTTCCACAGCACGATCTGATCGACCGCTTGCGTGCTGCCCAAATCGACTTGCCAGAAAGCCGTGCCGCCCGTCGGGTCGTTCGTATGCGTGGTCGGGAAGGCGCCGTTGAAAAGCCCGTTGTTCCCGAAACTAGCCAAACCGCCAAAGTCGGTGGTGCTCTGCGACGCCGTGCCGGCGATTGCGTTGTTGCGCGCATGGTTCAGGAACGGCGTGACCTCGAGAGCGGCGGAGGCGACGCCCGTAATGAGCTGCGCGGCAAGGATGAGTCGGATTGGAGTATGCATAGGGGAGATTTGGTTGAGGATTTGTTTGCTGCGGACGCGACGGGGGGAGGCGGACGGAGATTTCATTAGACTGCTGACGCTCGGGGTTTGGAGTTGAGTTTACTGGGGGAAAGCGGCGCAGGCACGAAATGCCCGGTCGCTTTAATTGAGAAAAAACTAGCCATGTCGTCAGCGCGCGTCTTGGCTCTATCAGCCATCTTTTTGTATTCATCGGCCATGCCCAGCCACCGTGACTGCTTCCACGCCGCGTTCGTTTACGGGCGAGGGCGCGCATCGCATTCCCCCGCACGGAGCAAGCTGACGATCACTCCCGACGACGCCCTCGGTTTGTCGCGTCAGCGCACGCCGAGCAGGTGTTTCACGATGAAAAGTTCGAGCCCCTCGTAGTCGCGCGTGGCGATGAAATTTTGCTCCGCGGCGCGGTCGAACGTGCGCACTTTTTCCACGAGATGCTGAAAGATTTCGCGGCTGCCCGTGAGGTGCGCGGTGACTGGTGAACCTTTCTGGGTGCGCATCGCTTTCACATCGAGGCCGATGAATTCCCCTGCCCTGCCGTAACCGTTTTCCTCCAGCACGCGGACTTGGTTGAACGCCGCGCGCAGATTTGCTCCACCGAAATTTTTGTCTTGATCGTACTTCAGGCCGTTCTGGTCATTCAGGTGAACGCTGGCGAGTTTTCCGTGGGCGAGGGCGAAGGCCATTTCGTCCGAGGGATCGAGCCCGGCGAGCAGCGCGTGCGCGGTTTCGATGAGACCCTTCACGCGCTTCGGATCGTTCGATGCGTAAGCGAGCGCGACGGCGTGGCCGATGGTGGGCACGTAAGCCTGGTCGGTCGGCTCGTTCGGTTTCGGCTCAATCCAGATTTCGATTTCCTTGTCGTGATGGAGCATCCGGTTCACCACTTCGAGGATGCGCATGTACGCCGCCACGGCATTTTTTGCTTCGCGAAGGTAGGTGCCCTCGCGCGCCAGCCAGAGCACGATCGCCTTGCAGCCGATGGCACGCGCGATGTCGATCGCGCGCAGCGTGCGGTCCAGCGCGTATTGGCGGTCTGAGGCGGAGTTGGACGTGTAGCCGCCGTCCACCGTTTGGTCGGCGAACCACAGCCGCGGCGCGACGAATTCCGGCGTCAGGCCTTGATTTGCGAGCATCGCGCGGATTTCCCCGGCTTTGTGCAGCACTTGCGCGGCAGTCAGGTCGTCGAGGCCGGGCACCACGTCGTCATCGTGAAACTGCACGCCTTCAAAACCGAGCGGTCGATAGAGCGCGTATTTCGCCTCGTGATCGAAAGTCGCGCGCGTGGCCGGGCCGAACGGGTCGGTGCCTTCGCTGATGTTCCAGGGGCCGAAAGAAAAACGGTAGTTTGTGGGTGTGCTCATTGGTTGGGTGCGGAGGCGTGTAACATCGCTGGTCGATTCGTTCCAGAATTCCCTGCGCCATTTCGTTCCCTGCCCGTGTCCATTCGCCGGAATTGGCGTCGGAAAAAGCGGGGGCTGCGTTCATGCCACGCGATGGAATTCGCGCAACGCGTCAGCCCCGGCGACTATTGCGCCTCCAGAGGAGCGGGTGCGACGACCGTGGGCGCCGGCGTCACGACCTTTGCGGGATTGATGAGCGGTGCCGCGGGTTTGGCTCCCGCGTGCTTGAGCATCGAAAAAATCTCGCTCTCGGTGGAGAGCACCAGGCTGGTGCTGTTTCCGAGGACTTTTTTGTAAGTCTCCAGCGTCTTCATGAAGCCGTAAAACTCGGCAGCTTCGGCGCTCTTGTTAAACGACTCGGCATAAATCCGCGTCGCCTCGGCATCCGCCTCGCCCTGCAATTGCAGCACCTTTTTGTAAGCGGTGGATTCCACTTCGCGCAGATCGCGCTCTTTTTTACCGCCGATCGTCGCCGCCTCGCCCTCGCCCTCGCTGCGGAAACGCTGGGCGATCTGCTGGCGCTCGCTCATCATCCGCTGGAAAATGCGCTGCAGCACCGCATTGTTGTAATTCACGCGCTTCACCCGGACATCGATCAGCTCCAAGCCGAGCTGGACGAGCTTTGGCGCGGACGCGGCTAGCACATCGCGCTCAATCTCCAGCCGCCCGCGCTGGATCTTTACCGGCACGGCAGTGCCGCCGGATGGCGCGTTCTGTGGATCGACTTTCAAGACGCGCGTCTTGTCGCTGCGGATGATTTCGATGAGTTCGTGACGCGCCACCGCCGCGCGCGTTTCGCTGCCAATGATGTCATCGAGCCGCGACTGCGCCGTGCGCAAGTCTTTCAGGGCCACGAAGAACTTCGTGGGATCGGCGATGCGCCAGCGCGCGAAGGTGTCCACTTCGACGTAGGTTTTGTCTTTGGTCGGCATTTCGACCGGCGCCCCGTCCCATTCGAGCACGCGTTTCTCCTGCCTGTTCACCACTTCGATAAACGGGATCTTGAAATACAGGCCGGGATCGACCCTCGGCGCGCCCACCGGACGCCCAAAGCGCGTGACGATCGCAGTCTCCGTCTCACGCACCGTGTAGCCCGAGGCGAGCAGCACCACGCCGAGCACCAGAAGGATGAAGAATGCAATTGCGCGCGGTTTCATTTCGCCACCCCCGTTCCGACTCCCTGCATCAGCGGGAGCAACTGCGTCACCTTCTCATCCACGATCGTCGTCTGCCGGATGCCGGGCAGGACATCGGCCATGGTCTCCAGCAGCATCCGCTTTCGCGTCACGTCCGGCGCGAGGCGATACTGCTCAAAAACGGAATTGAACGCGGCGACATCGCCCAGGGCTTCATTCACCCGCTTGAGCTTGTAGCCCTCCGCGATCGAGATTTTCTGAGCCGCCTCGCCCTTTGCGCGCGGCACCGATTTATTGTATTCGCCGTTGGCGATGTTGATCATGTTTTCGCGATCCTGCTGGGCATTGTTCACCTCGTTGAACGAAGCCTGCACTTCACGCGGCGGGTTCACATTTTTGAGCTGCACCTGATCGATCGAAAACCCGAGCTGGTAGGCCTTCGAGGACTCCTTCAGCCGGGCCAGCGAGCGATCCTCGATTTCCTGCCGCCCCACGGTGATCACTTCGTCCACCGTCCGATCGCCCACCACCTCGCGCATCGTCGCTTCGGATAGATCGCGCAGCGTCGCGGCGGGTTCGTTTGCGTGAAAGAGGAACAGTCGCGGAGCGTCGATGTGGTATTGCACCACCCACTCCACGAGGGCCGCGTTCAAATCGCCGGTGACCATGTTCCTTTCCGCCTGCGCGTCATCGCCCACTTGGTCGGCATTCGTGCCGCCGCGCGTGCCAAAGCCAAACTCCAGTTTGTTCTGGCGCTTCACCGCGACCAGCGTCACGTCATCGATCCCGAAGGGCAGCTTGAAATGAAGTCCCGGCTGCCGCTCATCCAGATACTTTCCAAACCGCAACACCACGCCGACGGAATCCGCCGGGACGGTGTAATAAGTCGAGAGAATCGCCCACAGCACGAAAAGCACGGGCACGACCCAGACCAGCGCCGCAAATTTCTTCAAGCTCTCCAGATTGGGCGGTGTGTTGGAAAAATCACGCTTTGAGTAGGTAGCCATTGCCGAGGCATTAGCACCCATCCGGACAATGGCAAGCGCGCCACGCGATCCGCCGGAAAAATGTCCTTCGCCTCTGCTACCGCAAGCACCTGTCCGGGTTTGCGCGCAAGCTGTTCGCCTTTGCTCAGAACGCAACATGCCTTTCTTTGATGATTCGCCTGTCCCTTTGCCTCCCTGATCCCTTTGTCTCCCTGCCAGCAGCATTGAAAACGCCGCTAAGGCAGTGTCCGCCACTCGAGGCGCAGGAAGACGGGCGGGCTGACGGGGAATGCGGGGATCGTTTTGATGGTGATCAGATCGGTGCCGTCGTTTTGAGCGACGATGGACCATGTGCCGGTGGCGGCATTGCTCCAGGTATTGAAATCGCTGCTCTGCTGCACGCTCGGGGTCACATCGTCCGCGCCGCGCCGCCAGCGGAAGCTGAACAGGACATAGTTTCCGGGCGGCGGGCCGGGCAGCGTGGCGATGGTGGTGGTCGGATTTCGCGCGGCGTCGCTGGCGGTCGGCGAGCCGCCGGAGGCGTATTCGGCGAGCGGGAGCAGGCCGTCGCTGTCGCCATCGAGCGTGTCGCTCGTCACACCGTTCCCGGTTTTCCATGCGGCGTAGCTGGTGGAATCTGAAGTCGCCGGGCTGCCTCCCGCGGCGACGCTGCTGCGCCAGCTCCCGGGATTCGCGGGTTCAAGCGTGGGGGCGCGCAGGGTGAGGCTGCCGCCGATGAGGCCGGTGGGCCACGGCGCGGTGGTGTCGTAAGAGAAATCGGAAACCATGGTGCCAAGCGCGGAGAGCAGCGCGAGCCGCTCGCCGCCGTCGTCGAGGCTGCCGAAATACTCGCCGAGCACGCGCGGGCCGGTGCCGTGGCGAGCTTGAAACGCGGCGCGATTTCGCACGAGCAATGCGCGTTCGCCGGGCGCGAGCGTGGCGTCGGTGAACGTGAAGTCGATTCCCTTGGTGAAGCGCATGTCGCGCAGATTCAGCGACTCCGCGCCCGTGTTCATCAGCTCGATAAATTCGAAGTCCTCCTTGTCGGTAAAACCCGCGGCGATTTCCGAAGCGCTAGGCCCAATCGGTTGCGCGGAGATTTCCACGATGCGCAAAGGCGGCGGATTCGAGCTGCGCACAAAAACCGCCTCGTTGAGCGCGCTCCATTCGGCGCCTTTGAGCACACGCGCCTTCACCGTCGTGGTCCACGCATTTAGAAGAACGGGGCCGCCGTAGATGAGCGCGCCGGGCCGCACCGCGCCGCCGACCAGGCGCGGATCGGTGGCATCGAGCGTGTAGTAAAGCGTCGTCGCGCCGGTGTTCGTTTGCGTCATCGTGATGCTCGTGCCGATGGCGGGGATGCCACCGCCGTGCTGGCTGAAAACGGGCGCGTTCGTGAGTGGATAAAGTCGTTTCGTGCCGCTGTCGTAGCCGCGGAGTTGTGCGACCAGCGTTGCCGCGCGACCCGGCCCGCTGCTGCCGGTGGTGCCGCGGTTGATGAAATTGTAGAGCCGGTTATTCGCGCCGAGCCAGTCGCCGCGCAGGAACGGCGGTTCGCGCTGCGCGTCACCCCAGCGCGCGCATTCGCCCCAAATCGCGGTGTCGATGAGCGCCGCGAACGATTGCATCCGCGCGAGCACTTTCGCATCGGTCATCGCGCCATTGTTAAAGAAATGTTTGTGCGCGCGGTCGCCAAAGAGGACGCGGTATTCCGAATTCCAGGCGAGGTCTTCGTGAATGAATTCGGGATTGCTGCGCGTGTAATCGTTCACGCCAGTCACTGTGTTCGACCACGGCGCGATGGTTGCGCCGCGGCCCACGCGCTGGTTCGTGCCGCCTTCGAGGCCGAGGG
Organism: Chthoniobacteraceae bacterium; assembly: GCA_031409335.1. Lineage (GTDB taxonomy): Bacteria > Verrucomicrobiota > Verrucomicrobiia > Chthoniobacterales > Chthoniobacteraceae > JANLQB01. The sequence goes on along the minus strand of JANNWY010000160.1, from coordinate 28,431 downwards.
ATTGCTCGAAATCGTGGATGAAAAACTGGAACCCGCTCCTGCCGCCGCGCCGTCGCATTCCGAACCAGTTGTTCGACGCGCCGACGTAATCGGACACCGGCCCGTCGTCGCCGCCCATGTAAAAGAGCACGCAAAAGTAGTCGGCGAGATTCACTGGATCGAGGACCACGGGATCGCTCGTCGGCGTCACGCCGTCCGCAGCGCGGCCCATGAGTTTGAAGTAATTCGCGTTCGTCGGAGTCGTGCGCACGGCGCGCGCGCCAGACCAGAGCAGGCTCCACGCGCTGGTGCCCGGAGTCATCGTCCCATCGCTCGCCTCGGTCGCGTAGCCGCCGCTGGCACCGGCGGATTTCAGGACGTCGTAATCCTCTTTTTTCCCGCCGAGATATTGCTCGCCGAAGTTGTTGTTGGGGCGCTCGTCGGTGTTGTAGAGGCCCCAGTACTGGCCATTCAGATACACGTGAAAGTAGCGGCAGCGCGAGCCGGGGGCGATGAGCACCTGGGTGGCGCGCGCCACTTCATCGCGGAGGAAAGTATTTTCCGCACTCCCGAGAAAAGCCCACGACGCATCCTGCGAAGTGCGCAGGTCGAAGCCGTCGAAATCCGGCGCGCCGTCATCGCCAAAGAGCGCGTACTGCATTTTTCCCTTTCCGTATTCGGAACGGAAAAAAAGGCGAAACGAATGCTTCGGATTGTTCGGATCGCGGCTGAATCCACCTCGGAGACGCAGTCCGCCATTTTGCTGAAAACCACCGGGCGCGGGATGGATCGGATCGTTCAAGATCTCGAAGGAGGCGGGCCGCTCCCATCCGTCGCCGTGATCGTATGGGTTGACGTAAATGCCGGTCGCGGGATCGACGAGATTTGGCAGGTCGGTGACGATCGAGATCGTGGGAATGCTGACGAGCCCGGCACGCAGCGCAGCTTCGTTTGGCCCGACGACATTCGGGTCCATTCCGTAGTCGAAGACCTGGCCATTCACCGAACTCGCGGGCCATCCCGGCGGCGCGGTGCCCGCGGCGGATTGGGCGATCACATCCGTCAGGAAAAAATAGGTGTGCGTATCGACATTGCTCGGCACAAATCCGTCCTTGAACGCCGTCGCGCGCAGCGTCGTCGTGGCGTCGATCGTGACCGGCGCGGAATACACGAAGCCCGTGGTTGCGGTCGGCGCGTTGCCATTCCGCGTGTAACGGATGACCGCCCCCGGCGTGTCGCAGGTGATCGCGACCGCGAACGGCGTCGTGTAAAATCCGCGGTCCGCGGAAAAGTGCGTGTCGCCCACGAAACCCTGGACGCCCGTGCTATTCGCAGCGCCGGGAGTGGGCACCGTCATGAAGCCATTTGTGAACGTGCCGCGCGTGAGCACGAGCTGCGCGCCGATGAGAAAATCGCTGCTCGAAAGCAGCACATTCATGCCATGGATCGCGAGGACGTTCGCGCCATTCACGAGCAGGCCGAGATGCTGCGTGATGTTGATGCCTTCAAACAGCACGGCCTCGCTGTCGTTGTGCTCGCCGGAGGCCGGCGAATTGTGCGCCAGCGTGCCCGGTGCATTGCGGCCCGCGGTCGGCAGCGGCGTGCCGTTGAGATACACCGCGAAGCCATCGTCATAGCGCATCCGCAGCGTGAGGGAGAGCAGGTTGGCGAGATTTGAGACGGTAAAAGGAATGCGGACATAACAGCTCGCGTTCACCGTGTTCATCGCCGCGCCGACATTCAGCCCGATGAGACTTTCGTAGCCGGTCGAGGTTTCGTAGCCGACCGCCTGCAGGCCGCTTGCCCACGCGGAATCGTTGAACGCCACATCGGTCCACGTCGTGCCGAGTGCGTTGTTGGCGGGGATGAATGCGCGGGCCGGCGCGTTGGCCGCGACCAGCGTTTCGGCATTGGTCGCGACCGAAGCCAGCCCGTAGGAAACGTCCGGCTGTTGCGGCCCGAAAACAAAGATGCCCGCCGCATTCGAGCCATTTGGTTGAAAGAGCGCGATCGTTTCACCCGTCGCTTTCAGACTGAAATTCGTGTGAAGATTCTGGCCAGGCACGCGCCGGTCTTTGCCAGACAGAAAGACGATGAGGTAGCCGTTCCCATTGATGCTGACCGCGGGAAACTGCCACTTCGTCGGTGCCAAAACGTCATCGGTAAGATACCATCCGGCCAGATCCAGTGCGATGGGATTGGGATTGAAAATCTCCACCCAATCCACCTCGGCCCCGTCCTCATCCGCAAGGCCGGTTTGGTTTTCGGCCACGAATTCATTGATCCGCGGATCAAGCGCGAATGCTGGCGCTCCGAAAAATGCGGCGAGCATCGCGATCCACAGCGTGGCACGCATGAGCAGGGACGGAAACATGTCAGTCTAAATGCCGCAGCTCCAGCCACGCGTCAACCGAGGCTCCCAGAAGCGGAAAAAGTTTATTTAGAATAATTCTTGATAGGTTCAGCGGCTGGGCCGTATCGTTTCAGCCCAATGAAAACCCGTTCCATCAGCGGCACCGACGCCGCACTTTCCCCGGATGAAACGATCCACGGCCGCGGCCTGCGGATGACGGATCAGCGCCGCGCGGTTTTCGATGCGCTGATGGGGAAACGCGATCATCCCACGGCGGTCGAAGTCTTCATGCGGGTGAAGGGGAAGATGCCCTCGATCTCGCTGGCGACGGTGTACAACTGTCTGGAGACGCTCTCGGATTGCGGGCTGGTGAAGTCGGTGAATCACGATCGCGAGCCGTCGCGCTACTGCCCGAATCTCAATGAGCACGCGCACTTTTTCTGCACCGCGTGCAGCGCGGTCACGGACATCCCACTACGCTCGAAGCAGCAGCCGCGGGACATCTGGGATGTGCCTGCGGACGTATTGATCGAGCAAAGCGAAGTCGCCTTTCGCGGGCTGTGCCCGAAGTGCGCGCAGGCGGCAGCGCGCAAACTTTCCAAAACCAAAAAATGAAGTCGTTAATCATCAAAGACCTGCACGCCACCGTGTCGGGAAAACAAATCCTGCGCGGCCTGAATCTCGAAGTGGAGGCGGGCAAAGTCCACGCGATCATGGGGCCGAACGGCTCCGGCAAAAGCACGCTGAGCAAAGCGCTCGGCGGGCATCCCGACTATGAAGTGACCGGCGGCGACGTGCTGCTCGACGGTGCCAGTATTTTGGAAATGGCGCCGGACGAGCGTTCGCGCGCAGGGCTATTCCTGGCGTTTCAATACCCGATGGAGATCCCCGGCGTCTCGAATGCGAACTTCATTCGCGCGGCGCTTCAATCGCGACTGCCCGAGGGCGAGGAGATCGAGGCGACGGATTTTTACGCCGATCTTTACGCGGAAATGGACAAGCTGGAGATGGCCCGCACCTTTACCGCGCGCTCGGTCAACGAGGGATTCTCGGGCGGCGAAAAGAAGCGGAATGAGATCCTGCAAATGGCGATGCTCAAGCCGAAGTATGCCGTGCTCGACGAGACGGACTCCGGCCTCGACATTGACGCACTGCGCATCGTGAGCGCTGGCGTGAATGCGCTGCGCGGACCGAATCTTGGCATCCTGCTGATCACGCATTACCAGCGGCTGCTCGATTACATCGTGCCCGACGTGGTGCATGTGATGGTCGAAGGCCGCATCGTCCGCAGTGGCGGCAAGGAACTCGCGCTCGAACTCGAAGAGCGCGGCTACGACTGGATCAAAGACGAACTCACCGAAACCGTTCCCGCGTAAACCGGAGCCTCGAATATGAATACCATCCCACTGCCTGCCGCCACCCAGATCGACATCGACCGCACGCGCGGCGATTTCTCTTATCCTGAGAAGCACACGTTCGATGCGGGCACCGGGCTCACGCCGGCGACGATCGACTACATCTCGAAGGTAAAAGGCGAGGCCGAGTGGATTCGCGAGTTTCGTCATCGCGCGCTCGAAGTTTTCAACTCGAAGCCGATGCCGACGCATTGGGCGTCGAAGGATTTGGAGAACATCGTTTTCCAAAACATCCGCTACTACCTCGCCAACGCGCAGAAGCCGACGCGCTCGTGGGATGAAGTGCCGGATGATGTGAAGAAGACCTTCGAGCGGCTTGGCATTCCCGAGCAGGAGCGGAAATTTTTGGCGGGCGTCGAAGCGCAGTTTGATTCCGAAGCGGTTTATTCGAACATCAAGGCGGCAGTCGGCGAGCAGGGCGTGATCTTCTGCGGCTCGACGGAAGGGCTGCGCGAACATCCCGAGATTTTCAAAAAGTGGTTCGGGAAAGTGATCCCGACTGGCGACAACAAATTCAGCGCGCTGAACAGCGCGGTGTTCAGCGGCGGGTCGTTCATCTACGTGCCGCCGGGCGTAAAGGTGAAGCACCCGTTGCAGGCGTATTTCCGCATCAACGCGGAGAACTTCGGCCAGTTCGAGCGCACGCTCATCATCGCGGATGAAGGCAGCGAGGTGATGTATATGGAAGGCTGCACCGCGCCGAAATTCGAGACGGCCACGCTGCACTCGGCGGTCGTTGAGTTGGTGGCGATGAAGGGCGCGAAGATTCAATACATCACGGTGCAAAACTGGTCGCAGAACGTCTTCAACCTCGTGACCAAACGCGCCATCGCGCACGAGGAAGCCGAGGTGAAATGGATCGACTGCAACATCGGCTCGCGGCTCACGATGAAATATCCGGGCGTCGTTTTGAAAGGCCGCAAGGCGCGCGGCGAAGTGATCTCCATCGCGTTGGCGGGCGACGGACAGCATCAGGATACCGGCGCGAAAATGATTCATGCGGCGGACGACACGACCTCGAATATCGTCTCGAAATCCATCTCGCTCGGCAGCGGTCGCGCGACCTATCGCGGCCTCGTCCACGTGCCGAAACACCTCAAAGGCTGCAAGAACAACACCGAGTGCGACGCGCTGCTCATCAATCCGACTTCGCGCACCGACACGTACCCCGCGATCAGCGTGCGCGGCACCGGCAATTCCAGTCAGCATGAGGCCAGCGTCTCGCAGATTTCCGCGGAGCAAATCTTCTACATGCAGCAGCGCGGCCTCACCAAAGCGCAGGCGATGAGCCTTTCGGTGAACGGCTTCGTCAACGATCTCGTGCGCCAGTTCCCGATGGAATACAGCGTGGAACTCAAGCGGCTCATCGACCTCGAAATGGAAGGGAGCGTCGGGTGAAAACGCGGGCTGGTGATGAGCATGCGCTGTTTCAGGAGCAGTGTGTGCGGCACATGCAACGGTCGATCGAGGATCGGTTGCGCTTCGGTTTTTACCGCAGCTACAAACCGGTACTCGACGACGCGCCCTACCGGTCCTTTGAGACGATGGCGGAGTATAGAAAATGGTGCGACGAGAAACTCCCGCGCTACCTCGGCTATCACACGTTGGAAACATGAGCGAAGGGCGTGAATTTCAACCGCTCCAGGCGGTTCTTATCACTGAGGCGTTCGCGGCAGAAGGTGTTGAGTTTCTGTTCCTCGGCAAAGGCGGCGCGATTCTGCTCGGCTTCCCCGGGATCACGCAGGACGTGGATGTTTTCGTGCGACCGACGGAGCAAAACGGCAGACGCATCGTCGCGGCAATGGGCAGGCTCGGCTTCCCGATGAGCGATGAGGCAACATCAGAAATTTTGCGTGGGAAGGATTTCATTCAGGTCAAGACCGGGCCCTTCGATCTTGATTTGATCTTCGCCCCGGACGGCATCGAGAGCTTTGAGAAGGCAAGTGCGCGGCGAATCCTGAAAGATGGAAAGTTTCCCGTGGCGTCGCTCGATGACATCATCGCCAGCAAACGCGCCGCCGGACGGGAGAAGGACAAAAACGACCTGCCCATGCTCGAGGATTTTAAAATCGCCTACGAGCGGCTGAACCCGCGCCCGCTGCGAAACGCGTGGGAAATCGACCCGCAGAAACCTTTATGAGCGCAGTAATGGAAATCAAAGAAACCGAAACCACCGAGTCGGAACCGATCTCTTCGATCCTGAGCGCCGGCCCGGCCACTCCGGAGCAGGCGGAGGCTTGGGGAAAATTCGTCACGCTCCCGATGCCGGTGCGCACGGATGAAAACTGGCGCTTTGCCAATGTGAAGGATCTCGACCTTTCGTGTTACACCCGCGCGCTGCCGCTGGGCGATGCGACCAGCGATGAATTGCTCGCGCGTTCGCGCGGCCTTTCGGAAGTCGCGGGCCAGATGGTTTTCGCAAACGACCGTCTGCTCGCGCACGAGATTCTTTCGGATTCGCTGAAACAAAAGGGCGTGATTTGGCTGCCGCTGGATCAAGCAATGGCCGAGCATCCCGCGCTGTTTCGGAAGCATTTCATGCGCGAGGAAGCGATCCTCGGCGGGCGGAAATTTGCCGCGCTCCACGAATCGCAAGTCCGCGCCGGCACCTTTCTCTACGTGCCGCGCGGCGTGCAAATCGATTTGCCGATCGAGGCGTTTCACTGGCTGCACGGCGCGAATGGCTCCGTGTTCCCGCACACGCTCATCATCGCGGAGGACATGGCGAAAGTGACCGTCGTCGATCACTACGAGAGCGCCGATTCATCCGCACCGGGCCTCGCCTGCGCGGTAAACGATCTCTGGCTCGGCGCAGGCGCGCAGGTCACCTATGTCTGCGCGCAGAATTGGAACCGCGCGACGCTCGCCTTCCAGATCAGCTCCACCGTCGTCGGGCGCGATGCGCACGCGAAGACGCTCTTCACGCAGCTCGGCACGCGGCATCTGCGCAGCGAAAGCGTGAGCCACTTGCGCGGCGCGGGCGGACGCAGCGACATGCTTTCCGTCATCGTCGCGGACGCGGCGCAGGAGATCGACGCGCGCACTTTCCAGATCCACGAAGCGCCGAATACTTCGAGCGATCTGCTCTACAAAAACTCGCTCGACGACACGGCGCGCACGATTTTCTCCGGCCTCATCCGCGTGAATCCCGGCGCGCACAAAACCGACGCGTATCAGAAAGTGCGCAATCTTCTCCTCAGCGATGAAGCCGAGGCGAACAGCGCGCCCGGTCTCGAAATCGAAGCCGACGACGTGCGCTGCTCGCATGGCGCGACCAGCGGGCAGATTGATTACGAGGAGCTTTTTTACCTCATGTCGCGCGGCATCTCGCGGAAGGAATCGCAAAAACTCGTCGTCTTCGGATTTCTCCAGGAAGCGATCGACCGCATCGGCAACGCGGCCATCGCCGCGCGGCTCGGCGATCTGGTCCACGCGAAATTCGACGCGAAGCGCCGCTGATCGCGTGCGTGCGGGCCTCCGTTTTTCCGACCGGCGACTCGCGATCATCGCGGGCCTGATCGCGATCGCGGGCGTGTTTTCGCTCGGCGTGTGGGTCGGCAGACGGTCGGTGAAAGCGAGCCGCGCCAGCGAGGCGATGGCGCAGATCGAGAGCGCGCGCATTCAGGTCGTGGAATCCGCTGCCGCTCTGGCCAAGCCGGGCGGCACGCCGGTTTCGGGAGCAGACCGGTTGAAGGAATTCAAGACGACGCTCCGCCAGGCGGCGGAAAAACTTAGCGGCGACGAACGCAAACCGCTGCTCGCGGCGCGCGAGCTTGTCGCGCGCGTACAGCCGCAGATGGCGGAATACGAAACGACGCTCAAGGCGCTGGCCGACGCGCGTTACGTCGCCCCCGCTTCCATCAAAACACAGGACGAACTCAAGGCCCGGCGCTCGCTCGTCAAACGTTTCAACGAATCGAACGAGGCGCTGATCCAGTATTTTCAGAACGCCGAAACCGACTACCGCGCGGCGCTCGACAAACTCGGCGTCGCGGAAAATGTGAAGCAGGACGTCCTCGCAGGATTTCGCCGCGGTGGGAATTTTGACCTCAATCTGAAAATCCACGAATCCAACCGGCAACTTGCCGCGTCGATGCTCGAAATGCTCAAATTACTCGACCGCGAGTGGAGTGCGTGGCGCACGAACGAACGCGGCGCGGCAATCTTCGACCACGAGGATGCCGTGAAGGAATTTGAAACGCTGCAAGGCGAACTCACCGCCGCCGCCGCGCGGCACGAGGCGGCGGAGCGGGCGCTGATCGAGCGCGCCGCGACGAGCCGGAAGCCATGAGGATTTCCCTCGCATACGGCCGCGGCCATCTCGCCGTCGAAGTCCCCGAAGACTCAACGATCATCGAACCCGCGCCGCAGCCCGGCCTCGCGGATGAACGTGCCGCTCTCTTCGCTGCGCTGGAACACCCGATCGCCGCGAGCCCGCTTTCCAAAACCATCTCGGCGACGGCGCGCGTCTGCATCGTCCACACCGACATCACGCGCGCCACGCCGAACGACCGCCTCATCCCGTGGCTGCTCGCGTATTTGGAAAACGCGGGTGCCTCGCGCGAAAACATCACGCTGCTCAACGGCACCGGCACGCATCGCCCAAACACGCGCGCCGAACTCGAAGCGATGCTCACGCCGGAGGTCGTCGCAAATTTCCACTGCGTGAATCACCACTGCGAAGATCGCGCGTCGCACGCGCAATTCGGCGTCACCCGCTCCGGCGCGCCCGCGCTCATCGACCGCACGCTCGCCGAGGCGGACGTGCGCATCATCACCGGATTCATCGAGCCACATTTTTTCGCCGGATTCAGCGGCGGGCCGAAAGGCATCATGCCCGGCGTCGCCGCGTTGGAGACGGTGATGAGCAATCACGGCGCGCAACACATCGGCGATCCACGCGCCGCGTTTGGCATCACCGAAGGCAACCCGCTCTGGGAGGAAATGCGCGACATCGCGCTGCGCGTCGGGCCGAGTTTTCTCGTGAATGTCGCGCTGAATGAGCGCCGCGAAATCACCGGTATTTTCGCGGGCGACCTCCTCGCCGCACACCGCGCCGGGATCGAATTCGTCCGCGCCTCCGCGATGCAAAAAGTCGCCGCGCCATTCGACATCGTGCTCACCACCAACAGCGGCTACCCGCTCGACATGAATCTTTACCAAGCCGTGAAAGGCATCGCCGCCGCCGCGCGCATCGTGAAGGACGGTGGCGAAATCGTGATGGCTGCCGAATGCTCCGAAGGCACTCCCGCCGAGAGCCCGCACGACCAACTCCTCCGCAGCGCGCGCGATGGCGAAGAACTCCTCGCCCGCCTGGCGCAGCCCGGCTTTCTCCATGCCGAGCAATGGCAGGGGCAAATCCAGGCCGTCATCCAGCGCCGTGCGACTGTCCACATTTACAGCTCGCTGCCCGACGAAACGATCCGCGCCGCGCACCTGCAACCCTGCCGCGACATCGCCGCATACATCGCAAAAAAACGCGCCGTAAATCCAAACGCGCGCATCGCCGTGCTCCCGCAAGGCCCGCTCACGATTCCGTATCTCGCCGCGTGAGATTCAAAGTAGTTCATGCGGCCCTCCGCATGAATTCAACAACGCGCGAAGCGCCACCCTCCATGCTCCCTGGAGTTCCGCTCTCATGGTTCGTTCGCCAGCGCGCGCACGAAGACCAGCCAGGTGCGCCCGTCGTCGGCACGGCCGTTCACGCCAGTGGCACCGGGCGGATTGAAAGTGCCGATGAGCATGTGCCGTCCGGCGAGGACGGTCTGGCTCGTGGTGATTTTCCGGGTCTGGAAAAGCGGCTGCTCGAGATACGGCTTTGCGCGACCGGTCTTCAGATTGCCGAGATGCGCCACGCTTTGCAGCACGTGGTTCAGCTCGATCGACACTTCATCGGGGCCGACGACCGGCTCGCATTCCACCGTCACGCCAACATTGCGGGTCTCCACCGAGATGGGTGCGCCCGGCGTGCCGTCGGCGTTCGGGGTGCCGCGTTCGACGGTCGTGGTTTCCGGGCCATCGCGCCGATTTGCCGGAGTCGTCGTTGACCGCGTGGTTTTTTCCGTACTGCGCGTGCGCCCCGGCGACGCATACTCGCTCACGTAGCGAAACTCATGCGTTTCCTCCGTCACGGACTTTTGGCCCGACCTGGCTTTCACGGTCAAGAGATGTTCGAACCGCGCCTGCTTTTTTCCGAGCAAAGCCTGGAGCTTTTCCCACGGGGCTTCGATCGAGGGCATGGTCGCGAGGAGTTCGCGCGCCTCGGCGCGGTCGAGCGAATACGCGCTGTATTCCAGATTCATCGCGGACCAGTCGGCGGGCTGCGAGGGGTGTTTCATCTCATCGGCCGCCGGGCCGTGGAAATGAACGCGCAGGAAGGCGAGCCAGATTTCCGCGCCCGCGCCGTCGGACACCCCGCTTTCGCTCGGCGGCGTGAAGGTGCCGAGATAGTGCGGCGCGTCTTTTTCAAATGAGGTGCTCGTCGTGATTTTTTGCGTGTTGAAAAACGGCTGCGGCACAGCGGAATCGCCGGGCGCGGCCACCACTTCGCGGAACCCGGCGAGGCTGATGCGACGCGGCGCGAGATCCAGATCGCAAGTGCGGCTGTCCGGTCCGATCACCGCTTCGATTTCAAATGTGTCGCCCACGTTGCGGGTCTCGTGGGTCGTCTCCGCCGGTGGCATTCCCTTGGCAACCCCGGGCTGGAATTCGGTCGGGTAGCGCACTTCGTCCAAGGATTCCGTGATGGCTCGTATCCCGCTTTTTGTAGTGAGCGCGGTGAGGATTTCGAGTCGCGCTTTTTTCGCTTTCGCGAGATCGAGCACGCGCTGGTAACGCGCGGCGCTGCCGCGTTCGCTTTCCAAAGTCGCGAGCGCGTCCGCTTTCGGGAGCGCATAGACTTCCATGATGAGGACGACGTTTTTCCACTCGCGGTCCGCTTTTTCCGCCGGAGTGTCTCCTCTGATTTTGAAGAACGGATCGGCATCATCCGCCAACTTTCGGAATACCGGCGTCACCAATGTGTCGATCATATCGAGGTTCGCCTGCGTGTTGCGGACGATGAGGCGGCTGCCCGTGGCGATGTACGTGGCGGTGCTGCCGACTGGAAACGTGATGCCTTTTAAGACGAAGAACTCTCTCGCGTCCATCCGGGCGATCGGCGCAGCGTCCGTTTTGGCGGACAATTCCGGAGTTTCCTCGATCATCCGGGAAAATAGTCCAGGCGAGAGTTTGAATACGTTCGTGAGCAACGGTTCGGCGGTTTCCACCGTCGCCGGGCTGGGCTGTGGCGACTGTCCGTGGAGCGTGACGAATCCCAGCATGGTCGCAAGGCAGGCTGAAAGGAGGGTTTTCATGCATGCAAAGTTGCACAGGCGCGCGGGGGTTGGGTCAATGGCGCGTCTTCGTTGTGTAAATGTTTTGTAAATCGGAAGACCGCCGCCGCCGGATTCTCGAGTTGCCCGGCAGCATCCGGCTGGCATCGTTCACACGTCATGAATCTTCGTACTTTCGCCCTTCTCATCGCGTGTCATTTCCCGATGGCTGCGCTCGCCAATCCTGCATCCATCAAGGCGCGCGTGGAGGAGCCGGTTTTGCAGGAGACGATGGGTGGATGTTCGCTGAAGTGCGCGTTTGCGTGGAGCGTCGAGGTGCTGGCGGCGGGCGGACAGAAGGCGGCGGTGTTGAAAAAGATGAACGATGAAAATGCGGAGACGGCGTGGATCGCGGCGGATGGGACGAGCGGCGTGGGGGCGAGATTGAAGCTGGTTTTTCCAAAAAAGCTGCACCCGGAAATCGAGGGAAACACGCCGCTTTACGGGCTCGACATCATCAATGGCGCGTGGGCGGACGAGCAGCAGTGGAAGGTTCATGCGCGGGTGAAAAAGGCGCGGCTTTACTATCGCGACAAGCCGATCGCGGATGTGACTTTTGCGGATAGCCGACGCTGGCAGCGGCTGAGTTTCCCGGATGTGTTTGTGCGTTCGGGGGACTCGATGACGTTTGAGATTCTGGAGATTTATCCGGGTGAAAACGGCGCGGGCGTGGCGATCACGGAGATTGTGCTGGAAGGCGGGCACTGAGCGATGAAACGCGGTCGCTCCCAGCACGCCAAGGCAGGGTTTCATTCCTGCAAGATTTGCAAAGCCGGTCGAGTCGATGGGCGCTAGCATCTTGCACCAAACCACCACTGCCATGCCTGCCGCTCTCTCTCCGACCGAAACCCATCGCCGCATCGCCAGTGGTGAAGCCGCTGATCTCATCGATGTGCGCACTCCCGCCGAATTCGCCGCGCAACACGCCGTCGGCGCGCATTCGCTGCCGCTCGATCAACTCGACGCCGCTACCTTTCTCAGCGAACGCAAAGGCACGGGCACCCGACCGATCTATCTGCTCTGCCAGGGTGGCAAACGGGCGACGATGGCGGCGGAAAAGCTGGCCGCCGCGGGTTGCGGCGATGCGGTGGTGGTGGAGGGCGGCACCACGGCTTGGGCGGCGGCGGGCCTGCCTTGCGAATCGAGCGGGCGCAGCGTGATGTCGCTGGAACGACAAGTGCGCATCGCGGCGGGCGCACTCGTGCTGGGCGGCGTGCTGCTCGGCTGGTTCGTGCATCCGCTCTTCGTGTGGCTGTCAGGATTCGTTGGCGCGGGGCTGATGTTTTCAGGAATCACCGATACCTGCACGATGGGCATGCTGATCGCGAAGATGCCGTGGAATCAGGCGAAATGATCGCGCGCGGCCCGGTTTAGAAAAACTCCATTTGCTTTCCGCTCACTGCCTGGGATTGCGGCCTGGCTTTGGGGCGCCGCATTTTGCGCGGTAGCGCCGCACGGCGGGCCAGCTCTTCGAGGGTCGCGCTCGCATTTGCGAGGTCGCGCCGACTTTCACCCAGCGCCCTTTCGATCTGGTGGCGGCGGCGCGCTTCCAGCGGAGCCAGGGCGTCCATTTTTTCGGGGAAACGCCACGCGGGTTGTTTCTTCGCGCGGCCGAGCTGGCGGCGCACGCTTTGCAGCGCCTCGCCCAGCTCGCGCGTGATCCGCAGCAGCACGCCGACGGATGTCCGCGCCGATGCCGCCGCGTCGCCGCCCAGTTCCACGCGCGCGGCCACGGCTTCGAGCCGCTCGAGATCGCGCGCCTGGTAGGCGCTCTGGACTTCGTGCCACAGCTCGCGCTCGCGCGGCGCAAATTCCCCGTTCGCGTCGGGATGCAATTGGCGCACGACCTTCCGATAAATCTCCTTGATCCGGTCCGCGTCCCGGTGTGCGGCAGTCTGCCGGGGCGGGGCGGGCGGCGGCGATGCGGCCCCGCCGCCGTGCCGGGCGCGATCGCGGGCGAGCGCCTCTTCGAGCGACGGCGCGGGCTGGCCGGTCATGGCTTGGTAGAGTTCCGCCATCGTTTCAAAGAATTCGCGAAATTGCCGTCGCTCCGCGGCGGACATCCGGTCGAATTGCGCCGCGCTGACGCCCGGCGGCAGATCGCTCCCACCAAACATTCCGCCCGCATCGCCGGAGAAATCCGGGTCTTCTGGATCGCTGGCTGGGTCGCGGTCGCGGTCGCGGTCATAGTCCTCGTCCGGGTTCGGTTCGGGCGGTCCGTCCTCGATCAGCTTCATCACGCGGCGGTAGGCGGCGACTTCGGAGCAGCCGGTCCAGAGCACCTCTTCGTCGATCGCATCGAGCACGCGCTGCTTTTCGCCAAATGCGGCGGCAAGGTCGCGCAGCTCGGTGAGCAGCGGGCCAAAGGTGCGCGCATCCCACCGTTCGTACGCGGGGCAATCGACCGCCTCGAAGCGCTCCATCTGCGCGCGCAGTTTCGCCGCCTCGCGCTCGATCGCGAGATAGTTGGCCAGTGCCGCGCGACGGATCGGCCCGTCGTCGATCAGCACGAGCGCGCGGATGCGGGAGCGCTTCGGCGCGGCGGGTGTTTTTGAATGAGTTCGGTTCTGCTTTTTCTTCGGCATCACAGGTTACCGGGGAGGCTACAGATTGCCAACTTTGCGGCAATCGTTTCGTCCAGACGCAGAAACCGCCGTGGCTTTCTACGCCATGATCCGCTGGAAAAACCAAAACGCGCCGGCCGTCGTGACGCACAGCGCACCGGCGGAAATGATCCGGCTGGAAGCCCGCGCGCTGCGGTGGCGGAGGAGCGCGAGCAGCGGGGCGATGGCGAGGACGATGCAGGCCTGGCCGATCTCGACTCCGCCATTGAAGGCGAACAGCGACCAGCCAAGCGCGCTGGGCGGGAGCGCCATTTCAGCGAGCACATTGGCGAAGCCGAAGCCGTGGATGAGCCCGAAGCCGAATGCGAACAGCAGTCGCGGATCGCGCATTTTCTTTCCCAAAAAAGCATGCACGCCGACGAAGACGATGCTGAGCGCGATGGCGGGCTCGATGAGCGCGGCGGGTGGGTTGACGATGCCGAGTGTCGCAAGTCCGAGCGTGATGCTGTGCGCGACGGTGAAGGCGGTGACGATCCGCAAAAGCAGGCCCACACTGCCGCCGAGCAGGAGCAGGCCGATGATGAAGAGGATGTGATCCGGCCCGATGAAGATGTGATGCACGCCTTCGACAACGAACTGCCAAACGACGGCCCCGATGCGCTGCGGCGAGCCCGCGCGGTATTCGATCGGCGGCGCGTCACCTTCAAAAATCTCCTGCCGCACGAGCCGCTCGTTTTCGTGGATGTTTAGAAAAGTGCGATGGCGCGGATCGTAGGGAAACAGGCGGCATCGCACTCCGAGGATGGCTGGCGCGGATGGCCACGTGTAGCGCAGTGCGAGATGCACGTCGCGTTTCCCAGGTATGGGCGTGATGGCGCGCAATTCGCCCGCCAGCGGTGCGCCGTCGGCGGAGAGTTGCAGCCGCGATCGCACGATCGCGGCGAGTGCGGTATGCTGCGCCGCGGCGACCGCGGGATCGAGCAGCATGGCGGGCTCGATCGTGGGGAGATCGTGCGCGAAGTCCGTGGCGGACGCGATGAGGCTCGCGGTAATTCCATCCCCGCCGAGGCGGAGATCGAGGAAGCTCGTGGGCTCTTCGTGCGCGGCGGCGCGGGCCAGCGCGACCGCGAGGATGAAAATGGTGCGCAGGGATTTCATCGCGCCGCTTCCGCATTCGCGACAGGCGTGGCGCTGCCGAGTCGATCCAGCGCCTTCACCGCGACCGGTGCCTGGAGCACGCTGAATCGCGGACTGAAACTCAACGCCTGCTGCAAATGTTTTTGCGCCGCCACGCGATCCCCTGCCGCGTCCGCGATCATCCCCGCGTGGAAGTGCATTTCCGCGTCTGGCGTATTGCGGCTGAGCGCGCGCTTGATCGCCTCGACCGCGCGCGGCTGATCGCCATTTTTGAAATACACCCACGCGAGCACATCGGCCTCCAGCACATTGCGCGTTAGTTTGTGCTGCTCGGCGAGCCGCAGGGCCGCCACCAGATTGCGATCGTGATCGGCGTAAAATTTCGCCATCTGCATATGATCGTGCGCTCCGCCTGCGAGATGCGCGACGTGCAACGCCTCGACTTGCGCGTAGTATTTTTCCGCCGCGTCCGCATCGCCATCGTGCGCGGCCAGATCGCCGAGTGCCACGAGCGCATCATGGTGCGGCCCGGCTTCGAGGATCATCTGGTAGTGTTTCCGCGCGGCGGCGAAATCGTGACGCGCCGCCGCGATCCGTCCGGCTGCGAGCAGCATGTGCGTGTTCCGCGAATCAGCCGCGAGCGCGGGTTCGAGCACCTGCGCGGCAGGAAGGTATGCGCCGCCGTGGAAATGCATCATCGCGAGTTTCGCCCGGCACCATGCGGTGTTCTCGGCGTAGGGCGCGCCGGCTT
Organism: Chthoniobacteraceae bacterium; assembly: GCA_031409335.1. Classification (GTDB taxonomy): domain Bacteria; phylum Verrucomicrobiota; class Verrucomicrobiia; order Chthoniobacterales; family Chthoniobacteraceae; genus JANLQB01. The sequence goes on along the minus strand of JANNWY010000160.1, from coordinate 12,859 downwards.
TGATCGCGCGTTCCATCAGCCACATTGCCTTACTCCGGTCGCCAGTCAGCCACAGCAGATGCGCGCCGCGGCTCCACGAGGAAAGATCGGGCCGCAGATCCATCATCTTTTGATAGTGATCCAGCGCCTTTTCGTAGTCGCCAAGCTCGACGCAGGCATCGCCGAGAATTCCCACCGCTGCCGCGTTCCCCGCATCCGGCGCCAACGCCCGCTCCGCCCACTCGGTGCTCTGCGCGAAGAGATGACGCCCACCCGTTACCCACGCCATCCCGGTCATTGCAGCCGCGCTTTTCGGATCGAGCCCGAGCGCGTGTTGGTAAGCCATCTCGGCAAAGTCATAGTATTTCGGATCGGCGGAGTCGCGCAGGGCTTGTGCGAGCAGATCGCCGAGATTCACCCATGCGACTGCGTTGCCAGGCGCTTTGCGCACTTGCTCGATTCCGGCAGCGAGCGCTTTTCCAGTCGCGGATTCCGCCTTCGGCACTGGCAGCGTCGCGAGGATCTGTTCCCCCGTGAGTTCGGGAACCGGCCCATTGGCTGCCGCCGCTGTTGCCGTCCGCGATGGCAGATTTTTGGAAAGAAAAGCCGCTGCCAAAGCCACGCTCAAGCATGCACTGAGAGTGATGGTCCGCAGCAGATTGGGTCGGCAAGTTGAGGAATCCATGGGAGCGGTGAAACAACAGCGCCGACGCATCGGATGGTGCGATGCGTCGGCGCGGGTTATTGCGATCGGCCGAGTTTAGAATCCGGCGTTCGGGCCGGAGTCCTTGCTATTCCGCGCTCCCGCGTGCGGCGTCGCCGCGTATGGGAAAGTGCGGTTGTAGGTCTGGTCGTTGGCCGCCGCATTGTCACCGACCACGGTGATCGTTGCAAAGGTCGGACCACTCGCGACTGCCGTGAGTGCGATATCGACGACATCATCACCGAAGCGCCGTCCATTCGGCCAGCCAGCGGGAATCTGCACACCGTTGCCATTCGCGATCGTGTCACCGCCGATAAAACTCAGCCGGTTAAATGCCGCGTCTCCCGCGATCGTCGCGGGGCCAGTCGTCGTATTCACGCGGATGACATCCGGGATATAGACCGCCTGCAAATCCGCGCGGCCGGTCGTCTGAAAGCTCGTGCCAAAAACGGCATTGATGAGCACCGCGACTTCAGGGTTCAGCGCATAAGTAGCAAACCGTGCGGCATCGACAGTGGGCGAAGTGCGGTTGTAGTTATCCTTGTCACCGATCGCCACCAATACTTCGTTGAACAGAGGGTTCGCGAGGCGGTTCACCTGAATGAATGGCCCGGAGAAATCATCCCCTCCGCCGCTTTTGCGAAGCGTCACGCGGGGACGGCTGACCGAGGCATAGACACCCACTCCGGTGCCCTGCGGCTGTAGCGCCCCCGTATAGGTAAAGCTAGGCAGGGAGCTAACCGGGATGACGATGGAGTAGTGCAGAGTATTGAATCCCTTGAACCCATCCACTCCATTGCCATCCTGCCCGAGGCCATCGCCGAGCGAGCCATTGTTGTCGAGGATGCGGGTTTGCAGCAGATCGAAGATGCCCGGCGTGTCGGCAAAGAAGCCATCCTCGCGAGGCCCGCAGAACACGGTGTTTCCACCGGGCAGATCATAGGTCGTCTGGAAGGTGTAGGGATCGAGCGCGGCGCGGTTGGCAGCTCCTGAAATAGCTCGGCCATTCGCATCGTTGTAAAGCGGCGTCGTTTTGATGCCGACATTCGGCGGGGCGACGAGCAGCGGGCTGGCGCCGTTCAGTGTCGTCCGCGTTGCACCCATCACTTTTGTCACGGTATAGGTTTGGACAAAATTCTGCCGTGCGTCGCCGACAGTCTGGATCGGCCCGATGGCTGTGCCACGGCCATAACGCAGGATGGTGTTGGTATTCTTATAATTCCCGCCGGCAGCCCCAACCGGGGAGAACTGGAAATCGAAACGCTGGGCTTCTTCGCCGGTCGTCGGATTGGCGATATGGATGCTATACAATGCATCCGAGGAAAATGCCTCGTACATCACGCCATCTCCCGGCTCTGAAAACGGACGCACATTCACCTCGACCACGAGTACTTTTTCTCCACTCGGACGATTGCGGATGAACGCATAGACATCGGTCAGGTTCGCCTGCGGATCGAGTTTGATGAGTGGTGCGTCGCTATGGCTGGAAGCCAGCGCGCGGGGGCCGGGTGAAAGCCAGACGGCAGCCGCGAGGAACGCTCCTGCGGCGAGTTTGGAGCCATGCTTCGCTAGGGCGAAGCGTCCGAAGGGTTGGTGTGTTTGCATGGGTGTATTCATGAGGACTGATTAGTTGTGGGTTGGATGGGTGTGGGAATCGTCGGATACGCTCCGGCGACGGCGGGAAAACAAGGCGGGAAGCAGACTTGCCATGCAGAGCAGCGCCGCGGTGCCCGGCTCCGGCACCGCTGGGGATAGCGTGGTGCCGGTGAAACTATTTCCATCGGCATCCAATGCATCGAAGGTGACGGTGCCTGGGCCGACGGCGCTGGTGAAGGTGAAGAGGCCAATCGTGGCAGCGGGCGCAAAGGTCGGGAGCGTCCCGGGATCGGCGTCCTCAAGGAAGGACACGATGCCCACGCCGGGGTCGAAACTGATTTGGAATCCGGATGGCGACACGAGGTTCATCAGTGCGCTGCCCGGCAGCACCGGCACATTGATGATTGCCAGATCAAACGCGGGGCCGGTGTTCACCACTGAGTAGGCATAGGTGTAGTTGCCGGTGCCGATGTCGAAGTTCACACTGCCCGGGACTGCTACTTGGGCATAGCTGTGGCAAGCGATGGCTGACAGGGCGGTGGCAAGCGCGATTCCGAGGAGTCGCCCTTTGAGGTAAGTTTCTTTGTATGGGTGCGGATAAGTCATGGGTGTCAATGAAGCTGTTGATGAACTGGGAGGTGGGTTGGCCTTTGATCGCTTGCTACTCATGCCTTGGATGCACGGGCCGCCGTTTTATTCCCTGAAATGCTGCACCGGCGGATTGCGATCGGAGATTTCCGATTGCGTCGCGCGGCGTCCGCTCACAAGGATTCCGCATGACACGACTTCGGTTCGCACTATTCACTCTCCTCATTTCCGCCGCGCCGGTGGGCGCGGAACGCCCGGTCGAGATCACCAAGTTTGTAGCTGCCGCCCGCGCACAGATTGGGAAGACGCTCACTTACGATCCGGCCTATGTGTCACTCGAATATCCTGGCGGCGACGTGCCGTTCGATCGCGGCGTGTGCAGCGATGTGGTGGTCCGCGCCTTCCGCGAGCTCGGGGTCGATTTGCAGAAGGAGGTGCATCTCGACATGAAGAGCGCGTTCTCCGCCTATCCGAAGAACTGGGGCCTGCGGCGGGCCGACGCGAACATCGATCATCGCCGTGTGCTGAATCTGATGACGCTTTTCAAACGGCGGGGGAAAAGTCTGCCCGCCACGAAAAACCCCGCCGACTACCTGCCAGGCGATCTGGTGACGTGCATCGTCCCAAAGAATCTGCCGCACATCATGATCGTGATCGACCAAGTCTCACCGCTGGATCCGTCGCGCCGCCTCATCGTTCACAACATCGGCAATGGCGCGCGGGCGGAGGACCGCCTGTTCGAGTTCGCGCTGACCGGGCATTACCGATGGTGGTGAATTTCGCCACGCCCGCCGCGCCTGGGTGATCGCCCAGGCGCCGCACCGTTTTCAGTGAAACTTCACCGAATCCTTGTGCGTCATTGGCGCGAGTTTCTGGATGAATTCCAGGATCATTTCGTCGGTTTCCTTTTCGTCGAGTCCGTCCGGCTGGAGGTTGTCGGTGATGTTTGCCGCGACGGTGACGAACGCCCAGCGCTGATTGTAGCCGTGCATCAGCCGGTCGGTGATGTCGATGAGATTGCGGGTCGTGTGCGACTCGGTGACGGTGTTGAAGCCGACGAACCAGTAGTAATCGAGATTGCGGACGATCAATTTGTTGCCATCCCGGTCGGTGATGGGTTTGCCGGTTTCCTTGTCGGGGATGAAGCGCATGTTCTTGAGCCGCGTCGTGACGAGCTTTCCGCGATCGGGGATCGTGATGGGGACTTTGCTGGAATTCTCGATCGTCCAGCCCTGCGCGGGAAGGCACCACTCGGGGCGGTGAATGCTGGTGTTCATATCCCTCCCGGAGAGCACCACGGAAGCCTGGATGTAGTCGCCGCCGCCGAGCGAGGTGCCGCGCGCGTTTTTGTAGGATTTCCGGGAAAACTCGGTCTCTTTTCCGAGCACGAACTGCTCTTTGCTGGAGACTTCTTGATCGGTCCCAAGCCAGGCTCCGCCGACGGTCGTCGGCAGGGCCAGGTCGATCCCCGTTGGCTGTTGGAATTTGTCCTGCGCGGGCAGCAGGAAAATGCAGCTCATCCCGGCCAGCAACAACGCGAGAAGGATGGCGAGGCGGCTAGTAGTCATACGAGATCGGGGCACCGGGTTTTCCGGCGGGTTTGTTTTCCTCTTTGGTAAAGTCGTCGGGCGGCTGTTGTTCGTTCCTCGTCCATTTGTCGGAGATTTTTTTCCAGTCGAGATTCACCAGTCGGCTGAAGCCCGTCATGGCCATGACGGCGATGGGGAAAAAGAGGAAGCCGGAGTAGTCGTGGTAAAGGCCGCCCGCGATATCGGGGCTGATGTATTTGGCAAAGACGAGGATCGTAAAGAGGCGGCCCACATTTCCAAAAATCGCAAAGAGCAGGGATGCGCCAAAGATGAACACTTTTTTCCACAGGCGATCCTGCGTGAGGTGGACATAGACGGCGGTGAGCATGCTCATGGCCGAGAGCGAGCGGACGCCGCTGCAGCCTTCGGCGATCTCGAAATTGAAGCTGCCATCGCGGGCGGTGAGCGTGGTGCCGACGGTTTGGACGGTGATGCCGATGAGATTGGCCATGACGCCGATGGCTCCGGTGATGATGAACTGCAGTTTGAAAGTGGCCTGCTCGAGCGACGCAAACGGCAGCATGAAAACCAGGAATGCGCAGGGAAACAGGGCGAGGCGGGCGACGTGCCGGCCCCAAAGGAAAAGGGTGGCCCCGTAAAAGAGAAACGGGGTGGCGAGCAGGGCGAAGCGCGGCTGCAGGCAGCGCGCGCCGATGACGAAACACAAAATCCCGATCGCCAGCCACAGGAGACCCCAATTCGAGCCGCCCTTCGGCGCGGCAAAGTAGCGGTCGCGCCGGTACCAGACGAGGAAGAGCGAGACGAGCGGCACGAAACGGCCGTGATACTGCTCGCCGGTCTTGTGGTTCCACGCGTTGATCGACCAGTGCAACGTCGTCTGGGCGCCGCTCACCCAGATCGGGACGAAACAGAAAAACCACACGAACGTCGCGATGCTGCCCGCCAGCAGCGCGGCCTGCATGGGTTTGGCAGCGACCCAGCGGCCCAGGCGCGAGAGGGCTTCGCCGGGTCCGGGCGCGGGTGCGGACGGTGCGGTGGTGGAGGACATGCGGCGGATTGTATGCGCGATTTCGGCTCGCGGCAAAGTTCAAGGTTCAAAAATGTCCGCCCCTTCCACATGCTCCCGCGCTTTGTGAACGAAAACGCTTCCGCCATTCCCCGCTTCAACGTCCTCGGCGTCTCCGTGAGCGCGATGGATCTGCGCATCGCCACGGACGCGATCCTCGAAGCTGCGCGCGCGCGGCGAAAGGGCTATATCTGCGTGACCGGCGTGCATGGCGTGACGGAGGCGCAGAACGATCCGGGTTTCCGCAAAATCCTGAACGGTTCCTTTCTCAACACGACCGACGGCATGCCACTCGTCTGGCTCGGTCGGCATCATGTGAAGCCCGAGGTGCAGCGCGTATATGGGCCGGATTTGATGTGCGAGGTTTTCGCCGCGACGCAGACGGTGAATTTCAAACACTACTTTTACGGCGGCGCGCCCGGTGTCGCGGAGGAACTGAAGGCGAAACTCGAAGCGCGTTTCCCCGGCGTGCAGATCGTCGGCACCTATACGCCCCCATTCCGTCCCCTCAGTCCGATCGAAAAAGCCGCTCTTACCGAGCAAGTCCGCGCCGCGCAGCCGGACCTGATGTGGGTCGGCCTCAGCACGCCGAAACAGGAGCGATTCATGGCGGAATATCTGCCCCAGCTCGATGTCACGCTGATGGCCGGAGTCGGCGCGGCGTTCGACTTTCACTCGGGCCGCGTGCGGCAGGCTCCGCGCTGGATTCAGCGCGCGGGGATGGAGTGGTTTTTCCGCATGTGCTGCGAGCCGCGCAGGCTGGCCCGGCGTTATCTCGTCAACAATCCGCTCTTCCTCTGGCGCATCGCCGGACAGCTCTCCGGGCTGCGGAAATATCCGATCGAGTAGGCGGCCAGACTCAGACTTCACGATTCTACCAATAGCGAACACACGATTCCGACCTTGTTTACGCCCCTGGCGTTCCTCTCACACTCCGCGCCATGAAAACGCGGCACCCCTTGGCGGTTCTCCTCGCCTCGTTCCTCCTCCCCGTGCAGCATCTCCGCGCAGCCAGCGATGTCACCGTTTCCACGGCGGCGACCAGCGGCGGGACTTTCAGCGGCGGCAATCCCAATGTCTTCACGCCGACGGCGAACGCCGCGGTCGCGAATCAAACCACGATCCAGACCTCGCTCAACGCCGGCACCAGTGCCACGCTCACGCTCAATGCCCTGCGCAATCTCGCGATCAACGCTGCCATGCAAGCCCTCACCAACACCAGCACCCGCGCCGGACGCCACTACTTCCACATCAACGCCCAGGCCACCGACATCGGCGCATGGGAAACGCGCCTCACCGTCGCCGCCGGCGAGGCCGATCTCTACCTCTCCCAAACCGCCGTCCCGCAAACCACCGCCAGCATCCCCGCCAGTCGCAAATCCGAGCGCACCGGCTCCGATGGCCTCGTCCTGCGCAGCGACAAGTTTGCCGCCGGGCAGGACTGGTATCATCTCGTCAACGCCACCGCCGGCGCGCAATCGAGCATCTTCACCGGACGCGCCTGGGTGCAGGATCTCGGCACGCTCGCCTGGACCGACACGAACGCGAACTCCCAATACGACATCGGCGAACCCGCCCTCTCTTCCGGCAGTGGAAATGTGAACCTCGCTCCCGAAGGCATCCGCTTCTTCCGGCAAATCGCGCGTGTCGGCGGCGGCGATTGTGATCGATCGCGACACGCCGATTAACACGGGGCCGACTGCGCCGGTGATCGCGCAGGCGACCTTTGAAATCGCGCGAGATCGCAGCGATTATCCCAGTCGATTTACGCGCAGTAGTTGGCCAGACAACACACCGGCTTCCTGAATGGCCCGGTCGATCCGCTCCGCGAGCGCTCGCACATCATGGTCTTCCGAGCAGACGACAATGCCCGTGTGCCGGCCTTCGGTGCTGCGATGAAGACGGACGAAATGCAGCCGGTTGAATGTGAGCACCGCGCGCCTTTCACCCGCCGCAAACTGAATCACCTCGTCGTCCGGGACGCGATGGTTCGACCGTCCGGCTTCCTAAGAAGTGAGAACGTCGTGTCCCAACTCCCGAAGGGTCTCGACCACGAGGCGGTGAAAATTCTCGTTGGAATACAGGCGCGCAGCCACCGTGGATCAGGCTTGCTCGTTCTCGCGAATCGCCTGCTCGATTTCCGCGGCATGCGTTTTCACATAGTCCCGAACCGCAGGAAGATTGCTTCGGCGGAGGGTCGGATAATTCACCAACAACTCATCCTCGGTGAACCCGCGCCGCCGGCCCTGCTCGATCGACCACACTGGGAGGCGCGTGCCCGCCACACACGCGTCTCCACCACAAACTCCCGGCGTCCGTTCGATGCCCCTTCCCTGCTCCCGGCTGCGCTCCTTGATGAAGAGCAAAAAAACCAGCACCTCCCGCTGCACCGGTTCCGGCGCGGTCTGTAGTTCATGGAGAAGCGTCTGCGTCAGCGTGCTCACAGCGGCAGGCTATCGTCGCGCCCGACGGCTCGCAAGGGCCGTGATCTTGTCATCATGCGCATCGTCCTCCTTCCCACGCGTTCCTCAATGCGTCACCTTCACGCGCAGGTAGCGCGAGGCGGTGGCGGTGGAAAGGTTCACGGTGTCGCGCACTTCCGCGGTCTTGAGTCCGGGCGTCGCGTCATCGCCGCCGACGTAGCCGGGGCCGGTGGTGACGCCGCCGAGCGTGCCGACGGTTACTGTGAATACTATCCCACGTTGTCCTACCGTGGATACACTTCTTCAGCCATCAAGAGATCGCGCACAGCCACGGCATCCGCACGATTGAGGCGGAGTGTGTGGATCGTGGCGCGGCCCGTTGGCGTGCGACCGAGGAACCGCGCCACATCCCAGCCGAAGTGTTCCTGCCAGACGTGCTGGCGTGGATGAAAAAGCAGCGCCACCTCGCGCGTGTCGGGGTCGATGCCGCTCAGGTTTGGTCCCTTGAATCGGTTACAGAAGCAGCACGCCAGCGCGAGGTTCTCCAGCGTCGTCTCCCCGCCATGTTGCCGCGCAATGACGTGATCGAGATGGAACGGCAACTCCGCGAACCTCTCGGGAAAGTGACAGTATTCGCAACGATGCGCAGCCCTCTCGCGAACCGCCCGCTCCGTTGCCTGATCCATGCGAGCGATCAGCAGACCGCCGCACGCAGGGACGCGCGGGCCTTCGCCTTGAGCAGCTCCAGCGACCGCCCCACATTCAGGTAGTGATCCAACTCCTGCGCCTCCTCCACGCTCAAATCGCCCGAGTTCGCCCTCGCGGAAAGTTCGCGCACCCGTTGCTCATCCGCATCCGAGAGGCGCAGCCGCAGGAACTCCTGCGCGGCCGCCATCGGAAAGCTGCCCGATTCGGGCTGGATCGTCCGGCTCCAAATTTCCGCTTCGTTCACGGTCGAATTCATGGCGAAGAACTAATGCGCTCCTCTCGCCACCCGCAAGGCGGATTCTTCGCATCGTCCGCAAGAACGTGTGATTGAAAAGTGGGACCAGCGTGGGGGGGCAGTCAGGTAGCTATTCCACCCACGCGCGCAGCGACAAACTTCCCCGGCGCGCGGGTTCCCTTGAGAGAGGCGCTCCGCGCGAGGGTCGATCCATGCGGGGGGCCGCATGAGCTACGAGCCATTCAATGCGTCACCTTCACGCGCAGGTAGCGCGAGGCGGTCGTGGGGGAAATGTCCACCGTGTCGCGGACCTCGACGGTCTTGAGTCCGGGCGTCGCGTCATCGCCGCCGACGTAGCCGGGGCCGGTGGTGACGCCGCCGAGCGTGCTCGCGGCCACGGTCGTCCACGGGCCGGCGGGGCTGTCGGCGGACTGCACTTCGAGGGTCACGTCGTTGCGCGCCGGGTCGCGCGTGAAGAACATCCGCAGCCGTTCGCCTTCGGCGTAAAGGTGGCGCTCGGCGGGCGGCGGGAGGCTGGGCGCGGTGGGGGAAAGGTTCAGCGCGTATTCGGCGAGGTGGACGAGGCCGTCGAAGTCGGTGTCGCCGAGGTCGGGGGCGTTGGCGTCGCCGAGTTGGGTGAGTTTCCATTGCTGGATGGACGTAAGAAATGAGAAGACCGCGACCTGCTCGATTAGCCCGGAGCCGTCGGCGGTGCGCCCGCGGGCGCGGAGCTGGCCGCTGGCTGGGAGAGTAAGGCCGGTGAGCTGCCAATTTGAAGTGTTTCCCATGCGCGTGCCGTTGCCCAGGAATGTCCAGTTCGCACCGCCATCGATACTCAGCTCGAATGTCACCATTGACACCTCCGCGGAGCCCCCGCCGCGCTGCCAGAGCACCTGGCTTGCATCTGGCGCGCTGAGGGTCTGGGTCGCGGCGTCGTTGTTCAGCCGCGCGAAGTATCTGCGCGTGGTCGGCGACGCCGCTCCGTTTGGCCAGAGCGCGGCGAACCTGCCTCCAAGCAAAATCTTCCCGTCCGCCTGCACTGCCACCCAATTGACCGTGAAGTTCGGCGCGGGATCGAAGCCCGCATCGAGGCTCCCGTCGGCATTGACCCGCGCGACAAACCGCCGCGCGGTCGCACTCGGTGCTCCATTCGGCTGAAGCGAAGAGAAGTCGCCCCCGAGGAGAATTTTCCCGTCTGCCTGCACGGCCATGCTAAGAACCTCATCAGACAAACCCCCTACATGGAGATCGAAGCCCGTGTCGAGGCTCCCGTCGGCATTCACCCGCGCGATCCCGGTGCGCAGGGTCGCGCTCGTGGCCCCGTTCGGCTGGACTGCACTGAAATCGCCCCCGAAGAGAATCTTTCCGTCCGCCTGGGCCGCCACCGTGCTTACGTAGTTGTTCGCCTTCGGATCGAAACCCGCGTCGAGGCTGCCGTCGGCATTGACCCGCGCGACATACTGCCTCGCAGTCGCGAACGCTGCTCCGTTTGGCTGGAGCGTGGTGAACGTGCCTCCAAGCACAATCTTCCCGTCCCCCTGCACCGCTACGCTAATGACGAATCCGTTCGCCTTGGGATCGAAGCCCGTGTCGAGGCTCCCGTTGGCGCTCACGCGCGCGATAAACTGCCGAAAGGCCGCGCTCGCGGCCCCGTTCGGCTGGAGCGAAACGAATGCCCCCCCCGAGCACAATCCTTCCATCCGCCTGCACCACCACGCTGGTGACAGTGTTGCCCGGCTTGGGATCGAAACCCGAGTCGAGACTGCCATCGGCATTGACCCGCGCGACATACTGCCGCGCGGTTGGGGTCGCAGCCCCGTTCGGTTGGAGCGTGGTGAACGTGCCTCCAAGCACAATCTTCCCGTCCCCCTGCACCGCTACGCTAATGACCTGGCCGTTCGCCTTGGGATCGAAGTCCATGTCGATGCTCCCGTTGGCATTGAGCCGCGCGATGTTGCTGCGCGGAACCCCAAGTACCGAGGTAAACTTCCCCCCGATGATGATTTTCCCATCTGGCTGCACTGCCGTGGTTAAAACGAACTCGCCTACGACATCGGCATCCAGCGGATCGAGATCGCCCGGCGCGGCGACGGAGGAAAACTGGAGGAGTAGGGCGCAAAGACTAGTGAGGATCTGTCGGATGGTTTTCATGGCTGGATGGGGAAGGTCGGATGTCTGCGCCTGCATCTGTTTGACCCCATTCATCTATCAACTCGTTGCTTTCCTTTTTACCAAAGGGCATCGCCGACCCGCCAGCAAACCGAAGCCGATCAGCAACGAGACAGCCACCGTTGGCTCCGGGACGCCGGCGAGGCTCACGCTGACGTTGTCGATGCCCCAACTCTCATCGTTCAGGCGCTCCAGTCCGATGCCGGAGAATTGCAGCTGCAAAGCCGGGTCCGCGTGCGGGAAGGTGAAGGCGAGATGGTAAACGGCGTCGGTCTGGGAACCGAAGAAGAGGTAGCCGAGGGTATCGACTTCCGCGGCTCCGGTCTCGGGAAGGTGCGAGCCGCCGGGATGCCTGTCGGGATACGCCTGACGCGCCGCGCTGGCCGCGGGGTGGGTGTCCACAATGGCAAAGGTGGTGTGCAGCTGGGTCTGCGGCCTGGACGACACACCCGGTGCGGACCTCGTTCCCAAGCTGCGCTTGGGAATGCCAGTGCTCGCCCGTGGCACCGGCCACCGCTTGTCCCGTACGCCGCCACCTCGGCGGGCGAAGCTGTGCTTCGCGTGGAGGGGGTGTCTGGCTCGCCCACCCACCTTCCCCCGCTTGTCCCCTCCGCCTCCTCGGCGGGTGGGACTGGAGCGCGCGGGGCCGGCGGACGCGCGTGCAGCCCCGCGGACGCCCCCGCCTGCGAAGCAGAGCTTCGCTCCCAAGGGCGTGCCCAAGCGCAGCTTGGGCACGAGGGACGGAAACCGCCTGCTGCCGAGCGGGGTGACGCTGGTTTGCGGGATGGCCGCGACGTGGTGGGGAGTTTTCACGGGATGACGGATGTTTTGAGCCGCAGGCAATCGTGACGATTGCTGCATTTTAGAAACCGGATTTTGGCTCTGCGGTCAAGATCGAGTTTTGACAGGGGAGCTTACAACTGGCCCGAATTGATGCTGCCGAGGGTCCGGCAATTCTTCCTGCAATCGGGCAAGAACCTCGAAGCTCGGATAGCGGCCCCGCGGGCAGCGGGGCGATCTTTGAATCGTAAATTTTCAGAAACAACGACGCGACGTTTTCGCTGAGCAACGCGACCAGCGGCGGGACGATCGGTGTGCTGCCGAGCCTCGACTTTTACTCTGGCACGGTGACGACGAACATCCCGCACAGGAGTTCCGTGCTATCTCGGATTCCCGTGCCGCCCGAGGCGACGCGCTTCAAGGTTTCCTCGACCCACGCGAGCAGCGTGACCGTGCGCATGGAGCAGGGCACGCTGCCCGGCACGACGGGGACGCAGCACCTCATTTCTTCCGGCGCGAACAGATCGCTGAATCAGCCGCTCTCGACCGCCGGGTGCCCGTGGCAGCCGAATCAGACCTACTACGTGCGCTTCGTGAATACCGCAGCCACGTCGCAATCCATCACCTTCACCCGGAACGGCAAAACGTCCTGACGAAGTACGAGGACAACGTCCGCCTGCCCGATCAATGGGAACTGCAATACTTCGGCACGACATTTTACGGGCCGACTCAAGACTACGACCAGGACGGCACAAACAATCTGGCGGAATGGGCGTTCAACCTGAATCCCGTGCGGCCTGACATCGCGGCGCTGACGCCGGGCACCGGACTCGCGGGGCTGCCGGTCGCAGGCTACACCGGGAGCGGCGTCAACCGTCGTTTGACCATCGAATTCGTCCGCCGGAAGAACGCTGCGCTAACCTAACCCGACTTGGCGGATTCGCGGGCAGTTGAAAATATTTTGCGGCGCAAGTCGTTGATTTTCAGCACAGGCATCCTCGGAAAACAGCCAAAAGTGGCTGTAGTGCAGACCTACCCTATTCACAGACCGCAAAAAATCGC